>JANMMS010000089.1:0-19644 GCA_031373525.1 Ferruginibacter sp.
GAACTATGAACTATGAACTATGAACTATGAACTATGAACTATGAACTATGAACTATGAACTATGAACTATGAACTATGAACTATGAACTATGAACTATGAACTATGAACTCCCAACTCTTCTGCTTTCTCCATCATAAACTTATGTGCCGCATCAAACTCATTTGGTATAACACCGTCGAGTATGGCTTCCCTGATGGCATTTTTTATGATACCAACTGTTCTGCCGGGTTGTAAATTGAATTGCTGCATGATCATTTCACCACTGATCGGCGGCTGCCAGTTGCGGATATGATCTTTTTCTTCCACTTCAGCACAACGCTCCAGCACCATTTCAAAATTCTCGAGGAATCGTTTTACTTTTTGTTTGTTCTTTGAAGTGATATCAGCACGGCACAACATCATCAATGACTCCATGTCTTCACCGGCATCGAATATCAATCTTCGTATAGCAGCATCTGTTATATTCTCTTTAGTCAGGCTGATGGGACGCAGGTGCATCTCGACCAGCTTTCGTACAAACTTCATCTTTTCATTTTGCGGAAGTTTTAACTGGGTGAATATTTTTGGAACCATTCTCCCTCCCACCACTTCATGCCCGTGAAATGTCCAGCCATGGCCTTCTTCAAATTTTTTTGTAGGCGGCTTGGCAATATCATGTAATACTGCTGCCCAGCGTAGCCAAAGATCATCTGTATTTACAGCAATATTATCTACCACCTGCAGGGTATGATAAAAATTATCTTTGTGCCCCATGCCATCAATATATTCAGCACCTGCCAGTGCAGTCATTTGAGGAAATATGATCTCCAACAGGCCTGCTTTGTACAAAAGATCAAAACCAATAGAAGGTTTTTTAGTTAACAATATCTTATTGAGTTCATCGGCAATTCGCTCTCCACTGACTATTTTTATTCTTTTTGCATTGCGGGCTATTGAAGCCAATGTTTCTGCTTCAATAACAAAATCAAGTTGTGTGGCAAAACGGATGGCACGCATCATCCGTAACGGATCATCGCTAAAAGTCTGATCGGGTGCCAATGGTGTTCTGATGATCTTGTTCTCCAGGTCCTTCATACCGCCAAAAGGATCCAGTAATTCACCAAATTCTACCTGTTTGGTATTTAAACCTTTTTCATTCAGGCATATGGCAAGTGCATTGATGGTAAAGTCGCGACGGTTCTGATCATCTTCCAGTGTACCGGTTGAAACTGCCGGTTTGCGGCTGTCGAAATTATATGATTCTTTGCGGGCACCGACGAATTCGATGTCGAAGACCTGAGAGACCTCACCCCAACCCCTCTCCGAAGGAGAGGGAACTGGAGTATTATTGGTACTTTTCGATTCGTTATTTTCTGCTTTTTGTTGAAGCAATTGAATTTTTATTTGTGCTGTACCAAAATTTTTAAAAAAATTTACTTGTGGTTGTGGATTGAATAGTTTGGCAGCTTCTTCTGCCAGTTTTATTCCATCGCCAATACAAACTATATCTATATCCTTTGTTGGCCTGCCTAATATCTTATCCCGTACAAAACCACCAATGACATAGCAATCCATTTCCAGGGAACGAGCGGCTTCACCGATCTTCTTCAGGATCATTTGTTCATTTTGGGTGCAATGTATGTGCATTAGACAAAAATAGTTATTTAAGGTGGAAGGTTTAGGGCCTTCTAACTTAAACCTTCTACCTTTCACCTTCTACCTACTTATTGGCACTAATCTTGACATTATAACATCCATTCAAAAAAATACGCTTTTAACTAACTATTTTTGTCAAACTGACTCACTAACAAAAATCTATGGATAACAACTTTTATATGAATAATGCTGAAGATGAAATGGAATTCATGCCCATCATTCCTTTGAATGAAGAAGAGGATGAAAACGCCGACGGGCAACCGATACCCGATACTTTACCCATATTACCTCTTAGAAATACTGTCCTTTTTCCAGGGGTTGTAATACCGATCACCGTTGGACGTGATAAAAGCATCAAGGCTGTTACAGATGCTTATAAGGCTGACAAATTGGTAGGTGTTGTAGCGCAAAAAGACAGCAATATTGAAGAACCTACTGTTAGCGACCTGGAAGATATTGGTACTGTTGCTAAAATTGTGAAGCTCATCAAAATGCCCGATGGAGGAACAACGATCATCATTCAGGGGCGTAAACGGTTTAAAATTGAAGAGATCATATCTGAAGACCCTTATTTTAAAGCTACCATTAAGATCCTTGATGATGAGAACCGCTCAGACGACCCTGATTTCAAAGCCATGGTCAGTAGTATCAAAGATCTTGCAGGACAGATCGTGGGCCTTTCACCTAACTTGCCCAGCGAAGCAGCCATCATTTTAAAAAATATAGAGAACCCTTCTTTCCTTATACATTTTGTAAGCAGCAACCTGCACAGTGATCTGAAACAAAAACAAAGACTGCTTGAGATCAGTAACCTCAAAGCCCGTGCTGAATTGCTGATGAACCTGATGCATACTGAACTGCAATATGCAGAACTTAAAAACAAGGTTACCACAAAAACACGTGCAGAACTGGATAAGCAGCAACGTGAATACTTTTTGCAACAACAGATGAAAGCCATCAAAGATGAACTGGGTGGCGATAATGTGGCTGAAGTGAAAGAAATGCAGAAAAAAGCCGAGACAAAGAAATGGCCTGCAGCTGCAAAAGACATGTTCAACAAAGGGGTTGAGAAATTAGAACGTATGCATCCTTCTACACCTGATTATTCTGTAGTGTATAATCACCTGGACCTGATGCTGGACTTGCCCTGGGAATCATACACCGCAGATTCTTACGACCTAAAAAAAGCAAAAAAAATATTGGATCATGACCATTACGGCATGAATAAAATAAAAGAACGCATACTTGAATACCTGGCTGTATTGAAACTAAAAGGTGATATGAAAAGTCCAATTTTATGCTTTATAGGACCTCCTGGCATTGGAAAAACCAGCCTAGGAAAAAGTATAGCTTCCGCCATCAGCCGAAAATATGTAAGGGTAAGCCTGGGTGGATTGCATGATGAAAGTGAAATACGAGGCCACCGCAAGACCTATATCGGAGCTATGCCGGGAAGGATCATACAGTCTATACGCAAAGTAAAATCAAGTAACCCAGTAATGATACTGGACGAAATTGATAAAGTAGGTGCTGATAACCGTGGCGATCCGTCTTCTGCATTACTGGAAGTGCTGGATCCGGAACAGAACAACAGCTTTTATGATAATTACCTGGAACTGGAATATGACCTGAGTAAGGTTTTGTTCATTGCTACTGCAAACAGCCTGGCCAGCATACAACCTGCCTTGCGTGACCGCCTTGAGATCATTGACCTCAGTGGTTATGCCATTGAGGAAAAAATAGAAATTGCCAAGCGCCACCTGTTGCCCAAACAAAAAGAAATGCATGGGTTGACGATAGGTTCAGCAGGAAATCCGCCTTCATTTAAATTAAGTGATATTGTGCTTGAAAAGATCATCACTGATTATACAAGGGAAAGCGGCGTGCGTGAACTTGACCGCCAGCTTGCCAGTGTAATGCGTTACCAGGCAAAGGAACTGGTAATGAAGGGAAAACTGAAAGCTACGATCACCGTAAATGATATTGAAAAAATCCTTGGCCGACCCAGGTACAGCAATGAATTGTACAAGATGGCAAATATGCCGGGGGTTGCAGTAGGACTCGCCTGGACCTATGTTGGTGGTGATATCCTGTTTATTGAAACCCAGTTGAGTGAAGGAAAAGGTGAATTGAAACTGACCGGAAACCTTGGCAATGTGATGAAAGAAAGTGCCAGTACAGCGCTTACCTGGCTGGAAGCCAATGCAAAAAAAGCAGGCATTGATCCTAAAGAATTCAATAAAAAAGATGCTCATATTCATATACCCGAAGGTGCTGTACCAAAAGACGGCCCCAGTGCAGGTATAACCATGATGACAGCACTGGCCAGTGCATTTACCGGCCGGAGAATAAAGCCTTACTTAGCCATGACGGGTGAAATAACCTTGCGTGGGCAGGTATTGCCGGTTGGTGGAATCAAAGAAAAAGTGCTGGCTGCCAAGCGTTCGGGCATAAAGGAGATCATCATGTGTTGGCACAATGAAAAAGATGTGGAAGAGATAAACCCGCAGTTTATTAAGGGTATTAAATTTCATTATGTGAAAACGATGTTGCAGGTACTGGAACTTGCATTGGTGTAATATAAAATCTATTGTCGGTGAACACACTGACCATGGGGAAAGAATGTGGTCGGTGAGGACACCGACCACGGCGAAAAAAAATAACACTATTGAGCAAACCTTTTTATCAAACCAAACGTATATATAACAATCAACTGATTTTATGTTGGTTGTTTTAAGGGTTAAAGAGAATTCCCTCCGATTCTTCGGAGGGAATTTTTATTGGCTTCACTTTGACCTCACCCCCAACCCCCTCTCCAAAGGCGAGGGGAAAGCGATTTAATGAGTTACCAATCAGATAGATTGATTGTTGTCAGAATAATAATCTTTATTGACCAAGCTTTAGTGCATATCTCTGCTTTAGTGGCGTCGCACACTTATACAATATACCATTATTCATCATTTGGTAAATTTCCATTCGTTCATGGCTTCTCTACAATTCGGAAATAAGTAAAAAATACTAAAATCCCTCCGCATCATTTTATTATTTGCATTTTCTGCAAATAATTGTCAATCGTTTAGTAATGATCAATTAGGAACCGGATGCATCCGTTTTTAGTTTTACATCTTAAAACTTATAATAATGAAAAAAATACTTTATGCAATTCTGGTTCTTCTTTTTATTTCATGCAAAAAAGAAGCTAATGGACCGGGTGCTTTGTATGTAAACAATCAATTTATCGCAACGGTCATTCATGGATCTGATACAACGAAGATAAACGCAAGTGGTTGGAATGCAAAAACAGGATGTGATGTTTATGGTATTTCAACTTACGTATATGGTACTGATTTAAATAATCAACGTGTTTCTTTTAGTCTTCCTGGCGGTTGTATCAGTAATCCGGGCACGTATACTATTTTCAGTTGCGAATTCAGGCCAAATATAATTTCGCAAAATAGCCCGATCTATGAAAATATTGGTGTGTATGATCCCGGAAGTATCACATTTACTACTATGAGTGGTAATTATGCTGAAGGTTATTTTAATGCTGTTTGTAAGATCCGAAACACTTCAGATTCTGTTTTTGTTAAAGGTACTTTTAAAGGGTTTTTGGATCGATAAGTCTATTGAAATAGCCGGTTTGTGAAAACCTGCTTACCGGAAGGAACATCAGCCCGGGGCGGAGGAACCGACTGCACCTATTTTTTAGCTTTACATCATAAAACTTATAACAATGAAAAAAATACTTTATTCAATCCTGGTGCTTCTTTTTATTTCATGTAAGAAACAATATGAAGGTGCGAATCCAACTTTACAAGTAAACAATCAAGTTAACGTAACGGTCATTCATCGATCAGATACAATAAAGTTAAGTGGAAACGACCGTAATGCATATATCGGGGGGGCATTACTATATGGTATAGATCAGGTTTCTTGTACTGATAATAATAGTAGTGGTAATGTTTGGTTTGATATAACACCTACCGGTACATTTCCATCATCTGTAAAAAAAGCAGGCACTTATAATATTAAATGCACTTATGTAC
This sequence comes from Ferruginibacter sp., assembly GCA_031373525.1. GTDB lineage: Bacteria > Bacteroidota > Bacteroidia > Chitinophagales > Chitinophagaceae > Ferruginibacter. Next base: position 5,683 of record JANMMS010000089.1, read on the forward strand.
CACGTATAAAATCTTATCCAGGCCAATCATATTATATGAAAGAAATTTATGATCGTGACAGTGTTACTATAACTAAAATGGTTGGAAACTACTATGCTGAAGGATATTTCAATGCGGTTTGTATAGATTTCTACAACAATATTGATACAGTTTTTGTTAAGGGTAGTTTTAAAGGATTTCTGAATCAATAAGGATGAATTTTGCAATACATTTCCCGCTTGTGAAAACACCAGGCCGTGGCGGTACTAGTTACCAAACATTCCAATCCACCGCAATTGTTTCATTCCTGGTGGTAGGTTTTTGTAAACCATTGGTAAGTTCAAGTACACGGTTACCGATATATTTTTTCAGGTTTGAAATTTTTATTTCAGGAAATTTTTTCATTGCTTCTATTACACTATATGTAAACACACCATGCCCCAGTTCACTTCTTTCCTGTGCAAACTGAACACCTCCGGATGCAGCAATGATCACAGTACCTGTTCCCTTGCCTACATTCACAAACAATGACTGCATCAGGTCGAAACTATTCTGCAGACCAACCCTTGCTTCTGTTGATGTACTGGTTACAACAACTCCCCTGCTTGATGTATTTACCGTGGTGCTGTTCTTTGCAAGACCGGCAGAAGCTGATTGAATCTTATTCATTTCTTCTTTATCCACTTCACCGCTGTTACAGGCATCGAGGAATAATATTTTTTTACGGGCAGGAATGGAATCCAGCATATTCTCGATCTCATCATACGGTATACCGCCTTCTTCGGGATTGCTGAAATTGACGGTATAAGATGAAATGTAATAATCATAATCCTTCGATAATAAACCATGTCCGGAATAGGAGAAGATCACTTTATCATTTACACCCGTATAAAATAATTTTCGTTTTAAATTCCTGATATTAGTGCGTGTGGCTTTTTCATTAAAAAGTGTATCAATGATCACAAGTTTGTCGCCATATTTTAAACGCATAGATCTTATCATATCCCTGATATCCTGCACGCACCATTTTAAATTATAATTGCTGTCGGCAAATTCATTGATGCCAACACCGATGAAATATACTTTTGCATCTTCCGCTTTTTCCGGAACATATTTTACCAGCAGTGGTTTGCGGTAACTTTCAATGCCATTGATATTGGTTACAGAAGTTTCAATGCGGTTATCGCCTTCCGAAAGGATGATCGTAATAATTGTATCCAGTTTAAACTTATTTTGATTCCTGATCCTGATCCCTTTCATACCAAACAGCGGCACTTCATTGATCCAGCAATTAAAACGGTCCAATAAATACTTACTATCGGAACCATTGATGTGAACAGTAAGTTTATTATTTGTTTGTACAGCAGCAATTCCATCCTTGTTTGAAAGATCTGCTTCTGGTATATTATAATCATCACGAAAAGCTGTAGTATCAATACCCAGTTTTTTGATCCGCTTGATATAAGCGTTGTAATAAGATGCGATCAATAAAGAATCTTTGTTGCCCATTGCTCTTAATACGATATCAGGCCTGTTGTATTTTACATCCAGTTGTTCAAAACTGATCAGCTTTGAATCGTTGGTTAAATAATTGAGCAATTTAGCAGCGTTGGGTGTAACCTGGTAATATCCATTCCATAACTGGTTAATGTAATCCGTGCTGTCAAATAAAATAATCGTGGAAATGAATTTATCCTTTTTTATATCAAATATCCTCGTAGTATTATCTTCAAGTGTTAATAAAAGCAACTTACTGTCGGGACTAAATTCAACTGATCTCACCACATGGTCCATACGTCCGTTTTGCGGCCCAAGCCCGTTTGAGTTCATCATTCCTTCTTCCCGGCCCTGTAATGATGTTAGTTGTACAATATCGGGTGCCCAGTTCAATGATAAACTGCCGTCGGGGCTGATCATTTGATGATAACCCGTTTCTTTTTCTGTCAAAGGCTTAAACTTTACTTTTTGTAAATGATGTATTTCAGTTGTATCTGTAATTAATTTTCCATTTATAGTATTCAATACCTTCTCACCCTGGTCGGTTAATATGAACAGATGGCTGTTATCTTTACTGAACCAGGCATTTTTAACCGGGATCGACCTGCCTTTGTATTCGCTGATATATTTACCGGAATTGATATCAAATAATATTGCAGCATGGTCAGCCGAAACAATTAAAATCAATTTCCCGTCATCACTGATCACTGCATCATTGATGATCTGTTCATTTTGTTCAATGGTTGTTATAAATTTTCCGTCGGATGCATTCCAAATGGAAACCGATCTGTTACGCTGGTCAGCATAGATGCTGGAACTATTCCCGGAAAACCTGGGCTGGTAAAAATTCTTTAATTGACGCATATCAAAGAACTTCTTTTTGCTGGTCATATCATATAAAATATTGTCATTGTCATAACTTGCATTGATCACTGAAGTATCGTTACTCAAAGCGGGATTCAGTTTACCGGTATTGCCATTCCAGATCAAAGTAGATCTGTCGCATAACGTTGTCATGATCCTTTCATTATTTGCAGTGAATGCGGCTTTTCTGACCAGGTTAGTAAACCCATCCAGTCTGAATAATAATTTACCTGTTGCTGCATCTGTAATACTAACTGTACTGTCTGCATTGATCAGGATGATCTTTTTCCCATCCTGGCTGAACAACACACAATCATCGTATTCTGCAAGCCCTGATCTATTATAGATCTGCTTCCCCAACCGTGCGTTCCACACAGTAATTTTTTCATACGCCTTCTTCAGATCATCATCTGTTGATTGGTAGTAACCCGAAAGGCCAGCAATGAAATTTCCATTTCCATCTACCTGGAAAGTAAAATCATCCTGCAAAACTGATCTTTCTGTTTCCAGCATTGTTTGTTTACCTGTAAGGATATCAATGATTACTGCTACACCCTTAACCGTTACCATAACTGAGCTGCTGTTAGGTATGGTCCATAATACCTGTAATGAATCTGTTCTAAACCTGCTATTTGAAATCATCTTTCCATTTGCCGCATTCCAGGTTTTAACGGTATTGTCTGCCGATGCTGTAATGATGTACTTACCATCGGCACTGTAACACAATGAAGTTACACTGGCTTTATGTCCACGTAAAATAAAAACGGGGCGTTGGGTTTTATTGTCATAGATCACAGGCCCCGTTGCTTTTGTAACTGTATCTCCGTGATAAGGTGAGAACATAGCGATTCTTTTTCCATCGGGGCTAAAATGATCATGAACGAATCTGGCAGGAACATTATCATCACTGGCTGTGCCGTTCCAGTCCCAGACTAACTTTCCGGAAACTGTTTCCCAGATGGTCAAATTCCGATCTTCATAATTGATGTTAACATAATTTCCTCCCGGGCTGAATGATGCTGCAGTAACATTAACAGCACTGGCGTCTCCGCCTGATTTATAATCTTTCAATAAGGTTCCGGATCCTGCATCCCAGAGTTTTGCAGTACCATCTGCCGACACTGTCAAAACTTTTTTACCATCGGGGCTAAAAGTTGCAGCGGTAACTTCCCTTGTATGTCCAATGGGGACAACCAATTTGGGTGTCTGGGCATAAAAGATATTGCATAAACATAAAATAAAACAAGATGAAAGATATACCAGTCTTAATAAGTGCATGAAATATTTTTTGATAAGTTACAAATTATTCATTGAAGAAAAAATATTGGCAGGAATATTATAAGTTGAAAATGCAAAACAGTGGATTCTACTGAAAGTATTTTACAGTGCCTATGTTAGGGCAAGCTAAGCTGTGATATTACAGATCACAGGCATTAATTCTGACAACATGCAACTTTTTATTGTACCAGTAAAGTCTATTTAATTAACTTTATTTATAGAATACATCATTTATTATAAAAGAATATTTTACAGCAAGAAATTAAAAAGCATTCTATTCACTCATACATAAGACCTAATTCCCAGTATAGAAAATGCTAAACATTAACGAAAATTTCAAAGTCAACCTAATAATGGACAGATATAAAGAAACTTTTGAAACCTGGAATAAAGTTGCTTCACTATATCAAGAAAAGTTTATGGACCTGGACTTGTATGATAACACCTACGATTTTATTTGTAACTCAATTGGAAAAGACAAAGCCAAACTATTAGAAATAGGTTGTGGACCAGGAAACATTACAAAGTATCTTCTATCAAAAAGGCCTGACCTGGACATTTTAGGAATAGACATTGCTCCAAATATGATAGAACTTGCAAAAAAGAACAATCAGACAGCAAGTTTCGCTATAATGGACAGTAGAAATATTAGTGAACTTAAAACAAAATTCGATGGAATAGTTTGTGGATTTTGTTTACCATATTTATCACATACTGACAGTGTAAAACTTATTTCAGACTGTTACGATTTACTAAATGAAAAAGGATTTATATATTTAAGTTTTGTAGAAGGCGACCCGAATAAATCAGGTTTTCAAATTGGAAGCAGTGGTGACAGAGTTTACTTTCATTATTATAGTACAGGCGAGCTGACAAAACAACTTTTTCAAAGCCAATTTGAAGAATTAAAAATATTTAAAGTGGACTATAAAAAATCAGAAACAGCGATAGAAATTCATACCATAATTACAGCAAGAAAAAAAACGACCACATAACATTAAGGTTTTTGCGAGTCAGACCTGAGAAAAAAAATAAAATGATACTAACCAAATTATTTAAAGATTTTTTTGACAGCGAAAAAGCAGGCGGATTGATCTTAATCGGTTGCACTATTTTATCGTTGACACTTGCCAATTCAAATTTTGGGACAGACTACCACAATTTTTGGCAAACTCAATTTTCAGGACACAGTATTGAACATTGGGTGAATGACGGATTAATGACCATTTTCTTTTTGTTGATTGGTTTAGAACTGGAAAGAGAAATTTATCAGGGAGAACTTTCAAATTTAAAAGACGCTTTGTTACCAATTTTTGGAGCTTTAGGTGGGATCATAATTCCAGCTGGCCTTTTTCTGCTTTTTAACTTTGGAACTGCTACACAATCAGGTGCAGGTATTCCCATGGCGACTGACATTGCTTTTGCATTAGGAATTTTATCTTTATTAGGAAACCGAGTACCAACTTCTTTGAAAGTGTTTTTAACAGCATTAGCGGTAATTGATGATTTAGGAGCGATAATAATAATTGCCGTATTCTATACTAAAACACTTCTTTGGACAAATCTTTTTATTTCCTTAGGAATTTTTACTTTACTCTTAGTTTTCAATCGCCTAAAAATCAGAAACCTGATTCCATATATAATTGGAGGTATTGCCATGTGGTATTTTATGCTTCATTCGGGTGTACATGCCACCATTACCGGGGTTCTATTGGCTTTTACAATTCCATTTGGAAATGGTAACGAAAAATCTACTTCATATATTTTGCAACATTTTTTACATAAACCTGTTGCGTTCATTGTTTTACCAATCTTTGCATTAGCAAATACAGCTATTATTTTAAGTGGCGACATAGGTCAAACACTCACTCAAAATTACAGTATAGGAATTGCTGCAGGGCTCATTGCCGGTAAACCTATAGGCATTTTTCTATTTACCTTTTTAGCTGTATCATTTGGACTTTGCAAACTTCCAAACGACTTAAACTGGAAAACAATTGCTGCTGTTGGATTTTTAGGAGGTATAGGTTTTACCATGTCAATATTTATAACACTTCTTGCATTTGATAATGAAACTATAATTAATAATGCAAAATTTGTAATTTTAATTTCATCTCTGATAGCAGGGCTCATTGGATTTTTTAGTTTGAAATTAACATTGAAACAAATAACAATTAACAATGATTAAAGGATGAATTTGCAGTTAACAAAGCATAGACAGTAGTCTCCAACTTGTGTTACATAGAATTTTAAAACTTCTATTTTCAATACCTTTTTATTAACCCTTTTATAATGAAATGTTATGCGTAATTTTCTCTATATTTTCTGGTTCAGTATTTTGTTTTGTTCATGTAATCAGCAATTGGCAGACAAAAAAAAAGAAAAGATCGCTGACCCAAATTCAAATCCTATTGGCTGCAGCCCGGAGGTATCTGACAAATCATGGTATTCTTTCGGAAAAAAAGCCCCTCTATTTAAAGGTTTGGAAGGGATTAATTTTACCGTCTCAACAAAAAATGCAGAAGTACAGAAATATTTTAACCAGGGACTAATGTTATCTTTTGCTTTTAATCATGCTGAAGCAGGCCGTTCATTTTATGAAGCCGCCCGCCTGGATTCAAATTGTGCCATGTGCTGGTGGGGTTTTGCTTATGTATTAGGTCCAAATTACAATGCCGGAATGGAAAAGGATAATTTTCTGCGGGCTTATGATGCTGTTCAAAAAGCAAAAAATAGATCTGCAACTTGTACACAGAAAGAAAAGGATTTAATTGATGCGTTAACGTACCGCTATAATAATGATACAACCATTGCACGTTCTGTATTAGATTCTTCATATGCTGATGCAATGCGGAAAGTTTATCAAAAATATTCAAATGATATAACGGTTGCTTCTCTTTTTACAGAGTCGCTTTTGGATTTACACCCATGGAACCTATGGCAAAAAGATGGAACAATACAACCCTGGACTCCTGAAGTCATTGCTGTACTGGAAAAATGTTTAAAACTGGATCCACGTAATGCGGGTGTAAATCATTTTTATATACATGCAACAGAAATGTCCCAACATGCTGAAATAGCTTCAACCAGTGCCGATCTGCTTCGTGATCTTGTACCGGGCTCAGGTCACCTTGTGCACATGCCATCTCATACTTATATCAGGACAGGACGTTACCATGATGGAGTTGTTACAAACCTAAAAGCAATTTTGATCGACAGTTTGTATGTTGAAGCATGTCACGCACAAGGAGTTTACCCTCTTGCATATTACCCCCACAATTTTCATTTTATTGCCGCTTGTGCAACTCTTAGCGGTGAAAGTAAAGTTGCAATGAAAGGTGCATTTGCAACATCTGATCATGCACATAAGAAGTTATTGCGTGACCCTGCATGGTCAACTTTACAGCACTATTATTCCATTCCCTGGTATGTAGAGGTCAAACTTGGTTTATGGAATGACATCCTTCGTTCACCGGCACCGGAAAAGGATTTAAAATACCCTTTAGTAGTTTGGCACTATGCACAAGGCATGGCAATGCTTTCAGAAAATAAAATTGTTGAGGCAAAGAAACATCTTCTTGATATGAAAAACATAATGAAGGATTCAACGATAAAGGATCTGACCATTTGGGGTATTAACAATGTTTTTGATTTATGCATAATCGCATCTAAAACCCTGGATGGAGAGATCAATGCCAAAGAAAATAATTATTCTACCGCCATTTCTTTACTGCTGGAGGCTGTTGCAAAAGAAGATGCTTTGAATTATGATGAGCCCCCAGACTGGTTTTTTTCTGTTCGTCATCATTTAGGAGCCGTATTAATTGAAAATGGAAAATTTATAGAAGCAGTAAAAGTATATGAGCAAGATCTAAAAAACTATCGTGAAAATGGTTGGGCTTTAAAAGGTTTAATGAATGCTTATGAAAAAATTGATAACAGGAGAAAATATCAGGAAATCAAAAGTCGTTTTGAAAAATCATGGCAATATTCAGATATTAAAATTACTTCTTCAAGAATATTGTAATAAATGTTTTCAAATACCAAATTGGAACTTAAAATTTCTTCCTAAGACCGAAACTGATATTAACAAAACAATTTTGCAAGCCGGGCGAAAGTAAAGTCAGCTTTAGTTCCGGCTTGACTTTTCATAAATAAAATCCGGCACAGTATCTTATACCATGCCGGATGATTGAATTACTCTTTAGAGTATTGGACGCTTTTAAAAAGTAACCGTTAATTTAATATTACCCGATTAATAATTACTTGGCTTCAGGCAACAATACTGCGTCAATTACATGAATTACACCATTGCTTGCTATTAAGTCAGCTGTAGTTACTGTAGCTTTACCGCCATTTTCATCGGTTATTACAACTTTATCTTTTTCTACACTAGCAGTTAATTTTCCTCCGGCTACCGTTGTTACCACGGCTTTGCCTTTTCCTTTTTTAATCGCAGCTAATACTGTTTTTGCATCTAAAATACCAGGTACAACATGATAGGTCAAAATGCCTGTCAATGCTGCCTTGCTCTCTGGTTTCAATAAACTGGTTACAGTGCCTTCAGGTAATTTTTCAAATGCTGAATTTGTTGGTGCAAATACAGTAAAAGGTCCTTTGCTTTTAAGGGTAGCCACTAAATCTGCGGCTTTAACTGCTGCAACCAAAGTAGTATGATCTGCTGAACCTGCAGCAACATCTACAATATCATTTTTTGTTTGTGCCATTACATTCAGGCTAAGTAATCCAGCTGTTAAAAAAAGTCCGATTTTTTTGATTGATTTCATTTTTTGTTTTTTAAATGTTTATGAAAGTGTTTGTTAATTAATAAAAGTTAATCAGGTTAAAGCATGTTTGTGAACCCGTATACTGTTATACATGTCATGCATAATCTGCATATGCGGAACAGTGAGTACTGCTAAACCCAGAAAAATATATCCTGCCACAGCATTGCTGCTGATAAACATAAACCCGGTTAAGCCAAAGAGGCCAATGCCTGTGATGGCCAGTACACTATAAAGCAAAATTTGCCTACTGATAATACGCAGGGAGTAAGTGTTGCTCTTTCTTAAATACAAAACAATATTAGTAAGTGATATGACTGAATGCCATACAACGAAATAAAATGTAAACCCTAGAAACATGGGCAGGTAAAAAAGAATAAAGAGAATGACTGCAAAGCGAACAAGGAACTGACCTTTTTCATTTATATCAGTATTTCCATTTCTTAAAAAATAAATAAAAGTGATCGTAAAAAATAAGATGCCGGTAACAGATAAAATATAATAACGGTTTATGTCTATCAAGTTTATTAATAATGCATTTTTTTTACCGGCTTCAAATAATTGAAATACAGGTTTTACTTCTTCAAAGTGATGCAGCAGTATTACTGCAAGTATCACTAATCCATATGAGATAACAAAAAGCTTTCCCAGAAGTGTATTGGTTTTGAACTGATGTAAATCGGTTTCTCCAAAATGATAAGCTGCAAAAAAGATAAACAATAAATTACCTATAACCGGAAAAAACCAGAGAATGGCAGCAAATAAAAAAAGACGGCTAATGTAAATAGCCAGGAACCTGAATCTTGAAAACACTTTTTTACCTGCATCCGCATTGCGGTTTGCAACAAGCAAATCTGCTGCACCATGTGGTACACCCAGCAAAAGAATACCTGTCAAAAAAATAATGAATTGAGAATAAGTATTGATAGATATCAGGTATTGCTGAAAAATGAGCAGGATACAACCGGCTATCAATAATACAATCCGTATCATAATTTTTTGTTTAAAAGATTTTCAAAACAAAAAGTGTGACAATTTAATGTCACACTTTTTTGAAAATTTATTATGCTGTTGCAGTTGATTTATCTGATTGAGCCAGTGCATAGATCACCAGACCAAAACCAATTTTGTTAATGGCATCACCAATATTATACACGATGTCCATTGAAAGACCCTGCCATATTTTAATTCCAAACAAACCTCCTTCTGTTCCTGCAATGTAGCCTACCGGATAGATTGCCCATCCAACGAGTACGAACCAGCCAAGTGTTCTAACAGCTTTAGCTACTGCCGGACCTGCATTGTTTGCAAGTTTAGCTACATCACCAAACCAAACCAGGTAAACAATATAGAAATATGCAATACCGCTTATCAAGCCCCAAATCCAACTTTGTGTTTCCTTACCGTAAATAGCTTCGCCTATGTAACCGGTAACAAGCATGACTACAGACGCAGCAATCAATTGCCACAGTAAGGCAATCTTACCACCAGCTTTTTTGGTGATTAAATAAAACTCTACACACATTAATGGCACAGTAAGTATCCAGTCAACATAACGAAAAAATACCGGCGACTCTCCTGTTTCCAAATTGTAACCCCGCATGTAATAGTAGTGGACAGCTGCAATAAAGGTGATGAGCCCGGAAACAAGTATGGACGTCCTCCATTTTTTGTCAACATTGGACATTTCAAAAAAGAAAAAAACACAGGCGGCCATCATGGCCATTGTGCCTACAAAGAAAGTAAATGCAACATAGTTGTTGTTTGCAATCGCATGTACTTGAAGCAAATTTTTGAACATAGCTTTAAATTTTTTGATTAATTAAAATGATTCGTTTGAGACAATAAATTAAACATTATAATGTTTAATGTTTACTATCCAATTGTTAAACAAATATTTCTTTGAAAGGTTTGAATTTTTGAAATAAATCGACAGCATTTTTTATCTGCTTTTTTTTGTTAATACATTTTATTATTTCCGGACATTCTTTTAAACAAAATATGAATCCTTCAATTGAAGCATGACCACAAAAAAATAAGTGTAATAAACTGTCAGAGAAACTGAAGAACAATTATTACAATTATTATGTTTGAAAAAGAGAATTTTAAATTTTTCGGAATGATGCTTAACAGACAATACAATAAGCTTTATCAACAATTGCTTTCGGATAAAACCAAAAGGAGAAGTGAAACCGTTATTCTGATCATTGCCATTGCAAGTTTCCTTGTTCATCTTACCATTATATATCTGGTTGATTTCGGTATTATATCAATGAACACAACTTCAGACTTACTAAAAAACCCTATAGCAGCTATCTATACACCTTTTTCGTTTATCCTCGTATATGAAGTATATCTGCTGATTCATTATCTTCCGAAATCCATTACCACTTACATAAGCAAGCAATATGAAATTATTACGCTTATTATCATCAGGCGTTTGTTTAAAGATCTTTCCTCCTTGTCTCTTTCAGATGATTGGTTCAAAATTAAATACGACCTGCAGTTTACCTATGACCTGATAGCATCAATACTCCTGTTTTTTCTAATTTACCAGTTCTTGAAACAGAGTAAAAAAATATACAGAACAAATGAAATAGATGAACGCCATGTTCAAAGCATAGACAGGTTCATTAAATTAAAAAAAGTATTAGCTTTTTTTTTAGTGCTCGTAATCATTTTCGTTGCTGTTTATTCATTTCAGCAATGGCTTTTGGGAGTTATCAGCACATCAGATGAAACAAGTGTTTCTTTCAAAAATATAAATAACATCTTTTTTGAACAGTTTTTCACCATTTTAATTATTACAGATGTCATTTTATTACTATTTTCTTTTTTTCATACCGACGAATTCCACAAGGTTATCAGAAATTCAGGCTTCATCATTTCTACTATATTAATCAGGTTATCGTTTTCTGTAAGCGGCCTGTTAAATACTGTGCTGATTGTTGCTGCCATTATTTTTGGACTCTCAATACTTTTTATTCATAATAAATTTGAAGCGTATCTTGCACAAGAAAAAAACGATGCTTAAGTTACGAATAAGTCATATCAGGTTTATGTAGCAACTTATGTATTATGATAAAAATAAATATTATACAAACTATCTTTATGAAAAATTTAAACTCAATAGGCCTCGATAGTAAAAAAATTTAATTTTTTTTAAGATAATTATTTTAAAACATCGTGACTTACTTACATTATCATCCAATATGAGTGATGATGGTACAAATGCCCTTATGAGTGATTATATCTGAGCTCAGGAAAAACTTGTTTGGATGTATCCTTCATTTTTGAGTAAATAAAATACCTGGTCATATCCTGGGGTATGTTCAACCCGGTCAGAAAAATCCAACAAATCATGCGAAATAAAATATATAACATAATTTGACAAAACTTTTAAACTTTGTGCATCAATTAATAAATAAGTAATAAAATAAACTTTAAACAAATGACAAATTACACTATCATCGCTCAACTTACTGTTGCTTTGTCAATACTATTTGTTTGGATATTTCGTTTTGATAATATCGTGAAAGAATTTAAGCATTTCGGCTTGAATGACTTAACACGAAATATAATTGGTGCCTCTAAAATAGCTTTATCTGCATTACTGATTGCAGGCATTTGGTATCCGGATTTAATACTTATTCCAGCTATTTTACTGGCTCTTTTAATGCTATCAGCCCAATATTTTCACTTTAAAACCCACAATCCCTGGCAAAAGCATTTACCCTCTTTGTTGTTGCTGATACTTTGTCTTTTCATTGCTGCGGTATCACTAAAATTAGTGTAGCAATGAATTTACTTAATATCCTGATTTTTATTTCAAGCCTGTCCTTTTTGGGTTATGGAATTTCCTATTTCATATCCCCGCAAATGAAAAGTGAATTCAAACGATTTGGGCTTGAGAAAGCAGGAACTCTTACTGCAATTTTAGAAATATTGGGGGCTTTGGGTCTGCTGCTAGGTTTTAAGCTTCATCCTCTTTTACTGATTTCTGCAGGTGGACTTGCAATATTAATGCTACTTGGTGTTGCAGTGAGGATAAAGATGAAAGATAGTATTTGGGTTTCAATGCCTGCTTTGTTTTTTATGCTATTAAACGCATACATTTTTTTCATGTCAATGCACATCTGATAAATTACCCATTCGCTTATTTAGATGGTTTACTAAATTGAAAAAAGACGGGGTATAAACAAAACCCATACTTTTCTGTTATATTGCATTACATAAATTGATTTATACAATTAAAAATTAATAAAGTCATGCTTAATAAGTTTACAATCACCGATAAATTATTATTTATCTCTGCGTTCCTTTCGCTTATTTTCTCTGAAATATTGTATTTCAAAGGAGAAGCAACCTCAGCTATATTTATCGGCATTTGGGTGCCATCCATATTGGCTTTTGGAATCTATTTAAAACTGATAAACAATAAGAAAAATGACTGAACTCATACCATATTTTGCAGGGCTGATCACCCTCTTATTCGGAGCAGGCTTTTTTCTGGCATTAAAAGAAATGAGGAAAAACAAATCCTGAATGCTGTTGTATTAATTCTTCTGAATTAATTTATATTGATCATTTAGCTGGCTAAATAAAACATTCTAACAATTTACCCAGCCAATAGTTGGAATAATCAAACTAAATACTGCATTTATTGTTGTTTATTTAAATGTAAAACAATTATGCAACATTACTTAATAATTGGTGCCTCAAGTGGAATTGGGCAGGAATTGACCAGACAACTTGCAGCCGCCGGCAACCAGGTAACGGCTACTTTCCATAAAAATAAACCCGCTGAAGCAATTCCAAATGTTGATTATCATCATTTGAATGTTCTAGACGATATCCTCTCTTTAGACTTTTTACCAGATGAAATAGCAGGATTTGTTTACTGCCCGGGTAGTATTAACCTCAGACCTTTTGAAAGAATTAAACCTGCGGATTTTGAATCAGATTATAAATTGCAGGTAATTGGAGCTATCAAATTGTTGCAATTTGCTTTGCCAAGATTAAAGAAATCAGCCAATGCATCAATCGTTTTATTTTCTACCGTTGCTGTACAAACTGCCTTACCTTTTCATACCCAGGTTGCAGCTTCCAAAGGCGCCATTGAAGGATTAACCAAATCCCTGGCTTCAGAGTATGCTCCAAATATCAGAGTAAACTGCATTGCGCCATCTTTAACCGATACTCCTTTAGCAGCTTCTTTATTAAATACAGAACAGAAAAAGGAAGCCAACGCCCTTCGTCATCCTCTAAAAAGAATTGGGACAACCGCGGACATAGCAAACATGGCAGCATTTTTACTTTCCGAAAAGGCAAGCTGGATTACCGGGCAAGTTTTTCACGTTGATGGAGGTATGTCTTCCTTAAAAATTTAGATACTGATAGTGTTACGCTAAATAATATTACATGACCGATACTTTTTTATCAGCCCGTTGGGAAAATTTAATTATGGCCAATTATGCCGTAAATCCTGAGGTACTAAAACCTTATTTGCCAAATGCTGTTGAACTTGATCTTTACAATGATAAAACCTATGTGAGTCTTG
>JANMMS010000040.1:0-63047 GCA_031373525.1 Ferruginibacter sp.
TCGGGATATCATTGTTGAAAGCGATGGCATTATGGTTGCCCGGGGCGACCTTGGAGTAGAGATCCCTGTTGAACAGGTTCCAATCATTCAAAAAGACATTATCCGCAAATGCATGCACAGGGCAAAGCCTGTAATTGTTGCTACACAGATGATGGAAAGCATGCTTGACCGTACAAAACCCAACAGGAGTGAAGTGAGTGATGTAGCCAATGCAGTTATGGAAGGTGCAGATGCAGTTATGCTCAGTGGTGAAACTGCAACCGGAAAATATCCGACACTGGTTGTACAGACCATGAGCAAAATTATCATGGAAGTAGAAAGAACAGTGTATGATTACAATAAGGAAGATATGTTGGCACCTCAGCCACATTCGCCTTCATTTTTAAGCGACGCAATATGTTATACTGCCTGCAAATTAGCCAAAGATTCAGAAGCAACAGCACTTGTAGGAATGACACAAAGCGGATATACAGCATTTATGCTTAGTAGTTACCGGCCAAAATGCCCACTCTATATTTTCAGTAAAGAACGTACATTGATCAGCCAGTTAAGCTTAAGTTGGGGAGTGAGGGCATTTTATTATGCAGAAGAAGAAAGCCTGGATGATATCATTTTTGACCAGATAAATATTCTGAAAGAAAGAGGGTTCTTACAAAAAGATGATGTTGTGATCAATACCGGAAGCACTCCGGTAGAATTACACTTACCCACGAACATGGTTAAAATAACAAGGGTTGAATAAATCATACATGTTTATGATCGTTAAGGGTTAAAGTCGCTATTAATTGCTAAACCCTTAAACGATCTTATACCCAACTGCATACGATAATTGCTGCAATGATATTTCCCAATAAAGTATATCCGCCATTGATCCAATACAGACCTGAGGGTCTTTTTTCATATAAATAAGAAATGCTGATGGCCGATACACCGAAGCACAGACCAGTTATTGTTCCCAGTTTTAAACCCCCAAGCCATCCCGAAATATCACCAACCCTGTCGCGGATGATGGCAATTCCAAGCGCCGTAATAAACATCCATACAAATGACATAAACATAAGCAACCCCATTCCTTTTGTTGCATTTGGATCTTTGGGATTGATCTTTGTAAGTATAAGCCATTGCTTGGAAAAAAGTATCTTGGAATACCATATTGCACCTAAAGCAAAATAACCCAATGCCCCACACAATACAGCTATCCAATTAATGTTTTTGATAAATTCTGTGTTCATGGTTTTAATGTTAAAGGGTGAACGATAATGAAATATACAAAAAAATCCAGTTTTACAATTAAAAGGCCTATCTGTAAAGTTGTTCCTTATGCAAACGATCAACTTTTTTGTTGCATGAACTTATCCAGATTCCTCCTTGCCTGTTTTTTTATTTTATTTTGAAAAAAACTATTCCAGCCAAATAACCAACCACTGAAACCCAGAGCCATCATACTCCATTTGTGCAAACTGAATCCATCACTATGTTCGATGATCTTTCCGTCAACGATCATCATATGTGCTTTTATTTTGTTTACTACCCTTCTGCCTGTCTTGGAAAAAGTATAACTGGCTACCCAATCACAGGTATAATACTGATCATCCAGGGCAACGATGTTTCCAAATACCAAAGAAAAATCTTTTGCATTCATACAAAGCATCTCCCACATAGATCTTGCCTCATCTCCCCGGAGTAACCCAAAAGCAGGATCAAAAAAAACGATCTCATCGCTATAACAGGCATTCATTTTTTTATGATCGAGATCTTGAAAGGCAGTATAAAAACTGCTGATCAGTTGTTCATTTATATTCATAGCATTACTCAGTTAGATTTACTAAATTTAGCATTCTAAAATTAAATGCATATGCAAAAGTTTCTCGTATTGATTTCGGTTTTATTTTTTAATTCAGTTATTTATGCTCAAAACGCTGATAGTACATGGTTTGTAAATAATTATTCCAAAAAGGAAACTTATATAACCATGAGAGACGGAATTAAACTGTTCACTTCATTTTATATACCAAAAGATCAAACAGAAAAACATCCATTCCTGTTAACACGAACTCCATACTCTTGCTGGCCATATGGAGAAGATAAGTTTTCATCTTTATGGAATAGCTTTCGTTTTGCCTATGCAAAAGAGAATTATATCCTGGTAACACAAGATGTACGTGGCCGCTATATGAGTGAAGGTGAATTTATGGATGTGCGCCCCTATAATAAAAATAAAAAAACAAATAAAGATATAGATGAAGCGAGTGACAGCTATGATGCCATTGACTGGATGGTAAAAAATATTCCGGGCAATAATGGAAATGTTGGTGTTGCAGGCACTTCCTATCCGGGCTTCTACTCTACTGAAGCTGCATTGAGTGGCCACCCGGCATTAAAAGCGGTAAGTCCGCAGGCACCGGTAACTGATTGGTTCATTGGAGATGACTTTCACCACAAGGGTGTATTTTTTGCAATGGACGGATTTTCATTTTACTCATCTTTTGGTAAGCCACACCTGGCTCCGACAAAAGACTATGGCGATGGATTTACGACACCCATAAAAGATAATTACAAATTTTTTTTACAGGCAGGCGCATTAAAGAATTTAGCTGCCATGATCGGTGACAGTATTAAATTCTGGCATGAAATGTACCAGCATCCAACGTATGATGATTGGTGGAAGGCACGGAATGCAAGAGTTGGATTATATAATATAAAACCTGCCATGCTTTGGGTTGGCGGTTTGTTTGATGCTGAAGACTGTTGGGGTGCATGGAATAGTTACAAAGCTGCAGAAACTCAAAGCCCACAAAGCAACAGTAAGATCGTTATGGGGCCATGGTATCATGGACAATGGAGCCGGGAAGGCAGTTATTTAGGCAATGTTCGTTTTGAAAGCAATACTTCAGACTATTATCAAAAAAATATCGAAATTCCTTTCTTTAATTATTATTTAAAAAATAAGGGGGATGTAAATGATATTTCGGAGGCTAATATATTTTTCTCGGGAGAAAATAAATGGAAAAAATTATCTAAATGGCCACCTGAAAATATTACATACAAAGAACTTTTTGTAAATGCAGGTAATAAACTATCGTTTACAAAACCATCACAAAAATTATCTTTTGTTGAATATATAAGTGACCCCGCTCACCCCGTGCCGTATACAGAAGATGTTCACGATGAAAGAACCAGGGAATATATGACCGATGACCAGCGTTTTGCATCACGCAGACCTGATGTTATTACTCTGCAAATGGATGAACTGAAAGAAGATATTACGATAGCAGGACCTGTTATAGCTGATCTTGTTGCCAGCATCTCTACAACTGATGCTGATTTTGTGGTAAAATTAATTGATGTTTTTCCGGATGACTTTGTATACCCTGATAACCTTAAAGGAAACGGCAAAGATTACCCGATGGGCGGTTACCAAATGCTGGTCAGAGGAGAGATCATGCGTGGTAAATTCAGGAATAGTTTTGAAAATCCAGAGGCCTTTACTCCCAACAAGCCTACCAAGGTAAAATTTGAATTACCGGATGTGGCACATACTTTCAAAAAAGGTCATCGCATCATGATACAAATTCAAAGCAGTTGGTTTCCTCTTGCAGACAGGAACCCACAAAAATTCGTAGATATTTACAAAGCAAATGACAGTGATTTTCAGAAAGCTACCATACGAATTTATCATGATGAAGAAAATGCATCTAAGATCGTATTGCCTGTATTAAATAAATAAGATCACTGTGAAATGAAAAAAATTGTTTGCCTGTTACTGCTTTTCACAAGTCTGATTTTAAGCGCTCAAAATAACTGCAACATTATACCCATGCCTGCTCAACTGAAAATGAGTAAAGGGAATTTTACAATCAATAGGAATACACAGATCATTCTTGAAGGAAGTGGGCTGGAAAAATCAGCAAAATTCCTAAATGATCATTTTAAAAAAACGGTTGGTTTTGCATTACCAATAAGCAAAACTGCAATTAATAACAGTAAGATCGTTTTGAATTATGAAAGAATGGATCATCAATTTCCCGGTGCATATACAATGGAGATCAATGATAAAGAAATTTATATAGCCGGAGATAATGAAGCCGGAGTATTCTATGGTATTCAGACTTTAATTCAGTTACTTCCCGAAAAAACTTATTATCCATTATCCATTCCTGCATTATCCATTGTAGATCATCCCCGTTTCCAATATCGCGGTATGCATCTGGATGCAGGACGGCATTTTTTTTCAGTTGGATATATAAAAAAGTATATCGATTATTTAGCTTCATATAAATTCAATTTTTTTCACTGGCACTTGACCGAAGATCAGGGTTGGCGGATTGAAATAAAAAAATATCCTAAACTTACATCTGTTGGCGGTTATAGAAACGGAACCATTATCGGCAGTTATCCGGGAACCGGAAATGACAGTATACATTACGGCGGATTCTATACACAAGACCAGATCAAAGAAATTGTAAAATACGCTTCAGACAGGTATATTGAAATTATTCCTGAAATTGAAATGCCCGGTCACTCTTCGGCAGCAATAGCTGCATATCCGCAATTGAGTTGCTTCCCCGATGAATCAAGTGCTATACCTTCAAACACAGCATGGTCAGGCAGCCGCAACGGAAAACAGGTACAACAATCCTGGGGCGTTTTTGAAGATGTGCTTTGTCCAACGGAATATACTTTCAAATTCCTGGAAGATGTGATCGATGAAGTGACCCAATTATTCCCATCAAAATACATACATATCGGTGGCGATGAATCGCCGAAAGAATACTGGAAACGTTCTGCGTTTTGCCAACAGCTTATCAAAGAAAATAAATTAACTGATGAGCTTGGATTGCAGAGTTATTTTATTCAGCGGATAGAAAAATATATCAACAGTAAGGGTAAAAAAATAATCGGATGGGATGAGATACTGGAAGGTGGCCTGGCCCCAAACGCAACAGTGATGAGCTGGCGGGGAGAAACCGGCGGTATAACTGCTGCCAGACAAAAACATGATGTGATCATGACACCTGGCGATCCCCTATACCTCAATCACACTCAAAGCAAAAATGAAGACTCGGTTACACAAGGCGGATATAACCCTATTGAAAAAGTTTATAATTATGAACCCATACCTAAAGAAATTTCAACAGAAGAAGCTAAATATATTATAGGAGCACAGGGAAATATGTGGTCCGAATATTTGAACAATGAAAAAAAACTCGAATACATGCTTTTCCCCAGGCTGGCCGCATTAAGTGAAGTATTGTGGAGCCCCAAAGAAAAAAGGAACTGGAATGATTTTGAGAAAAGGTTACCGGTGATCTTTAAAGACCTTAATGAAAAAAACATCAACTATAGTAATGCATACTACGATCTTAAAGACAGTATATATGCAAAAAAAGGAAAGTTGGTCTGGGAATTAAAAAACAATACTGATCAAATTTTAAAGGCTGCTTTAATCTCTGATGCTCCACAACCTTTCGATAATCATTACAATACCTCTCTCCCAATATATGTTGCAGCATTTGAATTTAATACAAATAATACCGGCGTTGCTGCCTTATCCGATCCGTTCAATAAAAAGATCTTATCAAGGATCCAAAAGAAATTTCAATTCAATAAAGCAACTGCAAAAAAAATTACACTTGCCAAACCAGCTTCTGAGAATTACCCGGGTGATGGGCCATTTACTTTGGTCAATGGAATACAAAATAATAAAGGAATGAGTAAATCATCAGAATTTTTAGGGTTTTCCGGAATTGATCTTGATGCAACCATAGATCTTGGAGAAGAAACAGATATATCAACAATTACATTACATGTATTTGATCAGCCTGCCAGTTGGATCTATTTACCTTCTCTTTTTGAAGTCAACTTTTTATCAGGTAAAACAGATTCAATAAAAAAAACTGTTGTTAAAAAGATCATTGACCCATTAAAAGAAACAGGTATCAGAACAATTTCAATAGAAACCAAACAAAGATGTCGTTACCTGCATATTATTGCAAAAAATTTAGGAAAGATTCCTGATGGAAATCCCGGATCAGGAAACCCTGCCTGGTTATTTGTTGATGAAATAGAAGTGAAATAGTTGAATTTTCCACATATTTTAATATCCCAATTTCAAATATAAAAGGAATCTAATATCACAAATTGTATTTTTAATATTACACTTCACTTTTAATAAATTTCTTCAACATCCGGTCTTATTATAGGATCATAATCTTAAAAAGAAAAAATTCCTTAAATTAATTATCTTTATAGTTCAATTTTTTACTCATAATCTGACATAATTCAATGAGAAGAATTTTATTGTTAACCTTACTTACCTGCTGTTTTATTACTTCAAAATCGCAGAATCTGTCTTTTTCATGTCCGCGGGATACCATTTTAGGATGTAATTCAGCCTGTTTTACGGTTAAAGGTAAATTTCCTGACCTGAGAAGCCTGGCAACTGATTATACTTATAAAGAAGTAACTCCCATATCTCAGTGCAGGCCATATGTACCACCCGATGTAGTTGGACCTTCGGCAAATTTGACTATAGATGACAGATATTCATCGGTGATCCCTCTTCCCTTTTCATTTCCATTTTATGGTACTGCTTATAATTCAATTATCGTAAGTACAAATGGCTACGTTTCCTTTGACGTTTCACTTGCGGGAACTTTTTCAGAATGGGATCTTACGCCCGGTGATGTACCCAATACTTCATACGACAGGGCTTTGATCATGGGGCCCTGGCATGACCTTGATCCTGGAGTGACCAATTCACCAACACAACAGGTAAAATATAATACGATAGGAACTGCACCAAACAGAAAATGGGTACTGAGTTTTTATAAGGTACCATTATTCCAGGCAGCCTGCAATCCTTTAATAGAAAATACTCATCAGATCATTTTACACGAATCAACAGGTGTAATAGAAGTATTTATAAAAGATAAACAGATATGTCCTTCATGGAATAATGGTAAAGCAATGGTTGGTCTGCAGGATTTTACACAAACCAAAGGTATCATGCCGGCCGGCCGTAGAGCAACCGATCCTTCCTGGGGAAGTATCGGTATGAATGAAACCTGGCGTTTCATACCATCACAGGGAGCAACACTTTACAGAAGTGTAGTATTACTGGATGGCACCGGAACTGTTGTTGCAACCGGCGATACAACCCGTATAGATGCAAATACTTTCGAAGCAACTTTTCCGAATATTTGTCCACCATCCGGCAATAGTATTTATGTTATCAAAACAACTTACCAGAAAATTGACGACCCTACTCCGGGTGCCATCATATTCAGTCTTGATACAATCAATGTACTCCGGCAAGCAGCTTTACCGGTTACTGCAACCATGACACCAACAACCTGTGGTTCAAATACAGGAACAGTTACGGTAACTGTATCGGGAGGTGTAGGGCCTTACCAGTACTCTATTGATGGAGGACCACTCCAGGCTTCAAATGTATTTACCGGGCTTACAGCAGGGGCTCATACCGTTTTTGCACAGGATGCCGGAGGCTGTAACAATACAATTACCATTACTGTAACCAGTGTAAGTTCTTTACCCTCTACAAATACTGTTACCGCAACCAGTTGCCCCACAGTAAATAATGGTACCATTGCGATAACGCCTACTGCTGGAGTTGCTCCTTATACTTATACATTGAATGGCGGGCCATCTCAAGCGAGTAATATTTTTGCAGGATTAGCCCCGGGAGCATATACAATTGTTTTTACTGACAACCTGGGATGCACAGGAACACTGTCAGTGACTGTTGCTGCCGGAACTTCAATAACCTCTACCAGTATAACAAACGGAACCAGTTGTGCTTTTGTAAACAATGGTTCAACAACCATAACGCCTACCAGCGGAATTGGCCCTTATACATTCTCTATAGATGGAGGACCATCACAGGCTTCCGGATTATTTACCGGACTGGCACCGGGTACCCATAATGTAACGATCACGGATGTCAATGGTTGTACAGGTACCAGGTCTGTTTTCATTGCTACCGGTGTAGGTGTAACCACCACTTTTACAGCTACCGGCACTTCCTGTCCCGGTGTTAATAATGGCACTATTACCATGACTCCAACTAACGGCACGGCACCTTATACTTATTCTTTAAATGGCGGACCTTTTCAGGCAAGCAATATTTTTACCGGAGTGCCGGCAGGGTTTCATACAATAACAATAAAAGATGCAACCGGATGCACCGGGACAAAAGGTGTAAATATAAATATAGGAATAGGGCTCACAGCATCCGCAACTTTTACAGCTACTTCCTGTCCGGGAATAAATGATGCTACTATCACAACAAATCCAAACACTGGTACTCCACCTTTTACATTTTCACTAGATGGTGGACCTTCTCAAGCTTCTAATATTTTTAGCGGAGTTTCTGCAGGTTCTCATACAGTAACTTTTACTGATTTTATTGGATGCACAGGTTCATCAACTTTAAATGTAGGTTCGGGTCCTTTTTTAACGGCAACTTTTACAACTTTCAATCCGCCATGTTCTAATATTAACAATGGAACAATTACGATCGTACCTGGCGGAGCTGCTCCATATTCATTTACTTTAACCGGACCTGGCGGACCTTTCACACAGGCTGCCGCTACATTTACGAATCTATCAGTCGGTACATACAACTTTAGTTTTACAGATGGGAATGGTTGTAACGGTACCGGAGGCCCGGTTGTACTTACAACCAATAGTCCTATATCTACAACTGTTACACTGACTGAACCATTGTGTAATGGAAATGCCAATGGTATAATATCATTGGTTGCTTCAGGTGGAGTAGCTCCTTATGAGTATTCATTAAGTCCATTTACAACATACCAACCAACGGGAGTTTTCAACGGATTAACAACCGGTACATACACTTTCCGGATCAAAGACAATGCAGGATGTATAAAAGATACTACAATTAGTCTGGGTGAACCTACTTTGTTAACAGCTTCAGCAATCAGCCCAACTCCTTCGACTTGTTTTGGCAATGATGGAACCATTACAGTTACAGGTTCAGGCGGCACACCGGTTTATCAATATTCAATTGACAACGGAACAACTTACCAGGGAAGTAATACATTCATTGCTCCTGCCGTTGGGGCATATCCGAATATTAAAGTAAAAGATGCTAATGGTTGCATTGCCAATACTTCAACTTTTGTAATTTTAGTAGATGCTATGTTCTTGTCTCTAGGACCTGATACTACTATTTGTGTCGGAAAGTCTGTAAAGTTACTACCTCAGTCAAATCCGGGTACATCGGTTTTCAACTGGAGGCCATTAGATTCATTGATAACGCTTCCTGCTACTATTGATACGCCAATAATAAGAAATGTAACAGTAACCCCTGTTGATACTGCCACATATATTTTACGTGCCATGTGGGGTGCCTGTTCAAGGGAAGATACTATAACGGTTAATATACTTCATAAACCAATTGCTCATGCAGGATCAGATACAGCAATTTGTAACCAGACTTATGCTATTCTTAGGGGAAGTGCCACGAATCTTTCGGGTTCGGTAAATTTCGCCTGGGCTCCAACGGATAGCCTTCAAAATCCTGCTGCTGCAGTTACTGTTGCATCACCAGATAGTACTCAACTATATACACTAACTGTTACGGATAACTATGGGTGCAGTTTTTCAGTTACTGACCAGGTACTGATAACTGTCCAGCCACCGGTTCCTGCTTTTGCCGGTAATGATACCATTGCTATAAAAGGCGTACCTCACCAGTTATTTGGGAGCGGAGGAGCAGATTATTTGTGGAATCCATCAGCACCCTTGAACTTTTCAACTGCACAAAATCCATTAGCAACACTTACAAATGACCAGTTGTTTATTTTAAAAGTGACGGATATTGCAGGATGTATAGGCTATGATACTGTTTTTGTTCAGGCCTATGATGGTCCTATTTATTATGTTCCAAATGCATTTTCACCGAATGGCGATGGTCTCAATGATATTTTCAGAGCCATACCTGTAGGAATATCTCAAACTGATTATTTCAGGGTATTTAACCGCTTTGGTCAATTGTTATTTGAAACAAACCAATGGTTGAAAGGGTGGGATGGAAAATACAAAGGTAAGCCACAACCATTAGGTGTATATGTTTGGGTCGTGAAAGGTATTGATAAAAATGGCAGAACAGTTGAGATGAAGGGAACCGTGATATTAGTTCAATAATAATAGATTATAAAATATTCTTAACGAAAAATAAAAAACTCCGTATAATAAACGGAGTTTTTTATTAAGACAAATAATTGGAACCTGTCAAATAAAAAATTGAGGATTTTATTATTAAAATCATTAATGAAATAATGTGCCTTACACTGATTTTTTATGTTCTATCATCAACATATCCGCTAATACACAAGCCGTAACCGCTTCCAATACAACCGGCACTCTTAAAGCAATACATAGATCATGACGGCCTTTTACTGTAAAATTCTCAACCTCGCCTGATTCTAAATTTAAGGTCTGCTGTTCTTTTGGTGTGGAGGATGTTGGTTTAACAACTACCCGAAAAATGAGCTGATTGCCATTAGTTAAACCTCCAACAATGCCACCTGCATGATTTGTCATTGTTTTGCCGCCAGTATTTTGTAATGCATCATTGTGTTCACTTCCTTTCATTTTTGCTGCTGCAAAACCTGTCCCGAATTCAATTCCTTTTATGGCAGGTATAGCGAACACAGCATGGCTTAGTAACGATTCAACAGAGTCAAAAAAAGGTTCGCCTAAACCAATAGGCAACCCATCAACCTTACATTCTATTATTCCACCAATACTATCATTGGAATCAATCGCTTTTTTTATTGCAAATTCTATATCTTTTTCACCTCCAACCTCAACAATATTTGCAAAACAATTTGTTGTGTTATTCGGATCTTGATGTATTGCCAATATTTTTTTTGCAACAACACCTGCAGCAACCAGGCACAGCGTTAGCCTTCCGCTGAAATGTCCCCCACCCCGATAATCTTCAAAACCACTATATTTTTTTCCTGCAACAAAATCAGCATGTCCTGGTCTGGGTGTGTTGCGCTGTTTTTCATAATCAGCACTACGGATATTATTATTCTCAAAGACAATAGTTAATGGTGCTCCTGTAGATTTCCCATTAAATATACCTGAAAGAAAAACAGGAATATCATCTTCACTTCTTGAAGTTGTGCCTTTTTGAATATCTCCTTTTCTTCTATCAATATCTGTTGTGAAATCAGAAGTGTCTAAAGGCAATCCGGCAGGGCAACCGTCAATATTAATTCCAACAGATGGACCGTGAGATTCACCAAAAATGCTGATCCTGAAAATTCTTCCAAAACTATTCATCCTATAATTGTATTATTGATCTGTTAAAGATACTGCAGCACCCAGTAATTGCAAATGATTAAAAAAATCCGGATAAGATTTATTTATGACTTCAGCATCATTAATTGTAACAATACCTGTAGACCTAAGTCCTGCAACAGCGCATGCCATAGCTATCCGATGATCGTGATGTGAAGAAACTTTTGCAGATCGAATACCAGTTCCTCCATGTATAAACATTTCATCATCCCTGATAATAATTTCAATACCCAAATTTGTAAAAACCTCTTTTAATGCCAGGCTTCGATTGCTTTCCTTATCTGCCAGCCTTGAAACTCCTTTTATGACCGTGATACCTTTGCAAAATGCCGCCAATACTACTAAAGGCGGGAAAAGGTCAGGGCAATCAGTAGCGTCAAACCGGAATGGGATTAATTCCTTTTGATCATTAATTAAAATACAATTACCCTCAACTGTAACATTTGCACCAGCATCCTGCAATACATCCAAAATAATTCTATCAGCCTGAACCGAAAATATATCAAGTCCTTTTAAAACGATATTACCTGAAACTGCTGCTGCAACTAACAAGAAGGATGCACTGCTCCAGTCAGCTTCAGTATAATATTTAATTTCTCTTTCTTTCTGCAAAGAGGGTTCTATATAAAATTTATGATACCCATCATTGTTTACATGATAATCAAAATGTTTCAACAACTGCAGGCTAAGATCAATATAGGGTTTACTTTTGAGGTTATCTACACTAATAATTACAGCTTTTTTTGCAGCTTTTGCATAAGCAAACAAAAGTCCGGTAAGGTATTGAGAGCTTACAGAACCATCAATAGTTATATTGGAAGGCATCAATGGACCTTTAATATTAACAGGTAAAAAACCATTATTGGTTTTTATTTTTATATTCAATAAAGGGAAAACCTCATCAAAAAAATATAAAGGCCTCTTTAATAAACTTCCGCTGCCATTTAAAATGATCTCTTTATTTCCAAGTGCTGCTATGGCAGAAAACATCCTAACAGACAATCCACTTTCATTACAATCAAGATAACCGTTGTAGGTTATTTGGCCGCTGCTTTTAACTACCAGTTCATTATTAACATATTCAGTGATCGCACCAAGTCTGTTGATAATATTTACTGCAGCAAGCTCATCGTTGCTTTTGCCGGGATTTTGAATAACTGTAATTCCATTGTTCAATAATGCAAGTGCGCATGCACGTTGCATAGCACTTTTACTGGCAGGAACCATTATTGTGCCGTTGACAGATGAAGCAGAAATGGCTGCTGTCATTACAAAATAGTTTTTAAATTTTCCTGCAGGAATTGCATACTCACCGGCTTTGCTTCAGCTTCCCCGATCTTATTCAACAAAACAAACTGCATATTTTCTCCTTCACGCTTTTTATCCATTTTTAAAATACTAAATACCCTGTTATAATCTGTATCAATATCAACAGGTAAATGATATTTGGAAAGCAATTTTACAACACGTTCTGCATCACTAAAATGCAACCCATTTATTTTCTCTGAAAGTATGCATGCTGATACCAACCCTATACTAACCGCATGGCCATGTGGCAAATGATGAAGATTTTCTATAGCGTGGCCGATGGTATGTCCAAAATTTAATAATTTCCTGTCTGCATTTTCATATTCATCTGCAGCAACAATTTCCATTTTTATTTTTACATTTTGCTCAATCAAACTTGAGATCAATGTACTGTCTGCCTGAATATCGTGTAATGTATATCTTTCAAGAATATTGAATAACAACGCATCTTTGATACAGGCATGTTTTATGATCTCAGCGAATCCATTGATCCATTCTTTAACCGGAAGTAAATCTAAAAAACTATAGTCGAATAAAATAAATTCAGGTTGGTAGATGGTCCCAACCATATTTTTATATATCCCAACATCTACCCCATTCTTACCTCCAATGGAAGCATCTACCATTGCTAATATTGTTGTTGGCACAAGTGCCAATCTAACTCCTCTTTTGTAGATACTGGCTGCATATCCTGCAATATCAGTAACAACTCC
The DNA here is from genome assembly GCA_031373525.1 of Ferruginibacter sp. GTDB lineage: Bacteria > Bacteroidota > Bacteroidia > Chitinophagales > Chitinophagaceae > Ferruginibacter. The sequence goes on from JANMMS010000040.1 coordinate 13,383, forward strand.
ACCACCAATGCCAATAATCAGTGTTTGTTTATCGACCTCCATTTCAAGTAATTCCTGAATGATCCTGTCGACAGTAACTTGATTTTTATTTTCCTCGCCGGCAGAAATAATTATCAACCGGAAGCCTTCCATTTTTTCTTTAAAAAGCTTATATACTGTATTATCAGTAATAATAACTGCATTTTCTTTTTTGCAACCGATCGTTACTTCATTAAAAACCTCATCAAAAATACAAGTCACTATTTTTTGTGAAAACTGGTATGACGCTTTTCTCATAAGTCTGATTAAAATTCCTGAATTTTTTATTATTATTCGTTCATTATCTTATTTTGATGATTGATACTTTCTAAATGTACTGCGTCAAAATATCGTAAGATGAATTCTCTGCTAAGGCCCAGCTGCTCTCCCTGATCATATGCCCGTTCCAATATTTCATTCCATCTTTTGGTTTGAAGGATCTTAATATTGTTTTCTTTTTTATATGCTCCGATCTTATCTGCAATTTTCATCCTTTGCCCTATCAGCAAAAGTAATTCATCATCAACCTGGTTAATCTGCTCTCTTAAATGTGTAAGGGCTGTAATAAATTCCTTTTCCGAAGTAAGCTCATTTCTCCAGATAAGTGTTTCCAGTATATCATTCAATTGTTCAGGAGTAATTTGTTGTTTTGCATCACTCCAGGCATTATCGGGGTCAATATGACTTTCTATCATCAATCCGCCGAAATCAAGATCAATACTTTTTTGCATAACAGAATGTAATAAAACACGGTTACCACAAATATGTGATGGATCACAAATAAGCGGAATGCCGGGATATCTCCTTTTCATTTCAATTGGCAGATGCCACATAGGTGCATTTCTGTACTCTATATTTCCATAAGATGAAAACCCCCGGTGAATCAATCCAATATTTTCAACTCCTGCTTTTTGAAGCCGTTCTATGGCACCACTCCATAATTCCAGATCGGGATTGATTGGATTCTTAACCAAGACCGGAACATCAGTTCCTTTTAAAGCATCTGCCACTTCCTGAACACTGAAAGGGTTTACAGTTGTACGTGCCCCAATCCATAATACATCGATATTATATTGCAAAGCATCCTGTACATGTTTGGCTGTTGCCACTTCTACTGTTGTTGGCAATCCCGTATTCTTTTTTGCCTGGTCCAGCCATTCCAACGCTTTAGATCCAATACCTTCAAACAAACCCGGTTTAGTTCTGGGCTTCCATATACCGGCACGAAGCATATCAATTTTACCAGTTAAAGCAAGCCTGTCGGCTGTTTCCAATACCTGCACTTCTGTCTCAGCACTGCAAGGGCCACTAATGATAATTGGCCGTTTATTCCATAATCGTGCAATATTCTCATTCATGCTTTATCATATGTTTCTAATGTAAATTTAATTTTATGTTTTTGTATTCAGGTAATAATTATCAGCTTCTGAGTTTCCATTCATCTGAAGTCATTTCAAATTTTAATTCTTTACCATGCATACCGGTTTCTTTCCACCCTTGTTTTCGATAAAATGTTTCTGCCCTCGTATTTGGAGAAGTACCAAGCCAAACCTTTTTATCCGTAATATTAAAATACCAATCAAGCATTATTTTATGTAATGTTTTCCCAATGCCATTTTCTGCATATTCGGGAGAAACAAATAATGCCCAGATATTATTCTCTTTTAAATCAACGTATGCAAATCCAACAATTACATTATTTAATTCACATACCCAGGCCTTCCCCCGACTGGTCATATAGTCTTCACAATCCTTGTCTGATACCAATGCCGGGTCTGATAAAACATTCTCTTTAACCTCATTCCTTACAACCTGGATCTGTTTAATGTCATTTACTGTTGCTTCTCTAAAGATCATTGCAGGTTATTTTAATATTCTTTTAATTGAATTTGCATGTTTAATCAATTCTGCCAGTTTATCATAATGATCGTTTTCCAGGCAACTTTTAAATTTATTCAGTTGAGTAATATGTTCATTTAAAACATCCAAAACATTATCCTTATTTTGTTTGAATATCGGAACCCACATTTCAGGATTACTTTTGGCAAGCCTTACCGTGCTCTCAAATCCTCCACTTGCCAGCTCAAAAATATTCCCGTCTTCTTTTTCCTTTTCCAATACAGTATTTGCCAAAGCAAATGAAGTGATATGCGATACATGGCTGATATAGGCTGTATGCAGGTCATGTGAAGCAGCATTCATATAAACAATGTGCATTCCCAAAAGTTTATATATTTTTTCTACAAGGGTTACTGCATCCTCATCAGATTCTTCTCTATTACAAATTACTGCTGCCTTATTGATAAAAGCTCCTTTTACAGCTGCCCCGGGTCCGCTATACTCTGTTCCCCACATTGGATGTGATGCCACAAATCGACTTCGTTTTGGATGATCAATGATCGCTTTGCAAATTACTCCTTTTGCCGAACCAACATCCATTACAATTTGCTTATTTACAACATTTAAAATAATGGGTAATAACTTTGCTGTTGCATCTACAGGAATAGAAATAATGATAAGATCTGCCATTTTTAAAGCAGTTTCCAGGTCCATAATTTCATCAACCATATCTAATTCAAGTGCTTTTTTGCAATGAATAGGATTATAATCAACTCCAATAATTTTATTCACATTGGCTTTATTTCTTAATGCCAATGACATTGACCCTCCAATCAACCCCAAACCAATGATACTAATATTCATTTATAAAATTTAAGAACCAAAAATCCCAGCTATAAAGCCGGGATTTTAAATATAAATCTAATTTATATAGATCATGATTCATATAATACATACTACACTTTTAATATTGTATAAATAAACATTCTAGTGTAGCACCTTTTCCACCGGTGCATACGAAAGTAGTTACAACCAATGTAAATACAAAATGAATAAGCCACCCGGGGACACCTGGTGGCTCATACAATTACTTGCCATATAAAGAATTTTATGAATAAATGACCGGCAAGTGTCACATATTTTATTTTTTAAGACAACTAATTATTTTTTAGTTGTATCGGCTGCTGGAGTAACAGTAGTCGTAGTTTTAACTGTTGTATCAGTAACAGTTGTAACAGTATCTGCTGCTGCAGGAACTACTACAGTTGAAGTGTCAGAACCTGTTTTTTCTTCAGTTTTTGTTTCAGCATCATTACATGCTACGAAAGATGTTGCGATCAGGGCAATTGCTAATAACTTTTTCATTTGTTTGTTTGATTTTAATTTAAAATTATAATTTGTTATTAATACAGAAACCAAAAAAAGGTAACCCAGCTTTTTAAAAAAACTTTATTTTCGTTGCTTTGGGTTACTAATTGAAATATAAACGTATTAATAACAGATAAGTGAACTCTATTTCGCAGGAAAAAACTTTACTGGAAGGATTGGCAAAAGAGGATAAGGCCTCCATTGAGCAGATATATAGAGATAACTATACTATGGTTCAATCACTTATCCTTAATAATAACGGTACAACTGATGATGCGGCTGATATATTCCAGGAAGCCATGATCGTACTTTTTGAAAAGTCAAAAATGGCCGATTTTGAGCTGAGTTGCCAGTTAAAGACCTATTTGTATTCAATTTGTCGCAGATTATGGCTAAAAAAGTTGCAACAAATGCAACGGTTTGGCAGGCAGGCTGAAGAAATGGAAGAAATAATACCGGTTGAAGATGATCTTGAATTGCATGAAAAAAGACAACTGGACTTCAATATCATGGAAAATGCCATGAATAAGATCGGGGAACCTTGTAAAAGTCTGTTAGAAGCATATTATATTCATAAAAAACAAATGCTTCAGATAGCAACAGAATTTGGATATACCAATGCCGATAATGCAAAAACCCAGAAATATAAATGCCTTGTGAGATTAAAGAAATTGTTTTTTGCACAATATAAAAACGGACAATAAAATGGAAGATACTTTACTTATAGATGCTGCTGAAAGGTTTGCAAGAGGTGAAATGACCAATGAGGAAAATATCTTTTTCGAGGAATTGAGAAAGAAAAACCCTGAACTGGACCAGTTAGTTGTAGAACAGATCTTTTTCCTGAACGAATTGGAGCGATTTGGCAATACCAAAAATTTCAAACATATTCTTCATGAAACTGAAACAAAACTTGTTTCTGAGGGCTTAATAAAAAGGTCGGGCTTGACCGGTAAAGCTAAAGTCGTTTTTCTTTGGAACCGTTATAAACGTACAATCGCAGTTGCAGCATCCATTGCAGGTTTCGCATCTATTATCAGTGCCAGTCTGATGTCTGTTTTTAACAGTCAAAAAACAACATCAGATATAAAGCCTCTGGTTGAAATGATAAAAGATCAGAAGGAAAAGACCCGCCAATTGGAAAAGAAGATCGGACAACTGGCTCCCGCCAATGCGGTTGTAATAAAACCAAGGCTGGAAGCTACTTTTAGGGCAACCGGTTTTTTAATTGATGTTTCAAACAATTTTATCGTAACCAATGCTCACGTAATTAAAGAAGCGAAACACCAGTTAATTGTAGAAAATAATAAAGGGGATCAATTCCTGGCTGAGGCTGTTTACGTGAATGTTGAGAGTGATCTTGCTATACTAAAAGTGACTGATAAAGATTTTAAAAAACTTCCCGGATTACCTTACACAATTAAAAGAACCAATGCAGATCTTGGAGAACAGATATTTATGCTTGGTTTTCCAAAACAGGAAATTGTATATGGTGAAGGATATGTAAGTGCAAAAAACGGTTACTTACTAGATACTATTTATTGTCAGTTAAGTACTTCTGCCAATGAAGGAAACAGCGGATCTCCGGTGATCAATAAAAACGGGGAATTGGTGGGTATTATAACCAGCAAAGAAACAAATGCTGCTGGTGTTGTTTTCGCAATAAAATCTTCCAATATTTATAAGGCGATCGATGAAGTTAAAAAGATAAAAGACTACGAAAAAATAAGAGTTACATCAACTCCTTCTTTAAAAGGTACTGACAGGATCAGCCAGATCAAAAAAGTAGAGGATTATGTGTTTATGATCAAAGGGAATTAAATGTGTGGATTTATAAAAAAGGGTATCTGGTCAATCGGATACCCTTTTTTATTTTTATCAGTAAATTCTGAAATTGCACCAGGCTTATTTCCATAAGGAATCAGGATACACTTTATCAGCAACCAGTTTATCAATGCTTGCCTTAACTGAGTCTGCATCTTCCTTATAGGTTACCCCAAACCACTGGGAGGAAGTAGGAATAACATTAATAACATTCCCGCTTTCCTGTATAAATTCATCTGCAATGATTGGAATAAAGAATTCGGCTTTGATATTATGGGAGTTTGCAGGTACAAATTTTTTAAAAAGGTTCTTTGTAAGTTCAAATACGGAAGAATGGAAACACCAGAAATTCATAGAAACACTGGATTTAGAAGGCACTTCTTTCTTTTCTCCATTTTCTTCATAAATAACTTTATTTCCCTCAGCATAAATTTTAGTACGCTCATTAATTGAAACAAGATTCATTTTTGCATCAGTTTCACACACGCCCCGACTAACAGTACCGTGTTTACTAAGGGTTTTATCAAGTTGGTATCCAATAATAGCATAGGTATGCTCATTACACCTGTTTTTCAGAAAATCAGCTGCTTTTGCAAATGCATCGGTACCATAATAATCATCAGCATTGATAACTGCGAATGGTTCATCAATAATTTCTGATGCACATAGAACAGCATGGCCAGTTCCCCAGGGTTTAGTTCTGTCTGCAGGTATATCGTTTTTGCCAACATAACAATCCATTTCCTGGTATACATATTCTACAGTTATCTTACCTTTCAGTTTTGCATCGAAATTGGATCTGAAGTTTTCAGCAAAATCCTTCCTGATAATAAACACAACTTTTCCAAAGCCCGCTTTAATAGCGTCATATATGGAATAATCCATGATCGTTTCTCCTGAAGGGCCAAACCCTTCCGTTTGTTTCATACTTCCATAACGACTTGCCATTCCTGCGGCTAAAATTAAAAGTGTAGGTTGCATTCTTTAAATAATTTTTAAATTAATTTCCATTTTACAACGCAAAAATAATATAAACCAACATTAAAAATGAAAATCCTTTTTGAAGTTAATGACATGGAATTTAATGAACTGAGCAACCCTATGATTAACGAGAATAATATTACAGTCTCTATTGCCAGATTGGATAAAATTCACCCGGTAGTATCCGGTAACAAATTATTTAAACTCTATTACTTTTTAAAAGAAGCTTTATTAAATAAACATAAAACAATATTAACTTTCGGCGGTGCTTACTCTAACCACCTTGCTGCAACTGCTTATGCGTGCAAAGTCTCCGGCATCAGGTGTATTGGAATTGTAAGAGGTGAAAATACAAGTAGGAACAATCATACTTTAATACAATGCAAATCAAATGGAATGGAATTGCATTTTCTTTCACGGATTGAATATAATAACAAAGATTCAAAAGAAATCCATGAATCGTTGAAAATAAAATTCGGAGATTTTCTTTTAATTCCTGAAGGAGGATATCATCCAATGGGTGCACTCGGAGCTGCTTTAATTTTGCAAAAATTAAAACATAAGAATCCCACACATATTTGTACACCCATAGGCACTGCTACAACAGCCGCAGGCCTCATATTAGGCTCAACAGCCGATGAAACCATTATTGGTATTCCGGTATTAAAATCGATGATTGATATAGAAAAGCGAATCAGTTATTTGTGTAATGATGAAAATGTAAAACCATTGGAAATTTTTGAGGATTATCACTTTGGAGGTTATGCAAAAAAAACAAATGATCTTCTTTTTTTTATGAATGAATTCTATAAACAATATAAAATACCCACCGATTTCGTTTACACCGCTAAAATGATGTATGCTGTTGTTGATAAAATAAAAAATGGATATTTTGCTGCAGGAAGTAATATTATTTGCCTTCATACAGGCGGATTACAGGGTAATCTTTCTTTACCGGCATCAACTTTAGTTTTTTAAATCATTGAACATCGCTTTATATTTGCTTAGTTGATTTCCTGATGATATTTTTTACCCTGGTTTGAATAACTATGAAAAAGAAGAATTATCTTATTTTATTATTTTGTATAACAGCCCTGCAAGATGTTTCGGCACAGGCGATATTACCAAACATCACAGTAAAAAATTTTAGTGGAAAGATAATTGTCAGCTGGCAAAATGCCTACAATATTCCTGTTACGAACATTAGCATACAACGTTCTTATGACAGTTTGAAAAATTTTAGCACTATTGGGACTGTCTTAAATCCACAGAATATTGAAAATGGGTTTGCTGATGATAAACCACCTTACACAAAAATGTTTTACAGGGTTTTTATAAGTTTTGAAGGTGGATCATATATTTTCAGTTCAACCGCAAGACCAGTAAAAGTGCCTGAATTTAAAAAAGAAATACCAGTCACAACTACTGACATAATAAGTTTAAACCCTGCAGATAATATTGAAATCAACCGAAAGGATTCTACCCTTAATTTGAATGAGAACAATCCGGTTTTACCACACATTCCAACCCAGGTAAACCCATTAACAGATTCAAATGTAAAGCTACCCCCCAGAAAAGATTCCATCATTGTAAAAATAGATCCTGAAGCGATCACATATCCAAGCCAAAGGATCTATACTGGTAGAGAAAATAATGTTGTGATCTATTTACACAATGCTGCAATAAAAAAATATAGTGTAAAGTTTTTTGATGAAAATGATAATTTTCTATTTGAGCTAACTAAACTCAGGGAAGAATACCTGATCATTGAAAGGGTGAATTTTGTTCACTCAGGCTGGTTTCATTTCGAATTATTTGAAAACGGGAAATTAGTGGAAAAGAATAAGTTCTTTATAGGGAAAGATGGAAAAAGTATCAATAGTGATCAGAACAAAAAATTCAATTGATACCTATACAAGATCTACTTCAAAAACAATTTCAAAATTTTTCATAAGCTTATGCTTAACAGTATCATAATCCACCTTATCCCCTGTTTCTTTTTCAATTGAAGTAACCTGCTTATTTTGAATGCCACATGGAATAATATTATCAAAATAATTCAAATCAGTATTTACATTCAGAGCAAACCCATGCATCGTGATCCACCTGCTGCAGCGCACTCCGATAGCAGCGATCTTCCTCTCTTTGCCAATGACACCCGGTTGAATCCAAACGCCCGTTTCGCCTTTACTCCGTTCGCCTATAATTCCATATTCAAAGATGGTACGTATGATCACTTCTTCAATATTACGCAAGTACTTGCCAATATCGGTGTAAAATTTTTCCAGGTCTATTATGGGATAACCAACAATTTGTTGTAGCCCGTGAAAAGTAATATCACCTCCCCGGTTTGTTTGAAAAAACTCAATTCCGCTTTCTTCCAGTTTTTCAGTGCTCAGTAAAATATTGTTCATATTACCACTCTTGCCAATGGTATATACCGGTTTGTGTTCACAAAAAATCAGGTGATTTTTGGTACTCATAGCAGTTACAGATATTTCTATGCCCGCCGATCTTGCAGCCGATTTAATAGAAACATTCTCCTGTAACAGTGATTCCTGATATTCCCAGGCAGTTTTGTAATCAATGATCCCTAAATCTTTATATATCACCTGCTGCTTATCCAATGCAATGTTTTAATTTGCAAAGTTAATGGAAGAAGTGGATAATGGATAATGGATAATGGATAATGGATAATGAAATCAAAAACGAAAAACGAGAAATATTCAATTTATGAATAATCAAAAAGAAACGGAAGAAGAATTGCCCGAATCGGAGGAATTGTATGAAAAACATTCAATAATTATTGACAAAGGCCAGGAACCTTTGCGGATAGATAAATTTTTAATGAACCGAATTGAAGGTGCTACCAGGAATAAGATACAGCAGGCCATTGAAAATGAATTGGTATTGGTGAATGAAAAGCCGGTAAAGAATAATTACAAGATCAGGGGTGGCGACAAGATCGTGATCTTTGACAGTAATTCTCCTGAATCATCTGAAATTATACCTCAAAATATTCCTTTAAATATAGTATATGAAGATGATGACCTTTTTATCATAAACAAACCTGTTGGAATGGTTGTACATCCCGGTAGTGGTAACCCAGATAAAACACTGATCAATGCCATCGCCTGGTATCTGCAGGAAAATTGCCCCACGATTGATAAAGATGATCTTAACCGTTATGGACTGGTTCACAGGATCGACAAAAATACCAGTGGACTGATCGTTATGGCAAAAACTCAAAAAGCCATGAGTGACCTTGCAAAACAATTTTACAATCATACGGTTCATCGTCGCTATGTTGCATTGGTATGGGGCGATTTTGAAAATGAAGAAGGAACGGTTATTGCACACGTAGGCAGACACCAACGATTCAGAAAATTATTTACTGCTTACCCTGAAGGTGAACATGGAAAAGATGCCATCACTCACTATAAAGTTTTGGAAAGATTCAATTATGTAACAATGGTAGAATGCAGACTGGAAACAGGCCGTACGCATCAGATACGTGTTCATATGCAATACATAGGTCATCCCTTATTCAATGATGATTTTTATGGCGGGGACCGGATCGTAAAAGGCACTGTCTTTACAAAATACAAGCAATTCGTAGACAACTGTTTTACGATTTGCTCACGCCAGGCCTTACATGCAAAAGAATTAGGTTTTATACATCCTACAACAAAAGAACCGATGTTATTCACAAGTGAATTACCTGAAGACATGAATAATGTGATAGCAAAATGGAGAAATTACAGCCAGTTTAAAAATGCTGAATAGAACATTGCGATATAGTTCCTTTGATGCAAATATTTATAACCGCTAAGACGCAAAGTCACAAAGAAAAAATAAAAACCAATTATTATGCTTAAAAGAATCATATTATTTATACTCGTTTTTTTTCTTCATAATTTTTTATTTGCACAAACAAGCATAAAAAGAGATAGGGAAATTGAACAAATGGTAACAGAAGTTTCACCAGACTCCTTAAGGTCTTATATAACCAGCCTGGTAGCATTCGGAACGCGAAATACTTTAAGTTCTCAAACAGATATTAATCGTGGCATTGGCGCAGCAAGGAATTGGGTACTGAATAAATTCAAGCAATTTGAATTACAATCAAATGGAAGGCTAAGTACTTTTATAGATACCACTACCCTTCAACCTGATAAAAAAAGAATTGATACAGCAACTATTTTGGGAAATGTAATGGCCACATTAAAAGGAACAGACCCTAATGATAAAAGAATATTCATCATCAGTGGCCACCTGGACAATATGCGTACCAATGTTATGGATAGAACTAATGATGCTCCCGGTGCAAATGATGATGGAAGCGGAACAGCAGCAGTACTGGAATGTGCAAGGATTCTGAGCAAACATCGTTTTCCTGCCACTATTATTTTTGTAGCAGTAAGTGGCGAAGAGCAGGGTTTATTAGGCGCTTACTTTATGGCAAACAAAGCCCGTAAAGAAAACTGGAATATTGAAGCAGTTTTGAATAACGATATCATGGGTAGCAACAACAGCAACGAAACCAATATCATCAACAATACAAAGGTTCGTGTTTTCAGTGAAGGACTACCGGCTTATGAACTCGATAAAAATGCAAAAATGATCCGTCAACTTGGATTAGAAAATGACAGCAGATCCAGACAACTGGCACGTTATGTAAAGGAAATCGGGGAACGGTATGTAGATAATATTGAAGTGGTAATGGTGTACCGTAATGACAGGTTCTTACGCGGTGGCGATCATACAGCTTATGTTGAAAATGGGTTTCCAGCTGTACGCATTACCGAGATGAATGAAAATTATACCCGACAGCACCAGGATGTCAGAATAGAAAATGGAATTCAGTATGGCGATCTGCCCGAATTTATTGACTTTGAATACCTGCGAAAAAATACCGCAGTAAATTTATCAAACCTTGCTAGCCTTGCTAAATCACCGCCGTCTCCTGAAGATGTAAAAATTGATATGAAAAGATTAGGCAACACTACTTTTATTTATTGGAAGGCTCCGCAATCCCTTAAAGCAACAGGCTATTATGTATTGATAAGAGAAACAACCAGTGCCGTATGGCAAAAGAAAATTTATACAGAAACCAAGGAAATTAAATTGCCATACTCTAAAGACAATTATTTTTTTGCTGTTCAATCAGTGAATGAAGAAGGCAATGAGAGTTTGCCGGTTATTCCCGGAATTGCCAGATAAACACCAGGTTTCCGTTTCCGTATATTGAACATGAAACTTATATTAAGGTATAATATGGAAGAAAATCCAAAACCAAATCCGGAATTGTTGTATCAATTAATTCTCATTGAAATGCCATTTGGAAAATACAAAGGAACCATACTGCGTAAACTTCCCGTTAGTTACCTCGAATGGTTTTCACAAAAAGGATTCCCGGCAGGTAAACTAGGTGTATTATTACAAACTTTATACGAGATCAAACTCAATGGCCTGGAATATTTGCTTGATGGATTGGAGAAAAAGGCAGCAGAACGATAATTTGACCATTTATCTATTTACTATTCAAAATCATATAAAGTTGCAGTAAATATGCCCCTTTCCCTTTTCTTAAAAATTGCTTTCCAGTTTCCATTATACCTGATCAGGGAAGGAACGGTTAAGTTTTTATACGTACCCATCTGAACTTCCATACTTACTTTAAAATCATAAACGGTTGCATCAAAACTCAGGGAATAATTCCTTGCCACCACTTCAAAAGTACTGTCATTGAACCAGGTCGTCATTTCATCAATAACAACATCGTCCTCACTTCCGGGTTTAACTTTTTGCCGAAATATGTAGCAGTAGGTACTATGAAAAAAATCCATATCAATTCTCATATCATATTTGCCGGCTATTTCATCATCAAAAATAGCGGTCTTGTTACTCATGAAAGGCAGACCTTCTATCCTACGACCCGGATTAAAAAAAAGCATCTTCAATTGCTCTTTGTTCTTTTCCATACCACTTTTCCCTTTGGTAGAAATTAGTGCTCCCTTTACAATATTATCTTCACCGCATACACTGTCTTTTGTAAAGAATAAGGATGCATACATTTTTGCAGTATAATAATTAAATGTGTGATCAGCATCATACATATCCCCGGTAACTGTTTCATCAAGCACTTGCATGGTTCTGCAATTGCCGTTATGTAATTGTTTAGTTCTACTTTGTAAAGATGCCTTCATTCCTCCGTTCTTGTCAACCATCCTGATATCATTTGCTGCTGTATACCCAAGTATATGCAGGTTTCGAAAAGCCTTGTAGAAACTGCTGTCATTTCTGATACGTTCAATAAAAGTGGGTACATTGAGTTTATTGTCTATTACAACTTCTGATAGTGTGATGACTTTATTACCAAAAGAAACGATTGTATCATTTTTTTCCTGCGCAACAGTATTTAAAACAAATAAAAGAAAAACAAACACATGTATGAATATCTTCATCTTAATACAAAGAAATCGCATCTTTTTGTAAAAAATGCATATCGCCATAATTTTATATATTTGTCAGCCTTTATAAAAAGATTTATGAGAAAATTATTATTGCTATTATGTGGTATTATTTTATTCAGCATTGCCCATGCTCAATATTCTATTAAAGACAGCCTGAAAGCACATTATGAAAAGACTTACCAACAGGCGTTGCAATACAATGACATCAATGTTGCAATCAATTCCCTGCAAAATATCATTTCAGAAACAGCTGATAACAGTGTATTTCTTTTAAAAGATACTTTGGCGATGCTTTATTTTGCCTCTAAATCCTATTATTCCTCATTAATGCTGTCGAAAGAAGTTCATCAGGCAAACCCTTCCAACATCAGTGCGCTGGCAAGAGCTGCCGAATGCTTTCAAAATCTGGGGGAAATAAAAAGTGCCCTGGATGACTATGAAAAAGTTGCCCCGGTTTTAAAGAACCCCTATTATTACTACCAATTAGCTGTTTGCCAGTATAGTTTAAAAAGGATAGCAGAATGCGAAGTAAATATCAATAAAGTTCTGGCAGATACCAACAGCAATAAAATTGGGGTTAGCTTTATTCTACCCAATGGGGATGAACAAAAGATTCCTGCCAGTGCTGCCGTATTAAATATGAGTGCTGTGATGAAAATGGATGCGAAGAATTTTGCAGCTGCAAAGATCAATCTTGAAAACGCATTGAAAATATTTCCCGAATTTGAAGGTGCAAAGCAAAACCTTAATTACTGTAATGAAAATTTAAAACCTTCAAAACAAACCAAAACAACGCCTGCAAATAAAGTAAAAGGGAAAGGATAGACCACGAGAAGTAAAAAAGGCATTACAAATAAATAATCCAATCTTATAGAGCAATTTCTTCAATTACTTAAATACTATAACAAGCAGTATTTCCTTTTATTATTTAGGAAATACCATGCGGTAATCAACGTTTATTTTCCCCTTGCTGATGTCATCCAATTTACGTTTAAGCAGGGTACGTTTTAAGGGCTTGATGCGGTCAATAAATAATTTACCTTCAATGTGATCATATTCATGCAAAATGATCCTTGCTGTTAATCCAATAAAAGTTGTTGTATGTTTTTCAAAGTTTTCATCAACATAATTCAATGTCACGGATTCATTTCTAAGAATATCTTCGCGTATTTTAGGTATACTTAAACAACCTTCATTGTAATTCCATTCTTTACCGTTCAGTGCTATAATTTTTGCATTAATAAAAACGCCTTTAAAACCGGGCTCATCCGGATATTCGCCTTTTTCATCTTCATCCTGATTTTCAAATATCTGTTCGCTGTCCATAACAAATAAACGAATATCCTTATTGACCTGAGGTGCAGCTAAACCTACACCATTACTATTATACATGGTTTCCCACATGTCTGCGATGAGTTTTTCCAGGCCACTATGATCAGGTGTAATATCAGCACAAACCTTTCTTAATATGGGAGAGCCATATGCAACAATCGGAAGAATCATTCAACTATTAAATTAAAAATGTTTTGTATTTATTCAGTAGCAAAGTTAGCCTATATCAACTTATTATCCAACCATCTTAGCAACATCGAACGATAAAAAAATACAAATAATTCCAACTCAACTCAGGCTGATGCTTACCAAATATTCCTGCAAAATGATCGTAGCCGCTATTTCATCTACAATTTTTTTATTCCGCCTGTCCTTTTTCTTCATACCCATTTCCAGCATGGCATCCTTTGCCATTTTTGAAGTATATCGCTCATCAACTTCTTTTAATGGCATACCCCGAAATTCTTTCTTAATTTTTTTTATAGCTTCAACAACAAGGGAGGTTCCATGCGTATCAGATTCATCCCAGTTCTTTGGCATACCAATGACAATAAGTTCTACAGGTTCCTGCTGAAAGTATTTTTTAAGAAAAGGTATCAATTCATGTGAAGCTATCGTTGTTAAACCTGTTGCAATTATTTGCAATGGATCCGTAACGGCAATACCCGTACGTTTTCCACCATAGTCTATAGCTAAAATCCTGGCCATTTTTATTTTTTTAAAAATAATCTTTAATTGTTCCCGATAGCATCAGGTAAATCAGATTGATCAGCATACCCTTTTTATTTTAAAAATATATCTAATAAAACAAATAATGCAAATACAACAGATGCAATGCCATTAGCTGTCATGAATGCTATATTAACCCGTCTAAGATCAGTTGGTTTTACGATCGAATGCTGGTAAATAAGCATGCCTATGAAAACTGCAATCCCGGCCCAATACCATAAGCCAAATTTTCCATACATACCTGCCGATATTACGCAAAACGCTGAAATAAGATGAAAAAATTCAGAAATACGCAATGCCTTCACTTTGCCAAAAGCTGCAGGAATAGAATGTAATTTATTTTCGTTATCAAATTCTTCATCTTGTAATGCATAAATAATATCAAATCCGCTTACCCAAAATAAAACAGTCAAAGAAAATAATATAGGCAAAAGATTAAACAGGCCGGTTACAGCTAAATAAGCACCTATGGGTGCCAGGCTCAACCCAATACCCAATACCAAATGACACAAAGCAGTAAATCGTTTTGTATAACTGTAAAATAATACTACAAACAAGGCAACAAAACTTAAATAAAAACAAAGCAGGTTAATAAACCAACAACAAATAATGAATGCTATACAATTGATAATAACAAAAAGCAATGCGTTGTTGGCTTTAATGACTCCTTTAGGTATCTCACGGATAGCGGTGCGTGGATTCTTTGAATCAAAATTTTTATCTAAACACCGGTTAAAAGCCATGGCTGCGCTGCGGGCGAAGATCATACAGAGAATGACCAGCATGAATTTTAACAGATTATTTTTCTGGACTACATAATTTGTTATTTCACTCCCCCTACTTATAGCATTGCCAAGGCTTCGGGCAGAATACCCATCAATGATCCCTAAAAAAAATCCAATCAATGCAAAAGGCATTGCAAAGATCGTATGTGAGAATTTTATGAGAGAGAGATAGTTTTTTATTGTTGTCATTGTAAGAATATTCAATAACCAATTAATTAATTCTAATATTGCACAGGAACAAGAATACTGAATATCGAAGCAGGCATTCCGGTCATCATTCGAAATTCCCTGTTCCTTGTTCGATATTCTTCATCCTCGTCCTTATGATCTCCCATAACACCACTCCTGCTGCTGTTGCAATGTTCAAAGAATGTTTCATTCCAAGTTGTGGTATCTCTATACATGCATCACATTGTAAAATAGTATCCTGCTCAACACCCGTAACTTCATTCCCAAAGATTACTGCGATCTTGTCATCATTTTTGAATTCCATTTGCTGAAGTGCATGACTATTTACAACCTGTTCCACAGCATATACTTTATACCCGTAATTTTTTAATTGAACAATCGCTTCAGAAGCAGTAGGAAAATATTGCCAGTCAACAGAATCTTCTGCCCCCAGGGCTGTTTTCTTAATTTCCTTATGAGGAGGTTTTGCTGTATATCCTGTGATATAAATACCCTGAAGTAAAAATGCATCAGCCGTTCTGAAGAGACTGCCTACATTATAAGCACTTCGCACATTTTCGATGACTGCAATAACAGGTGTCTTTTCGGAGCGTTTGAATTCTTCAACCGATTTCCGGTTAAGCTCATCCATGCTTAATTTCTGCATAGTGCAAAGTTAACCACTATTTAGATAGTTGGGAAAACGTTAAGGCGTTTTAAAATAAATTAAAAGACAAGAATAAAATTGCTTCGTATGATCCTCTATCGTAAAGACGAAATAACTAAGCAGTTTCTTTTTCCATTTTTGAAAATTTTTCATTGGCCTTTAATTCTGCAAAATATTTTGCAGCCTGTACAAAACTTACAAATAAAGGATGTGGATTTTCAACGGTACTTTTTAATTCAGGATGATATTGAACACCAATAAAAAACGGATGATTATTTAATTCAACAATTTCCACCAAACCACTTGCAGGATTCTTCCCGCTGGGCACCAATCCGGCATTTTGAAAATCATTTATATAATTATTATTGAACTCCCAACGGTGACGATGGCGTTCACTGATAACAGTATTTTCATATATCCTGTGAGCAAGACTTCCTTCAGCAATATGGCAAGGATATGCTCCTAAGCGCATGGTTCCTCCTTTTTTCTTTATTTTTTTCTGTTCTTCCATTAAAGCAATTACAGGAAAATTGGTTTTAGTATCCATTTCCGTTGAATTAGCTTCATGCCATCCTAATACATTTCTTGCAAATTCTATAACTGCCATTTGCATACCCAGACAAATACCAAAGAATGGCATTCTATTTTCTCTAGCATATTTTACTGCGGTTATTTTTCCTTCAACACCTCTTGAACCAAATCCCGGTGCTACCAATAAACCATCAAGATCTTTTAGTTTTTCATGCACATTTTCATTAGTGATAAATTCACTGTGCACATTAACGATCTGAATTTTGCATTCATTAACTGCACCTGCGTGAATAAAAGCCTCCAGGATCGATTTATATGCATCCTGCAATTCAATATACTTTCCAATAAGTCCGATAGTAACCCTGCTTTTAGGATATTTCAATTTATCAAGAAATTCCCTCCACTTCGTAAGTTCAGGAGCAGCATAACCATTGATATGCAATTTTTTTAACACGATCACATCAAGTCCTTCCTGAAGCATTTTTAGTGGCACTTCATATATGGTGCCTGCATCAATTGCTTCAATAACAGCATTTGGTTTTACATTACAAAAAAGTGCAATCTTTCTTTTGATTTCTTCTGTAAGTGAATGCTCAGTGCGACAAACGATCACATTTGGACGAACACCTTCCTGGCTAAGTAACCTAACACTATGTTGTGTGGGTTTGGTTTTTAATTCTTTTGCAGCTTTTAAATATGGAATAAGTGTTAAATGCACAACCATACAATCTTCCTCGGGCATTTCCCATTGCATTTGACGTACCGCTTCCACAAAAGGTAAACTTTCTATATCACCAACAGTTCCTCCCAATTCCGTAATAACAATATCAAACTCACCTGATTCACCCAATAACATCATCCTTCTTTTAATTTCATCGGTAATATGCGGAATCACCTGAACCGTTTTACCCAGGTACTCTCCTTCTCTTTCTTTATTAATCACAGTCTGGTAAATACGGCCTGTAGTAACATTATTTGCCTGAGATGTTGGAATATTCAGAAAACGTTCATAATGGCCCAGATCAAGATCTGTTTCAGCACCATCATCAGTAACAAAGCATTCGCCATGTTCATATGGATTTAATGTACCCGGATCTACGTTCAGATAGGGGTCAAACTTCTGAATAGTCACTTTCAGGCCCCTGCTTTGAAGCAGTTTTGCCAGTGAGGCTGCAATAATGCCTTTACCTAATGAAGAAGTAACACCTCCGGTTACAAAAATATACTTGGCCATTTTTATATAAATTAATCTACTTAAGAATCAAATAAATGTTGATGTGTCCAGCTGTAAACCTTTATTCAACTGCATTAGCGTCGCACTCTTGTACCATTTACCTTTGCTGAACTTCTTATAAAAAAATCTGAACTAAATGACCGGAGGAATGAAAATAAAATCCTAGAGGTCGTGTAAAGATAAAAGGAATATTTGGGAGGAGGAAATTTGAGATCGCATTTATGAAAAAAAAGAGGGTTATTACTATGTTTTTTATCAACCCTTAACAATTTTATTATAACTCGTTGCAATTCCTTTGATTAAAGATGAGCTAAAACCCTGATGTTCCATTTCATTCAAACCTGCTATGGTACAACCTTTTGGTGTAGTAACTTTATCAATCTCCTGTTCAGGATGTGAGCCCTTTTCCAACAACAATACTGCTGCTCCTTTTACTGTTTGAGCAGCAATAAGACTGGCAGTGGCTGCATCAAAACCTATTTCAATGCCTCCCTGAATATTGGCACGGATATATCGCATGGCATAAGCTGTACCACAAGCCCCCAACACGGTAGCTGCGTCCATCAGGTTTTCATTGATCACCGCAACCTTTCCCAATGTTGAGAAAAGTTTAGTTACAAAACTGATTTGGGTAGCTGCTGCATTGCTGAAACTTAAACAGGTCATGCTTTGTTGTATAGCGATAGCTGTATTTGGCATTGCACGAAAGACAGGTAACTTTTTTACTATAATTGCTTCCAGGTCCTTTATCAAAACACCTGTTACAACAGAAACCAGGATATGTTTTGAGGTCAATGCCGTTTTAAAACTATTGAGTACTTCACTTACCTGGTAAGGCTTTACTGCAAGGATTATTATTTCAGCCTTGCTGACAGCATCACTGTTTACAGTGGTAACTCTGACCCCTTTGTCTTCCAGGTGTTTAAGCGTTGCCGTATTTCTTTTTGTAATTACAATATCAGATGCTTTACAAAATTTACTTTTCAATAATCCTTCAGCTATGGCTGAACCAAGGTTTCCCCCACCGATTATGGCTATTTTTTTATTCATAATATAGAATTAGTAAAAGCTATTTTTAGAAAGATAATTCTTCACATAATCACTCACCCCTTCTTCCAGGGAATTAAAATCTTCCGGATATCCGGCAGCTTTTAATTTTTGCATATTGGCTTCTGTGAAATATTGGTATTTATCCCTGATATCTAATGGCATATCAATAAAACTGATCTTGGGCTGAATTCCAATTGCAGCATAAGTTGCTTCAACCAGGTCGGTAAAAGTTCTTGCTTTACCAGTTCCGAGATTGTAAATGGCTGAAGGAAGTTCATGTTCCATCATCCAGTAACAAACTTTTAAAACATCCTTTACATAAATAAAATCGCGAAGCTGTTCGCCATCTTTAAATCCTGTTTTGTGTGATCTGAATAATTTTACCGTTCCATCTTTCCTGATCTGGTTGTATGAATGAAATATTACACTTGCCATTCTGTTCTTATGATATTCATTTGGTCCATAAACATTAAAGAATTTTAAACCGGCCCAGAATGGCGGATGATCTTCCTGGTGCAATACCCATTTATCAAATTCATTTTTTGATACCCCATATGGATTCAATGGTTTAAATATTTCCACTGATTTATGATCATCATTATATCCAAGTTGTCCGTCGCCGTAAGTTGCTGCCGAAGAAGCATAAACTAAAGGAATATTGTTAATGGTACAATAATTCCAAATCTTTTTGGAATAATCTACATTCAGATGCTGGTGTATCGCATAGTTAAATTCTGTTGTATCTGTGCGTGCGCCCAGGTGAAATATAAAATCAATGGCAGGTTTTTCTTTACTTACCCATTCAAAGAAATTCTCCCTTTCCACCCTTACTATATATTTTTTATGCAAAAGGTTTAACTCTTTTTCTTCATCCTCAAACTCATCAACCAGAATAAGTTTATCATACCCGGCTTCATTTAAAAATCCAACCAGGCAACTGCCAATAAAACCGGCAGCACCTGTTATTACTATGGTAGCATCTTTTTTCATTGTTTTAATTTATATGGCAGTCAAAGCAGATTCTGCTTCTTCCCCTTTTAACAAATTTGAAATCGCATTGTCATATTTATCTTTCCATTCATTGATCCTGCCCCAGTTCTCATTGTCCACTATAACTTCATTTGCTGTAACAATTCCTATCTCAGAAAAAGGAACATTCATTGATTGTAACAGATCAACAATTGCATGTTTATTCTTTTTATCTGTTGATACCACAACCCTGCCTTGCGCTTCTCCAAACCAATATGCATCTTTTCTGATTCCCATGGCTCTTTCGATTGTATCAAACCCAAATCCCCGGTTGAACCCGCTTTCAACCAGTGTAATAAACAAACCTCCTTCACTAACGTCATGGGCCGATGCGATCAGCTTATTCTTTATCAAAGAATGTACCGCCTGTTGCATATTATATTCCTCATCCAGGTCAAAATAAGGTGCAGGTGAAAATTCCTCACCAATTATTTTATGCAGGTATTCGGAAGAATTGATGTCATTCCTGCTTTCACCAACCAGGTAAATAAGGTCCCCCGGATTCTTAAAATCCATTGTCATCTTCTCAGAAATATTGTTTAACAATCCAACCATACCAATCGTTGGTGTTGGATATACAGGACCATCCGGTGACTGGTTGTAAAAACTAACATTACCACCGGTAACGGGTGTGTCAAATTTCCTGCAGGCTTCCCCCATACCTTTAATGGCATGCACAAACTGGAAATAAACTTCAGGGTCATATGGATTGCCGAAATTCAGACAATTGGTTACGCCCAATGGTTGGCCACCGCTGCATACAATATTCCTGGCAGCTTCTGCCACTGCGATCATCGTGCCTTTATAAGGATCTGCATAAACATACCGGCTATTGCAATCTGTTGTTAATGCCAAAGCTTTACTTGTTGGTTTGGCAATAACAACTGCAGCATCACTTGGCCCATTCGTACTGGTATTACCTGCACCAACCATGCTGTCGTATTGCTCATACACCCACCGCTTGCTGGCAACATTTGGAAGTTGTATCAATTGAGATGCAATATCCATTAGGACTTGAGGAACAGGTATCAATTCCGGATTGAATGATTCTGTCTTTTTTAAATATACAGGTTTGGTATATTCCCTTTCATATTGAGGAGCACCACCACCAAGCACCAATTCCACAGCGGGCAATACTGCTTCTAAATCTCCGTGCATGAAAAAGTTCAGCATACCGTCATTGGTCACATCACCGATATGACTGCAGGGCAGGTCCCATCTATTAAATACTTTTAGAACAGCATCCTCCTGTCCTTTTTTAACCACTAATAACATTCGTTCCTGGCTTTCGCTCAATAATAATTCCCAGGCTTTCATTCCTTTTTGCCGTGTTGGAACTTTATCAAGCTGTATATTCATTCCTGCATTTCCTTTTGCACTCATTTCTGCAGTTGAGCAGATGATTCCTGCAGCACCCATATCCTGCATACCAACAACAGCACCTGTTTGAATGACTTCCAGGCAGGCTTCCAGTAGTTTCTTTTCCTGAAAAGGGTCTCCCACCTGAACTGCAGGCAGGTCTTCAGTACTTTTTGCAGTGATCTCAGCACTGGCAAAGGAAGCTCCTCCGATCCCATCTTTACCTGTTGCGCTTCCAACAAAAAACACCGGATTCCCTTCTCCTTCTGCCGTAGCAGAAACGGTTTCCCCGTTCTTTAAAATTCCTACACTCATGGCATTAACTAACGGATTGGTATGGTAGCAATTCTCAAAATAAATCTCACCCCCAACAGTAGGCACCCCAAAACAATTTCCATAATGGCCAATACCATGTACAACCCCGGCGAGCAGGTGCTGTGTTTTAGCATCATTGATATTTCCAAAACGTAGTGAATTCAATGATGCGATGGGCCTGGCACCCATAGTGAAAATATCACGGTTTATTCCGCCAACTCCTGTTGCTGCACCCTGGAAAGGTTCAATGGCAGAAGGGTGATTGTGTGATTCTATTTTGAATACCACACCGTACCCATCTCCAATATCCATTAATCCTGCATTTTCATCTCCGGCTTTTACGAGCATTTTCTTTCCATCACGAGGCAATGTCTTTAACCACTTTATGGAGTTTTTATAACTACAATGTTCGCTCCACATACCACTAAAAGCACATAGTTCAGTAAAATTGGGTTTTCGGCCCAGTTTTTCCTTAATAAGTTCAAATTCTGATGCTGTTATTCTTAATTGAGCAGCTGTATTTACAGTAATTTCCATGATAGTGACTAAAAAAATGTTTGAAATGCAAAGGTAGTAAGCGCAAATCTTTATACAGAACATGAAAAGCAAATATTTTAACTAACTTCCCACATCCAAAATTTGTACGCTTGAATTATCTCTTATTTTCAATTTATTTAGCCCTTGGCTGTTTTTTCATCACTCGTTTCTCATTTATCAAAAACACTGGGTTAACATCGAATTTGATATTACTTCTTTTTTTAACAAAAATCGCTGCCGGCTTACTGATCGGATGGATGTCGCAAAGATTCTATCCACAGGGAAATGATTACTGGGGTTTAAATGTGGCTGGCATGGAAGAATATCAGTTGTTGATATCTGACCCAAAACACTTCTTTACAAATATTTTTAGTTCCCCATATAAAAATGGCTACAACGGTTTTTTTAACTCAACCGGATCTTATTGGAATGATCTGAAAAACAATCTGATCATAAAAACACTTGCTTGTTGTAATTTTTTAAGCAGGGGGAATTATTATATTAACAGCCTTTTTTTCAATTTTATTGGCTTCTTCGGACATATTGCTTTGTATAAGATATTTGCAGATATTTATAAAAACAAAAAGTGGCCTGCTATTATTGGTTGTTTCTTATTACCATCCACTTTATACTTTTCATCAGGTATCCATAAGGATCTTGTCGTTTTCACTCTCCTGGGAATATATTGTTATGTATTGTATTTTTCTGTTCAAAATAAATTAACACTGAAATATTTATTTATTATTTGCTTCACACTAATTACATTATTATTTATCAGAAATTATGTAGCATTGTCTCTAATACCTGCATCCATTGCATTCTACTTATGTAAAAAAATAAGATGGAATAAACCGGCAGTGTTTATATCCATATATGCTATCGGATCTTTAATGTCATTATTAATATATATTGTAAAACCAACTTTTCAGCCTTTACAAATAATTATCCAGAAACAAAAAGACTTTTTCGAATTACCAATCGCATCAACCCAATTAGAAACTCATGTGTTAGAACCTAATTTGATCAGTTTCATAAAAAATATACCACTTGCCTTTAATCACAGTCTCTTTCGCCCATATTTATGGGAACACCCCACCATATTTCTTATACCACTTGCTATAGAATTATTTCTTTACCAGGCCATATTTATTATTATGCTCATTTGGTATCAAAAAAATACAGGTCATATGCAGGCCTTTATACTTTTTTGCATCTTTTTTACATTACCTATGCTTCTTTTTACTGGGTATATTGTTCCAAATATTGGTTCCATTGTAAGATATCGGAGTATCTATCTTCCTTTCCTGATAACCCCTGCCTTATGTTCAATAAATTTTAAAAAAATAAGTAAATTAATACATTATAATAATTAATATATTAACTATTATAATGTAAATTGTATTTTTTTATTATTTTTTCATAATAAAATGTCATTTTTAAAATATTTTTTCGTTTTTTTGGTCTCTAAAACTAAAATAAATGAATTCTCTACGTTTTAATGCGATTGGAAAGCTTAGCAAAAATGCTTCAAATGGCAAAGTTGACTCAACGGCCCGGATCACTTCAATTTTTAATGAAAATGTTTTTACGTTAAAAACAGCCCGGCACTATTTAAGTGATGATGCATATAAGAGTTTATTGGCATCGACCTTAGGTGGTAAGAAGATTGACCGAGCCATGGGAAATAACATAGCCAATGGTCTGAGGGCATGGGCAGAAGAAAAAGGTGTAACCCATTTTACACATTGGTTTCAGCCACTAACCGGTTTATCGGCTGAAAAACATGACTCATTTTTTACTTTAAAAGGAGACGGCACTCCAATAGAGGAATTTGAGGGTGCAGCATTGATTCAACAGGAACCAGATGCATCTTCTTTTCCAAGTGGTGGATTGAGAGCTACTTTTGAAGCCCGTGGATATACTGCCTGGGATCCTTCTTCTCCGGCATTTATCATGGAAATAGGCCAGGGCAAAACACTTTGTATTCCTACGATCTTTGTTTCATATACCGGCGAATCACTGGATACCAAAACACCACTGTTAAAAGCACTTGTAGCATTAGATAAAGCTGCTGTTGATGTTTGCCAGTACTTTGATAAGAATATTTCAAAAGTAAATGCTACTCTTGGCTGGGAACAGGAATATTTTGTTGTGGATGCTGGCCTTGCAACAGCAAGACCGGATCTTTTACTAACTGGAAGAACAGTTTTTGGACACGCTCCAGCCAAAGGACAACAATTAGAAGATCATTATTTTGGTGCCATACCTGAACGCATATACGCATTTATGAGGGATTTTGAACAGGAATCATATAAGCTGGGAATCCCATTACGTACCAGGCATAATGAGGTAGCTCCTGCACAATTTGAATGTGCCCCGATTTATGAAGAAACAAACCTGGCAGTTGATCATAATACTTTGCTGATGGACATTATGACCAGGGTAGCCAAACGCCATAACCTGATGGTATTATTGCACGAAAAGCCATTTGCTGGCATTAATGGTAGCGGCAAGCATAATAACTGGAGCATGAGTACCGATACAGGAATTAACCTGTTAGCGCCAGGTAAGACGCCAAAGACAAACCTGATGTTCCTGACATTTTTCGTCAATACCATCAAAGCTGTTCATGATTATGCAGAATTGATCAGGGCTTCAATTGCCAGCGCTGGTAACGACCACAGGTTGGGAGCAAATGAAGCACCACCTGCAATCATTTCTATTTTCATTGGTAAATATTTAACTGATGTATTGAACCAGGTAGAAAAAAGGGTTGGTGGAAATTTTGATGAACAGGATGAAGCATTATTGAAATTAGACATTCATAAAAGCATTCCGGAACTGATGCTGGATAACACCGATCGTAACCGTACATCGCCTTTTGCTTTTACCGGTAATAAATTTGAATTTCGTGCTGTTGGATCTTCTGCTAATTGCGCAGGACCAATGACCACTTTGAATACGATCATGGCAGAAACACTCAAGAATTTTAAAACTGAAGTTGACGGCCATATTGAAAAAGGAGAAAAGAAAGAAGTTGCTATCATGCAGGTCATTCAAAAATATATTGTAGAAAGTAAAAAAGTATTGTTTGAAGGAGATGGCTATAGTGATGATTGGGAAAAAGAAGCCAAGAAAAGAGGACTGCCCAATATTAAAACCACTCCGCTTTCCCTGGATGCTTTTGTTAGTGACAAAGCCAAAAAATTATTTGCAGATAACCATATTTACAAGCTTCCGGAACTGGAAGCCAGGCATGAGATCATGCTGGAGTCTTATATCAAAATGGTACAGATAGAAGCCAGAGTAATGGGAGATCTTGCCAGCACATATATCATTCCTTCCGCCATCAAGTATCAAAACGTACTCGTAGACAATATACGCGGATTAAAAGATGCCGGACTGGGTGAAAGTTCTTATGCAAGCCAGAAACAAATACTTGAAATGCTTTGTGTTCACATTAACACCATCAGTGATTGCGTGGAAAAAATGATCGAAGAAAGAAAAAAAGCAAATGAAATAACAGATACCAGGAAAAAAGCAATCGCTTATTGTGAAAATGTGAAAGGAAAGTACTTTGATCTGATCAGGTATCATGTAGATAAACTGGAAGTGATGGTAGATGATTCATTATGGACACTTCCCAAATATCGTGAAATTTTATTTTTAAGATAACCAACATTTGCCGTTATAAAATAAAAACCCTGTAAACACAGGGTTTTTATTTTTACTTTTCATTAAACTTAGCATCTCCGTTCTAATCTATAATAAACTAAAAATAATAACATGAAAAAAATTATTTGCATAGGTATGTTTATCCTGTTCAATGACACTTCTTTTGCCCAAATACAAAGAAATGTTGAAAAGCAAAAAATTGATTCCGCAACTAAGGGGACTTCTTCGGTCATTGAAAATGATTCTAGAAAAGAAATACTCAAAGAACTGGATCTTGGCAAAGAACAAAAAGTAACATTAAAAGAGATCAATCAATCGATGAAAGTTTCCAAAGAAGCCATTGAGAACAACAAAGAATTATCCGATGGCCAAAAGAAAGAAAAACTAAAAGCACTGAAGAAAGAACAGATGACCAAAATTCAATCGGTATTGACTGAAGAACAAAAAATAAAATTCAGGGAATTGAAAGGAAAGAATAAAACGAACTGATCTCTTTAATTTTAATATTCCTTAACGTAAGGTTCAGTATTTTTGATCCATGAAAAATTTCATTCTTTTATTATTAACTTTCATTGCTTATACTTCTAAAAGCGTAACCGGTCAGGTAAAAAATTTTAGTACAACTGATGAATATGTAAAACAATTGGGCTCGCTTGACAACCTAAACGTTGCTACCATAGCTGATACCATTACCCGCAAGTTTACGGAAAAGTATGATAAAGCAAGAGCCATCTTTTTTTGGATTGCAAATAATATTGCACTGGATCCAAAAGCCATTAAGTCAAATGATAATAAAAAGAAGGACCCGGTTGATGTGGTACAATTGCGGAAAGCCACAGCAATCGGCTTTGCATTACTGGTACAGGAGATGTGCAGCATGGCCAATATTCGATGCCTGACAGTAGATGGTTATGTTAAAAACAAGGCCGAAGAGATCAATAATAAGGCTGACGAGATCAATCATTCCTGGAATGTAGTACAACTGGGACAAAGCCCCGAACAATGGTATTATATAGATGCTGCCAAAGCAAGTGGTTTTACAGATATTAAAATGACAACTTTTACCAGATTGTTTACCAGCGAATATTTTTTTGCTGATAAATTATTGTTCAACTTAGATCACTTTCCCGACAATGATGCATGGCAATTAGGTCCCGGCCCAAAAAATTTAAAAGAATTCTATGCTTTACCTGTAATAAGCAATGCTGCTTATAAATATGGTTTACAGAAACCACAACCTGTGAATGGCTATATTAAAACTAAGATAAAAAGCAGTACCGGTTTCAGTTTTATTTACAATAATACCATTCCGATAAAAAATATTTTCCTGGTTATGGGTGAAGAAAAGAAACTATTTAAACCCGAACCCATGAATTTTAAGGATAATAACGGTTTGGTCAGTTTCAGTTTTCAATTTAAAAAGGCTGATACATACCCTGTAAGGATCGTTGCAGACGGTAAAGAATTGTTGCAATATTTTGTTGAGGTGGAGGAATAAATCAGAGATCTTTTTTCTGAGATTGCATCATTTGTGAAAAACTCATTTTTTTTGAACATGCGTTTATAGTAAGTGCTATTCTTTTAGCTTTTGTACCTTCTGTTTTAGCACTTTCGATCCATTTGGAATAATAATTTTGATGTGATTTTGGCAATTTTTTAAAATAGTCCAATGCTGCAGGATCATCTTCCATACACTCCATTAAAGTCGTTGAAATTTTTACGATTGCTTCATCCACTTCCAATGATACTTTAACAGTATCTCCTTTTCGTTTCATGATCGCTTTTCGCATAACAGCATTCACAGGAATGATAAAATCTCCTCCACCCATCGGGATCATTGCAACAGATTGTATTTTAAATTCATCCAGTGTTCCCTTTACCCTGTATGATCTTTTATATCCGGGCTTAATTTTATCTGCGATATGCTGGGGAACTTCAATGTAGGTCCAGCCGGTCTTTTCGCCCTGCTTATCGAATTTTAATAATATGGTTTTGAAAACGATCATCAAAAAATAATTCTACACAAATTAAAGCAGTTTTAAAGGATGAGATTATAATGCCTTGTTATTATATAAAGCTGTCTATTAAAAAAAATATTAAAAATTGCTTCGTTCCCTACCTCCCGGCAGTCAGGCTCTGAATTGACAAGACAAATTAATTAAAATTAAATGAATAAACCCGCAACAAATTGCGAGGTAACTAACAACAAAAAACAAATTGCCACAGATTCACAGATTTAATAGAATCAAATAAAATCTAATCTGTGAATCTGTGGCAATAAATATTTTATTCACACAGCAGCAAAGCTGCGAGGATTTTTTTGATTAAAATAAAAAACCCCTGTTTTCACAGAGGTCTCAAATATAATATTATTAATATTAAGCAGCTTTTGCTTTTTGCTTTACAGGTGCTTTTACTTTCTTCTTTACATTTTTAAGTGCAGCATTGATGGCTTTACTTAGTTCCTCGTAAGTTGGTTTTCCGGTAACCAGGACACCATTTACAAAAAAAGTAGGAACATCTTTTACACCCCTGTCAATTCCTTCTCTTAGATCTCCCTGAACCTGCCAGCCATAAGTTGCATTTACCAATTCATCCAGGAAACGTTTGTTGTTAACACCAGCTTCTTTTGAATGTAATTTTAAACTGGTAGTGCCGAGATTTCTGCGATTGGCAAAAAGTATATTATGCATTTCCCAGAATTTGCCATCCTGAGCAGTTGCAACAGCTGCTTCACCGGCCTTTAATGCTCTTTGGTGGATATTTGTCATTGGAAAATGCCTGAAATTAAACCTGATCTTACCGTCAAAATCGATGAGTAATTTTTTAACAACTTCATTGGCTTTTGCACAAGCTTCACTTTCATATTCACCAAACTCTTCTAAAGTAACTTCCGCTTTAACATTACCTACAAATACATCTCTTGGTTCTATTATTTCAACAACCTCTTTTTTGAATGCCATATTATCTATTTTTCTTTCTGAAGATTACTGGTTAAATTTTAAACAGTAAACATATTATTAAATTTTATTTATTATTCAGAAATTATATCTGAATCCGATGAAGATAGTATTTTTTGATATCCTATGAAAACCCTCTATAAAAAATTTATAAACAAGGCTGTTAACTTATTGATTTTTAATACAATACAATTTGTTATTTATTTTACACAGCTGTTATTTTACACTACTTCAGGGGTAGCAACTTCATTTCTAAAGACAACCGTTCCATCAAAAACATCAACCATAACTGGTCTTGATTTATCAATATCACCGGCAAGGATACGCTTACTTAACAGGTTTACTATTTCCTTTTGAATCAGTCTTTTTAATGGCCTTGCTCCAAATTGAGGGTCATACCCATTTTCCGCAAGATAATCCAATGCATAATTGCTGAATTGCAGATCGATGCCATTTTGTGCAACCAATTTTTTTAAGCCATCCAACTGAATACTGATGATCCCTTTTATTTCGTTTTTCATTAAAGGCTGAAACATAATAATTTCATCGATCCTGTTCAAAAATTCAGGCCTGATCGTTTGCTTTAAAAGATTCATGACTTCAGCTTTTGTACTCTCTACAACTTCGAATTTGTTCTTTTCTGTTACATTTTCGAAATTCTCCTGTATTACCTGGCTTCCCATATTGCTTGTCATGATGATGATGGTATTTTTAAAATTCACTACACGGCCTTTGTTATCAGTAAGCCTTCCATCATCCAAGACCTGCAATAAAATATTGAATACATCCGGGTGTGCTTTTTCTATTTCGTCTAGTAAAACAACTGAATAAGGTTTACGTCTTACAGCTTCTGTTAATTGCCCGCCTTCGTCATAGCCAACATAGCCCGGAGGTGCACCAACCATCCTGCTTACCGAATGTTTTTCCTGGTATTCACTCATATCGATCCGGGTCATCATGTTATCATCATCAAATAAGTAATCTGCTAATGCTTTTGCCAGTTCTGTTTTACCCACTCCGGTTGTTCCCAAAAATATAAATGAACCAATTGGTTTACGTGGATCCTGCAATCCGGCCCTGCTGCGGCGTATAGCATCTGATACCGCTTCTATGGCCTCGTCCTGGCCAACTACTCTTTTATGTAATTCCGTTTCGAGGTGCAACAATTTTTCCCTTTCACTCTGCAGCATTTTCATAACCGGAATGCCTGTTGCTTTTGCTACACTTTCAGCAATATTTTCAGCATCCACTTCTTCTTTAAGTAGTCTTTTTTCTGAAAGGCCGGATAACTGTTTACTAAGTTCATCGATCAATTGCTCTTGTTCCTTTATTTTACCATAACGTATCTCAGCAACTTTACCATAATCTCCATTTCTTTCAGCTTGTTCAGCTTCCTGTTTTAATTGTTCAATAGATGCTTTACCAATCTGGATCTTTTCCACGATTTCTTTTTCATCTTTCCATTTAGATTTATAAGTATCTCTTTCAACTGAGAGATTAGCAATTTCTGTATTGAGTTCTTTTAATTTTGCCTCATCATGCTCTCTTTTAATGGCTTCTCTTTCAATTTCCAATTGACGGATCTGCCTTTCAAGCTTGTCCAGTTCTTCGGGCATTGAATTCATTTCCAGCCTCAATTTTGCTGCACTTTCATCAATCAGGTCAATCGCTTTATCTGGCAAAAAACGATCTGTGATATACCTGTTTGATAATTCAACTGCAGCAATAATAGCTTCATCTTTAATACGAACATGATGATAGGTTTCATACCTGTCTTTTAATCCACGCAAAATAGATATGGCATCTTCCACTGAAGGTTCATTGATCATTACTTTTTGAAAACGGCGTTCCAATGCTTTGTCTTTTTCAAAGAATTTTTGATATTCAGATAAAGTTGTTGCACCAATAGCCCTCAGTTCGCCCCTGGCCAGTGCAGGTTTTAAAATATTGGCTGCGTCCATGGCACCATCGCCACCGCCTGCTCCAACTAATGTATGTATCTCATCAATGAATAAAATGATCCCTCCATCGGCCGAAGTAACTTCTTTAACAACTGATTTTAATCGCTCCTCAAACTCTCCTTTATATTTGGCACCGGCGATCAATTGTCCCATATCTAATGCATAAATAATTTTTGATCTTAAATTCTCAGGCACATCTCCATTAACGATCCTCATTGCAAGGCCTTCTGCAATAGCTGTTTTACCAACTCCGGGTTCGCCAACTAATATCGGGTTATTTTTTGAACGACGGCTTAGAATATGAAGTGTTCTCCGTATCTCTTCATCACGGCCGATAACCGGGTCTAACTTTCCGGAACGGGCCATTTCAATTAAATTTTTAGCATATTTATTTAAGGCATTGAATTGTGTTTCCTGTGTTTGTGATGAAACCGTTTCACCCTTACGTAAATCTTTTATAGCAGTAACTAAACCTTTTTCTGTTAGTCCAGCATCCTTTAAAAGTTTAGCAGTGGCGTCATCTCCCTGGACAATTGCAAGCAGCAAATGCTCAGGTGTAATAAATTCATCCCCAAAAATTTTCAGAACTGCACCTGCACGTAATACAACACTATTTGCTTCACGGCCCAGCGCTTGTGCAGGCTCACTCTGCGTAACAGGGAGTTTCTTTATCAATTCGGTCAATTTATTATCAACCAGGTTTACCGTAACATTATTTTTCTTTAATAAATGATCAACAGGTGAATCCTCCATTTCTAACAGCGCTTTTAAGAAATGCTCTGTTTCAATATTTGGATTTTTTCCATTAAATGCAAGTTGCTGTGCATTTTGGAATACTTCTGATGCCTTAATTGTGAAATTATTCAGATTCATATATTCGAATTAATTTTTATTAATCTTATTCCTTTACAACAAATAAGCAACCAACTGTGCATTCAGGAAGATATGGCATGCAATTCAAATAAATACTGCCGCTATTACAGTATACTACTGGTTTTCATGCTAATATATCAGTCTTGTATTAAAAATATCATCTTAGTTGCCGAGATATGAATTATGAGCAATTTTC
The DNA here is from genome assembly GCA_031373525.1 of Ferruginibacter sp. Classification (GTDB taxonomy): domain Bacteria; phylum Bacteroidota; class Bacteroidia; order Chitinophagales; family Chitinophagaceae; genus Ferruginibacter. Next base: position 45,290 of record JANMMS010000040.1, read on the forward strand.
ATATTATCGGAAGTGTATAATGAATTGTTATAGCTTTAGCTGTGAACATCATATTAATAAAAGGGAAAAAAGTATATTGAAAATAAATCCTCCTAAAAATACAATCACCAATAATTTATGTATAATTAAATTTCATTGAATTAATTTTGTTACTCTGATATTAAAAATAATCTGATAATGAAAACATTAATCCTCTCATTTTTTTTTATTGCACTTTCTTTTTCGGTGTTGGCCCAAAAGAATAATAAGCTTTTAAAAGGTATGTATTTTCAATGGGGATATAATACCGAATGGTATACAAAAAGCAATATACATTTTACAATGCCTAACGGAACTAATTTTATTCTTCATAATGCTTCTGCACATGATAGTCCGGATCTGGATGCCATACTAAAAAAGCCGGGTGATATATCCATTCCGCAATACAACTATCGTATCGGTTTTTATTTAAACAAATCACATACAAAAGCCATTGAATTAAATTTTGATCACGCAAAATATATAGTAACGGATTATCAAACGGTGCGTGTAAGCGGTATTATTAATGGTAAACCTGCCAATGGAGATAGTATACTGAATCCTGCAACTTTCTTACATTTTGAACATACTGATGGTGCGAACTGGTTGCATATTAACTATGTTCATCAAAAGACATTATTAATGACCAAAAATAAAAAACATCCTTTGATCAATTTTTTATGGAAAGCGGGGGCAGGTATCAATATTCCCAGGACAGATTTTACCTGGAAGGGTGACAAACTTAACAATGATTTCCATGTTGCCGGATATAATATCAGTGTTGAATCAGGTGTCAGGATATATCCCTTAAAAAAACTTTTCTTTGAATTCACCGGAAAAACAGGTTTTGTTCAGTACTTAAGTGCTTTGTCTAACAGCAATGCCCAAAAAGGTATCCGTGCCAGGCATAGTTTTGGATATTTGGAACTGATCGGACTTATAGGTTATGATATTAATTTTTAAACTATAAAAATATTTTTCAAAAGCCCTGTAATCTGATGCAGGGCTTTTGTATTTTTATAAAAAATATCATGTTCGAAAATAAAAAACAAAAACTTGCACCACCTGCTGTTTATTTTCATAGAATCAGAAAAAGTGTTTTTCTGTCGATTGGAATATTAATTATTTTCTTAACTGCTGGTGCAACAGGATATAAATTAACCATCCCGGAATTCGACTGGTACGACAGTTTCTTGAATGCTTCGATGATATTAAGCGGAATGGGGCCGATAATAGATCAAGAAATAAATCTGACAAATACTGCAAAAGTCTTTGCAACAGTTTATGCACTTATTAGTGGTGTAGTATTTTTGTCAACTTTTGGTTTACTGATCGCTCCGGTTGTTCACAGATTTTTCCATAAGATACATTTAGAAGAAACGGATGGCAAATGAATAAAACTTCCACCCATAGCATATTTATAAAAAAAACAGCCGCTGATCTTGGTTTTGATTATTGCGGTATTTCCAAAGCGGCCTTTTTAAATGAAGATGCAAGGAGGCTGGAAACCTGGCTTCAAAAAGGAATGCATGGGAACATGCAATACATGCAAAACCATTTTGACATGAGAGTTGATCCTACCAAGTTGGTTCCGGGAGCTAAATCTGTGATCACTTTATTGCTGAATTATTTTCCTGAAAAAAGACAAAAGATAACTTCGCCAAAAGTAGCTAAATATGCATACGGAGAAGATTATCACGATGTGATCAGGGAAAAGTTGAATATATTAATGGGGATGATCAAGTTAGAAGTCGGCGAAATTAATGGAAGAGGTTTTGTAGACAGTGCTCCTGTATTGGAAAGAACCTGGGCACAAAAAAGCGGACTTGGATGGATAGGGAAAAACGGTAACCTTATCAATAACAAGCAAGGATCTTATTTTTTTATTGCAACACTTATTACTGACCTTCCAATGGAATATGATGATGCGTTTGTAAAGGATTATTGCGGAACATGCACGAAATGTATTGATAACTGTCCGACTGAAGCGATATTGCCAGATAAAGTAATTGACGGAAGCAAGTGTATTTCTTACTTTACCATTGAATTGAAAGATGCTTTAATTCCAGGAAAAATGAAAGGGCAGTTTGATAATTGGTTATTCGGATGTGATGTTTGCCAGGATGTTTGTCCCTGGAACCGGTTTTCCAAACCATCAACAGAAATAAAATTTACACCTATACCAGAAATACTGGAATTCAAGGCTCAGGATTGGGAGGAACTAACTGAAGAAAGTTTTAAGATCATTTTTAAAGATTCGCCGATAAAAAGAACAAAATACAAGGGCATTAAAAGGAACCTTCAATTTATAAAGCAATGTTGAACAGTAATATCAGTAAGTTAGTCCAAATCAGTCAAAAAGAAAGCAAGCAAATCATTGGATTAATGAGTGGCACTTCATTAGATGGCTTAGATATTGCATTGTGCGAAATAAAAGGTTCAGGCATAAATACCCAAATTTTAATAAAGAATTTCGAAACAATAAAATATGATGATGATTATAAAAATGAAGTGAAAGAAATTTTTTCAAAAAATAATATTAACCTTCAAAAGTTATGTTTACTGAATGAATGGATCGGATCGAAGCATGCTTCAATGGTTAATGACTGTTTACTTAAATGGGAAATAAAGAATTCGGATATTGACCTTATTGCAAGTCACGGCCAGACTATCTATCATGCACCAAAAAATTTACACCATCATGAAAAGTTCGGAAATGCGACTTTACAGATCGGTGATGGAGATCATATTGCAGTAGCAACCGGCATCATAACAATCAGCGACTTCAGGCAAAAACATATTGCAGCAGGTGCTGAAGGCGCACCACTAGCCTCATACGGAGATTATTTACTTTTTAACAAGAATGAAGAAAACAGGATATTATTGAATATTGGAGGCATTGCTAATTTTACCTGGCTAAAAGGGAGGATGGATACAAATGAAATTTTTAGTACGGATACCGGCCCTGGTAATAATTTAATGGATGCTTTTATACAAGATCATTATCCGGGGAAATATTTTGATGCAGGAGGAACTATTGCAAAGCAGGGTTCAGTCAATAAAAATTTATTAGTAGCCCTAAAAGATGATCCATTTTTTAATAGTGCTTTTCCAAAAACAACCGGGCCTGAATTATTTAACATGGATTATTTAAAAAGAGCTGTTGAAAGATCAGGTAATTCAACGATAAACATTGAAGATACCATGAGTACACTCAATAAGTTTTCTGCAGATACAATTGCTGATGCAATAAAAAAATGTATTAATGATACAGCAGATATAAAAATAATTTGTAGCGGAGGAGGTATATACAATAACATGTTAATGGCGCATTTAAAATTACAATTGAGCAATTGCTCTTTTCTAACAAGTGAATTTTTTGGCATTGATCCCGACGCAAAAGAAGCGGTATTGTTTGCAGTTCTAGCAAATGAATGCATTTGCGGAGACCCACAGGTTTATGGTAAAGGATCTAAAGGAATGCCAGCTATTTCAATGGGGAAGGTCAGTTTTCCAAAATAATTCTGTCACTCTGATTCAATTAATTCTTTCAGGTTATTAAGTGCAGTTTCATAACCGGGGCCAGTCATTTTTTCCACAAATATGCCCGAAAATTTTTCCCAGGGATACCATTTTAGTTTCGTAATTACCCTCCATTCAACCTGCACATTATTGCTATCCTTTAAAGATGTTACAGAAATAATATTGTTTACAACATTTTCGCCTTTTCGGGATAAGGAAGTTTTTAACTGATTTGTCAAAACTTCCGTGATCTGTAATTTATTTTTTTTTCCGGTACTGGACCATTCAGCATAAGCATTTACTCCTGAAGAAGGAATACTGATATGTATAGTGGAACTGTCTTGAATAAATAACGGATGCCAGTGTTTCCATTTTCCCAGATCTGCTAATTCATCGAAAACAATTGCAGGTTTAGAATGAATAACCACAGTCTTAACTGTCATTACCTTTGAAGGCATCAGCAAGGAAAGTAATGTAATCACAATGAACAATCCGGATATTGCCAATATAAATCCTTTGATCAATTTCATAAACTTATTCCCATTTAAAAACTTTGACAGCTACTATATAAATTATCAGAGACCATGCCAGCAGAATACCAATCTCCAACCTTACATCCCAAAGGCTTTGTCCTTCAAAAGCTACTGCCCGCATCGCTGTATTTAAATGTGTTAAAGGCAAAGCTTTTGAAATAGGCTGTAACCATTTTGGAAAAGCTTCTACTGAAAAGAAAGTACCGCCCAATAAAAACTGAGGCATTGTGATCAGGTTTGCAAAAGGAGGAATAGTACTGTCATTTTTTGCAAGTCCACTTACAATAAAACCAAAACCCATAAATAAGATCAATCCTATAAAACTAAGTACAAGCATTTCTAAAACTGTTTGAAATCCTTTTATCAAAGTGAAGTCAAATAAAAAATGTCCGACTAAAATTATTACGATCGCTGTGATCATTTGAAATATTACCCGGCTAATACCTTCTCCCAATACAATATATGCACGGCTTACGGGCGTTGCAAAAAATCTTTTCAGTACTAAAGTATTCCTCAAATTAAAGAACATAAACGCAACACCAAACACGCCCGAACTCAATAAAGAAAACCCCAACTGACCGGGAAGTATAAAGTCAATCGTTTTATATTCTCTTACTGTTTCAATATCCCGTTCATATTTAAAATCGGATATGGCATAAGTAGGCCTGTTAATATATTTGATATTACTTACCTTATTAGATATCCTATCCAATATTGGCAATAACTGTGGCCATTTATCATCACTGGCATTTGAACTTTTAATCGTGTAAGTATAAGGAGAAGAATCATTACCTGTTTTGGATATTTTTAAAATCCCGGCAATTCTTCCTTTTATCATGTTTATGCGTAATTCTGCATCATTGGTAAATGAAACGATCTTGATTCGGCCACTTGTTTTAATAGAATCATAAAAAGCATTGGATGTATCACTGGTATTGTCAATGACAACTTTATAAACAGGTACCCCGTCACTGTTGCCGATAAAGCCAAATACCAAAATAAAAATAAATGGGAAAATAAAACTGAAAACGATGGCAGAAGGGCTTCGCATGATTGCTATCAAACTGGCTTTTGTAATAGCCCACATAGCAATAAACTGGCTATATTTCATTTATTTGTTTATTTTAAGGGTAAAGCTATTATAAAAAAATTAAAGAAAATTTGAAAATTACGACAAATGTCGTTATTTTGTGGACAAATGTCGCAAAATGAAACATTTAAAAAAAACAGCATCTAAAACACCCATTAAAAAAAACAACCTACCCAATAAAGTAAATGAACCTTTAGCGATTTACAAATCTATTAAAACCATACCCCAGGTAAAAGATTTTACATACGAAGAATTTAAAAAAACAGCCGATAAAGTTCCATTTACCCAATCTGAATGGGCTGCCATTTTACATGTTAGTGAAAGAACACTTCAGCGCTATGCAAAAAACAATGGTAAGTTTGCGCCCATCAATGCAGAGCGGTTTCACCAGATCAATCAAGTTTTAGAAAAAGGGAAAAAAGTTCTGGGCAAAACTTCATGGTTTTATGATTGGATACATTCAAATCCGCCAACACTGGAAGGTGAACTTTCTTTTAATTCTCTTTCCACATATGACGGAATTCAAAAAATACTTACCCAATTGGGAAGAATTGAACACGGTATTTTAGCATGATCATATACAGACTATCCAAAGGTGAGCATATAAATGATTTATCGGGAACCGGTTCAAAATTATATGGCGGCCGATGGAATACCGCTGGTCAGTTTGCATTATATACTACTGAAAATATATCTCTTGCTATTTTAGAGATCCTCGTGCATATCAGACATTATAAACGTCCTTTGGATTATCACTTAATAACGATCAGTATTCCTGATAACATAAAACCAGTAATGATCAACACAGGGAAATTAAAAAAAAACTGGAAAGATGATCCTGCCTATACACAATTCATGGGAGATGCCTTTTTAAAAACAAAAGAATGTTTGATATTAAAAGTACCTTCCGCTATTGTAGAGCAGGAATATAATTTTATATTGAATCCTGCTCATTCAGATACAACAAAAATAAAAATTATTTCAACCAGGTTATTTGAATTTGATAAACGACTTTACCTGACAAATGAGTAAAATATACCTGCTGCTTGGCAGCAATATTGGCAATAGTCAAAAACAATTATTAAAGGCAATTTCCCTGATTCAAAAAAAGATCGGACCGGTTAAACGCCTTTCAGCAAAATATAAAACAGCAGCCTGGGGAAAGACGGATCAGCCGGACTTTTTAAACCAGGTTATCATTGCAGAATCTGATCTAAAAGCCAACAAGCTTCTGCAAACTATCCTAGACATTGAATCAATAATGGGAAGGGTACGAACAGAAAAGAATGCTCCCAGGATCATTGATATCGACATTTTGTTTTTTGAAAAGCAGATCATCCATCTGGAAGACCTCGTTATACCCCACCCTGCTATCCAACTCAGGAGGTTTGTATTGGTACCATTAAATGAACTTTCTCCAAACTTTATACACCCTGTATTAAAAAAAAGTATTCATCAATTGCTATTAAAATGTCCAGATAAATTAACTGTGAAAAAAATTTAATTGCAATAAGTTGGTTTGCACTTATTTTGCATTTGTAATGAAGTATAATTTTGTAACAATTGAAGGGAATATAGGCGCCGGAAAAACAACTTTAGCAACCCTACTGAGTAAACATTACCAGGCGAGGCTAGTATTAGAAGAGTTTGCTGAAAACCCCTTTCTTCCTAAATTTTATGAAAATCCTGAACAATATGCTTTCCCGTTGGAATTATTTTTTATGGCTGAGCGCTTTAAACAATTAAAAGATCTTTTACAAACGAAGGAACTCTTCCAATCTATTACCATCTCTGATTATCTTTTTACCAAGTGTCTTTTATTTGCAAAGGTTAATTTACCTGATGAAGAGTTCAGATTGTATCAAAAACTTTTCGATATAATCAATCAACAGATCATACAACCTGAGATACTGATCTACCTTCATTCTCCGGTAAATAAATTACAGGAGAATATAAAAAAGCGTAACCGGTCTTATGAACAATCCATTCCCAATGATTACTTATTTTCATTACAGGAAACTTATACCGCATATATAAAACATCATAATATTAAAACACTTTATGTAGATGCCGGTAATGCAGATTTCATAGGAAATGAAGCACACCTTAACACCATTATCAATGCACTGGATAAAGAATATGATGATGGGCAGCATTATATCAGTCTTCCTTAACTTTTTTGATACAAATGAATTTATATTTGTAAAAAACCAAATAAATTTTTGTCCCAAACAATAATAAATAAGAATCCCTACGCTCCACTTAAGATCCCCGAATTTAAAAACTTCATCGCAGGCCGCTGTATTTTTATCATGGGGCTCAGAATGACAGGCACCGTTATTGGATGGTGGATCTACCTGTTAACAAACAGTAAACTGGCTCTTGGATTTGTTGGATTATCTGAGGTAATACCTGCACTTTCGCTTGCGTTATATGCCGGTCATTATATTGATATCAATGAAAAAAGAAAATTATTATTGAAGTGTGTTATGTCATATTTCGGCTGTATCATAATTCTTTTAATATTATCAACAAGCTATACAGCTTCCAATTTTCATCACTGGACAATTGCAGCTCTTATATGTATTGTGATAGGTATTACCGGTGCTATAAGGTCATTTTCAGGTCCAACATTTGGTGCAATGATATCCCAGATCGTACCCAAAGAAATGTTACCCAATGCTGCATCCATCAGTTCTGCTACCTGGTTAATCGCATCTATCTTAGGACATGCCAGTGGAGGTTTCCTGATTGCCCTGATAGGTATTAATAAGAGCTTCTTAGTTGTTTTAATTTTCATAGCTGCAGGATATTTTTTTCTCAGCAGGCTTAGCATTAAGCCTGTTTTGGTAACAACCGCAACAAAAACCTGGCAAAGTGTAAAGGAAGGGATACAATATGTTTTTAAAACCAAAGAGATCCTTGGAGCTTTATCATTAGACCTTTTTGCAGTATTATTTGGCGGAGCTGTGGCACTGATTCCTGTTTTTGCAAAAGACATTCTGAATACAGGCCCGATTGGTTTTGGCTGGTTGAATGCCGCAGCGGATATCGGATCGATCATAACAGTTACCACGCTAACGATACGGCCACTTAGACATAAACAAGGGAGAATTCTATTTTTTGCGGTTGCCGGATTTGGTTTTTGCATTATCCTATTTGCCTTATCAAAATTATTCTGGTTATCCTTTGCAGCTTTATTGATGAGCGGTTGTATGGATGGAGTAAGCGTGATTGTTCGCAGTACGATCCTGCAATTAAAAACACCTGATGAATTAAGAGGAAGGGTAATGTCGGTTAACAGTATGTTTATTAATTCTTCCAATGAGTTGGGACAATTTGAAAGCGGTGTAGCTGCCAAATTGATGGGCACAGTAACTTCAGTGATTTTTGGCGGATGTATGACCATTGGAGTAGTGATCGTAACATGGTTCAAAGCACCTGCTTTAAGAAAAATGGAATATTGATATTTAAGTAGTCAGGCCATTCTTCTTAATGCTATCAAAAACGGAATCTTATTGTTTCTATAAATTATCGTAATTTTCTTTTTGATTAAATCTTTTATATGCAACGCAGAAATTTTCTTCGTAATACCGGACTTACTATTGCAAGTCTTGCTTTCTTAAGTAAACAATCATTAGCTGATTTCCTGAACGACCCTACATGGAAAATAAAGATGCTTTCTGATGACATTGGTGTATTTTCTGAAAAAGGTGGAACCATTTTATTTATGCTCAATAAAGAAGGCACAATCGTTGTTGATGCACAGTTTCCTGATTCTGCCCAACACCTGATCAATGAAATAAAAACAAAGACTGAAAAGCCTTACCGTTTGCTGATAAATACACATCATCACGGAGACCATACTGCCGGAAATATTGTATTTAAAGACCTGGTTCCTCATATACTTGCACATACCAACAGCAAAATAAACCAGCAAAATGCTGCTATTAAACAAAAAACAGAAGACAAACAATTATATCCAGATCAAACATATACGGATACCTGGTGTGAAACCATTGGAAAAGAAAAACTATGCCTTTATTATTTCGGAGCAGGTCACACCAATGGTGATAGCCTGGTTCACTTTCAACATTCCAATATAGTACATATGGGTGACCTGGTATTTAACCGAAGGCATCCCTATATTGATAAATCAGCCGGTGCCGATATTAGCAACTGGATTAAACTTCTTGAAAAAGCAACCAATACTTTTGACAAAAAAACAATTTATGTTTGTGGACATGCAGGTGATGAATATGATATTACCATCAAAAAAGATGATCTGAAAGCATTTGGAGATTACCTTGGCAATGTGATGAAATTTGTTGGAGATGAGATTAAGGCAGGAAAATCAAAAGAAGAAATATTAAAAGCCACTGAAATACCCGGTTCTCCCGATTGGAAAGGAAGTGGAATAGAAAGGCCATTAAGTGCAGCATACCAGGAACTGGCATCCTGATCAAAAATTATTTCTGTGAATCTATTAATTTTTCCAGAACAAAATAAGTAATTGGGCAAAATGTTGAATTCTTCAATGTGATCGCAGGTCTTTTCAGGATCACATCTTCATCGGTATATGGAAAACGGGAACAGTCGGAAGGCCTAACCTCGTATATGCTGCAATAATTATCTGATCCTAAGAAAGAGCACGGTTTCGATCTTACCACATAATCGCCTTCATTATCGAGTAAAAGGTATTTTTCAATAAAATCGCCTTCTTTCATTTTTAAGTGCCTGGAGATCCTTTTCAGATCAGGTGTTTTAAAACGGGGAGAATAATTTTTACAGCAGGCAGCACATTCAAGACAATTGATCTTTTCAAAAGCTTCTTCATGGAGTTCAGGAAGTTGTTTCAATACTCTATTTTTATCAGGCCTTTGCAGGAACTGTTTGTATTTTTTCTGGTGATCAGCCGCCTTTTTTTGCCAGTTAATAAGAATTTCTTCGCTCATTTGTTTAAGGTTGATACTACGGTTATGCTTAACTTTTCCACAGATCAAAACTAACTAAACTTATCATCAATGAAATGTAGTCGGGTTAACGTAAATTTGCGGCAATTTAAATTATAAACAAAGGCGAAGGTCTTTCAGTTCTTACATTTTTTATCAATAATTATAATTGAGTCATGAATAAATGAGAATTAATATAAAACTTCGAAGTTGATAAATGATCAAATGCCTATAAATAAATTTTTTTATGAAGCTTTTCAAAGAACAACAACAGGAATTTGCCGGCAGGCACATTGGAACAATTGATGAACACGATACCAGCCAAATGCTGAGCGTAATTGGTGTTGAATCAGTTGAAGAACTTATCAGTAAAACTGTACCGGAATCTATTCGCTTAAAAAAACCTTTAAATCTTCCTGAAGCACAAAGTGAATTTGAATATTTATCTGAGTTGAAAAAAATTGCAGCAAAGAATAAGATCTTCAAAACATATATCGGGCAGGGATATTACAATACAATCACCCCAAGCGTGATCCTGAGAAATATTTTTGAAAACCCGGGATGGTACACCCAATATACACCCTACCAGGCTGAGATCTCACAGGGGCGTTTGGAAAGCCTGCTCAATTACCAGACCATGGTTTGTGACCTAACTGGCCTGGAACTAGCCAATGCAAGTTTACTGGATGAAGCAACTGCAGCGGCTGAAGCAATGGCAATGTTGTTTCACCATAAGAACAAAACAGATGAGATCGCTTCACCCAGGTTTTTTGTTGACAATAAAATATTTAATCAAACCAAAGCAGTTTTATTAACAAGGGCTCTGCCAATTGGTATTGAGCTGGTTCATGGCGATTATACCAGTGTCAAATTAGATGAATCATTTTTTGGTGCCATTGTTCAATATCCTGACAATACAGGTTCAGTTAACGACTACCGTGAGTTTATTAAAAATGTACATACGAAGAATGGTTATGTGATAATGGCAACTGACCTGCTTGCACTAACTGTTCTCACTTCTCCCGGTGAACTTGGTGCAGATGTTGCAATCGGATCTGCACAAAGATTTGGCGTACCTCTTGGTTATGGCGGGCCCCATGCTGCATTCTTTGCTACCAAAGACGAATTCAAACGTGGCATTCCGGGGCGTATCATCGGTGTTAGTATTGATGCACAGAACAACCGTGCCTTACGAATGGCTTTGCAAACCAGGGAGCAACATATCAAAAGAGAAAAAGCAACTTCCAATATTTGCACTGCACAGGCGTTGCTGGCCAATATGGCTGCAATGTATGCCGTTTACCATGGCCCGGAAGGATTAAAGAAAATTGCACAACGCATTCATATCGTAACTGCAGCAATTGCAACTGCATTAGAAAAAGCTGGCATACAATTATTGAATGAGCAGTTTTTTGATACGCTTACTTTTAAAGTAACCAATGTAAATAAATTCAAAAAAGTTGCTGAAGACAATAAAGCCAATTTCCATTATCATGATAACGGAACTGTTAGCTTATCGATTGACGAAATTGCTTCTAATGATATTAAAGAAACTGAGAGAACCCTGGTTGCTATTTTCAAACAGGCTGAATCAAAAGATATCACTTTGTTTTATGATGAAACAAATGCGCTATTTACCAATTGGAAATCTTTAAAAAGAACAACCGGATATTTAACACACCCGGTTTTCAATACACATCACAGCGAAAGCCAGATGATGCGCTATATCAAATCATTGGAAAATAAGGACCTTAGTTTAAATACTTCCATGATCTCTCTGGGCAGTTGCACCATGAAACTCAATGCTGCAACTGAACTGATACCGGTAAGCTGGCCTGAGTTTGGTGGCATTCATCCTTTTGCACCCGCATCTCAGACAAAAGGTTACCAATATATCATATCAAAACTGGAAGATTATTTATGTAAGATCACAGGTTTTACTGCATGCTCATTACAACCTAACAGTGGCGCACAGGGTGAATATGCCGGATTGTTGACTATCAGGGCGTATCATGCGCACAGAAATGAATCGCATAGGAATGTAGTTTTGATTCCTATTTCTGCACACGGCACCAATCCTGCCAGTGCAATCATGGCGGGTATGAAAGTAGTGGTAGTGAAAAGCGATGAAGATGGACACATTGATATGGCAGATCTTAAATCAAAAGCAGCAGAACATAAAAATGACCTTTCCGGACTGATGGTCACTTATCCAAGTACACATGGTGTATTTGAAGAGAGTATTAAAAAGGTCTGCAAAATCATCCATGATAATGGAGGGTTGGTATATATGGATGGGGCTAATATGAATGCACAGGTTGGATTAACAAGCCCTGGAATGATCGGTGCAGATGTGTGTCATTTAAATTTGCACAAAACTTTCGCCATACCCCATGGCGGAGGCGGGCCGGGTGTTGGACCGATCTGTGTGAACAATAAATTGAAACCATTTTTACCCGGGCACAAGGTATCTGGCCATTCTAAATGGCCAGATACCTATACCTCAGCTGTTTCAGCAGCCCCATACGGAAGTGCCAGTATTTTATTGATCAGTTATGCCTATATCAAAATGCTTGGCGCAGAAGGGGTTAAAAGATCGACTGAATATGCAATCCTGAATGCCAATTACATGAAAGCAAGATTGGAAAAATATTATGAAATACTTTATACCGGTTCAAACGGATTTTGTGCACATGAGTTTATTGTTGAGTTAAGGCCTTTTAAACTATCTGCAGGAATTGAAGCTGAGGATATAGCAAAACGTTTAATAGATTATGGATTTCATGCACCAACAATGAGTTTCCCGGTACCCGGCACTATAATGATTGAACCTACTGAAAGTGAAGATAAAGCTGAATTGGACAGGTTTTGTGAAGCGCTTATTAGTATTTATAATGAAATAAAAGCGATCGAAGAAGGCAGATCTGATAAAACGGATAATGCTTTAAAAAATGCCCCACACACCCAGGATGTTATATGTGCTGATGAATGGAATCACAGCTATTCCAGGCAAGATGCTGCCTTTCCGCTTGCTTATGTTATGAAAAGTAAATTCTGGCCTTCTATTGCACGGATCAATAACACTTTTGGTGACAGGAACCTGGTATGCACCTGCGAACCAACCAGTAGTTTTGCTGAAGAAGTTATTTGAGTAAGATATCTTTTGAATAAATACATATAAAGAAGCCGTTTCAATAATTATTGAAACGGCTTCTTTGTTATTTTAAAAAAAGGAATTAATTTACCAGGTATTTTTTGTTGACTGTGTACAAAATAATAAATATTAAAGGTATCAGTGCTATTAACAATCCAAAACCGCTGAATGCAGTCATTCCAATAAAAAGGATGGTGGTTCCAAAAGGCAACAATTCACCAATTAACCAGAAAGTATATCCTTGTTTCTTCAATTTACGCATTTCAATGGCTCCATACAAACATAAAGCAGTTGCTACTAAAGTCAGTATTAAAATCGGCAACCTGTTTTCATGCATTTTTTGATACATCCCCAACATTTCTGGAGACATCATGTTCTTTGCCCAACCGGGAGCATCATCCATTTTTCCTCCCTCGATGGTTTCCTTCATAGTCTCGTAAGTCTTTTTGGAAGTCATAAAACCATAGATCGCAGAAATAAAACCAATACCACTCCCTACAAATGTGAGAATGGTGAGAACATTCAAAGCAGTTGGTAAAGATTTCTTTTCGAATTCATTCAATGAATCCTTACTTGTTATTTCCTGGTTCATAAGCAGTCATTTTTTTTACAAATTATGATTTAAATTCTAAAAACAAGCAATTAATTATCCCATGCTGAGAATAAGTTCAGGAAAATAAAGAACAAATGAATATTTCGAGTTCTCAATTTTATCAAAATAAAATCATGCTCCCCTTCTTTCAAGTTCTTTTTTGATCAAACCCAGTTCTCTGCCTGTTTGACCGGAAACCGAGCTGTTTTCCTGAGCCCGGCGCATCAGGTAAGGTATCACATCTTTTATAGGGCCAAAGGGTAAATACTTACTTACATTACAACCGATCTTTGCCATGTTAAAAGTTATATTGTCACTCATTCCGTAAAGCTGAGAGAAATGCACATGTGCATGATCGTGAGCTAATCCTTTTTTATCAAGCAACTGAGTCGTATATAGATTACTGTATTCATTATGTGAAGCAACGATCAATGAAATACTGTCAAGATGATCTACACAAAATTCAACTGCTGCATTATAATCCTCATCACATTTTTCTTTATTGGGTTGAATGGGTGAAGGGTATCCCATATCATTGGCACGTTTCCTTTCTTTATCCATATACGCTCCCCTGACCAGTTTTGAACCAAGAATAAAATTACGTTCCATAGCAGCCTGGTGACTGTCTTTTAAAAAGGCGAGTCTGTCGTGGCGGTATAACTGCAGTGTATTAAATACCACAGCCTTTGTTTTATTATGAGTATCCATCATTAAAATAGTAAGGGCATCAACAGGGTCCTGTATCCAGGTTTCTTCGGCATCCACCAAAACACCCACATTTTTTTTATTGGCCGTTTCGCAGATCCTGGCCAAACGGCTTACAACCTTTTTCCATTCTTCTTTTTCAGCATCGGGTAACCCGTCTGTAACTTTTGTATACCTTTTCATCAAAGTTCCCTCACTGTTATGCATAGCAGCATCCATTTTTTCAAGTAACCCAAACCGCACGATGCCGGTAACTTTTATACTCATGAAAGGGATATTTTTCTGCGTGGCTGCATAATCAATTACCCTTATAAATTCATCAGTTGCATGATCGTAACCAGCTTCCCCATCATCTCCGCCTTCAACCCCGTAATCCAGAATAACCTGAACATGATAATCTTGCAGTTTATTCGCAACAGCAGCCGTTTCCGAAAGCGTTTCGCCACCTACGAACTGGCTGAATATTGTTTGCCTGATCAGATATTTTGTAAACGGAATATGCATTTTAATGGCAGCCGGTGTTATTTTAAGACCCATGTTAACCAAAAACGGATTACCCATTACAGAGAAAAGAAAATGGGCCTTTTTTAATTCTTTTGTTTCTTTATAAGCAAAAGCGTATTCCGTATTTTCGAATGAGATATTATTTGTTGTGATCAAAATATAAATTTTAAGGTATAAGATTGAATGAAGGTGTCGATTTTGCAAATAAACGTAGTTATCCAAAAACAAATAGCAAATAGCAAATACACCAAACAATAATTTATTTTACGAAATTAACAACTAACAGCAAGAATCAAAAAACTATAAATTAAAACAAAGAATACTCAATTCCATACTCCTTAAACCTTCTGCCCCACCCCTTATCTTTGCAAAAAATTATAATATGGATAAGAAAGCAAGTGAATCACTGGTAGTTATGACAGAACTCGTTTTACCTAATGACACAAATAATTTTGGAAACCTGATGGGCGGCCGCCTGATGTACTGGATGGATATTGCCGCTGCACTGGCTGCAATGAAACACTGTGCAGCACCTGTAGTAACAGCATCAGTTGACAATATTTCTTTTGAAACCCCTATAAAGATCGGAAACGTTGTGCACATTGAAGCTAAGGTTACCAGGTCTTTTAACAGCAGTATGGAAGTACACATGAATGTATGGGGAGAAGATGCCATACAGCAATACAAATACAAAAGCAATGAAGCTTATTATACTTTTGTTTCCTTAGACCCAAATGGTAAGCCAAGGCCGGTGAATAAACTGATTCCGGAAACATCTGAAGAAGTTAAATTATTTGAAAGCGCTTTAAGAAGAAGACAGATCCGGTTGATACTTGGAGGTAAAATGAAACCGGAGGAAGCAAGTGAACTAAAAGCTTTATTTGTTAAATAGTCATTGATGTATTTTTAACGAGATTCGTAATTTTAATCTCTTCATACAAATAATTGTTAAAAACATTTTTTCTTACTATTTTTATAGTACCAAAATTTTTATCTTTTAATTAAACTTATTTCAACATGAAATTTTTCTACCAAAAACTAAGAGTGCTTATCACCCTGATTATTTTATCAGGATTATGTTCTACCAGCATAAAAGCTCAGCTTATTAACGAAGGATTTAATACTATGGTACCATTGCCGACCGGGTGGGTACAGCAAAACCTCAGTACTCCTATTGGTACTAATCCAACATGGTTTCAGGGAAATCCAGCTACATTCACCGCTTTTAGTGGCCCAACTAATTCTTATGCCGGAGTAAACTTTAACTCAGTTGCTGGTGCAAATACAATCAACAACTGGTTATTTACACCAACAGTTGCCATAGCAAACGGAAATATTTTTTCATTCTATACCCGTGTTGGAACAGGTTTCGGGCAATTTCCCGACAGGCTAGAACTCAGGATGAGTACAAATGGAGCAAGTGTTGATGTTGGAAATACAAATACGAGTGTAGGAGATTTTACAACATTACTGATTTCTGTTAATCCAAACTTAACCACTACTGGTTATCCTGAAGTATGGACTCAATACACTGCAACAATAACAGGCGTGGCTGTTCCAACAACCGGCCGTTTCGCTTTCAGGTATTTTGTTACTGATGGTGGTCCTGCCGGAGCAAACTCAAATTTTCTTGGTGTTGACCAGGTACTTTATGGTGCTACTTGTACCGGTACTCCTGCACCAGGAAATACCATTTCGTCTGTAACTTCAGTTTGCCCTTCTATAGCGTTTAACCTTTCATTACAAAACCCTTCAACTGGTCCTGGAATCACTTATCAATGGGAAAAATCAACAGATAATATTACATGGGTTGATGCTACTCCAGCACCTGCAACAAATGCAACACTAACAACAAACCAAACCGTGTCAACCTGGTACAGGTGTAAAGTTACCTGTACAACAAATACTGGTACTTCTACCCCTATACAGGTTACCATGAATCCACCACTATCTTGTTATTGTATTCCGGGTACTACTGACTGTACTCAGGATGACGTTATACTTAATCTGAACTTTGCCGGTATCAACAATACCAGTACATGCGGAACGAATGGTTATACCAATTATACTACTACAGTTGCCCCAGCAAGTGTTATTGCAGGTGGCACATTCCCAATGTCAGTTCGTGTAGGTCCTGGTGGAAGAGAATTTGTTGCAGTTTGGATAGATGCAAATCAGAATGGTGTTTTTGAAGCAACTGAATTTACTGCCCTAGGCAATGCTTTAAGTGGAGGTGCCGGCGTAACAATTACTGGTAATGTCACCATTCCTGCAAATGCAAATATCACTACAACACGTATGAGGGTTAGAGTAAGATTTAATACAGCACTTACCGGTGCCAATGCATGTATCGGCTATGGTTTTGGTGAAACGGAAGATTATGCAATTACAATTAATCCTTGTGTACCGCTTAATATTACAACCCAACCTGCCAATGCAACCATTCAATGTGGTGGAGATGCAACATTTACAGTTGCTTCAACCGGATCGGGCCCATCTTACAAATGGCAGGAAAAAACTAGTGCTACGGCTTTGTGGACTGATATTACAAATGGCGGTGTTTATAGTGGTGCAACTACAGCTACACTTACAATAACCGGAGCTCCTTCCTCAATGAACGGATATCAATACCGTGTAGTATTTACCGGTTTCTGCAGGTCTACTGATTATACCAATGCAGGTACTTTA
>JANMMS010000042.1:0-31812 GCA_031373525.1 Ferruginibacter sp.
TTGAGCCAATATGAGGCAAGGCCTATTGTTTCAAAATCTTTTCTACAATAACTTCGGCACCGAAGATCAGTTTCACAAAATAAATCCCATTGCTTAGTTTAGACGTATTTATCTGTGCCAGTGTTCCATTTACTTTTTCAATTAAAACTTTTTTACCGTTTACATCCAAGACCTCAACGATTACAGTTTGTGTGTTTACATTATTTACCGATATTTTGATAAAATCTGTTGCCGGGTTTGGAGCAATTGTATAATGATAGTTTGATTTGAATACTACATTTCTCACTTCAGAAAATATTGTTGCGCCATCCCTGTCTACCTGCTTAAGCCGGTAATAATTTATACCATTCATCGGCATGTTATCAAATATTTCATATTCCAAATGTGTGTTACTGTTACCTGCAGCATTTACAGTAGTAATATTTTCCCATGTTATTCCATCAACTGATCTTTCAACAATAAAATAACTGCTGTTCACTTCCTGTTCTGTACTCCAGTTTATCTGAACAGATTTATTTACCTTTTTAACCAGGAACGAACCTAGTTTCACGGGTAAAATAACCAGATCATTTCTGGTATACCAGATAGGTGATGTGATGATCTTTTTTCCGTTATTGGTTATATCAATATAATAGTATCCTGTAGAAAAATTTGATAAATTATTATGAATGTAATTCAAAACACTGCCGGTTGCAGAAGCAATAGTAACAGGTAAAATGCCACTACCCGGTGATCCATACATGATCTTGATCAAAGCAGATGAAGTTGAGGTAGTTGCATCAGTAAGTATGACAGAAATAACAGGAGCAAATCTGTCGGTAAATTCCGATCCCATTATTCTGGAGTTAATGGTAAAATCCACTTTGCTGTCGCAATCCTGTGTTGCATAAAAATTCATGTTCCTCATGGCTCTTATGATCGTTCTTTTGGTCAATGAAGGAGCAATAACAGCCGTTCGTGAATAAGTAGCTCTACCAAATGTTGTATTGTGATTGTCGTGATCGATCGTTGGTCCCAGGTGATAACCTTTCGATAATAACAACTGGTAATACCACAAATAACTCATAGAGCTGCCGGGATCAGTATAAGTTGTATTGGTAGAAGTTGCCGGTCCGCTTTCAACTGCAGTTCCAACAATGGCATTATCAGCAATTGTATTATAGGTATTATCTATGTTATTGAAATCGGATAAATTCGGATGAGCCAGGGTTACAAATGTATTTGTAGCAATGTTATCATTGGCAACTTTGAAAGCACCGGTAGTTCCGGTATAAGTATTCTTAGGAACATATGTATCATAATTATTACTGTTCCCCCAGGAGCCACTTCCACTTTCCCATCCCCATAAATTATCCATGCCATCGCCATAGACCAAAATATGTCCACCGCCGGATATGACACCCCATTCCATACCATACATAGCAATGAAGTTTAGATGTGTATTATTGAAATTGTTAGCCTGGCTCGTTCCCAAATGATAATTAGCTATAAGATTTCCCGGATTTCCAGGTGAGGAATAATGATTGTGTTCTGAGATACCTAAATAATCCATGCATTGGCTTTGCATTGCATAGCTGTAATTATCTGCTGGTGTAAAACCTGGATTGTCTTTATTGCCATCAGAAAAATCAGAATGAGAATGGAAGGTTCCAAAATAAAAATTATTGGGTGATAAGTTTGTTGTAGTAGCATTTCCTTTTAGTGAATTGAGGGTAAGGTATTTTGTTCCGCCAGTACAATTTTTATTTGATGCAAAAATGAAAAAATAATAAGTTGTAGCAGGGTTAAGATTGGTGCTGATAAAATTTGTGGAAGAACTGTTTGCAACAATAATGCCAGCACCTAAATTATCACCCGTATTGTAATTGGTATTATTTACCGGTGAAGCAGATAATGAAGGGGAAGTACTTCTTATAACCAGGTAGTTATCTGTGCCTGAGGCAGGATTATATGCCCCTGTGATGGAATTGTTTGCAGCTGATAACAGAAGACCCGTTGGTTGTGAAACAGGAGTGGTACAATTTGCCAATGTTAATGTGGTCCTGGTTCCATTTAGTGGATTAATAATATTATATGCCGGTCCGTTGATACAACTAAGCGTATTCAAACTGAATACATAAAAATAGTAAACTGTATTTGGTAAAAGATTGTTGTAACTAAAAGTGGTTGCAGCACCTCTTTGAACTACAGTAGCATTTCCAATGATATCTGTTTCATTATAAACCTGGCCATTTGCCGGGTTTGCAGTTAAAGATGATGCAGTAGATATAAGAACGAGATATTCATTTGCTGTTGTTGATGTAAATGATCCACTGATCGTATTTGAACTGATCAGATTGAATTGCAGGTTGGATGCCTGTGAAACGGGCATGGTACATGCAGGTAAACCGGATAACGTACTCGCACTGCCGGTCAATGGGTTGCTGACTAAATATTTCGTACCCTGGCTGCATAATTTATTTACAGAGAAGGTAAAGAAATAATAAGTTGTTGAAGCAGACAGTCCCGTAGCATTAAAACTTAAAGCATTTGAATTTTCAATTACAAAGCCGTCTCCCAGAGCATCTCCCGGCAAATATGTTTCTCCGTCAACCGGATTTGAAGTAAGACTGTTATTCGAACTTGCAACTGTAAGATATTGATCGGCAACTGGTATTGCAGTAGCAAAATTTCCTTGTATGGAACTTGAATTAATATTGGAAAAGCTTAATGCTCCCGGCTGTGATAAAGGTGTAGTGCATATATTATTTGCAATAGCATTGACAACTAAATTATCAATACTAATTTTGGGCCTAGATCCGGTTGTACCACCGGTTCCATTGTGATAATAAAAACGTAACCTGGCCGAGGCTGAAAGATTGAATGAAGCAGGCAATGTGACATTACTGACCGAACCGGAAGTTAAAATATTATTGGTAAAATTTAATACCGATGCAGAGACAAGTTCAGTAAATGTTATCCCATCTATGCTTGCATATACCCTTAAAGAACCTTTTCTGTCTCCTGTTGAATTATTAACAGATGCCCAATTAAAACTTAACGTACCGGCATTTACATTGGTAAAATCAAAAAGTACATCTACAGCAACTGAAGTAGTATTATCTAAAATACTTGTACTTAATAAAACAATATTCTGGGTACCTCTTTGCACACCTCCCGATGCCCCAGTATTAAATATTGAACTGGATACAGTGGTTTTAGTTGCACCAGGGATCGTTCCTATATTTAGAACCGGAACAGCGGCAAACCTGTTTGCACCAATGCCTGTTGCAAAACCATTTGTCCAATTGGCAATATCTGCAAAATTTTCAGTGTATGTCAGTCCGGGTTGAGCGGCCATTGGTACAGGCGTTTGTGCATTTGCCATGCTGGCAACCAAGAAGATCAAGAAAAATAGAACATTTTTTTTCATGCAGGTATTCCTATTGTATACGTTACGTTACGGTTAAGTATAATAAGTACGTCATCGATTCCCGGATGGGTATCATACGTCATACTGCCGGTCTCTTAAACTCCGGATAAAGTTTAATAACTAATTACATAGGGGGGAACAGTTCAGCAAGCTTTTAACTAAAGGTGTTTTATTGCTGATTCTTTATACCAGGTAAATTTTACTTGAAAATGAAAAAATAAAGATACCCAAAAATTCTTAAAATTAGTCTTTAGATGGCTAAAATTCAGTTATTTCGGGTCAGAGTGCCAAAATGGCTAAAAAGTAATTATGGTAATGAATTTGTAAGTCAATAACATCCGATAATATTAAAACATTTTATATGCAAAAAGGAAGTATAAGGGTTCAGACAGAGAACATTTTTCCGATTATTAAGAAATTTCTATATAGCGAACATGACATTTTTATCCGGGAACTGGTAAGTAATGCTGTTGATGCTACTCAAAAATTAAAAACGCTTTCATCTATTGGCGAAGCAAAAGGAGAGTTGGGCGAACTGAGAATTGATGTGATCATCGATAAGGAGAAAGGAACGCTTACCATTGCAGATAAAGGTGTGGGTATGACAGCTGAAGAAGTAGACAAGTATATCAACCAGGTAGCTTTCAGCGGGGCAGAAGAATTTCTGGATAAATACAAGGGCCAGAATGAGAATAATATCATTGGGCATTTTGGCCTTGGGTTTTACAGTTCATTTATGGTTAGTGAAAAAGTAGAGATCATTACAAAAAGTTACCGGGAAAATGCAAAAGCAGTAAGATGGGAATGTGACGGCAGCCCGGAGTATATTTTAGAAGATACAGAAAAGAATGAAAAGGGGACATCTATTGTTATGTACCTGAATGAAGAAAGTAAAGAGTTTCTGGAGCCACAAAGTGTAAGTACCGTACTTCAGAAATTTTGCAAATTTTTGCCTGTAGCCATTTATTTTGAGGATAAACTGATCAATAATACCTCACCGGCCTGGACAAAAAAACCTGCTGAGTTGACAACTGAAGACTATGAGAAGTTTTATAAAGAATTATATCCTTTTGGCGAAACGCCTTTATTCTGGATTCACCTCAATGTAGATTACCCATTTAACCTTACCGGTATCCTGTATTTTCCTAAAATTAAACAGAGTTATGAGATTCAAAAGGATAAGATACAGTTATACAGCAACCAGGTTTTTGTAACTGATGAGGTAAAGGATATTGTTCCGGAATTTCTGATGTTGCTTCATGGGGTGATTGACAGCCCGGATATACCGTTGAATGTTAGCCGCAGTTATTTACAAGGCGATCCTAATGTAAAAAAGATCAATGCACATATAACCAAAAAGGTTGCAGATAAGCTGGAAGAGATATTCAATTCAGACCGAAAAGCATTTGAAGAAAAATGGGAAAGCCTGGGTTTATTTGTAAAATATGGTATGATGACCGATGATAAATTCCTTGATAAAGCCAATAAATTTTTTATCATGGAAGACAACACTGGTAAATTTTATACCACAGAAGAATACAGGTTGGCAACAGAAACCCTTCAAAAGAATAAGGAAGGGAAACAGGTTATTTTATACACTACGAATCCTGTTCAGCAGGATGCTTTTATTCAACAGGCCACATCAAAAGGGTATATCGTTGTAAAAGCGGAAACACTTGTAGATGCTGCATTTATTAATACGGTGGAAATGAAATGGAATGATGTGATCTTTACCCGTGTGGATTCAGACATTGCCGATAATTTAATTGATAAATCGGAAGCCAATGATAGTGTATTAAGTAAAGATGATTCGGAAAAACTGAAATCTTTATTTGATAAACCACAGGAAGGATTAAATCTGAATATAGAAATAAAAGGATTGAACGCAGATGCCCCACCTGTAACAGCTACCCGGCCTGAACAAATACGCCGGATGAAAGATATGGCCTCAATGGGTGGTGGAATGGCAGCCTGGTATGCCCAGATGCCCGATGAAGTGAACCTGACCATTAATGGCAATCATCCGATATTTCAAAATGTGCTTTCCGAAACAGATATTTCCAAGCAGGAAAAGGTTGTTAAGAACCTTGCAGATCTTGCATTGTTATCACAGGGATTACTAACCGGGAATAACCTTACAAGTTTTATCAGCAGAAGTGTGGAGTTGATGGAAGGAAACAAAGAAAATGTGGGTATGTAATAACTTTTAAGTAAGAGATGACATCATATTAATATGATGTCATCTCTTTTTTAAGTATACTGCCTTCTAAATATTTAAGTTTTTTTGTGTAGAAGATCTCTTTGTAGCCGGCATCTTTAATTTGTTTTTTGTGCAATGGGTTTAAATAAATGATATAGAAATCCCTGGGAAATTCTTCCAGGCTGATATCTATATTTTCGATCAAACCACTCATGATGATCTCATCAAAAGGGTTGAATAAAAAAATACAATCAACATCAATTGGGATCTCATAATAGAAAGCATCATTGTTGATGACCTGATATGATAATAGGGGAAATTGAACTTTGGTTGTCTCAAGATTTTCGGTTGCATTTTTGCATAATTCTTTAGAAAAATCAATGCCGCTTACCTGATTAAATCCATAGTATGCAGCTACACACATAGCCCTGCCTTTACCACATCCAATGTCTAAAAAATGATTCAGTTTGAATTGGGTTATCTCGCCAAGAACGGCTTCCAGTAAGTCATAACTGGCAGGCATGTAAATGGTGGCATGGCTGATATCAATACCTTTTTCTTCCAATTCAAGCAGTTCGTCTGCGCCAGTACTTTGTATGGCATATTTTTTTTCTCCGCTGATCTCTTTATTGATGATATGCCAAGCGATTCGGAGGTTCCAGTTGGAGGCGAGGTAAAAAAAGTATTGAAAATATTTTAGCATTCTCATGATTTGGTTGTAAAAAAAATCAAAAATAACTCCCAAAAAGAATGTTTATTTATCATTGAATTGCAGGTAAGAGATATTAAATATTGTTAAGTCGGTTATGGTCTAATCTGTCCACTCAATCTTATATCAATCACTTTAAGTTGAAGTGTTTTATTCCCGTTCCATTCATTTTCATCAATAGTAAAAACAATATCAAGCGGTTTTTTCAAACATAATAAGGGGAACTTGTTTGACATATTGAAACCTATACCATTGAGCGTAATATTATTTTGTTTCACTGCAAACCTGACATGAAGTTCTTTCAGGATTTTTGAATATCCTGTTTCTGTAACAGCTTTAGCGATAAATACCGGGTGCATATTTTCGGGGCCAAAGGGTTCCATCTGTTTTAAGATTTCATAGAAAGATTCTTTAATTTCCGTGAAATTGATTTCTGCATCAATGATTATTTCGGGTATCAGCAATTGATCATCGATCGTGGAAGAAACCACTTCATTAAATTTTTCGGTGAAGGCTTCTATGTTTTCGGGTAACATTGAAAGGCCGGCTGCAGCAAAATGTCCTCCGTAAGCAACAAGATGTTCCCTGCAGGCATATATAGCTTCATATAAATTAAATCCGGGTACGCTCCTGGCACTACCAGTTAGAAGTTCGCCGCTTCTGGTAAGCACTACCGTTGGCCGGTAATAATTTTCAATCAGCCTTGATGCTACGATCCCCACTACACCCTTGTGCCAGTTTTCATTATATACTACTGATGATTTCCTGTTGATGAGTTTTTCATCTGCATTGATCATTTCAAGTGCTGCCCGGGTAATACTGCTGTCTGCAATTTTTCTGTCACTGTTATCTGATTGAAGCATTTCTGCGTATTCCAAAGCTTTGTTGTAATCTTTTTCAATAAAAAGTTGTACCGCTTTTTTTGCGTCATCCATTCGGCCGGCTGCATTTACCCTGGGGGCAATTACAAAAACCACATTGGTTATGCTGAGTTCTTTTTGAATACCTCCAAGGAAAATCAGTGCTTTGATTCCGGGTGCAGGATCTGTATTTATTTTTTTTAATCCGAAATATGCCAGCGTCCTGTTTTCGCCGGTCATGGGTACAATATCTGCAGCAATTGCTGTTGCAACCAGGTCAAGATAACAATGGTAAGTTTTTTCCGGTAAAGAATAAAATTCAGCAAGTGCAGTCATTAATTTGAATCCAACACCACAGCCACAAAGTTCTTTAAAAGGGTAGTTGCAATCCGGCTGTTTGGGATTTAAGATAGCAACAGCATCGGGCAATATTTTATCGGGAAGGTGATGATCGCAAACTATAAAATCGATCCCTAACTTTTTGGCATAACTTATTAATTCAACAGACTTGATACCACAATCCAGGCAAATGATCAGGCCGTATCCGTTCTCAGCAGCAAAATCAATTCCCATTTTACTTACACCGTAGCCTTCCCGGTAACGATGAGGCACATAAAAACCGGTAAGGGCGGGGTCATAGATACCGGTAATAAACTGGTACATGGATGCAACAGATGCAGTTCCATCAACATCATAATCTCCGAAAATTAAAATCTTTTCTTTTGCTGAGAGAGCTGAATCAATTCTGTCAACGGCTTTTTGCATGTCTTTCATGAGCCATGGACTATGCAGTGAATTTAATTGCGGACGAAAATAATTTCTGGCATCTTCAAAATTTTCAATACCTCTTTGTACAAGGATATTACAAATAGTTTGATTTATTCCAAGTGCTTGTTGTAATAATTCAGACTTTAATTTATCACAGGGTAATATGTTCCATCTTTTTTCCAAGGGAGTATTAATAATTTCTGTCAGTAGTAAAACGAACCAGATCTTCAAGGCCTTTTCTTACAGGCGATTCATCAAACTGGTATAATATTTCCAGTGCTTCATCGCGATAAGTATTCATTTTATTTTCAGCATATTTGATACCACCGCATTGAACAACCGACTGGATCACAAATTTCACACTTTCCTTGTTCTTATTTTCATTTTTAAGAATGTAAATCAAACGCTTTTTTGTGGTTTTATCAACCTTATTCAAAGTGTAAATCAACGGAAGTGTAAGTTTTTTTTCTTTAATATCATTGCCCGTTGGTTTGCCGATATCTTCACTGCCATAATCAAACAGATCGTCCTTTATCTGAAATGCAATACCGACTTTTTGTCCGAATAATTTCATTTTTTCTGTAATCACTTCATCTTTACATGTACTGTAAGCTCCAACGCCACAAGCAGAGGAAAGTAGGGAAGCTGTCTTGTTTTTTATGATCTCGAAATAAATATCTTCATCCATATTTAGTTTTCTTGATTTCTCCATTTGAAGTAGTTCGCCTTCACTCATTTGTTTTACTGCTTCTGATACAATGTGCAGATGCATGAAATCTTCATTGGAAGTGGAAAGTAATAAACCCTTGGAAAGTAAGTAATCGCCTACCAAAACAGCTATTTTATTTTTCCAAACAGCATTTATTGAAAAAAATCCTCTGCGTTCCAATGATTCATCAACCACATCATCATGCACAAGGGTTGCAGTATGCAATAATTCTACAAGGGCGGCGGCTCTGTATGTACTTTCATTTATCTCACCATTCAACTTTGCACATAGGAAAACGAACATAGGCCTCATTTGTTTGCCTTTTCTCTTGATAATGTATTTCATTATCCTATCCAGAATAGGCGTTTGGCTACGCACAGCTTCTGCAAACTTTTTTTCAAAAGTGTTCAGTTCAAAACCGATGATATCTTTTACAAAATCCATTTAAAAAAGAGGCAATATAACGCACTATGAACCTTTATCAAAGTATTTATTTTTGTTTCGAAAACTATTATTTGTCTTAATTAACATGTAATTAATGGGCTTGTGGCAAATTAAAAATCAAACTATACAAAAAAAATAACAACAAGTAAAACCAACATATATAAATAATTGCTAAAAAGTTTTGCTATTTCGGATGCATTTGATAAATTTGCATTTAATCAACTCGTATATTTAGAAATCTATTAATCATTAAGTTATGACAACCACAAAGTTAAAATTATTTTTATTGGGGGTATTTACGTTCCTTTTTACGGGATTGTTTGCTCAATCTACCAGCGTTTATAACGTAAATGATACATCTAAGATCACTAAAAAAAGGATGTCTCAGCAGAATGAATTTTGGAATAACTCATATAATTTCCCTGCTAAACCAAGGAATATGTGGGAAGTCGGAGCTTCAGTTGGAACTTTGATGATTAGTGGAGACGTTCCTACAAAACTTCCGACATTTGGCTTTGAAGCTCATGTTAGAAAAGCATTTGGATATGTTTTTTCTATGCGATTACAATATATGAATGCAACGGGTAAAGGCCAAAGCTGGCTTGCTTCTGAGAATTTTGCAAAAAACCCGGCCTGGGCAGGTTATTATGCACCAGTTCGTAGTGCAGCTGGCCCGATCGTTTATCGGAATGGTATTCCTGGTGATCCTGATGGAACTACTCAAGATGTGGTTTATTACAATTATAAAGCTAAAGTTCAGGATCTGTCAGTACAAGGTATTATTACATTGAATAATATTCGCTTTCACAAACAAAAAACCGGATTTGTTATTTATGGAGGTGGAGGTGTAGGTGCAACAATGTATAAAACAATGGTTAATGCAAGAAACGCACAGGGTAATACATATGCAGCGGAATTCGCAAATATTCTGAATCTTAATCCAACTAATTATAATAATAGAAAGGATGTTAGAAAGCAACTAAAGTCTGTAATGGACGATACATATGAAACACCTGCAGATAATCAAGGTGAAAGACATGCAAAACTTGGAAATAATACTTTAAGGCCTTCCGGTACAGTAATAGTAGGAATTGCATTTAAATTAGGAAGAAGATTGAACCTGGCAATAGAAGATCGTCATACTTTTATCAAAGACGACTTATTGGATGGGCAACGTTGGTCAGAACATCCATATGGAGATGCAACTACAACAGGTGATTTTGATTCGTATAACTTCTTATCTATTGGTTTAAACTTTAACCTGGGTGGTAAATCAGTAGAACCATTGTGGTGGATAAATCCATTGGATTACGCATACAGCGAATTGAACAATCCAAAGCATATGAAGTTACCAAAACCGGTATATGAAGATGCTGATGGAGATGGAGTATTAGATGCACTTGATCGTGAGCCAAATACACCAGCTGGTTGCCCTGTTGATACTCATGGAGTTACTAAAGATACAGATGGTGATGGAATACCAGATTGCAAAGACAAACAACTAATTACTCCTACAGAATGCCAACCTGTTGATGCTGATGGTGTTGGACATTGTCCTGATCCGGCTTGCTGCGATAAGATCAAATCTGAGCCTGTGGTTGCGCCTTGTCCTTCAGATTACCCAAGCCTTTCTTTTAAGGGTAATGGTATCGTTTTGGCAAATGACGCTAAAGCCATGTTAGCAACAGTTGCAGCAAAAATGAAGGCTAATCCAAACTGTAATATTAATATTAACGGTTATCCGGAAGCTTCAAAAGCTTCACAGGCAGTTTGCCAGAAAAGGGTTGATGCGGTTAAAAGGCACCTGGTAGAAAAAGAAGGTATCAGTGCTGATAGAATTACTACTAATTGTGAAGTTGGTGGTGGCGAAAAAAATACAATTGATATTAAGTCAAACTAAGAAATCTATTGGATTTATATTATTCAATGATCAAACCCTCCCATTTAATGGGAGGGTTTTTTATATGATTTATACCGAATTAAAATAAATGGAATATTTAGCTAAATAGAGAAAAATCATTGAAAAGTATATCTTATTAAGATTTTTCGATTAACAAAAGTACCTGACCGTAAAAGATTTACCAGGCTTTATGCAATACTTAACAACTCTTTTTTGGTGATTTATCTATTTACAGGCATATTTGGAAAAAATCTGTTAATTTTGCACTTCTTTATGAGATCATTAAAAATTATTATTCCTGCTTTGTGCTTATTGTTTGGATTTAGTGCCTGTAATAAATTCAGCAAAATTCAAAAAAGCAAGGACTATGAATATAAACTTGTAAAGGCTGATGAATATTATGATAATAAGAAGTTTCATAATGCCCAGCTTTTGTATGAAGACCTTTTTCCGGTTTTTAAGGGAACCCAACGATTTGAAGATCTTTATTATAAATCTGCATATTGCTATTTTAATTTAAAGATGTACCGTGATGCTGAAAATTATTTTAAAGGTTACCTGGAAGTTTTTCCTAATAGTAGCAGGGCAGAAGAAGTTGATTATATGCGGGCTTTTTGTTTTTATAAACAATCACCAAAAATTGATCTTGAACAGGTAAATACTGTTAAGGCAATAGGAATGATGCAGTCTTTTATCAATACACATCCGGGTTCAGCAAGGGTAAAAGATGCAACCCAGATCATTGATCAGTCAAGGGCTAAACTTGAAATAAAAGATAACAGGGGCGCAAAATTATATTATAACCTGGGGCATTTTAGAGCAGCAGCAATTGCTTATGGATCTTTATTGAATAATTATCCTGAATCTCAGAATGGAGAAGAGTATAAATTAATGGTTGTAAAATCTTATTATCGTTTTGCTAAATTAAGTATAACAGAAAAACAAACAGAACGATTTGAAAAAGTGGTATCAGAGTATGAAGATTTTGCAGATCGTTACCCGGAAAGTACACAATTAAAAGAAGCAGAAAATTTTAGCAATTTAAGTAAAAACAATATTAAAGAATTAAAAAATGAGCAAATTACGTCGTCAGTTAAGCGCTAGTACCAGTAGTGTTGTGGAACCTAAAAAATTATCTGATCTAAAAGATAAAACAGGAAATCTGTATGAGTCTATAGCTATCATCGCTAAAAGGGCCAATCAGATAAATATCACCATTAAAGAAGAGTTGCATAATAAGCTTGAAGAATTTGCCAGCCATACGGATAGCCTGGAAGAAATACATGAGAATAAAGAGCAGATTGAAATTTCAAGGGCATATGAAAGGATGCCAAATCCTGCTTTACTCGCAACTGCAGAATTTATTGATGATAAAGTATATTTTCGGAAGAATGATGAAGATTTATTCAGTTAATATTAATTTTTACACTTTCTTTTAGAATAGAAGTTATAATTTTAGTCTCGCCTTAGGCGAGATTTTTTTATGTGCTACCGAATTGACATCTTTAATTGTTCAATTGGTTTTTTACCATTAGTAAGTATACTAAATTAAAATAAATAAAATTGGTATTACAAGGGAAAAGAATATTATTAGGAATTTCAGGAAGTATTGCGGCATATAAATCAGCAGTACTTGTAAGGTTATTAATAAAATCAGGCGCAGAAGTTAAAGTAATTATGACTCCTGCTGCTTCAAATTTTATTGCAGCATTGACTCTTGCTACTTTATCAAAAAATGATGTACAATCAGAACTTTCTGAAAATAGTTCATGGTCCAATCATGTTATGCTGGGGCGTTGGGCCGATATAATGCTTATAGCACCCCTGAGTTGTAACAGCCTCGCAAAACTTGCTAATGGTCATTGCGACAATTTATTGACTGCTGTATATTTATCAGCTACTTGCCCCGTTGTTGCCGCACCGGCTATGGATGAAGACATGTGGCATCATCCTTCAACAAAAAGTAATATACAAAAAATAATTTCTTTTGGTAACCATATCATTCCTGTTGAAAAAGGTGAATTGGCCAGTGGTTTATATGGAGATGGCAGAATGGCTGAGCCTGAAAATATTATTAAATGGATTGAAGATTTTTTTTTGAAAAGTCAGCAATTAGCGGGTAAAAAGATTCTGGTCACAGCCGGCCCTACTTATGAAGCTATAGACCCTGTAAGGTTTATTGGCAATCATTCATCAGGTAAAATGGGTATTGCCATTGCAAATGAATTTAAGAAAAGAGGTGCCGATGTAACTTTGGTCATTGGCCCGGTAACTCAATCTTTATTTGGAGCTTACAATACAATAAAAGTTACATCAGCAGCAGAAATGTATGAAGCATGTTTAAAAGTGTTTCCGGGAGTTGATATCGCTGTAATGTGTGCCGCAGTTGCAGATTATACAATTATGGAACCGGCTAAAGAGAAGATTAAAAAAAAATCTGATGAACTGGTTATTGAATTAAAAAAAACCAGGGATATTTTGAAATCAATGGGTGAAAGCAAAAAAGAAAACCAGTTCCTGGTAGGATTTGCTCTGGAAACAAACAACGAAAAAGAATTCGCATTAAAGAAAATGCATGCCAAAAATGCCGATATGGTTATTTTGAATTCTCTGAATGATGAAGGTGCTGGCTTCAGGCATAACACCAACAAAATAACTATTTTTGATAAAACCGGTGGTGAATATCATTTTGATACTAAATTAAAAACTGAAATTGCAGCAGATATTGTAAATACAATTGTAAAAATATCGTATGATTAAAATAAAATTATTACTGGCTTTTTTATTACTGGTAAATATTGTTAAAGCACAGGAACTAAATGCAAAAGTATCCGTTGTAACCATCCGTGTGAGTAATAATGTGAATAGGAACACATTTAAAACCTTGCAAACTGCTTTAAATAATTTTATGAATAATCGTAAATGGACCTCAGAAACCTATACGCCTGTTGAAAGAATTGAATGTAATTTTTTATTGAACCTCGAATCAACAGCAGAATTGAATGTTTATAAAGCCTCACTTACCATACAGGCTGCCAGGCCGGTTTTTAATACGACGTATCTTTCTCCGATTATTAATTATAAAGATGATGATATCATTATAAAGTATGTGGAATTTCAGCAACTGGATTTTAATGAA
This sequence comes from Ferruginibacter sp., assembly GCA_031373525.1. GTDB lineage: Bacteria > Bacteroidota > Bacteroidia > Chitinophagales > Chitinophagaceae > Ferruginibacter. Next base: position 14,142 of record JANMMS010000042.1, read on the forward strand.
AACCGGGTATCTGGGTCAGATGCGTTGGTGTCGAACCTTACAGCTGTATTTGCCTATTATGCATACATGATCATTGGCTTTGATGCTGATTCATTTTCTCCGCGTGGCGGCGATGCTTATTTTCAAAAGGCTCAGAATATAGTAAACAATGCTCCCGACGGAAGAGGTATTGCAGGCTGGAAGGCTTTTGATGGAATCCGAAACCGCTATTGGTTGGTAGAAAATATGTCTAATTCACGTTATGCAATAATCCATGATGTATATTATAATTATTACCGGCTTGCAGGAGATAAAATGTATGAAGATGAAAATGCAGCAAGAGCTGAAGTCCTTAATGTCCTTAACCTCTTGTCTAATTTTAATAGTGAGAATCAAAATACGATGATCAATCAGTTTTTTTTTCAGGGCAAGTCAAACGACTTAATAAAAGTGTTTTCAAAAGCAAAGCCACCTGATAAAGCAAGGGCATTGGAACTTCTTCTAAAACTTGACATTTCAAATGCCGCCAAGTATAAAGATGAACTAAAATGAAAAATGTATTGCTGATCTTTATATCGGGTATTATTTTTTCATGTACCGGGAAAAATGACATGCCTTCAGGAATATTGGCACCTAAAAAAATGCAGGAAGTTTTTTGGGATTATATCAGGGCGGATGTATATTCAAATGAATTTATAAAGAATGACAGTAATAAAAATGTAGTTTTAGAGAATATAAAACTACAGGAAAAGATATTTAAATTACACAATACTACCAGGGAAGATTTTTATAGAAGTTATTCCTGGTATCTGGATCATAAAGAATTAATGACAATTGTGATGGATAGTATGATCAAAGGAAAACAACGTGAGATTAATAAAGTAAAACCGGTAATGGTACCCCTATAATGTTTTTGTATGAATAAAGTTTATAAAAATTCCGATCAGGCAGTTAATGATATCAACGATGGAAGTGTACTCATGCTTGGTGGATTTGGTTTATGCGGAATTCCGGAAAATTGTATTGCATCATTGGTTAAAAAAGGCCCGGTAAATTTGACCTGTATTTCTAATAATGCAGGCGTAGATGATTTTGGAATTGGCTTGATGCTTAAACAAAAGCAGGTAAAAAAAATGATCTCTTCTTATGTAGGTGAAAATGCAGAATTTGAAAGACAATTGTTGAGTGGAGAACTTGAAGTAGAATTAATACCACAGGGAACACTGGCAACACGTTGCATGGCTGCCGGATACGGAATGCCTGCTATTTTCACACCTGCAGGAGTTGGAACAGAAATAGCAACAGGAAAAGAAATCCGGAACTTTAACGGGAAAGAATATTTATTGGAATACGCTTTTGATGCTGATTTTGCTATTGTAAAAGCCTGGAAGGGCGATACAATGGGAAACCTGGTGTATAAGGATACTGCCAGGAATTTTAATCCATTGATGGCAATGGCAGGAAAAATAACGATCGCTGAAGTAGAAGAATTGGTTCCTGCAGGTGAACTGGATCCAAATAATATTCATACTCCGGGTATTTATGTACATCGAATTTTTCAGGGAGTAAATTATGAGAAACGTATTGAGCAAAGAACAGTGAGGAAAGTTTCCTGAGCAGAAAGTATAAAACTAAAAACAGGCACAATTATAAATGTTCAAAATTTTATTTTTAAACTTTTAAACTAAGTTCTCCGATAGGGGACAGGGGTATGGCACTGGATAAATATCAAATAGCTCAACGAATTGCGAAAGAATTAAAAGATGGTTATTATGTAAATCTTGGAATTGGTATTCCCACCTTGGTGGCTAATTATATACCTGACGGTATGAATGTAGTATTACAAAGTGAAAATGGTTTATTGGGTATGGGTCCATTTCCTGAAGAAGGAAAAGAGGATGCAGATCTTATTAATGCCGGTAAACAAACGATCACTACTTTGCCGGGATCTGCATTTTTTGACAGCGCTTTAAGTTTTGGAATGATCCGGTCAGGGAAAGTAGACCTGACTGTTTTGGGTGCTATGGAAGTTAGCGACAGCGGAGATATTGCCAATTGGAAAATTCCGGGAAAAATGGTAAAGGGAATGGGTGGAGCTATGGATTTGGTAGCAAGTGCAAAGAATATTATTGTTGCCATGATGCATACCAATCCAAAAGGTGAAAGTAAGTTGCTGCCTGAATGCTCGCTTCCGCTTACAGGAGTTAAATGCGTAAAAAAAATTGTCAGTGACCTGGCTGTAATTGAGGTCACTGAAAGTGGATTCAAATTACTTGAAAGAGCACCGGGTGTAACCGTAGAAGAAATAAAAGCAAAGACAGCAGGTAAATTAATTGTAGAAGGAGAAATACCCGAAATGGTATTTTAGTTTACTGGTTTATTGTTTTAATTGTATCTGGTGTTATGTTCGAACCAATAAACCAATAAACTGATAAACAAGTAAACCAATAAACAAAGAAAGCCCCGGAAAAAAAAATTCCAGGGCTTTTTTATTCGTAGATAGTATTGGTATTAAACTTTTGGTGCTGCAGCCAGAATTTCTTCATCAACGCCGGAAGCATATTTTTCAAAATTCTTTATGAACTCATTAGCAAGTTGTATTGCTTTCTTATCATATTCAGCTTTATCTTTCCAGGTATTACGGGGATTTAAAACTTCCGAAGGTACACCGGGGCACTCAAGCGGCATCATCATACCGAATACCGGATGTGATTCGAAAGCCACATTATCTAATTTACCTTCCAATGCTGCAGTGATCATAGCCCTGGTAAAAGGAAGTTTCATACGTTGTCCAACACCGTAAGGCCCACCGCTCCAACCGGTGTTGATCATCCAAACATTTACATTGTTTTCCTTCATTTTTTTACCAAGCATCGCAGCATATTGTCCGGGATGTAATGGTAAGAAAGGTGCGCCAAAACATGCACTGAAAGTACTTTGTGGCTCCTTTACACCGGCTTCTGTTCCGGCAACTTTTGCAGTATAGCCACTAATGAACTGGTACATGGCTTGTCCGGCTGTAAGTTTACTCACCGGCGGTAAAATGCCATAGGCATCTGCCGTAAGAAAGAAAATATTTTTGGGAGTTTTACCAATTGATGGCTCCAAAGCATTGCTGATAAATGATAAGGGATAGCTAACCCTGGTATTTTCAGTAATAGATTTATTGCTGAAATCAATTTTATCGGTTCCCGGAAAAAAAGTAATATTTTCAACCAATGCACCTGGTCTTATTGCATTGTAAATTTCAGGTTCTTTTTCTTCACTCAAATCGATCGTTTTTGCATAACACCCACCTTCAAAATTAAATACACTATCCTTGGTCCAGCCATGCTCATCATCACCGATCAGTAACCGGTTCGGGTCAGCACTTAATGTTGTTTTACCTGTTCCACTCAGACCGAAAAAAATTGCTGTATCTCCATCTTTCCCCATATTGGCACTGCAGTGCATACTTAGTATATCGGCACGTTCCGGAAGAACAAAATTCAACATTGTAAAAATGCCTTTTTTCATTTCACCGGTATAACCTGTTCCTCCTATTAAGATTGTTTTATGTTTAAAGCTCAGTACTGCAAAATTTTCGGAAGCTGTTCCATCTTCTGCCGGCACAGCCTTGAATCCGGGTGCCTGTATAATATGCCAATGCGGTGCAAAATCTTCCAATTCCTTTTCTGCAGGGCGTATGAACATATTATAGCAAAAAAGATTGCTCCATGGGTTTTCATTGATCACTCTTAATCTTAAACGATAATTTTCTTCGGCACAGGCATAACAATCACGAACCCAAATTTCTTTGTCAGACAAGTACCTGATCATCTTATCTTTTAACTGGAAAAAATATTTCTCTTCCATTGGGATATTGAAATTATTCCAATGAACCGTTTCTGATGTTAATTCATCTTTGACAGTAAATTTATCTTTTGGGCTTCTGCCGGTGAATTTTCCGGTTTTTATAATAAGCGCACCAGTATCGTTTAAAACACCTTCATTTCGTTTTAAGGTTTGTTCAGTTAATTCTGAAGGATTTAATTGGTAATGAACAGCCTTGTTCGTTCGCAGGCCCAATTCTGCCATAGCACCAATTGGTGCTTCAAGCATAAGATTTTCTGACATAGCAAGCATTTTAGTTAATGTGCAAAGTTAGCATTTCATTAAAATAAAAAAAATAACAAAATGGGCTTTTAATATGCAAAATTGTTGCTTTTATCTTGTTTTGTTTGTAAATTTTTAAAATGAGTTGTTTTTATTAAAGGATGTCTTACTAAAGTGTACGAATGTTGAATGAAGATTATTTTTACCCTCTTTTTTTAAAAAACTGCATCATATGAAAAATTATTAAAACGTATATTGCATTTCAAATAAAAGGATCTAATTATTCACAACAGTCTTAAATATTTGTAATGAAGTATCTTCCATTAAATTCAGAAATATTTATCCAGAACCGCAAAAGATTTGTATCCAGGATGAATAAAAATTCAATAGCTGTTTTTAACAGTAATGATGAATTACCAACCAATGGCGACCAGTTGTTTAAATTTGAACAAAACTCAGACCTGTTCTGGTTGACAGGTATTGAACAGGAAGATACCATGCTAATATTATTTCCGGATAACCCGGATCCTAAATACCGTGAAGTTCTTGTAGTTGTAAGGCCTAATGAAATTAAGGAAAAATGGGATGGCCATCGCTTACGTGTACATGAAGCACAGCTCATCTCAGGAATACAGACCATCGTTTGGCTTGACTCATTGGATGCGATGTTACAACCATGGATCCATATAGCAGAATCGATCTATCTCAACAGTAATGAAAACGACCGTAAATCAAACCTGGTAGCTGTAAGGGATTATCGTTATGCAGAGATGATGAAGAAAAGATATCCTTTACATAACTACAAACGAAGTGCTAAGATCCTTAAAGAACTAAGAGCCATCAAATCAGCCCCGGAAGTGGAAGTGATACAAAAGGCCATTGATATTACCGATAATACTTTCAGAAAATTACTCCAATTCATTAAGCCGGGAGTGATGGAATATGAGATCGAAGCAGAAATTTATCATTCTTTCTTATCTCAGCGTGCATCAGGCCCCGGATACGGTTCTATCATCGCCAGTGGCGACCGGGCAAGAACATTGCATTATGTTGAGAACAACCAGGAATGTAAAGAAGGGGAATTGCTGTTGATGGACTTTGGAGCAGAATATGGAAATTATACTGCAGATCTTACCCGCACCGTTCCCGTAAGTGGCAAATTTGGCCGCCGGCAAAAAACGGTTTACAACGCATGTCTTCATTTACATCATTATGCTGCCAGTATTTTAAAACCAGGTATCAGCATTGTGGATTATACAGAAAAAGTTGGAGATGAAGCTACCGTTGTTTTCCAGAAGATCGGCTTGTTGCGTAAATCGGATGTTAAAAATGAAGATCCTGAAAACAGGGCTTACAGAAAATATTTATATCATGGTATTTCCCATCACCTCGGTATTGATGTTCATGACCTGGGAACGAGGATCGAACCCATTAAAGCAGGCATGGTATTCACAATTGAACCCGGAATTTATATTGAAGAGGAAAAAATGGGTATCAGGATAGAAAATAATTTCTGGATCACAAAAAATGGCAATAAAGACCTGATGAAGAATATTCCAATAACGGTTGAAGAAATTGAAGCTTTGATGAAAAGGTAATTTGAAAATGATTGAATTTGAAGATTTGAAAATGAAAATTTCTTTTGTAATCAGCTAATTTCAAATCTTCAAATCCTCAAATCTTCAAATCAATTGAATTCCTAATTTCCAATTTCTACTTTGACATGAAACAAATCCCCAACCTCTTTACCTTACTCAATCTTGTGTTCGGTTGCATAGCAATTGTTTTTACCTTACAGACACAAACTGTTTTAATTAATGTAAATGAAGATTACAGCAGTAGTTTTAGTTTGCCTGAACAACTGACCTATGCTTCGGTTTTTATTTTCGTTGCAGCCATTATTGATTTCCTTGATGGATTTGTGGCAAGAATGTTTAATGCTTCTTCAGAAATGGGCAAACAACTGGATTCACTTGCCGATGTGGTAAGTTTTGGAGTAGCTCCCTCTATGATCATGTACCAATTGTTACGCTTTAGTTATATGAAAGAAGAAAATGGGTTAAATACTTCAGTTCTATTATTATTTCCTGCTTTTCTGATAGCCTGTGCAGGAGCTTATCGTTTGGCTCGTTTCAATATTGATAATACCCAGTCATATGGATTTAAAGGTGTTCCGATTCCGGCAGCAGGGATACTGATTGCTTCCTTTCCTTTGGCATTGCACTATGGCAGTTCCATTATAAATGTATATGATCTGTTTATCAATAAGTGGGTTTTATATGGAATTATTATTGTTGTCAGTCTGCTAATGATCAGCAATTTGCCCATGATGGCGATGAAATTTAAAAATCTTTCTTTAAAGAATAATTTATCCAAATTCATTCTGATCATTTTTTCCGGTTTAGCGGTATTGTTTTTGCATTGGATTTCAGCACCTGTTATTTTTATCGGGTACATTATTTTATCTTTGGCATTCAAAAATTAATGAACATGATATTTACAGTCCAGGTAAAAGTAATGCCACTCAAAGATTTATTAGATCCCCAGGGAAAAGCAGTGTTGGGAGGGCTTCAGAATTTAGGACTGCAGGCCATTGGCGATGTACGTATTGGTAAACACATTGATCTTCAAATTGAAGCGGCAGATAAAGACAGCGCTATTCAACTCGCATCAGATGCAGCAAAAAAATTACTGGCAAACCCGGTAATGGAAGTGTTTGAGGTATCAATTAACTGATTTGAAGATTTGAAGATGTGATAATTTGAAAATTAAGAGTGTTCAAATATTTGTTGCATCTCCAATCAACTAATTTTCAAATATTCAAATTTTCAAATGAATGCTTTACATCGTCCCTTCTCCCATAGGCAACCTCGCTGATATTACATACAGGGCCATCGACATATTAAATACGGTTGATCTTATCCTTGCAGAAGATACCCGCACATCTTCCGTTTTATTAAATCATTACGGGATCAATAAACCACTTTCACCATATCACCAGCACAATGAACATAAAATTGTAGCACACCTGGCAGATCAACTTGCTGCAGGTAAAAACATTGCATTGATCACAGATGCAGGTACACCCGGAATTAGTGATCCTGCTTTTTTGCTTGTTAGGGAATGTTTAAAAAATAATATTGAAGTTCAATGTCTCCCCGGTGCAACTGCATTCGTACCTGCACTGGTAAACAGCGGGCTCCCGATAAACAGTTTTTGCTTTGAAGGATTTTTACCTTTGAAAAAAGGACGGCAAACCATGTTAAAAAAACTGGCCACAGAGGAACGTACCATGGTTTTTTATGAAAGCCCTATGCGATTGGTTAAAACGCTTTCAAATCTGATAGAATATTTTGGAGCAGAGCGTCCATGCAGTGTAAGCCGGGAACTGACAAAAAAATTCGAAGAAAATAAAAGAGGAACATTGCAGGAAGTGCATGATCATTTTAATCAAAAATCTGTTAAAGGTGAGATCGTACTCGTGGTTGCAGGCAGGGATTAACTAGCTGTAAAAAACGGCTACATCATTTAATGATCTTCTTTCCAGGTCCGGTACCCAACATTCATTTGCTGCATATCCTACCGGAATTAAAAGAAATGGTTTTTCATTTGTCGGCCTGTTTAATACTTTACTTAAAAAATTCATAGGAGAAGGAGTGTGCGTAAGCGCTACTAATCCTGCATGGTGAATGGCTGTTAGTAAAAATCCACAAGCCAGCCCACAACTTTCTGTAGCATAATAGGTATTTGTTTTATTACCGTCAGCATCAACATCATAACTTTTTTTGAATACAATGATCAGGTAAGGGGCTGTTTCTAAGAATTCTTTTTTCCAATCGGTTTGAAGTGGCAACAGGTCTTTTTTCCACGCTTCAGGCATTCGCCCGTTATAACTTTCAAATTCTTCTTTTTCCGCTTCGATCCTTATTTGTTTCTTTATTTCGGGATTGCTTACAACACAGAATGTCCAGGGTTGTTTGTGAGCACCACTTGGAGCTGAAGAAGCTGTTAAAATAATATTTTGAATGACCGATCGCGGAATTTGCTTATTACTGAAATCGCGGCAGGTTCTTCGTTCATTCATCCAGGTATAAAATGTCTTGCTTCTTGAAATGGTTTCTGCTTCAGTGAATCTTTCTTTTTCATAAAGCTCAAATGAATATCCGTTGATCAGTTTTGTTTTTTTCATAACTTGAGTAAATTATATTAATATCTGTATACCACAACATTAGATAAATTGTATGAAAAAGAATGTCATTACATTAATTCTTTCCTTATCATTTTTTATTTCAGGTGCACAAGATCTGGGTTTTGGCAGAAAAATGGTAGATACACTTACTTCAGCTTATTTCTGGGGAAGGGGTTATACAAATGATGGTATGAGTAAAACTGCTGATTTCCTTGTATCACAATTCAAATTATATGGACTTGAACCGATGGACGGCAGATCTTTCCTTCAGCATTTTTCATATCCTATAAATACTTTCCCCGGTAAAATGGAAGTGAGTATCAATGGAAAAAAACTTTTGCCGGGAAAAGATTTTATTATTGCTCCCGAATCTGTAAGTATAAAAGCTGAAGGAGATTTTATACAAAAAGACAGTGTTACATTTATTAATAGTGAAGAAAAATTTATTATAAAATTGGTTGATAAATTGACTATGGACCTGGCTGGCGAAGTTGCCGAATATAGTATGATACAAATTGACAGGAAAACAATATCGGGTGTGCCGGTAAATTTTAAAGTAAATATCCAGAACAAATTTTTAAAGAATTTTAAGACGGATAATATCTGCAGTATTGTTAAAGGAACTCAAAAACCTGATTCATTCATTTTTATTACTGCACATTACGATCACCTCGGCGGTTTGGGAGCAGACACTTATTTTCCCGGAGCCAATGATAATGCCAGTGGCATTTCTTTGTTAATGAACCTGGCTCAATATTATGCAAAGCACCCACAACCATTTTCAATTGGGTTTATTTGTTTTGCTGGGGAAGAGGCAGGTTTGATAGGATCAAAATATTTTACGGAACATCCGCTTGTTCCTTTAAAACAAATACGTTTTCTGATTAACACTGATCTTGCAGGAACGGGTGATGAGGGAATTACCGTTGTAAATGCTACTGAATTTCCTAAAGAGTTTGCTTTGATGAATGCAGTGAACGATGAAAATAAATTGCTTGTAAAGATCAATTCACGCGGCAAAGCTGCAAACAGTGATCATTATTTTTTTTCTGAAAAAGGAGTCCCGGCCTTCTTTTTTTATACCCTTGGTGGTATAAAAGCATACCATGATGTATTTGATAAAGCGGAAACACTTCCAATGACCGAACATGAAGACCTGTTTAAACTGATCATAAAGTTCAATCAAAAGTTAATGGGGAATTAAATCTGATGAACAATCAGTACCATTTATCAGTTATAGTCATTTGATTTGCCTTTTTTCCCGATTTTTACAAAATAAATATTAAGCATGAGCCACAAACCAACTTTCTTATTTCTTATTTCAACTTTTTTATTTCTTATTTCCGTTGCACAGCCGGACCGCTGGCAGCAAAAAGTAAAATACAACATGGATGTTGATGTGGACGTTGTAACCAATAAGTTTTCAGGTAAACAAAAACTGGAATACAGTAATAATTCTACCGATAAACTTGACAAAGTATTTTACCATTTATACTGGAATGCATTTCAACCAAACAGCAGTATGGATATCCGTAGCCGCGAACAAGGTAAGATACTGATCAATAATCGACCTGATTGGGATTCAAGAGTAAAAGACCGGATTCTTAATTTAAAAAATGATGAGATAGGTTATCAAAAGATCATTTCACTAAAAATGAATGGTATTCCACAACCATTTACATATCATGAAACAATTTTGGAAGTAAATCTTACAAAGCCCATTCTTCCTAAATCAAAAGTAATTTTTGAAATGGAATTTGAAGCACAGGTCCCATTGCAGGTGCGCCGTAGCGGAAGAGATAATCCAAATACAGGTGTTCGGTATAGTATAAGCCAATGGTATCCCAAGATCTGCGAATATGACTTGGAAGGCTGGCATCCTACTCCTTATATTGCCCGTGAATTTTATGGTGTTTGGGGAGATTTTGATGTAACGATCAGGATCGATAAGACCTATAAAATTGGAGCTACCGGAATATTAGTAAATGCCAATGAGATCGGGTGGGGTTATGATAAACCCGGAACTGAATTAAAACCTGTTACTTCAGAAAAACGTACATGGCATTTTACAGGCAATAATGTACATGATTTTGTTTGGGCAGCCGATCCGGATTATGTGCACCTGGTTAAGAAAATAGCCAATGGCCCGGCAATTCATGTTATATACAATTTTAAGCCAAATAATAGTGCTAACGACACTGCATGGGCGAAAATAATCAATGCTGCGGAAACCGTACTTCCATTTATTGAAAAGAAATTTGGCAAATATCCATACCCTCAATATTCATTCATACAGGGTGGTGATGGCGGTATGGAATACCCGATGGCCACACTGATACACACTGCTTCCCTGGGAACGGTTTTTCACGAATGGATGCATAGTTGGTACCAGATGATCCTTGGTACAAATGAAAGTCTTTATCCATGGATGGATGAAGGTTTTGCAAGTTATGCAGATGACCTTGTTTCTAAATATTATAAAAGAAAATCTTCATTGGATGATTACAGGGATACATTAAAAGCTCATCCTGAAAGTAAGAATTTAAGAGAACTGGTTGAAAATGTTTTACCCGAAGACCATTCAGGCGCCTATAATGGTTATTTCCGTTTGGTGCAAAGCGATCTGGAAGAACCAATTACAACGCATAGTGACCATTATAATACAAATTTTACCTATAGTGTTTCTTCCTATAGTAAGGGAGAGATTTTCCTGGAACAACTTGGTTATATAGTGGGTGCTGCGGTAAGGGACAAAATTTTACTGGAGTATTATAACAAATGGAAATTCAAACATCCCAATGCAACTGATTTTTTTAAACTGGCGCAGGATGTTAGCGGCATACAATTAGACTGGTATAAGGAATACTGGATCAGCACTACCAAAACGATCAATTATAGTATTGATAGTTTGTGGGAGGAAAAAGGAATATCCAGGATCAGGTTAAAACGTATCGGGCAAATGCCTATGCCAATTGATCTTCAGTTAAGTTTTAAAGATGGCACAACTGAAATGCACACGATTCCATTGGACCTGATGTTTGGCAAAAAGGAAAATGAGAACAAAGCTCAATCATATATATTACACGATGAATGGAGATGGGTTCAGCCAACTTATATTGTTGAGTTTAAACATAAGCTAACGGATCTTATTAAAGCTGAAATTGATCCTTCCAAAAGAATGGCTGACATTGAACGAAAGAATAATTTAATTGAATTGAGCTGGTAGAAAAAATGAAAGTTATTATTTCTTTGCCGGTTGATAAAGGAGATACTTTTCTTTAAAATAAGGTTCAGAAAAGATCTTTTCAATTTCCCAGATAAATGGTTTACAGCCACTTTCAAAAATTTCTTTGGTAAGGTCCCCGCCTTTTAAACAAATGAGCCCATTCACTGATTCAGGTTCTTTATTTTTCTTTATAAGCGGCTTACTCCAATGCCATAGATCTTTTAAAGGTGCTACAGCCCTGGAAACGATCACATCAAATTGACGGTTCTTAATATCTTCTGCACGCGAATGTTGTGTAGTAAGGTTTTTAAGGCCAACAGATTTGGCGATCTCATCAACAACTTTTAATTTTTTATTAATACTATCCACGAGGTGAAAGCTGACTTCAGGAAAAAAGATCGCCAGGGGAATACCGGGAAATCCTCCGCCGGCTCCCAGGTCCATCACCGTTGTATTATTTTCAAAATTGAATTTTGCAGCAATGGTCAAAGAATGTAATACATGATGCAGGTAGAAATTATCCATATCTTTCCTGCTGATCACATTGATCTTTTCATTCCATTCAACATACAGGTCTTTTAACAAAGCAAACTGATGCTCCTGTTCTGCAGTGAATTCCGAAAAATATTTCTGTAGGATCTCCATTTTTGTTACACGTATTATAAAACACGAATTAAGTTATTGATTTGCCTTTGTCATTTTATTAAACTGATCCACAAGTGGATCTGGATTCTCCTCCCTCTCCTTTGAAGAGGGGTGAGGTGTATATTTAATTTGTGTAATAATAATTTATTTCCATGTTGGTTTTGGCTTTTTTAATAATGCCGGGGCATAAATGATATAGTAAAAGAACATCCAGATATCAAAGAAAAGGAATAATGGGAACAGGTCATTTTCTCCCAATTTTGTTGTTGTTTTAAAATATACCAATGCCTGTATTATGAACCTGGCCCCAAATGCGATCAATGCATATTGCCAGTTGTAAAAAATACAACTCAAAATTAATAGCGGGTAAAATAAAAAGTGCGTAATCGCATACAGGCTCAATAAAAATTTATGAATGGGTTTATAATATTTGCTGGTCGTGTAATGGCGTTTTTTTTGTGCAAGCCATTGAGTCCATGTTGTTGGGGGATTACTTAATGTAAAACTATCTTTATCGATATTGATCCTCGTATTATGCCTGGTAGCCGCTGCACTTATGAAGAGGTCATCATCTCCTCCGGGAATATTGTTATGGGCTGAAAAACCTTTGTGCCGGAAAAAGATCGCTTTTTTATAACTCAGGTTTCTTCCAACACCCATATATGGAGTGCCGGCCAATGCATAACTTAAATATTGTATCGCAGCATGAAAAGTTTCCCATCGGATCAGTTTATTTAAGAACCCATGTTTTTTATTGTAAGCTCCATAGCCCAAAACAATTTCCGTTTCATCGTCATAAACACTTTGCATACTTTCGATCCAGTTTTCACTTGCAGGCACACAATCTGCATCTGTCAATAACAGAATTTCGTATTTGGATGACTTGATGCCGATACTTAACGGGAACTTTTTACCCGGAATCATCTTAGCTTCCTGGGTAAGTTCTACAACCTGGAGTTGTTTATATGTTTTTTTATATTCTTCTAAAATGTATTTACTTTCATCAAAAGAATTGTCGTTTACTACAATTACTTCGTGTGTAGTTTTATATTCCTGTACAAGTGATCCGGGTAGATTTTTTACGAGATTTTCTGCCTCATCTCTTGCACAAATAATAACACTTACAGCATTGCTGCGGGAATATGTTTTTATTTTTTCTTTATAAAATGTAAGCCTGCTAAAAAAAAACAGGTAATAAAAAAGCTGTATAAAAGTTATGGTACAGAAAGTAATGAAAATGATCAGCTGCCATTGATGCAACAAAAATTCCGGTAAATGCATAAACGCAAATTTAGGCTATAAATCTTTTATTTTTTTATGATTTGTTGATCATTAATAAAAGTGTCATATTATCTATTATGATATTAATAATACCTTTATGAAAAAATTGTAAATCATGAAGCAAGTATTTTTCTTATTGTGTATTGTTTCCCTGTCTTTTTATTCAGTTGCACAAACAAAAAAAACAACAACCGATTATCAGAAAATAGCCAGGCCGGCTTTGGCCAATGAATTGCCTTTTTCGGTAAAGACCGTTGAAGATGCCATTGATGATGCATTTTCCAAAATGGGATATAAAGGAAGCAGTTCAAAAGGATTTATCGTTTATAAAGGAGTTCGCTTAAAAGAACTCGGTGCTGAAGCTTATGATATTTATTTTATGGTTGATAAAAAAAGTAAGAGGGATAAAGAAAATAGCAATGTTACTATGATGTTGTCAAAAGGATTTGATGCATTTATTAGTGACACTTCAGGTGCACAAATATATGGAAGGGCCGGAATATATCTCGATTCATTGCGCAATACTGTGGCGGCTTATGACCTGGAACAACAGATCAAAGCGCAGGAAGATGAAGTTAAGAAAGCCGATAAAAAGAATGAAAATCTGCAGGAAGAAGGAAAGGATATGGCAAAGAAAAAACGAAAATTGGAACAGGATATAGATGATAATAATAAAGAACAGGAAAGTCAGGTAAAAGAACTCGATAAACAAAAACAAATACTGGAAACATTGAAAGCAAAACGGAAACAATAAATAAATGTATGATTTATGATGTATGATGTATGATTTGAATCCGGATCTTACAGCTTAAATCATACATCATAAATCTCACATCATCCTTATGTCCAGTTTACATTTTGAAATACATACATCCGGCTCAACCACAAAGGCCCGGGCAGGTAAAATCTCAACAGATCATGGTGAAATATTGACTCCAATCTTTATGCCTGTTGGAACAGTTGGTAGTGTAAAAGCAGTTACTCAGCAACAGTTAAAAAATGATGTTCAGGCACAAATAATCCTTGGTAATACTTACCATCTTTATTTAAGACCCGGACTGGAAGTTTTGGAAAATGCCGGAGGCCTGCATAAATTCATTGGCTGGGATAGGCCCATACTTACAGATAGTGGTGGTTACCAGGTTTTTTCATTAGCTGGTAACAGAAAAATAAGTGAGGAAGGAGTGGTTTTTCAATCTCATATCGATGGGAGTAAGCATTTATTTTCGCCGGAAAAAGTAATGGATATTCAGCGTGTTATCGGTGGCGATATCATCATGGCTTTTGATGAATGTCCGCCTGGCGGAAGTGATTACGCATACGCTAAAACATCTATGGAGTTAACACACCGCTGGCTCGACAGGTGTTTTGACAGGTTTAGTACTACTGAGGATAAATATGGTTACACACAAAATTTATTTCCCATTGTACAGGGAGGTGTTCACCATGATCTTAGGAAATTTTCCTGTGAATACATTTCTTCAAAAAATGCAACCGGTAATGCTATTGGTGGTTTAAGTGTAGGAGAACCTATAGAAAAAATGTACGAGATATGTGAACTATGCTGCGATAACCTTCCTGTACAAAGGCCAAGATATTTAATGGGCGTTGGAACCCCATGGAATATTTTGGAATGTATTGATATGGGAGTAGATATGTTTGATTGCGTAATGCCTACCCGAAACGGAAGGAATGCGATGTTGTTTACTACAAAAGGTATCATTAATATTGATAATAAAAAATGGGAAAATGATTTTTCAGTTTTGGATGATGGCTTTGATTGTGAAGTGAGTAATTATTACAGCAAGGCTTATTTACGTCATTTGATGAAATCTAAAGAATACCTGGCATTAACTATAGCAAGTGTTCATAACCTGGCTTTTTATCTCTGGCTTGTAAAAGAAGCAAGGAAACATATCGTTTCCGGAGATTTTAAAAGTTGGAAGGAATCAATAGTAGTTCAGTTGCAACAAAAATTGTAATAAGAATCATTGGTTTTCTTACATTATTTTAACAACTAATGTTATAATTTAGCATCTATTTATTTGTTTAATCAAATCTAAAAAATGAAAAAAATATTCTTTTATTTATCATGGGTTTTCTTAATGCCGGCAGTTAGTTTTTCTCAAAGTAACCCGGTTCAAAATGCTTCGATTCCTAAAGATGCACCTATTGATGTAACTGTGGCTGATTTTAAAAATAATATGCGTGCAAACGAGATCATTATTTTCAGAAGCCAGATCAATTCAAAAGAATACCAGGGGCTTACCAATGACAGTGGAAAATTTTCCATCAGGCTTCCGGCAGGGGATAAGTATGAGATCTTTATCCTGGGATTTAAAGATTCTACCAGCTATAATGTGCTTGATATTCCTGCCACCAAGGGAAATGCGTATTATAAGAATGCCTTTAAAGTTGATATACAGTTTCAGCCCTCTAAGACATTCATATTAGAGGATTGTAATTTCGAAACAGGTAAAGCAACCCTGCAACCTGAGTCTTATTCCGTTTTAGATGAGCTGGTTGCTTACCTGAACAGAAAGGATGATGAAAAGATAGAACTGGGCGGACATACCGACAATGTAGGCACTGCTGCCAATAACCTGAAACTATCTTTAGACAGGGCAAATACAGTTAGGGAATATCTCTTAGCAAAGGGCATTGATCCCGGAAGAGTAACTGCTAAAGGTTATGGGTTAACTCAACCGATCGCAGACAATAAAACTGAAGACGGGCGTGCTCAAAACAGGAGAACAGAAGTGAAGATCCTATAGAAGATAAAGAAGCAGATCAGTAAATAAAGATATAAAAAAGCGATAAAAAAAGCCGGTCTGATTCATCAGCCGGCTTTTGATTTATATTATACTTTTATAGCAGGGTTGCGTTAAGTAGTTTTGTAGATGAATTTGTATGTATGTCAATAGTTGCTAACGGAACAACCAGGTCAAGTTTTGTATCATTTTGTATCATACCATAATTTGGGGCATAATAGAAATCGATATTTGATGAAATAGATGAACCCGGGATTGATGCTAATATTGGAACACTAAGAGTTGTAAGAACATGAATAACATTTGTATAAGTATTTGCACCTACAGTCTTGCTCAGACCTGTTGACACAATTTTATTCGTAATGTTTACCGCAACAGGGGTACCTAAGCCTGCATCAATATTCAAACTCTGTACCCAGATAGTATTGGCAGCCGCACCCGTTTTCAGGTATAGATTTAATATAGTTGTATCTGTTGTTCCAAGATTAAAGGCCTGCATCGTAAAGTAATCATTACCGGTAACATTATAATATTCATTACCATTTGTGGTATTATCATATACATGAAATGACTTGCCTACAGCAGTTGTATCCCTGTTGGTAGATGTAACGGTGTAATTATAATTGTTCGATGCGTCCAAAATATCGGTATAAGCATAATTCCAGGTACTCCCAGCCGAGGTATTCATATATTTTGTTGCAACTGGTGCAACTGGAATTGGGTCGTCTTTACTACAAGATACGGTTAGTAAACTGGCAAAAACCAATGCAAAAAGTACTTTTTTCATAATTTATTTAATTTTATTGTGTAAATATCGGTATTATTTTGTAATAATAAAATAAACCTCCTATCTTTGCGCTCCCAAATTTATGGCTAAACAGGCACTTATTAAGCAAGACGGAACTATAGTTGAAGCACTTAGTAATGCTATGTTTAAGGTAAAATTGGAAAATGGGCACGAGATACTGGCTACGATTTCAGGGAAAATGAGGATGCACTATATCCGTATTTTGCCAGGAGATAAAGTTGGGGTAGAAATGAGCCCCTACGATCTGACAAGGGGTAGAATTATATTCAGGTACAAGTAAAATAAACGGCTAATAGCTAAAAGCTAATAGCTAATAGCTAAAAAATAAAAATATAACAAAATGAAGGTAAGAGCTTCAATAAAAAAACGCAGCGTTGATTGCAAGATCGTAAGGAGAAAGGGACGCCTGTATGTGATCAACAAAAAGAATCCACGCTTTAAGCAGAAGCAAGGGTAAGCAGAATTAATAATTAATAATTAAAAATTAATAGTTTCTATGGCTCGTATTGCCGGTATAGATTTACCAAAAAATAAAAGAGGCGAAATTGGACTTACCTATATTTATGGGATTGGTCTTTCTACTGCTCAATACATTCTTGACAGTAATGGTATAAACAGAAGTAAAAAAGTTAATGAGTGGAACGATCAGGAATTGACTGACATTCGTAACATCATTA
>JANMMS010000084.1:0-7845 GCA_031373525.1 Ferruginibacter sp.
AACATTAAAACATTAAACAATTAAACCATTAAAACATTAAACCATTAAACCATTAAACCATTAAACCATTAAACCATTAAACCATTAAACCATTAAACCATTAAACCATTAAACCATTAAACCATTAAACCATTAAACCAATGAACCCAACTGTTGCCGTAATCATGGGAAGCCAAAGTGACTTAGAAGTAATGCAGGGTGCTGCAGAAATGCTGAAACAATTTAATGTTGAATTTGAATTAACCATTGTTTCTGCTCACCGTACACCCGAAAGAATGAGAATTTTTGCACTGGAGGCTGCATCAAAAGGGATTAAAGTTATTATAGCAGGGGCAGGTGGAGCAGCACATTTGCCCGGTATGGTAGCATCTTATACCACTTTACCGGTTATTGGTGTACCGATTAAATCTTCCAATTCTATAGATGGTTGGGATTCAGTGTTATCCATTCTGCAAATGCCAACCGGTGTACCAGTTGCAACAGTTGCTCTGAATGGCGCCAAAAATGCAGGTATTCTTGCTGTACAGATTCTTGCAACGAATGATAAATCTCTTACAATGAAATTAGCTGAGTATAAAAAAGAATTGGAAAAGCAGGTAATGGGGATGGTGGATAAGTTAAAAAAAAGTTCATAGTTCATAGTTTAGCTTGTGTTATACTAACTATAAACTGAGAACTATGAATTATGAACTTCTTCAATGATACAAAACTCCTGTTCTAATCCCTTCGAATTTTCATAAAGCATATTAATAAAATCTTTTCCCCAAAGTGAATAGTAGGGTAATAAATTATCAACACGTTCCTGTAAAGTTCCGGAAGGGAAAAGTGCTTCTTTGATTTTTACGATCTGCCGCTGTTGCAATTCATATTTCTTTTTTTCAGCCTTTAACATTTTCCTTTCTAACTGTTCAATTCGTTTCAATGCTTTAGTCTGCAATGCATCAACATGCCTGTTTAATGTGCTATCAACAGCTGTTGCAGCAACCTTAATATTATGATACAAAGAGATCATCGTTAAGATCTCTTCCTCCAGGTTTAGTATAACAGAAGATTCATTCTTCACCAGTTCCTCCAATAATAAATTCTCCGGTTTGAAAAGATCCTGACCTTTCATTTGTAAAGAAGCTATTACATTAGATATCTTTTTAGGAATGACTATAAATGAATTCCGTAATACCAATACTGGAAAAGGAATGCTAACCGCATCAAAAACCTTTTTTAATTCCAACCAATAGGCTAACTCTCCTCCACCGCCGATAAAAGCAATATTGGGTAAGATCATTTCCTGAAAAACAGGCCTTAGAATAACATTTGGACTAAATCTTTCAGGATGTGTTTTTAATTCATGTAGCATTTCAACTTCAGTGAAGATAATATCTGAATTAATTACATGGTATGATGAACCTTCTTTAGTGACCCGTTCTCTTAAATCATCTTTTAAATAAAACAGGTTTATCTCCCTTCCGGCAGCCTGCACTTTATATTCAGCCGGAAATGCAGCAATAGTTTCCTCAACAAGCTTATGAGAGAATTGCTCAATCAATTCTTTGGTATTTACTTTTGAAAATTCATTTTTTAATGTAGAATTGTCCGGAAGCAGAATCACTAAACCATGATCGGCAAATAAAGTATGCACAAATTCGAATGTAGACTGTTCAATCGTTTTATCAAACGTATAAGATTCTTTAACCAGGCCAATTATTTCTTTTCCGAATTTTTCTACCGATAATTGACTTTCAATTTCATCAATGATTTTAATAAAATGTTTATCAATTTTCATCCTGCCAACAGCACCTTTTTGATCTGTATTCCATTCATACTTTTTACCATTGATCGTAACTTCCCCCAATTCCGAAAGATCTGCATCCTCACTTCCCATATAATAAACCGGCACAAAATTACAATCCGGTATTTGCTTCTTTAGATCTTCGGTAAGCCTGATGGCATGAAGTATCTTATAAATAAAATATAAATGTCCGGTAAAAATATTGGGTTGGTGAGCCGTGCAGATTGTAAAAGTATCTTCGTTCAGCAGGGCATTAATATTCTTTTCTACTTTTTCTATATGCGGAACAGTTACGTATTGTTTTTGCAACTCATGTACAAGTAAAGTACGGTTGGTTCTGAAATTTTTTCTTTCAGCAATTATTTTTTTGATCCCATCAATGTTAGCAGTGTTATTATAAAACTGTTGAAGCAACTGATTATTATCCAGTAAGTCTGTTACAATTTTGGAGAATTGACCTGTCTCCCTGTATGAAATATAACCCGCTTTAAAACTCATAATAAAAATACTAAGATATAATTAGATGAAGTTAGTATTTGCGTGTAAGATAACCGCTAAGGCACAAAGACGCTAAGGTTTAAAATCAATATCTTGCAGTTTCTTCAGAAAACCCTAAACCCTAAACCCTAAACCCTAAACCCTAAACCCTAAACCCTAAACCCTAAACCCTAAACCCTAAACCCTAAACCCTAAACCCTAAACTACCAATTCCCCTTCCAGGTCATAATCAAATGCCTTTGTAATTTTAACATTTACAAATTCCCCGATTGGTAATTTCTTATCGCTCTTAATAATAACTTCATTGTCTACTTCAACACTGTCAAATTCAGTTCGTCCGATAAACCTGCCCGCTTCTTTTTTATCTACCATTACTTTCATCAGCTTGCCAACCTTTGCTTCATTTTTTTCCAGGCTGATATCCTGTTGCACTTCCATGATCTCCTGTGCCCTAGATTCTTTTTCGTCTGCAGGAACATCATCAACCAGATCATAAGCACTTGTCTGTTCTTCGTGGCTATATGTAAATATTCCTACACGGTCAAAGCGCATTTTTTGTAAAAAGGTTTTTAGTTCTTCTACATCATCTCTTGTCTCGCCGGGGAAACCAGCTATCAAAGTTGTACGGATACAGATATCAGGTATACGGAACCGTATCTCATTGATCAGATCTTCCATTTCTTCCCGGCTGATCTGGCGCTTCATAGCCTGCAACATATTGTTTGAAGCATGTTGCAACGGCATGTCAAGGTAATTACAGATATTATCACGCTCTTTAATGGCATCAATAATGTCGAGCGGAAATTTTGAAGGGTATGCATAATGCAAACGTATCCATTCAAGTCCCTGCACATCGGCCAGTGCATGCAATAATTTAGGAAGCTCTCTTTTTTTATAAATATCAAGCCCGTAATAAGTTAATTCCTGGGCAATCAGCATGATTTCTTTCACACCCCGTTGAACCAGTTTTTTAGCTTCTTCTACCAATGATTCAATACTCCTGCTTATATGCTTACCACGCATTAATGGAATGGCACAAAAAGAACAGGTCCTGTTACAACCTTCACTGATCTTCATATAAGCATAATGCTGTGGTGTGCTAAGTAATCTTTCACCTATAAGCTCTCCTTTATAATCAGCTTCAAACTGCTTCAAAATCATTGGCAATTCCATTGTGCCAAACCAGGCATCAACTTCTGGAATTTCAATTTCAAGATTTTTCTTATAACGTTCGCTAAGGCAACCTGTTACATAAACTTTATCCAGTTTGCCCCGTTTTTTCAATTCTAAATTATGGAGTATTGTATTGATACTTTCTTCCTTGGCCTTTTCAATAAAGCCACAGGTATTAATGATCACTATGTTATGATCCTTTTTTCCGCTTTCATGAACAGTATCAATTTCATTAGCAATCAACTGGCCACTAAGTACCTCACTATCAACCATATTTTTGCTACAGCCTAAAGTAATAATGTTTACCTTATCCCGTTTTAATGTTTTTGTCTTCATATTAATGAGGCAAAGATAACAAAAGACAGGTGCTATAATAAGGCTTCAAATGATAAAAGACGCTTAAAGTATTGATTATTAACAATAGTTGGTAAAAAATGTAGTTTATACGACAAGCCAATATTAAAAAATGATTATTTTTACACCCATGAAACTAAGAATTGCTATTCTTGATTTATATGAAGGCGTTGCCAACCAGGGAATGCGTTGTATACGTGAGATCATCAATCAGTTTGCCGAAATTAACCAGATAGACCTGCACTACGCTGAATATGAAGTAAGGATTGAAAAGCAAGTACCTGGCATGGATTACGATATTTATATTTCCAGCGGAGGCCCGGGAAGTCCGCTGGAAAGTGAAGGAAGTGAATGGGAGAAGGTTTATTTTAACTGGTTGGATAAAATCGAGAAATTCAATGGAAACGAGGCTAATTTGATGAAAAAACAAGTATTTTTTATTTGTCATTCATTTCAATTAGCATGCAGACATTATCAGATAGCTGAAGTATCTAAAAGAAAAAGTACATCATTCGGAGTTTTCCCTATACATTATTTATCAAATTCAGAATTTGAACCAATATTCGGTGGACTGAATGACCCTTTTTATGCGGTTGACAGCAGAGATTACCAGGTAATAAATCCAAACCACAATAAGATCAAAAAAATGGGTGCAAATATTTTAGCGATCGAAAAGAACAGGCCTCATGTTCCACTTGAAAGAGCTATTATGGCCGTACGTTTTAATGAACATTTCATCGGTACTCAATTTCATCCCGAAGCTGATGCTATTGGGATGTCTCTTTATCTGCAAACTCCTGAAAAAAAGGAAACCGTTATTGCCAATCATGGTGAAACAAAATGGCAATCCATGATAGATCACTTAAATGACCCTGATAAGATCATGAGTACCTATGCTCATATTTTGCCAAATTTCCTCAACTACTCTGTTGGTAAAATGGAACCTGTAATAGTCTAAATGCCTGTTACTTCTATCTATTTTATTTAAGATGCAATTTTTCCTTTCCAAAAAGCATGTTTTTAATGCAGATTTATAGTTAATTTTATCAACATACTTTAGCTAATAAATAAACTGCTACATGGAAAAATTGTTAAGAGAACAGTTCAATAAAAATTTTACAGAAGAAAAATACCAGGCATATATGCACGAGGTGGAAGGTTTACATCCGGGTGCATTGGATTTCAGAAATGCAGAAACTCCGATTTTTATAAACAAGGATTTTAAAAATAAAATGCTCGGGGCTTGCGAAAAAATAATTGACGTTATAACTGATTCCAATTTCATTCAAATGACTGACAGGAGTATTCCAAAAGCTTTGCATGTACCGGGAGAAGACAAGCATCCTCAATTTATCGTTTTTGATTTTGGTATATGCAAAAATGAAAAAGGGCAAATGGAACCACAGTTAATTGAAATGCAGGGTTTCCCTACTTTATATGCATTCCAGGCTTATCACAGTGAACTTACAGCTAATTATGCAAATGTACCTGCAAATTATACGTCATACCTGAATGGCTACAATAGGCAATCTTACACCGAATTACTGAAAGAGATCATTGTAGGAAAATTAGATCCTACTGAAGTTATACTACTTGAGATCTTTCCGGAAAAACAGAAAACCAGGATCGATTTTTACTGCACAGAAAAATTACTTGGCATAAAAACAGTTTGCCTCACTAAATTAAAAGCAGAAGGCAAAAAACTATATTACGATCATGGCAATGAACGTAAGTACATCAAACGAATTTATAACCGCCTCATTTTTGATGATTTGCAACAACAGGAAGGACTTGAAAATATTATTGATCTTTCCAAACCATATGATGTTGAATGGGTTCCTCATCCAAACTGGTTTTATCGTATCAGTAAATTCACTTTGCCATTCATTCAAAATCCTTTTGTTCCTGAAACATATTTTTTAAATGAGATGAAACAACCTGTTGATCTTTCAGCATATGTGTTGAAGCCATTGTTTTCTTTTGCCGGAATGGGTGTTGTAATTGATGTTACACAAGCTGATATTGATAAGATCAAAGATCCCGAAAACTGGATCCTGCAACGAAAAGTATATTATGCCCCCATCATTGAAACCATGGATGAACCAGCTAAAGCAGAGATCAGATTATTTTATTTCTGGAAAAATGAATGGGCAAGACCCATTGGAGTGCATAATCTTGCCAGGCTTAGTAAAGGTAAGATGATCGGAACAAGGTATAATAAAGACAAAACATGGGTTGGAGGAACGGTTGCATTTTTTGAAAACGATTAAATAGTATAAATGAAAATTGGTATAGATAGATTTGAATTTTACCTGTTAAAAATTGAAGAACTGATTAAACAGGCTGCAAAGGAAAAAAATCCGGGATTGTGGTTATACATTAATGATGCACGTACGCCTATCTTTATGTTAGAAGGACTTGCTAAACTTTATGCCGGATTACATAATAAAAAAAGGTTTACCAAAATAAAAGAAGAACTGAAACTGCTGGAAGATGCATTGGGTTTAATAGATTATTACGACAGTTTTGCCAAAGAATTTGTAACGGACACTAAGTTCCCTGCTGAAGTAACTGATTATGTTCAGGGACAGGCACGCGAAAAGATACAATACTTCAATGAGCTGCTAACTGAAAGAAACTGGATCGGCGAAAATGCTGACAGGATAAAAAAGATAAGAAAAAAATTAACGGATTCCGATTGGCTGAAAGATGATGATGAAGTAATTATTATTGCAGGTTTTTATAAAGATTCCATTGAAAGGATCATAAGTCAGGTTGTACAATCAAATTATAAACTGACGGAAATTGAAACACAGGTACATGAACTTCGCAGAAAACTACGCTGGCTAAGTATTTATCCTCGTGCATTGCAGGGAGCAATTCAACTTACAGATAATAATATTCATGACGAATACCTCAATAAATATTTAACGCCTGAAATTATTAATTCTCCTTTTAATAAGATGCCTGAAGCAGGTGTAAACCAGCATTTTTTAATGCTTGAAAAGAATTATTTCTTAGCGTTAAGCTGGATGATAGCAGCACTCGGAAAATTAAAAGACAATGGTTTGAGAATTAATGCCATCACTGAATCATTGCAACAGGTAAAAGGAATTGATCATGAAAGTGCCCTAATCATGTCTTATGAAATATTGGGTCCAAAATACCATAAGTTGTCAACGATCTTATCTGATGCATCGGCCATATGTGAGACTTATTTCAAAGAAAAGAATCTTGCTAATTTAATGTCCGGTATTGCAACAGTCAGTTAAGACTTTACTTACAACAATCTTTTTTTCTTATAAAAATTGTTGTAAATATCTTTTTAATTATTAATAATATAGATCGTAAAATCTGCATTTCTTTTAATTCATTAACCCTGTATCCTTTTTTCAAAACCACAATTTCACAAAGGCTCAGAGTCAATATTAATTTACAAACCACCATTGTATTCCTAACCTTATCATAAATCCCTGGGTTGGATAATGTGGAGCAGCAAAGTTATTATTGATAAACCCAAACCCATTTGCAAAACTTACTGTATTCAGATTTTCTGCACGGAAATAAGCTGTAAATCCTTTGATGCGAAAATGAACAAAAGCACTGATATCCGGAAGATTCTTAATGATCATGGTATCCTGGGGAACAAACTGTCCCATGATCGGGGAATAATTATTTGCTTTATATGCTGTATAGTACCTTGCCTCAATTCCTGTACTCAGGTATAAGTTCTTATAAAATCTGCCTTCATATGCCAGCCTGTTTCTTGTAAACAAAAAAGGAACTTTAACTGGTGCTGCTCCATCTGTTTGTTGCAAAACCACTTCGGTATACCAGTTCCATCGTTTGGAAAGCGTGAACTTTTTTGAAGCAAATACTTGAATGAGATTTATTGCCTTTTTATATTGTGTTGTTTTATAGTAATTGAAAAAATATGTGTAATTGCTGATCAAATGATTTTTAAATCCTATAGTAAAAAAAGGATTATTTGCTGAGGCCCCAAATGAAATGATATTTTCTTTATTAAGATTATT
>JANMMS010000086.1:0-11998 GCA_031373525.1 Ferruginibacter sp.
TAGCTTGTAGCCTGAAGCGAGTGTTTCAACCCATTATTTACTAACCATAAATTCTATTAAAATGTCAAAAATGTTAACAGCTTATTGCATGAAAACAAAGGAAAAAAATGTTCCCATGCAAAATGCAGTAATAACCAAAACGTCCCGTGGCGGGTATATGGCCCAGGGCGATGACGGTAAAGGAAATAAAATGACTACGATGCTTGCAGAAGCAACGGCTTTGGAAGCTGTTAAAAACGGCGTTGCAAAGAAGAGCTGGTAAGTAGCGTAATTACAAGACCTTAAAAGGCTATCCGTGTGAACGGGTAGCTTTTTTGTTTGATGATCCAGCCCTTTTGGCAACTATTCCCGCCCATGCTGAGATTATTTAAATCAATGATGAAGGCATCACTTCCCAAAATACTTCGGGACAAGTGTTGCCTTTTTAGTTTTCCAGTCTGCAATTGGGTAAGAACTAACAATTATTATTTCAGTATTTAATATTCTTTGGCAATAAAATTTACCTGATAATTTTTTAAAAAATCTACTTGTGAAAGTTACCAAATTTTGGTACTTTTATTAAAATTTATTACAATGGGAAGAAATACATCTATGTCTTTAGGCGACTATTTCGAAAATTTTGTTGATAGTAGAATTTCCGAGGGAAGATATAAAAATGCGAGTGAAGTAATTCGTGCCGGATTAAGATTGTTGGAAGAAGAAGAAAACAGAATCAGGGTTTTAAAAAATGCAATTCAAGAAGGAATTGATAGCGGAATTTCGAAAAATTTTAATCCTAAAAACCATCTTAAACAATTAAAAGCCAATAAGAAAAAAAATGGCTAAGTATTTCCTGACTAATAAAGCGGTAGAAGATTTATCCAAAATTTGGGATTATACTTACGAAGTTTGGTCCGAAAGTCAAGCTGACAAATATTACGAATTGCTTATTAAATTTTGTAAAGAAATTTCTGAAAATCCTACTGTTGGCAAAAATTATGAGGAAATTGAAAAAAATATTTTTGGATGCAAAGCAAGTCAGCACATTATATTTTATCGGGTAATTAAACTAAATGAAATTGAAGTTTTGAGGTTTTTGCACATAAGAATGGACTTAAAGAATAGAATGCTGGAATAAAAACCTCACTAGTGTCTCTCTATTGCACAAAAAATCACTAACTTTTTTATTTAAGGAGAACTGTTTTTTGCATCTTGTTTAAAAAATGGTAGAGTTCATTCATCGTTTTCACATCTTCCACGATCAATATCCCATTCTTACCTACCTGTTTCAGTTTTCCTTTGTTAGTGCCGGTCTGTAAAAATTTAAGTATGCCATTAAACGTTTCACTTTGAAAATAAGGTGAATCAGGGTTGCTTACAAAGAAACACTTGAGTATATTATTTTTCAAAAACAATTTTTCAAAACCAAGTTCCACAGCAATTTTCCTGCAGCGGACTGTGGTGAACAGGTCTTCAACAGGTGCAGGTATCGGCCCAAACCGGTCGATCATTTCAACATGAAATTCCTGCAGGTCTTTTTCGGTTGAACAAATATCCAGTCTGGAATAAAGGCTAAGCCTTTCTGTTATGCTTTCAACATATTCATCCGGTATGAGGATTTCCAGGTCAGTATCAATGGTACAGTCACTTACAAAATCATCCTGTTGCTGTATTTCTTCTTTGTATAATTCCCTGAATTCATTTCTTTTCAGTTCCCGGATCGCTTCATCTAAAATTTTCTGGTACATTTCAAAACCGATCTCCGCAATAAATCCACTTTGTTCTCCACCCAGCATATTTCCCGCACCACGAATATCAAGGTCCCGCATGGCGATCTGAAATCCGCTGCCCAGATCACTGTATTGTTCCAGGGTGCTTAATCTTTTCCGGCTGTCAACCGGTAATGTACTCATGGGCGGGGCCAGCAAATAGCAAAATGCTTTTTTATTACTCCTTCCTACACGCCCACGCAACTGGTGCAGGTCACTTAAACCAAACTGGTGTGCATTATTTACAATGATCGTATTTACATTCGGAATGTCAACACCACTTTCTACAATATTGGTACAAACCAGTACATCGTATTTTTTATCCATGAAATCCAGGATGGTGTCTTCCAGTTCATCTCCTTCCATCTGGCCATGCGCATATGCGATGCTGATATCAGGGCATAATCCCTGGATAAATGATTTCATTTCTGCAAGTCCCTTAACCCTGTTGTGAATGAAGAATACCTGGCCGCCCCGCTCTGTTTCATAATATATGATATCACGAATGGCATCTTCATTAAAAACGGTTACTTCTGTTTGTATCGGCTGCCTGTTGGGGGGTGGAGTATTGATGATGCTGAGATCTCTAGCACCCATGAGACTGAACTGCAATGTTCTTGGAATAGGTGTAGCCGTCAGCATAAGTGAATCAACAGTAGTACGGAGTTGTTTTAGTTTTTCTTTAGCTGATACACCGAACTTTTGTTCTTCATCAATGATCATCACACCCAGGTTTTTAAACTTAACATCTTTACTGAGTAGAGCATGAGTTCCTATGATGATGTCTATTTTTCCTTCCTCTAATTTTTTAAGTGTTTCCTTTTTTTCTTTCGATGATTTAAAGCGATTGATAAAATCTACCGTAACCGGGAAATCTTTCAGCCTGTCGCCAAAGGTCTTATAATGCTGGTATGCCAGGATGGTCGTTGGAACCAATACTGCAGCCTGCTTTCCATCACAACAGGATTTGAATGCTGCCCTGATGGCAATTTCTGTTTTGCCAAAACCAACATCTCCGCAAACGAGCCTGTCCATGGGTGCCGGTTTTTCCATATCCCGTTTTACATCTTCACTTGCCTTTGCCTGGTCGGGAGTATCTTCATAAATAAAACTTGCTTCCAGTTCTGTTTGCATGTAGTTGTCGGGGCTATGAGTAAATCCCTGTAAACTTTTCCGCTGAGCATATAATTTTATAAGATCAGTGGCAATATCTTTTACCTGTTTTTTTGTTTTGTCCTTAAGTTTGTTCCAAACATCGCTGCCCAGTTTATTCATTTTAGGAACGGTGCCTTCTTTTCCACTGTACTTGCTGATCTTATGCAGCGAGGAAATGTTCACATACAACAGGTCGCCATCTTTATACTGAATGCGAACAGCTTCCTGCATGCGTCCATTGGCTTCAATTTTTTGCAGGCCACTGTAAACGCCTACTCCATGATCGATATGCGAAATATAATCTCCGGGCTGCAGATCCCGAAGCATTTTAAGGGTAAGTGCTTTGTTTTTGCTGAACGCCTGTTTTACTTTGTATTTGTGATAACGCTGAAAGACCTGGTGATCTGTATAACAAACTACTTTCAGGTCATCATCAATAAATCCTTCATGAATGGAAACCGGTATGGGTGTTACCTGGATCTCTGCTTTCAGGTCTGTGAAAATGATGTGTAACCTTTCAAGTTGTTTGGGGTTTTCTGCAAAAATGAAAATACTGTATTGTTGTTTTTCATGTTGCTTCAGGTCTTTTATTAAAAGGTCGAATTGGCGGTTGAAAGCGGGCTGCTCCTTTGTTACAAATTGAAGATAGGAGATAGGAGATAGGAGACAGGGAAAATGCTGTTTGTTTCCGATCTCAATGATATGCCTTAATGAAACTTGTTTTTCTATTTCATCTGCCTTTACAAATTCGTCCAATCCAACTTCAATCTTTTTGTTTATGTCATTGTCATCATCGGTTGTCTGTTGTCGGTTGTCTGTGGTCGTTTTTACGACTTCTAAAAATATTTCCAGGTCTTCTTCCTGTTGTTCAATTTTTTCTTTTATAAAACTCCAGTCTTCCATCCATACAACTGTGTTTCCCGGTAAGAATTCTAATAAAGAAACTTTTTCACCGGATTCAAATTGGGTTTCAACGTTGGGAATGATATTGACCTGTAATAATTTTCTTTCACTCAACTGATTTTCCGGATCAAAAATCCGGATACTGTCTACTTCATTTCCAAATAATTCAATTCGATAAGGCTTTTCATTCCCAAAAGAATATATATCAAGTATACCTCCACGAATAGCAAACTGACCGGGTTCATACACAAAATCTGTTCTTACAAACCCATGCTGAACAAACCTTTCCAGCATGGCATTTATATCCAGCACATCAGCCTGTTTAATGCGGATGATGTTTTCGGAAAGTGTTTTTGAGAGTACCACTTTTTCAAATAAAGCTTCAGGGTAAGTAACTATGATTTTTTTATTGCCTCCTGCTGCAATTTTTGTCAATGCTTCCGTTCGGAGCATCACATGGCTGCTGTTGAGCAACTGGTAATTCTTTTTATTCTTAAATGAAGAAGGGAAATAAAAAATATCCAGGGCATTGGTAATATTCTCCAGTGTATTTTGAAAATAGGCGGCTTCTTCTGCATCTCTAAGAACAACCAGGTGGTTGATATTTGCTACAGAGGAATGACTGTGAACTGATGCAAGAATGAATTGAGATGCGCTACCATGAAGCCCCTTAATATGTATATGTTGCGGTTGAGGCAAAGTGATCCTTTCCACTATTTGAAAACAGCGGGGGTCATTTTTATATAAATTCAACAACAACTCCAGGTTCATCCGGCTGCAAATATACAGTTAACGGGTATATTCAGATACCGGAAAATAACAAAACCTGTACAAAACTTCATATACAGATTTTTTGTTTATATTTTTGGGTATCCTTTTAAAGACTAAGTCCAACATAATCTTAATATTGTATGATCAAAAACTACTTATCCATTTTGATCCTCGTGCTGTTAAGTTGTAGTTTAACATTAACAGCACAGGATAGACAGATTCCCGTGCATTTTGCCAATGGCGATTTTATCACCGGGAACAATATCAGCAAACAGACTTTTAATAAAGAAAACCTTCAGCCTGTTCTATATGGCGATAAATATTTTGTAGCTGTTCAGTTTTCATTGTTACCGGCCGAAAATACCAAAGGACTTTTAAAAGAAGCAGGAATAGTTCTTCATGAATATATTCCCGGAAATACTTTCCTGGCAACCATTAAAAAGATTTTTGATTTTACAATAACGAAAAATTTCAATATTGTATCAATAAATCCGATCCCTTTATCATATAAAATTGATCCTTCATTATTTTCTTTTCAAAAGACAAATGACAAACAGGAGGCCAGGACATTTGCCATCAGTTTTTTTTCTTCTGTTAATAAGGCTGAGGTTGAAAACCAATTGAAACAGTTGGGCATGGTAGTCGTTGCGACAAAATTTAATTTCATAAATACCATTCTGGTGCAACCGGATTTGAGTAAACTGAATGCCGTTGCAGCTTTACCTTTTATTAGTTTTATTCGAGAGCAAACTTTACAAGACAAGATCATCAATTACAATGATATTGCCACACATGGTATCAGTAGTTTACAATCCATATCCGGCAAAAACCTTTCTGGTAAAGGCATAGCAGTTGGCGTTGGTGATAATGCCGATATATCCACACATATCGATTTCAATGGAAAACTGATCAACCGACATCCTTATCCACCGGATAATCATGGCACACATACTTCAGGTACAACAGCGGGAGCAGGGTTTGTTAATCCGAAGAATAAGGGCATGGCACCCAAAGCAACTATTGTTAGTCAATGGTTCAGCGATGTTATTTTATTTACGCCTACTTATATAACCGATTATAATATGGTGGCAACGAATAATTCTTATTATTCTTCTGCTATGGGTTGCACCGGTAACAGGATCTATGATGTTACCAGTAATTATGTGGATGCACAAATGAAAAATTATGATGAGGTATTACATGTGATAGCTGCAGGGAATGACGGGGGAACTACCTGCCCCGGTTATCCGGCCACTTATGGAACAGTTAAATCGGGATGGCAATGTGCTAAAAATGTAATAACCGTTGGGGCTATGGACCAGGCAAATTATAACATCGCCAGTTTCAGCAGCCGCGGCCCGGCGCAGGATGGCAGGATAAAACCGGAGATCGTTACCAATGGCTATGCTACCATTTCAACGTATCCAAATAATACATATGCCACTAATTTTGGTACCAGTATGGCGGCTCCTGTCATAACCGGAACAACTGCGTTGATGCAGGAACGTTATCGACAACTGCATGCTGGCGCCAATGCAAAAGCTGCTTTGATAAAAGGGTTGATGTGCAATACTGCGGAAGACCTGGGTAACACAGGACCTGATTATACCTATGGTTTCGGTATGCTGAATGCAAGAAAAGCTGTGGAAGCTATGGAAGCTACACAGTATTTTTCCAATAACAGCATCACTGCTCAAAATGACCCGTATAATATTGTTGTACCTGCCAGTGTAAGAAGATTAAAAGTAATGTTGACCTGGGCTGATCACCCGGCTGCTGCTAATGCTGCTATTACATTAGTAAATGACTTAGACCTTACCGTTACTGAATCATCAACACTGGTGCATTTACCGTTGATATTAAATCCGCTGAATGTAACTGCCACGGCAACCGAGGCTGCAGATCATTTAAATAATATTGAACAGGTTGTTATAGATAATCCGGCAGCTGGTACTTATAATATTAATGTAAACGGTTTTGCGATACCACAGGCTCCGCAAAAATATTTTCTTACTTACCAACTGGATATGAATGGAATAATTGTTGAATATCCTTTTGGCGGTGAAACACTTGTTCCCGGACAAACAGAAAAGATCCGATGGACGGCCTACGGTAATGAAGGAAATACTTTCACTATTGAATATTCAGATAACAATGGCAGTAGCTGGAATCTTATTGATAATAATGTTGCCGCTACAGCACGTTCTATCAACTGGGTAGTACCAGCAACTGGCACTAATAATTACCTGATGAAGGTTAGCAGAAACAGCACCGGGCTTACTGATCAAAGTGATTTTACTTTTACAGTATTGGGGCAACCGGTTATTACAACTACTGTTCCATGTGAAGGATATGTTCAGCTTGACTGGCCTGCATTACCACCTGCAACATCTTATGATATCCTTCAATTAAAAGGAGATAGTATGGACGTTATTGGAAATACACCCGGTAATAGTTTTTTGATTAGTGGGTTAAACAGTACAACTGCTTACTGGTTTGCTGTTGCCGCAAAGAACGGCAGTATAAGCGGACGAAGGAGCCTTGGGGTAAAAATTACACCTACCACCGGAACCTGCAGCCTGGCTTCTTTTGACGGGAACTTTAAAGCGGTTTCTATAGATGCACCTGTAACGGGGAGGCAATTTACCGCCTCTGCATTATCAGCTTCTGAACAAATTAAATTCACTATAAAAAACCTGGATAATGTTACTTCCTCCGGTAGTTACGATTTGTCTTATCAGATAAATGGGGGTGCAGTTGTGACTGAAAATGTCAATGTAATTATTGCAGCATTGGGTTCATACACACATGCATTTGCTGCAACGGCTGCATTTTCAACAACAGGTAACTATAACATTAAAGCATGGGTGACAAAAGCAGGTGATGGTTTACCATTGGATGATACGGTTTCAACAATTGTAAAACATCTGGCCAATCCACTGCTTGTCCTTCCTGTTACAGATGGATTTGAATCTACAACTAGCAAGGAATACACTTCAAACACGATTGGCCTCGATGGAGATGACCGTGTTGATTTTAAGACAACCTCTGCAAGAGGAAGAGCCAGAACGTTTGTCAATACCGGCTTTGCATTGAATGGCAATAAGGCTGTTACTCTTGACCAGTCACCTTATGGTGCCTTAATTACAGATAGTCTGTTAATGACTTGGAATTTAAACAACTATAACACCGGAAACCAGTTAAGATTAGATTTTAATTATAAGAATCATGGCCAGGCCGCAAACCCGAATAATAAGGTCTGGATACGTGGAAATGATAATGCTCCCTGGATATTTGCTTACGACCTGGTAGAAAATCAAAATGACCTGGGCAAATGGAAACTCGGATTGATCAATGTAAATGAAGTACTGGATACCGTTATACCTGTTCAATCGATTGGTACTGGTTTTCAAATCAAAATTGCACAACAGGGAAATACTTCTGCCAATGTTCCTGATCCGATTCTTGACCAGGATGACGGTTACACGATTGATGATGTTTCTCTAGCTGAAGCGATCGGCGATGTTGCGATTGCACAGATAGTTTCTCCGTTAAAAGACGGTTGTGGTTTATCTAATAACTATCCGGTATCTATTAAAGTAAAGAATTATACCAATTCAACGATCAATAACATCCAGGTTAATTATCGGTATAATGGCGGTGCTGTTATTACAGAAAATATTCCGTTACTTAATGCCAATCAATTATTATCATATACCTTTTCAGTATTGGCAAACCTGTCTGCTTATATAGATTATAACTTTGATTTTTGGTTAACAGCAACAGGAGATAATTATCAAAGCAATGACAGTGTTTTAAATTATTCATTACACAACAGCCCGGTTATTAGCAGTTATCCGTACCTGGAAGGTTTTGAATCGGGTAATGGAAACTGGTTTGCAAAAGGATCCAATTCAAGTTGGGCATGGGGAGTTCCTTCAAAAACAAATATCAGCAAAGCTGCCAATGGAAATAAAGTTTGGACAACCAACCTGACCGGAAATTATAATGACAATGAATTGTCTTATTTATATTCTCCCTGTTTTGATCTGAGTACATTAACCCAACCTGTTTTATCATTCAGTCATCTTTTTGATATTGAACAGGATTATGATTATACCTGGGTGGAATATACAACTGATGGAAAAGTATGGAAAAAGCTTGGAACATCCGGAAGCGGAACCAATTGGAATGATAATGCCGGGGCGGATAACTGGCGTATATCAAAAATAAAATGGCATGTAGCCAGTATCGATATACCGCCATATTCAGGAAATATGCGTTTCAGGATCGTAATGAACAGCGACGGAGGTGTTAATTATGAAGGTATCGGTATAGATGATATTCATGTATTTGATAAGGCAGCTGTTTATACCGGAACATCCATAACCGGAATAACACAAAATTTAAACGGCAACGGTTGGACTCATTTTTCTTCCGGAGGCAAAAGGATCGTTTCAGTTAATCCCAATGGCCAAAATCTTGGAACAACTTCGGTAGCTGTCTATCCATATAGTGGCATCGTTCGAAATAGCAATGGCCAGTATTACCTTGACAGGAATATTGTGATCGATCCTGCAAATCCTCCGGTATCAAATGTTACGGTACGTTTTTATTTTACAGACGCTGAAGCAAATGCATTGATAAATGCAACGGGGTGTAATGTTTGTGTTAAACCATTTGATCCTTATGAACTTGGGGTTGCAAAATACAATGGAAGCAGTGATGATGAAAATGGAAACCTGGATGATGACCTTACCGGATTCTTCCAGTTCATACTTCCTGCAAATACAGAGATCATCCCTTATGATAATGGTTATTACGCAGAATTCAATGTAAACAGTTTTAGTGAATGCTGGTTGAGCAAAGGAGATATCAAACTTCAGGCCAGCAATATTTGCCCGGGTTCAAACATTAGTTTTACTGCTGCAACAACGGGTACCACTTATCAATGGCAGGAAGATAGTGGTTCTGGTTTTAATAATATCAGTAATGGGCCAAATTATACCGGGGCAACAACGTCTACTTTACAACTGATCGGTATCCCTACATCTTTTACCGGATATAAATACCGTTGTGTAGTAAACGCTATCAATGGTAACTCAATTACATTAAGGTTTACGACGATCTGGAACGGAAATACAGATACAGATTGGTTAACAGCTTCTAACTGGAATTGTAATGTTATACCGGACCAATATACAGATGTGATCATACCCGGCGGATTAACAAACAATCCTGTTTTGAATGCTAATACTGCAGTGAGAAGTGTAAGGGTTTACCCGGGGGTTCCGGTACTGATCAAAACATCCAATAGCCTTGATATCAAAGGAAATTAAGTCAGCGTCATTGCGAGGAACGAAGCAATCTTATTACAATAAAGAGATTTCTTCACTTTCCTTGCAATATCGAAAGATATTTTTTATCAGGAAGGACATAAAATCTTTCTTGCAGTTTTCTGTTTCTTTGTATCTTACTTCAAAGATTAAATATGGCATTACTACCATGGCGCACCGGAAAAGTTATCAGGATAATAGATGAAACAATAGATACTAGAAGATTCTGGATCGAATTATCCGAATTAAATACATTTGATTTTATACCCGGACAGTTCGTAACGATCGACTTGCCTATCCATGAGAAGGTCAATAAAAGGTGGCGTAGTTACTCAATTGCTTCCTGGCCGGATGGTACAAATGTTTTTGAATTGATCATTGTATTGGATAAAAATGGAGCCGGGACAAATTATCTTTTTAATGAAGTAGTTGTTGGATCTGAATTGACCCTTCGGGGGCCACAAGGTGTTTTTGTATTAAAAGAACCATTGGATAAAGACATATTCATGATTTGTACGGGTACGGGTATCGCACCGTTCAGAAGTATGATCCATCATATCTTAAATCAAAAAATAGCCCACCAGAATATTTACCTTGTTTTTGGCTGCCGTACAAAAAGTTCTTTACTTTATTATGATGAGCTAACAAAACTCCAGGAATCTTTCCCCGGATTTCATTATATACCAACTTTGTCGAGAGAATTATGGGAGGGAAAATCAGGGTATGTGCATCCATTATATGAATCTATTTGTGCGGACAGGAAACCGGCTCATTTTTATTTGTGCGGATGGAAGGGAATGATCGATGAAGCCAAAAAAAGAATATTGGAAATGGGGTATGAAAAGAATTCCATTCATGCAGAGATTTATGGTTGATGTTTTAATAATGAATGAACAGATAAACAGCATCATTTATATCATTTCGGAAAATGAAATATACAATACCACCTGATAAGTTTTTGGAAGCAGTTTTTTTATTAACTTGTAGCTTTATAATTCCTTCATTCAATAATTGAATCAATATGGGTGCTTCTTCGATGATCGTTTTAATAATTGCAGCACTGGCATTTTCATTGATTGCGATCCTGATATCAAAACTGGTTACAAAAGCTACAACAAACCCACAAAAATCTGAACCGTATGAGTGTGGTATTCCAACATCAGGTAAAACATGGGTACAACTGAATGTTGGTTATTATTTATTTGCACTGATATTTTTAATTTTTGATGTGGAGCTTATATTTTTATTCCCATGGGCCGTAGTAGCTAAAGCTAATGGGTGGGTGGCATTTATTGAGGTAGTTATTTTCTTTTTTATTCTATTTATGGGATTTTTATATGCACACAAAAAGGGAGCATTGAAGTGGATGTAAGTTTAATATAGTATTGAGATTTCATAATTAAGAGGTTGCTTAAAATAATATCAAGCATTAATTGACAAAACAACAAAAAATAACAAAAGATTTTCCCGGGCATGTTCATGAAACACCCGGAGGCGGAATTGTTTTGAGTAAACTGGATGAGCTGATCAACTGGGCCCGGTCTAATTCATTATGGCCTCTGACCTTTGCTACCAGTTGCTGTGGTA
Source organism: Ferruginibacter sp. (assembly GCA_031373525.1). GTDB lineage: Bacteria > Bacteroidota > Bacteroidia > Chitinophagales > Chitinophagaceae > Ferruginibacter. The sequence continues at coordinate 11,501 of JANMMS010000086.1, forward strand.
TTGAAATGATGTCGGTTGCATCTGCCAAGTATGATTTCTCCTGTTTTGGTTTTGAAGTTGCCAGGGCTTCTCCCAGGCAGGCTGATGTGATCATCATTGCCGGTACCATTGTAAATAAGATGGCACCTGTTTTAAAAAGATTATATGACCAAATGGCCGATCCAAAATATGTGATCGCTATGGGTGCATGTGCTATCAGCGGGGGGCCGTTCTTTTATAATACCTATTCGGTTGTAAAAGGAGCTGATCATGTTATACCGGTTGATGTTTACGTTGCCGGTTGTCCGCCAAGGCCTGAAGCATTGCTTCATGCATTGATCAGCCTGCAGGAAAAAATTCAGGCGGGGATGACGAGGGAACAGATGAAAGAAGTTTGAAGTTTGAAGTTTGAAGTTTGAAGTTTGAAGTTTGAAGTTTGAAGTTTGTGCAAATTGCGTTTGCAAAGATAAATTATGGGAAACGAAGAATTAAAGGCCAAAATTACAGAACTGCTTCCTG
>JANMMS010000073.1:0-63487 GCA_031373525.1 Ferruginibacter sp.
ACCGTCATCTTTCCGAAGAAATGTTGTAGAACCTTTTTCATAAATGGTTTTTTTTAATTAATATTTAAATACTTGTTTGGGTTTATTAGTAATGGAGGAAGCTTTGAAAAGCTTCCTCCAATTTTTTTAGTTATGGATATACTGCTGTAACTCCATTGAAAATATTTGTATCAAATACAGGGAAGTCATTTGAATCTACAAATCCATCCCCGTTCATGTCTGTTGGCGTATAAGTGCCGTCAAAAAAGCCTCCACTTTCACTCTCGAAAGAGAACTGAGGGAAGTCATTACCATCAATGAAATCATCCTGGTTGATATCGCCCGTATACATTGCCCAAACACCTGTCTGTACCTCCACCTGGTTTGCCCCATAAGCCTTATTAGCTGATGATGAGAAATCATACAATGGTGAAGCACCATTAACAGTCACAGGGTTTGCACTCCATGTCTGAACGGTATTCCTGTGCTTGATCGCTATATAGTATGATCCTGCAGCTTGTGTAAATGTTGCAGAAGCCATACCGGTTGTTGACAATACAGCAACTTTTGAATCAACCAGTGCAAATGGAGTTGTTGCATTATGCAACTCAACTGTAATGCTATCTGTTTCTGTAGCCAATGCTGCCACTCCCTGGTTGTTTAATACCGGCTGCATGATACCGCCATCAATATAATAACCTTGCAGGAATAATTTCAGGTTAGCTGTTATACTTGCCGGAATAACTTCTATTGAAGATGTAGAAGAATTGTCTGCAATATTATCACCTGATAAACTTCCAGGTATATTACATGATGTACCATTAGAGAATAACAGGTTACCGTTAACCGTTGATGGTCCACCAATATTATTACCCTGCACCTTGATCAGGATCGTACGGCTAGCCCCAACCGGTATTACATCAGTACCGTTACATATGGTGATCGCTCCGCCATTGTTAACAGTTATTGTCCAGCCTGATGGTAAACCTGTTTGTTGTGCATTTGGTAAGATGTTCGCTATCGCTATCGGTACACTGATCTGTGCCCTTACTTTATATGCACCGATCGCTCCGGTTGGACCAGTATTTCCCACAGTAACTTCTATATCAACTGTTCCACCCTGTATTACCTGGCCTGAATTCTGGGTCAGGATATTCAAAGATGCATTGGCTAATGGGTTGGTAAGTGTTATGGATACATTTGATGTACATCCGTTGGCGTCAGTTACTGTAAAATTATGCGTACCTGCTGAGCGAACGAATGTTCCTGTTCCTGAATATGGAGCAGCTCCACCTGTTGCACTTACTGTTACTGTTGTTGTTCCACCTACCACTGAAATTGGAGGGGCAGTAGCTGTTGCAACCACCGCTACCGGTTGTGAAATGGTAAGGCTCGTTATTGCTAAACACCCATTAGCATCTTTAACTGTTACAGTGAAATCTCCTGCTCCTACTGTGAATGTATTGCTCAATTGGAAAGGAGGGCCACTGTTCAAACTGTATTGTAATGTTCCTGTTCCACCTGATGCAGTAACTGTCAATGTGGTTGTTCCGCCATTACAATTTATTGTACCTGCTGATGCTGATACTGATATGGCACTTGGTTGTGTAATAGAACCTGATGTTGTTGAAGTACATCCGTTGGCATCGGTAACAATATAGCTGTATGCTCCTGCACTAACTGTGAATGTTCCAGTTCCTGTATATGGAGCAGTTCCACCTGTTGCAGTTACTGTTACTGTTGACGTTCCGCCATTGCATAATATTGAAGTTGCTGTAGAAGAAGCAACCAGTAAAGTTGGTTGGGTAACCGTTACCGCAGTAGCAGTTGCTGAGCAGGAATTATTGTTAACTTCCCTGGCAGTTACTGTATAAGGTGAACCGGCTGCATTTACTGTAAATGTATTTCCTGACTGATATGTGCCACCGTTCAAACTGTATTCAACAGGTCCGTTTGCACCGGTTGCAGTTGCAGTAAGTATGGTTGTTCCGCCATTACATGCAATTGTTCCCGCTAAAGCAGATACTGCAATGTTACATGGCAACACTTCTAATGAAGATGTAGAAGAATTATCTGCAATATTATCACCTGGTAAACTTCCGGGCAATGTACATGATGTACCATTTGAGAATAACAGGTTACCGTTAACCGTTGATGGTCCACCAATATTATTACCCTGTACTTTGATCAGGATCGTACGGCTAGCCCCAACCGGTATTACATCAGTACCGTTACATATGGTGATCGCTCCGCCATTGTTAACGGTTATTGTCCAGCCTGATGGTAAACCTGTTTGTTGCGCATTTGGTAAGATGTTCGCTATCGCTATCGGTACACTGATCTGTGCCCTTACTTTATATGCACCGATCGCTCCGGTTGGACCGGTATTACCCACAGTTACTTCTATATTCACTATTCCACCCTGTGTTACCTGGCCTGAATTCTGGGTAAGGATATTCAAATATGCATTTGCCAATGGGTTGGTAAGTGTTATTGAAGCAACAGATGTACATCCGTTGGCATCAGTTACTGTAAAATTATATGTACCTGCTGAGCGAACGAATGTTCCTGTTCCTGAATATGGAGCAGCTCCACCTGTTGCACTTACTGTTACTGTTGTTGTTCCACCTACCACTGAAATTGGAGGGGCAGTAGCTGTTGCAACCACCGCTACCGGTTGGGCAATCGTAATGTTTGTTGTTGCTGTACATCCGTTAGCATCAAGCACAGTCACTACAAAATCTCCTGCTCCTACTGTGAAGGTATTGCTCAACTGATATGGAGGGCCACTGTTCAAACTATATTGCAATGGTGCTCCCGATCCGCCCGTAGCTGTTGCCGTTAGTGTCGTTGTTCCTCCATTACAGCCTATTGTTCCTGCTGCTGCTGTTACAGCTAAGTTTGATACTAATACTATTTGATTAGATGTTCTTGTATTTCCGCTTGCATCTGTTGCTGTCCAGGTTACTGTTGTAGTCCCTACAGGGAAGCTTCCTGGTGCATTATTAGTTAATGTAACTGTACCTGAACAATTGTCTGATGTTGCAGGTGTACCCAGAGCAACTGCTCCTGCACCTGAACATACTCTTACTGTATCTGTTGCAGTTCCTGCTACTACGCCACAGGCTGATTCAGGATTGTACATTGCCAATAACTGACCTCCTTCTACTAATGGGCTTGCCAAACCATAATGTGCCTGGTCTACCATTAAAGACATTCCTTTTCCTAATATATCTGATACATCTATTATACCGGATGTTTCTTCATCCTGGTTGAATGGAGCTGTTGCTGCTGTTGAGATTCCGGCAACCCTGTCTCCAAAACGGGCTGGATCATGCTTGGCTAATAATACAAGTGCATCGGTAGCAATTGTATACTGCCATATTTTACCATTATGTGCCTGGTTACCTACATCTTCCTGTAATATCAGGTGTCCGCAATTGTCTGCTGTCAGGTTATCAAACATAGTATGCCCTTCTGTTCCATCAAGCAACATATCAATCGTTCCTCCTAAGGCTGGATTGGTAATATTTGTGAAATTCAATCTCCACAAACGGCTGCGTCCAATCTGTGCGCCAATACCGTCCAATACCTGGTCATACTGATCTGTAGTTACAAAATAGAACTTTGTAGGATCCTGAGTATCCCAAACGCCATCTTCCGGACGTGAGAATGTTGTTGATGTTGTTCCGCTTAATGTGAATGCTGTTCCACTCGTAATATTGGTTGCACGGGTAGTAGTATTTACTATCTCTACAGGATTACCCGTAACATTTACAAAACTAAGTGTACCATTATTAAGACCTGCTTTATCTACTTCAGTTCCTGTAGATTGTTTCAAACCTACATATACTGACACTGAATTATTCATAATACCTGTACCACCATCATTATTACCAATTACGATTGTCTTATCCTGTGCAAATGGATTTGCCAAAGCATTTTCCCATGCACCCACTCCTGTTAAACCGGAGTTATTGGTGGTAAGGTTGAATTTACCTAAAATATAAGCCTTTCCTGCGTCAGGGCCGCTGGCAACGGTTCCTAACTGGTAACCTGTAGCGCCACCTTCTTCGCCATGCATAAAAATACGTGCAATTGTTCCAAGGCCTGTAGCAGGATTATAAAATGCGCTTACTGGAGGAAGATCTGCTGAACAGAAACGGTTAAATGCAAATGTTATCGGGGTTCCTACACTCTGTGTACCAACATTCCATCCGTAAACTGTTTGCATAAGGTCGCTTCCGCTTTGTACCTGCAGGTTTGATTTATTAATTACCCATTTAGAAACAAAAGATCCAATCGCACCATGGGCACGTGTTCCACCAACTGTATTTCCCAACTCATGGTTCATCAACAGAGTGAAGGTACCGTCACAGTTATCAAATGCTCCTAAGCCATCGGGTATACCAACCATCTGGTAACCGCCAATATTATTACCTACACTTAATATTGAAGTTAACTTAACCCCATTTTTCAATGGTAGTACATACGGTGTTGCTGAACTGCTTGGGCCGGTTAAACCTGCCACTAAGCCTGCTGTATTAAAATGTATTGATGGTGCTGTATTGTCTGTTATGGTTACAGTCTGTGTAGCAGTTGCTGTATTACCACTGCCATCGGTTACTGTCCAGGTAACTGTTGTAGTTCCCAATGAGAATGAAGCAGGTGCATTGTTTGTAACGCTTGCCACGCTGCAGTTATCTGATGTAACCGGTGTTCCCAGGATCACGCCTGTTGCTGTGCAGCCACTATTAGTGCATGCACTAACGTTAGCAGGTGCAGTGATCGTTGGATTTATGATATCAGCTGTTACTGTTATTGTTCCTGTAGTTGTTGAAGTACAACCATTGGCATCAGTTACTGTATAGCTGTATGCACCGGCTGCTGTTGCGAATGAGCCTGTTCCTGTATATGGAACAGTTCCGCCCGTTGCACTTACTACCACATTGGCTGTTGAAGCGCCACATATTATTGTTCCTGCTGTTGATGATGCTACCAATTGTGTTGGCTCGCTAACGCTTCCGGTTGTAACTGAAGTACATCCGTTCGCATCTGTAACTGTAAAGCTATATGGACCTGCACTTACTGTTTGTGCTCCTGTTCCTGTGTATGGAGCAGTTCCGCCTGTTGCAGATACTGTTACTGTGGTTGTTCCACCAAAACATGCAATCGTTCCTGCCGTTGATGATGCTACAAATTGTGTTGGCTCGCTAACAGTTCCGGTTGTAACTGAAGTACATCCGTTCGCATCTGTAACTGTAAAGCTATATGGACCTGCACTTACTGTTTGTGCTCCTGTTCCTGTGTATGGTGCTGTTCCGCCTGTTGCAGATACTGTTACTGTTGTTGTTCCGCCAAAGCATGCAATTGTTCCTGCTGTTGAGGATGCCACCAACTGTGTTGGAACGGTTACATTCGCCGCAATATTTGAAGATACACAACCACCTGCTGTTACGGTAGCAACAATTGTATGAGGGCCATTTGAAAGGCCGGTAACTGTAAATGGATTTGTGCTGTAAGCAACTGCTGATCCACCATCTACTGTATAAATACCAGGTGCACCTGCACCAGTTCCTGATAATGTTACCACTGCTGATCCTGTTCCGCCAAAGCAGGCAGGATTCGTTATTGTCGCTGAACCAGTAACTGCGCATGTAAGTGGTGTAGAAAAACTAAAATTATCCACGCCTGCTGATGCATCAGAACCACTATCATCTGTTTCTCTCCAGCGTATATATAAATATTGATTATTACCCCAGCTTAACCCTGTTAATGTTTGAGTGATAACTGCACCACCAATTCTAAATAAAGGTGTTATTGCAGCCTGGGTTCCGGGAGCGCCTGTACCTGATGAAGGTGTTGTAAATCCTGTACCATTAGTCCATGTTCCAGCCAGGTCATTAAATGTACCATCAGCTGTTGAAGATGAAGTAATAACATTCGTCGCACTTGTCCGGTATGACATCGGGTATGGATTAACCGTAGTGCTGGGGTTCCTGTTTATCATTGCGTCATATGAAATGTTCACAGAAGTAATGGTTGATCCTGTAGTGTTTTGTAAAACAATACCATAATAAGCTATAATACTGGCTGATCCTTGCGAACCTAACGCCCTGTTGGGGGTTGGTGCCCCATCAAATAAACAAAAAAATGAGCCAGTACTTGAAGTACCATCGGACCTACCCCAACGTGGGGTACCGGCAGTATTATGGTAAACATACCAACCAATTACTGATCCTCCACCAGGCTGACCAGATACCTGCAACATTGTAGTGTTAGCAATAGTTGCGGCTGTTAAATTTGTTGCTGTCATACTCTGGAAATCCTGAGTATAAGTAGTTCCGTTATATGAAACCTGGCCCCAACTTATTGTGGAGCCTAATAACATTACCATACAAAAAACAACCGGTAACCATCGCATCAAATGCCATGGCTTGCTGTTTTGTGGTGGGGATTTTAAACCTGAATTTTTTTGGCATTTCAGGTTGTATGCCTTTGTAGAAACTTTCATATGAATCTGCTTTTTTTAAGTTTGTTTATCATTTAATTAAAATATTATATGATGAACAGGTAATTATTTATCAAAGTCTTTTGAGAATATATTACCTGGGATTGTATCTGGATATATTATGTTCACTATGTTAATTTTGAGTATGCAATATTTATAATTTAAAACAGGATAGGACATAGTATTACTGTTTACCAATTTTTTCATTACTGACAGTACATTCAAAAAATGAATGAAATAAAATTTAAATAAAAGATTTAATCAATGCCGAAAAGGAATTTTTAATAAGGATATTGTTGTATTTTTTTTGAATTGAGTATGATATATTTATAAAATTCATCAACCCATTTTCAAGTGACAAACCTATAACAAAAAGTTAAATCTGTCTGTTACCAAATCGCAATCAAATTGTTAAGTGTATGAAAGATGAAAAAGAATTTTATAGTGAATTTCATATAGGTATTTATTAAATAAATTTGAATAATTCATGTAAAACAAAGGCCAGACCATTACGAGTATATCTTGCAAAATTGCACTGAACTAAATTTGAAGTAGGATTCGTCATTACAGGGTATAAAGTATTTTTAATATACGCTATAATGACAATTTGCCCAAATAAACAAGATCAACCTTTTGTTACTTCTATTTTTTCTTCTGTTGTAGAACTTACTTTAAAAGACTGATTCAGAAAAAAATGTTTGCCGGATATTTCAAAATTTATTTTTTTCATACCATTCTTTACAATTTTGTACCGGATATTATAAGTTTCAATTTCAGTACTTTCTTCATATATCACATTATTCTCACCATCCAATATCCGGATCAAACTACCTTTAGGTAATAAACTATTAAGCCGTAGTTCAAAGATCAGCATATCTCCTTCCATGGAAATAAACCGAATGTTGTCTAAGGATTCATTTGCAGAAATATACATTAAATTAAGCTGGGCTTCTGCTGATGTAAATGAATTTGAAATTGAAGTTAATGCAAGCATACATGCAGCTTTAGCAATAACAGATTTAAATGTTTTCATATTTTATTATTTTGATGTTTGTTTTTTAACAATGTAAAGATGAGACAACGGTATTACCCAATTGTATCCGGACAGTTAACAACCGGCAGTCAAATTGTTAAATGAAAGTCATCTTTTAAATACATAAAACATATCAGTTATAAAATATTATTTTTTCATTATTAATGAAATTTTCAATTAAATTTTTTGGCCGTTACTCTATATTAGCAAGCGTATAACTTAAGCTATGACATTATATCAATTCAACAAACTAGAAGAAACAGAACAGTTAAATATATTATTGTCTCATGGAACAATGGTTGCCCGCCGAAGAGATAAAAAATATAAATTTGTTTTATACCAATTGGATAATATATACATAGAATTGCAATATCATAAAGATCATATGGGTAATCCGTCAATAAGGGGATTTACGAGTACGGGCAAATCACTCATTCCATATCTTGAAAATATTGATGTATCAGGGTTACTGAAACTATAAATCAATATTGATGATTTCTTTAATGAAACTGATGCTTATTTTAAGAAGTTTATTTATTTTCAAATAGCAGGTCTTTTTTCTTATAACGTAAAAAAAGTACAACCCAATCCAACTCTTCCATTGTAATATTTGTTTCTTTTAAATCCTCTTTATGCTCGGGATATTGAAACCGCATTTCATAATCCATCAATTGTGGCAATGAAAAATCAGGATAAAATATCTGCCCGTTCTCTTTGGTTACGTTATGGCATTTTGCACAGGTTTCTTTGTATATAGCCTTCCCTTTATTTATAAGTTTTACAAAAGAAGCTTTACCTGTATCCGAGGTTAACCCTTCAGGAAAGTCGTAAATCAATTCCTTTTTATTTTGCCTTACAGTTTTATTTTTTTTAGATGGTATAGTGTCATTAAAATTATTTACTAAATCCATTTTTTGCTTGGATGTAATTTGTGTAAATGCCAGAAGCAAAAACAAACAACTAACGGGAATTATATATTTCATAAATAAACTTATTAATATTCGCCTCCTACTTTTCTCTTATTCAGTTTTTTATTAGATGAAGCAGGTAATGATCTTGGTGGGTCATCAAATTCTATTTTTTCATTCAGTGAGGAAATAAAAACTAACAAATCATTTTTTTCTAAAGATGTGAGATGAAGTGAATCAGATGATAAAGTTTGATTTGGAACCTTTATACCTTTTCCAACCCCACCGCCAGCATCATAAAAATCGATTACCTGATGCAAATTAATAAAAACTCCATTGTGCATATAAGGCTTTGTATGATCTGCATTTCGCAATGTTCCGGTACGGAATGCATTCATTGTTTCAGGGGCAGGGTTAACAAGATATCTTCCTTTGTCATTACTCAGGCTTTTATAAGTAGTGTCTTGCGGAACACCGAGCACTTCAAATTCAGAACTGATATATGGTGGTTTTATTCCGTTAAACTGAGGTGCAAAATGACAAGTGGCACATTGTGCTTTACTCATAAATAAGTTAAATCCTCTTTTTACACCGGATTCTATTTGTATGTTTTCATTCATGGCTTTATCAAACAGTGCATAATAATTGCTGAATTTTGCATAGTAAAAGGTAAGTGCTGATGTGATATGTTCAAAAGTTATTTCCGTTTCCTGTGGGGTATATTTGAGTAATTCTTTAAATATTTTTCTGTAATCGGGGCAGTTTATAACTTTTTTTAAAACCTCTTGTTCATTACTGTTAAGTTCATCCTTATTGGAAATAACAGCTTTTGCCTGGCCCTGCAATGTAATATGATTACCATCCAACATTAACAGGTGATTAAAATTGGTATTTATCAAAGAAGGAGTATTACGTTTTAGTCTATCCATATGGTTAAACTGTAAAGAACTGCTTTCGGTTGTATCAGTAAAATATTCTGCAGATTTATGACAAGAAATGCAGCTTCGCTTGTTATTACCGGATAAAATGGGATCATAAAAAAGTAACTTGCCAACTTTTTCCAATTCAGCCAACGCTTTTTCATCTTTAACCCTTAAAAAAATCCCTTTTACATTTTGTCCGGTGTACAATTGTTTACTGAATATTGAAAGCGCTTTATCATCCAAGGTATAATCCATAAAACTTCTGCTCTGTACTTTATAATTAGTTATCAATTGCTGATTAATGATAAAAAGGGGATTTACATAATCACGTATAAAAGTAAAATGATCAAATCTGCTGAATTGTTTTGGCTGGGCTTCAACAAAGGCAAACGCCTGCTTATATATTGAAAGATAAGTAACTGGCAAAGATTTGTCAGGAAAGCTTTTATTATATGCCCCGTATATTTCGTTTACACTTGATATTAATGAACATAGTTCAGGAACTATTTCTGTACTATCAGGACATTCAAAACCCGTAGTGTAAATTGTTGCAAGGTTAAGCAAGAATAATCGGTTGCATAAATAGAAAGAAGAAAAAGACTTTAAATTATTTGTAACAGAGTCCGCACTGAAAGTATTCAAAGCCTTAGATGAATTGTTGATTAAATGGATCATCGAATCTTTTTCATATCGCTCGTCTTCCAGGAAAAGTTCTGCAAGGGTTAATCCAGCTCCTTCTCTTTTATAAGGTTTTTCATATTTTTCGAATACCTCCGTTTCCCATTCCACCGGCAAGGGGCCGTTTATTTTTTTATATATTACCGGTTCCAGATAACGAGCCCAAAAATCCACTTCTTTCATGGAGATACGGGTAAGATGTATTTGTTGCTTTATTTTTTTTAACCCTTCTGCTGAATTTGGATTATTTTCTTCTATAATTTGTAGTAACTTTTGATGGTTCTCTTTAAGAATTGTTATCCTTTTCGTATAACATTGGAGATAGTCTGAAGAATTCGCTGTTTTACGGAATGAAAGTGAAAGTATTCCAATAAATATTATGATAGAAAAGAAAATACAAGCCTTTTTCATGTCTCATTAATCCAATAACAATTAAAAAAATTAAATATAACAGGTATTGTATGAAATAACAGTTGTTCCAGATTAATTTATTATTAAACTAAAATAAACCACATTTACTATGATTTCAAAAAATCCATGTACCACCTTCCCGATGATTTGACAATTCTTTTTTGTGTTTCAAAATCAACATGCACCAATCCAAATTTTGGATAATATCCCTCAGCCCATTCAAAATTGTCCAGCAAAGTCCAGATAAAATAACCATTTACATTTACTCCTTCTCGTTTTGCCCTTAAAAGCTGAGATATATTTTCCCTTAAAAACATTGTCCTGCCATAATCATCAATTCTTCCATCAATCACCAGATCCCTGAATGCAGCACCATTTTCTGTAACGATTAACTGATTGATATTTTTATAGGCCCCAAATTTTTTGAGTATATGATACATTGACTCGGGATAAACTTCCCAATTCATTAAAGTTGTTTCAACATTTCTTTTATCGGCCTTTACAATTTTCGCTTTTACAAAAGGTGTAAATGAACTATGAGTTACCAGTTCACGGGTATAATTCTGAATACCGATGAAATCCATATCAAATGCCAATTTAGCCTCATCACCCTGTTTAATAAACTGTTCTAATCTTTTTAATATTTTGAGCTCTGCAATTGGATATCCCATACCCAATAAAGGCTCAATGAACAACCGGTTCAATAATACATCTGTTTTATTTGCAGCAATGATATCTTTTTTAACCGGCCTGTAGGGTTCTATATGAGAACATGAAAAAGTAGTACCAATGTTAGCTGCAGGGCATAACTGCCTGATAATTCTTCCTCCTTCTGCCTGGCACAATGCTGCGTGATGAACGGCTGATAAAAAGTTCCTTAACCCTTTTTTACCCGGTGCATGTACACCAAAAAAATAACCAGCACCTGTAAATACCATTGGTTCATTTAAAATGATCCAGTTTTTAACTCTGTCGCCAAAATATTTTATACATTGTTCAACATAAAAGCTGAACCATTGAATGATGTTTCTGTTTGTCCACCCTCCTTCTTTTTGTAATGATTGAGGAAGATCCCAATGATACAATGTAACCCAGGGTTCAACTCCTAATTCAAGAGAATGATCAATTAACCGGTTATAAAAGTCAATTCCCTTTCTGCTGACCCTTCCGGTACCTTCCGGAAATATTCTGCTCCACGAAATGGAAAACCGGTGATTGGGAATATTAAGTTCCTTAATAATAGCGGTATCTTCTTTATATCTGTTATAAAAATCGCAGGCAATCTGACCATGTTGTTTTTGAAATATCTTTCCCCGTTTTTTTACAAATTCGTCCCAAATAGAAACCCCCTTACCATCTGCATTATGGGCGCCTTCTATCTGGTAGGCCGCAGTTGATACGCCCCACTTAAAATCACCACCGAAATCATCCTTAGTAAATGACATATTTCAGCGTGAAATTAGGTTTAAGATTTTACCAAGGTTTAACTGACGGAATTTTTTTAATGAATAAGGGCTCATGCCTAATTCGATTTCTTTGTTATCATTAATATTAAGACTATGATCATTTAGCAATTTATCAATAATATCCAAAGTGATATCAGGATATTCAACAGAAATTGTACGGGAAAGATTTACCCAGTTCTTGATTTTTTCAAGCTGTTTTATTTTGAGGCTTTTGATAACAGGAATGCCAATTTTATCTAATGCTGCTGCATTACATTGCTGCTCATACTGCCCTTTCATAGGTATAACAAGTAATTTCTTTTTTAAAAACATTGCTTCAGCAGGAGTTTCAAATCCTGCGCCACATATAATTCCTGAACAGGTAATTAAACTTTCCACAAAAGCTTCATTATTCACAGGTTGAACATGAACATTGCCATCGTGCAATTCATTCTTGGTATGCTTTGAAAAAACGTGCCATTGTATATCTTTAATCTGGCTGAGTATCTTTATGATACGTTCATCAGAATAAGCAGGAAGATAAACTGTATAATGTCCTTTATCAACCGGGATAGCATTCCTGATCTGTGACCTTATTACAGGAGTAAATATATTTTTATCATAACATTCAAAATGAAAACCATATTGTTCAGTTACCGGTGCATAGTTTTTCAATACTGCCCATCCAACCAGGTCAATCTTTTTTGGCTTTGGAGATCTTTTATTAATTACAGCGGACTGATGACTAAGTCCAATACATTCTTTCATTTTTAATTTACATGCCCATGCACTCACCGGTTCAAAATCATTGATCACTAAATCATATTGTTCTACAGGGAGGCTTTTTATTTCATCATACAAACGCTTAAGGCTGCTTTTTTTATAAGTTGATAGCAGATCAATTCCTCCTTTTTTCCCAAATACAAAACTGAGTCCTTTAAATCTATATTTAATAGGGAAAGGCAATTCCACCTCTGCTTCTGTACCACTGATTAAAATATCAAGGTCTCCTTTTTGTTGTAAGATCGGAATGATATCCCTTGCACGGCTTATATGGCCATTACCCGTACCCTGTATTGCATACAAAATTTTCATAAGGCTTTCATTAAATTAAAATCTTCCAGCATAGTTTCAAATAATTGTGAACTGGATGGATCATCTTCTTCATTTTCCTGTTTCATTCTTATGATATCCATTTCACCAAACTTATAAATACTCCATTGGCCTTCACTGTATTCGAGTGCCGTTAAATTTTCTATCCAGTCACCGGAATTCAAATACCATGTTGAGCCATGATCGTTATTAACTTCTTTTATTTCAGGTTGATGAATATGACCACATACTACAAAATCATATTTATTAGTAATAGCAATGTCTGCAGCTGTTTGTTCAAAATTATTAATAAACTTAACAGCAGATTTTACACTATTTTTTATCTTTTTTGATAAAGACAGTTTCCCTTTTTTAAGAATTCTTTGTGAAATAAAATTTACAAATCTATTAATTAAGATCAATGCATCATAACCAACTGCTCCTAATTTTGCAAGCCATTTTGAGTGTTGCATAGTAACGTCAAATACATCACCATGAAAAAACCAGGCTTTTTTATTATTCTCCAGTGGCAAAACCAGTTTATCAACAATCCTGAAAGAACCCATTTTTAATCCTGAGAATTTTCGCAGCATTTCATCATGATTACCTGTGATATAATAAATTTTTATCCGCTTACTCATCCAGTGCATCAAGTGCTTAATAACCTTCATGTGGCTTTTTGGCCAATATCGTTTATTGAATTGCCATATATCGATAATATCACCGTTGAGTATTACAGTTTTTGGTTTTATACTTTTCAGGTAAAATAATAATTCTTTGGCGTGGCAACCATATGTACCCAGGTGCACATCGGAAATAACAACGATGTCTACATTCCTTTTTTTGTGCTGCAAAATTATTTTACTTTGGTGAATTTGAGTGGGGAATTGAATACTGAAAGCCTGCTCAGAAATAATCTTACTACTAAATCCTGAATGAAGAAGTGTAATTTTTTCATGTGGAATGGTTTCGTTGTTGAATAAATACCCTTTCTATCCTGACACTTTATTATTAGAGGTTTAAACAACGTAAAGAACTAAAACCAAGATGAACTAAATATTACCTAAATATTAAGCTAATATTAATAAATATAATGAAGCAAGTTTTTGCCTGTGAATAGAATTAAGGAAAATTAAAGCAATTTGATGTTGGATTCTATTTTATTTCCATCCTGAATGGAATTGCCGGAAAACTATTTTAATTGATACTCCGTTACTTAAGGTTCATTGTCATTACATTTCATAACGAAGACCGAAATTGCCGCGTTGGCTGGTTTACATGTTTCGCCTGTACTGACCGCCCACACTATACAATGCATTAGTGATCTGTCCGAGAGAACAATACTTTACCGTTTCCATCAATTCTTCAAATAAATTACCATTGCTTATAGCGACCTGCTGAAGTTTTGAAAGCATTGCAGCAGATTTATCTTCGTGACGCTTTTTAAAAGCTTCTAATGTTATTATCTGGAATTCTTTTTCTTCGGTAGTTGATCGTATCACTTCTGTTGGTAAAATAGTAGGAGAACCATTTTTACTTAAAAAAGTATTTACACCAACGATCGGGTATTCTCCGGTATGTTTCAATGTTTCATAATAAAGGCTTTCTTCCTGAATCTTATTGCGCTGGTACATACGTTCCATAGCACCCAATACGCCTCCTCTTTCTGTGATTCTGTTGAACTCCGCCATTACTGCTTCTTCTACCAGGTTGGTCAGCTCTTCAATTAAAAAAGATCCCTGGTTTGGATTTTCGTTCTTTGCAGTACCCAATTCACGGTTTATGATCAGCTGAATAGCCATGGCACGACGCACACTTTCTTCCGTTGGTGTTGTGATCGCTTCATCATAAGCGTTAGTATGTAAAGAATTACAATTATCATAAATAGCATACAGCGCCTGTAAGGTTGTACGTATGTCGTTAAAGTCAATTTCCTGGGCGTGCAGGCTTCTTCCACTTGTTTGAATATGATATTTTAATTTCTGGCTGCGGCTGTTTGCCTTGTATTTATTCTTCATAGCCTTTGCCCAGATGCGCCTGGCTACACGGCCAATGACACTATACTCAGGATCCATACCATTGCTGAAAAAGAAAGAAAGGTTAGGAGCAAAATCGTCTATATTCATTCCACGGCTCAGGTAATATTCCACATAAGTGAATCCATTGGAAAGTGTAAATGCCAGTTGCGTAATAGGATTAGCACCGGCTTCAGCGATATGATAGCCGCTGATACTTACACTGTAAAAATTCTGTACATTGTTATTAATGAAATATTGTTGTACATCACCCATCAGTTTTAATGCAAACTCGGTAGAAAATATGCAGGTATTTTGTGCCTGGTCTTCTTTTAAAATATCTGCCTGCACGGTTCCCCTTACTGTAGAAAGCGCTTTTGCTTTTATTTGTTCATAAACATCAGCAGGTAAAACATCTTTACCACTCAATCCCAGTAAGCGCAAACCTAGGCCATTATTACCTTCTGGTAAAGCCCCCTCTAAATCTCCCCCGGTGGGGGAGACTTGCAAACCATCTATGCCTACATATTTTGGCAAACTTTCAATACTATACAAAGACCCGATCTTTTTATTTACTTCATCCTTCAGGTTATTTTCGATAATATATTTTTCACATTGCTGGTCAATGGCAGCATTCATGAAAAATGCCAACAGCATTGGTGCCGGCCCGTTGATGGTCATGCTTACCGAAGTTTTGGGATCACAAAGATCAAAACCACTGTATAATTTTTTTGCATCATCAACGGTTGCAATACTCACCCCGCTATTTCCTACTTTACCATAAATATCCGGTCGTGGGGCCGGATCTTCTCCATACAAGGTTACACTGTCAAATGCAGTACTGAGTCTTTTTGCAGGCTGGCCAAGGCTTACATAGTGAAAACGTTTATTTGTCCTTTCAGGGCCACCTTCTCCGGCAAACATTCGGGTTGGATCTTCGCCTTCACGTTTTAAAGGAAACACACCTGCAGTAAATGGAAATTCACCCGGTACATTTTCCTGTAGTTGCCAGGTAAGTATATCGCCCCAATCATTGTATTTTGGCAGGACCACTTTTGATATTACCGTACCCGACAAACTTTTATAAGTAAGCGGCTGATTGATCACTTTATCCCTTACTTTAAATTCATAAAATTCCTTACTGTAACGCTCTTGTGTAGATGACCAGGTATCGAGTAATTTTTTAGAAGAAGGGTGTAGTTTTTCTGAAAGGGTATTTTTTATTTTTACTAATTCATCTGTAACTGCTTTAGATGCTGATACTTCTGATAAAGTATTAATTGTTCCTTCCACCTGGTATAATTGTGATGCGATCCTGCTTTGTTCTTTTACACTGTTATCATATTCAGTGATCGTTTCTACGATCTCTGATAAATACCTTACCCTCCTGGGAGGAATGATGGTTGACTGGCTCGTTGTATCTTTTGTATGTGCATGATGCTTTATGTCTCCATGAAAAGTTACCCCTAATTTCTCATTTACTTTTTCCATCAATCTCTCAAACAATTCATTTACACCTGAATCATTGAATTGTGCTGCAATAGTTCCAACAACAGGCAATTCATCATCCTTCGCATTCCACAAACCATGATTGCGTTTATATTGCTTACGTACATCATGCAGGGCATCCAGAGCCCCGGCCTTATCGAATTTATTGATGCAAACCACATCTGCATAATCAAGCATGTTTATTTTTTCCAGTTGAGATGGGGCACCATATTCAGGGGTCATGACATACATGCTGATATCACAATAGTCAAGTATGGATGCATCACTTTGCCCAACGCCGGCACTTTCCAAAATAATAAAATCATACCCGGCCGTTTTACAGATATCAATAGCTTCCTGAACATATTTACTAAGGGCTTTATCACTTTCCCTGGTGGCAAGGCTACGCATATATGCACGGGGTGATGAGATCGCATTCATTCTGATCCGGTCTCCCAGCAATGCTCCGCCGGTTTTTTTCTTACTTGGGTCAACAGAGATCACTGCGATGGTCTTATCTGTATATAAGTTCAAGAAACGCCTGACGATCTCATCAGTAACAGAAGATTTTCCTGCACCACCTGTTCCCGTTATCCCTAATACAGGTATGGTAGTCTTTATTTCTACATTTTCAATTTTAATTTCAGCATTAGCTGCCACATTCCCATTTTCAACATTTGAAATAGAGCGGGCAATCTTCCGGATATCCCTCGCCTCCCCTAATTTCATCTCCCCGGTTATCTTCAGATTTCCGTTCAAATTAAAATCGCATTTGCTAATCACGTCTTCGATCATTCCTTCCAGACCCATATGGCGGCCATCATCGGGACTGTAAATCCGGGTTATGCCATAATTATGTAATTCCTCAATTTCTGATGGCAAAATAGTTCCGCCTCCTCCTCCAAATAGTTTAATATGTCCGCAACCGTTTTCATCCAGCAGATCTTTCATGTATTTAAAAAACTCTACGTGGCCGCCCTGGTAACTGGTAATGGCAATGCCCTGCACATCTTCTTCAATGGCACATTCTACAATATCTGCCACACTCCTGTTATGGCCCAGGTGAATGATCTCAGCACCCTTGCTTTGTAATATGCGGCGCATGATATTGATAGCGGCATCGTGGCCGTCAAATAAGGCAGCGGCTGTTACGATCCTGACTTTATTGGTGAGTTTAAATGACATGAAATATCACAAATTAAATGGTAACAAGAAACAATCATTAATACAGGCAAAAATACAGTTTTCTTTTACAGTAACTAAGGTTGTTGACTTTTCAAAAAAATGTCATTGTTTATTTAAACCCAAAGATTTTTTTAGGAAAATACAAAGAATGGACAGATCAAATATAAAGACCGATAAATATCTAAACAGCTAACATTAGAAAACAATCTCTACAAACCTGCCACATAGATTCTGCCAAATAGATGATTCCGGA
This sequence comes from Ferruginibacter sp., assembly GCA_031373525.1. Lineage (GTDB taxonomy): Bacteria > Bacteroidota > Bacteroidia > Chitinophagales > Chitinophagaceae > Ferruginibacter. The sequence continues at coordinate 17,922 of JANMMS010000073.1, forward strand.
AGGAAAAGCCAGGCTAAATGAGATGAAACCAGTAACAGCAATAAAACAATATATGGTTTACATTTATTTAATTGAAGCCTGTCATATACAATTAAACTAACAAGGATCAATTCTGTAACTATAAAAGAAGACATTACAGCGTGTAGAAAGGTCATCCCCAACCAGCTGATAAAGATACGGCCCAGACCAGGCCCTAAAAGAACCAAAGTACTTGAAATAATATAACGCATATGATACGCGGTATTTCTTTTGTTTACGATGGCAAGTATATATATGATCAGGAAAAGAACTATTTGCGGTAAAGGCACTATTAAGTTTGCTATACACTGAGAAACAGGAAATTGAGTCAGTTCCCGGTGGTATTGCCCTTTTGCAACTTCAAAAATTGAAAAAACCAATAATGGAACCAATAAAAATGAAAACTTTCCCAACCGCCGGTGCAGTTCAATTTTTCCAGTTTTAATTAAATAGGGTTGTATAAACAATAATGCAAACCATAATAAAAAGATCAGGCTGTGAAAATGCTGAGCTGTGCTTACATTTTCAAATTTTGGAAATAAACTAAAATAGGTCCTGAAAAAACCGAGAAAAATAACCAGTAAGATTGCAAAGAATAAACCCCAGATATTTTTATACGATTGTTCCATCAGCTAATACTTGGTAAAAGTCAAATTCAATCACAATGTTAAAAAAGACAGCATTTCATGATCTCAACATAAGAAGCAAAGAAATATCGGAATCAAACTCATTTAATGTTTTCAAGATTAATGATATTAGCAATGATCTTTAAAACAGTATATCATAAAACTACAAGGGGTAGTCATAAAAACTACCTCCTTGTGAATTGAAATAAAAATTAATCATCAATATGAATGATACAAACAGATCATTATTTCAATGTCCGCATATAATTCACTACAGCCCAGATATCATCAGCGTCGGGTATTTTTTTCTTAAATGAGGGCATGTCTTTACGGCCTTCCTGGGTTTTATAATATAAAGCGCCATCTGTCTGATCGTGGAAAGCAGTAGTGGTAAAGTCTCCGCATTCAGTATCTAACTGGGCTGCTTTGCTGCCATCTCCTTTCCCTTTTGAACCGTGGCATGATTTGCAATGCTGGTTATAAAGTGTTTTACCGGCAGCTATTGAAGTTGGGTCTGATTTTACAGGATTTACCATTTTATTGAACTTATCAGGCACCGGCCATGGCTTTGGTTGATTATTGGCCATAAAAGACATTAAAATAATAACTGTACAGCTTAAGAGAATCAAAGATATTTTTTTCATTTTTTAAATTTTTAGGTATTTTGTTGTTTAATAAAGTTACTGATTCTTGGTATGATTGTTAGACATTTATTTTGTTAAAACTATACAATAATTTTCTTGACCGGTGCATGTGGTTCTTCTTTTCTTAAACGGAACAACTCAAATATGATCACAATATAATGTCCCCAGACAGTAATCATTAGTATAGCAAAGGTAACCATCATCCATACTGGCGGATGAGCACTCCACAAAGCCCGTGGCAGTTCATTCAGTTTATCCGAAACAGGAATGCCCCATTTTTGCACTACAGAAGTTTCAAGGTTACCATACACTTCATTTTCATCCAGTTTTGCCAGAAGTGTAATATTTCCTTTTGGATCACCAGGCAGGTTGTTTGGAATTTCCACAGATGCATCGCCATTTTCATCTGTTGTTCCTTCACCTACTTTTAACGGATTGAATTGCCGTTTTACAAATATTCCCAGGGCAGTTTCAGGTACCGGTGTTTCCGTACCTGTACTCATATCAACCAGTTTTACCTTAACCGTTAGTACTGAATCTTCCTTAACCGGTATCATTACCAGCCGGGCTGATTTAACAGTAAGCTCTTCTTCCGCTGCGTCCATTTGTTTGTTACCGGCAAACACAGCTTTGAAATGCAATTTCCCTTCCTTATCAGCTTGTATTAAGCCAGGTTTGCTATTAAATACTGCTTTACCAACACGATCGGAAATAACAAATCCTAGTTCCTTTTCTGCCGTATCAGATATTTGAAAAAAAGTGACTTTAAGCAAAGGCAGTTTTATAAATGAACCTTTAATTTTTGCTTTCATGGAAGCAACCAGTTCGATGGTATTATCTCCTTTTTGGATCGATTTAAATTCTATTGAAGGTGATATCATTGCAGATTCTTCTTTTGCAGCAGGTTCTTCTTTTTTGGTGCTGTCTGTTTGAGCCATTAGTTCTACTGGTGCCAAAAGTGTCAAAATAAGAACAACTGTTACAACTAGTCGCTGTAAATATTTATTAATTTCATTTTCTGTTATGGCTTGTTTCATAAACTATTTTTTAAGCAGATGCTATTTCGGTTTTTGATGTTGGTTCAATTGCTGGCGCAGCACTTTTTTCTTTGTCTCCAAATTCTGAAATTGGAATTACAGTTACAAACTTTGATAGCAGTGTAAAGAATAAAAAGAATGTGGCAACACCGGCAAGTGTAAGTGCCCACTCTACCCAGGTAGCTGAATATTTAACGTACTCCATCCTGGTATCCTGCATAGGTAATAATGGAGATTCGAGTGTTGGCACAATGATCAGGTATCGCTTTACCCAAAGGGCCAGCACCATCCAAAATGAAGCAAATGCGATCCAGTTTGGTGTTCGTGTTTTGGGCAGTGCCACAATAAGTATCGGAAGTAAAATACCGGCTACATTGGCGAATAAAAACCACCATCCGTACTTTGCAGGATTGAATAGTTTTTCAATTACTTCATTACTCCATTTTTCAGATGCAAACCAGTCAGTAAGGTATTCTGAAAATGTAAAATATCCATATCCGGCTCCCAGTGCCATCATGATAAATCCGAGATATACAAAATGCTTGTCTGTGAGATAGCTATCCAGCTTATACATTTTCCTGTAAACCCACATGGCCATAATAAGTACGCCTGTACCTGAATAGATTGCTGCCAATACAAAGTATGGACCAAAGATGGTACTATGCCATCCGGGCCTCAAGGTCATACCGAATATCCAGGAAAGAACGGAGTGAACAATAATGGCTAGCGGAACGATCATTATAGCCATCAGGTTGGTAGAAATTTTTATATGCCTTTTCTGGCTAGGAGTACCACGATAACCAATAGCTAATAATGTATACAATTTTTGTTTCCATTTAGGTATGTTCAGTTTTGCATCGCGGTATATAGCAAAGTCTTTTATCAATGCCAGATAAAGGAATATAACACTACCGGTGAAATAAGTACCGATTGCCAAAACATCCCATGTAATAGGCGATTGCAGCCTTGGATAAAGAAACAGGTGATGAAGCCTGTCTAAACGGCCAATACATAACAAAATAAATATTGGGCCAATGATCGTAGCAATTACAGTGATCATCTCAGCAATGCGTATGATAGGCTTGCGCCATTCAACCTGGAGAATATGCAGGATACCGGAAATTACCGCACCGGCATAACTGATTCCAATGAAGAAAATAAAATTAGCTATATAAAGCCCCCAAACAACATTATCTCTCATTCCTGTTACGTAGTGACCTTTGGCGATCTGTAAATAAAGTGCATAGCCACCAACTAAGATCCATAAAAGAAAGAAGATGGTCCATCCCCAAGTTCTTATTCCAAATTTTTCAATAACTGGCCTTTGCAATTCAAAGGTTTCCTGTTGATATTTATTGAGTTCCATAATAATTAGTATTCTTTAATAAAATCGAATATTTCTGACCGTTATGCTCATTTTTCTACACTTTTATTTTCCATAATATCTTTAAACCTGTCCTTTAGTTTATCAGGCAGATTTTCATAGCCTCTTTCTACCGGGAACTGCCTGTCTTTTGGCGGCAGATAATAAACCCTTGGTTTCGTACCTAACTCTTCCATATAACGATAGGCCGCACGGTCTTTAATCAGTTGGGTGAAACTAACTGTTTCGTCGCCGTTAGTAACAGTATCCTCATTTTCATCACCAAAATAAAAAACACCATTGGGGCAGGCTTCAACACATGGTGGAAGAAGCCCTTCCCTGGTCCTGTCCGGACAGAAATCGCATTTTTCTACTGTACCCACTTTTGCAGGGATATTCGTTTCGGGGTTGGAAGCCAGGCTCTTTAGATCAAAAGGCATATTGGGTTCATCCCAGTTAAATACCCTGGTTGAATAAGGACAAGCGGCCATACAGAATTTACAGCCGATACAACGGTCATTATCTATCAACACCAAACCATCATCCCTTTTAAAAGTCGCATCAACCGGGCAAACTTTTACACAGGGCGGATTATCGCAATGGAAACATTGTTTGGGGAACCAGTAAGGAGCTGCTTTATCACTGTCCTTCATTAATTTAACTGTTAGCCATTCGGTCTCTTCGGGGCGATAGTGCCATTTCTGGCAGGCGCTAACACATTTGCGGGCATTTTTACAACGGGAAAGATCAACCACCATCACGAATTTCTTTCCTGCCATTCCCTGCCTTGCTTCCAGTTTGGAAACAATGGCCATATGCTCCTGGTGATTCAGGTAGGCAGAATCAATTTCAACGATCTCTCCATCCGGAGACAACAATTTTACCTTTTCGTTTACTACCGCTTTTTTGGATGTACAGGAACAGGCGAGGCTACCGCAGGCTGCCGTTACAACAGTTGCAACAGCCGCCGTTCTTATAAAATCCCGCCGGCTTTTGTCATTTATTTCATTAGGTTGTTTCATTGTTCAGTATTAAAATGATCAACTATTATTTTCTTTTGAAGGATTTTTCATCCAGTCGTAGATCTCTTTATTGGTAGACTTCTGTTTCTTAGTTGCAGCGGCTAAAACAGATTTTTCAACTTCCACAAGCTTACCATCTGCTGTCAGCATTTTTACCATTTCCTTTTTAGGGCTACCTGATAAACCGCCTGTAAGAAACCAGCGCCTGGATTTATTTTCTTCATGTTTATTATCTGCCATGTTCTTGGTTTTTTAGTTCTGTAAATGTTTATTAACTAATACACTTAAAAATTTATCTCGTAAAATTAAAATGAATGTAAAGGGCTGCTTATGATATAAATTAAACTGGTTTATGATTATTGTCATATAAAAAATGATTTTGAGTATATAATACATTACAGTCATTACCTTATTATAAGACGGGTGTGATCTTTACACAGAAAAGGTATTTATTATTAAAAAGAATGATAGCTATTAAAGATAAACCTGGGGGAAGTTGTAAAATCATACTTAAACAACATTATACATTCCTAAAAAAATAAGTAATGGAACAATGCAAAATAAATTAGGATGAAGCTCTAATTTGTGAGGTAAAACGAGATCTCCGTTTCAATATTGGTCATATCAACCAGGCGGGGTGGCTTTTTTCCATCAAATACAAGTAAACCATAAGCATCATTCTTTGTATCCAGGTCAATGATCTCCTTTGTTCCATCTCTTTTAATAAAAAGCAGGTAACGGTAGTTTTTAGACTCAATGATCTTTAAAAAAGGCCAGGTTTTATTAATCACCATACGCGAATTCCGCATTTGAAAAAAATATTCGTGCATGGTGCCATCAAATACAACAGGATCTGTCAGATCCTTAATTTTTTTCAACTGGATTGAATCGGGGTGATAAAAAACTGCTGCAGGGATATTTATAGTTAGTGTATCAAAGTATATAGCCGATGGCTTTTTAAAAACTTTTGTTGTGTTTGAAGTAGTTACTGCTTTTGACTCCTTTTTATCTGAAACTTTTTTATTCGTGCAGGAAAAAACAGCAAAGAATAAACACAGTACAGCCAGATAAAAATAATTGAAGTATGCTGCTTTTTTCATACTTCTAAAGATATTTATTTGAATGCAATCTTTCATTTCCTTCAAGGATAATTAATTCAATAAAAAGGACCCTGAAATAAATTCAGGGTCCTTAAAACATATTATATCAAATGTTTTAAAGGTTAAACAATCATCAATAGTTCCACAACCTTGTAATGTTAAACCCTATCACGAATTGACCACCTTTAACTTTTGTACCATTATTGGTATAGCCAAATGGGTTATATTCATTATAGAGATTATTTTGCTGTGGGTTCAGGGTGTAATAATTACCTGCAAATATCTGGAATGCGTGGTTGCTTGTATTTACCTCAAGCCCAAATGAAAAATTAGGATGAGGATTCCTGGTAGCATGTTTTGTAATTGGCTGATCATAATTGATCATAAAAGCCAACACATTAGTTAATTTATACCTGCCTGAAAAAGCAATGGCAAAATGATCAAACTTCATCTCTTTAAATATCTCCTGTCCGGTGCTGTCATTTTTTGTATAATAACCTTTTACTGCATTCTGGTGTGAAACACTTGGTGCCACCTGTAATGATAACTTATCAGTTATTTTCCTGGCAATGATCAACTGGTTAAAAAAAGACAAACGCTGAGATGAATATTTATAAAGGCTTCCATCAGCATCTTTCCTTGATTCATAAGCCATATTACCATAATAGGTAATACTCAAAGGAAATTTTCCTTTGGTTTGCTCCATGATCGCATACTTGGCACTTCCATCCCACAACATTTTATCTTTGGTTATACCTAACCCGATAAAAAGTTTATTGATAGGGGAATATCCAAGTCCAAGCCGGATATTTGATGGAGCGAATAATCCCCAAAAATCCTTGTACCCTTTTTGTACAGTTCCAAACCTGTGCTGGATATCCATTTCAAAAGTTCCTTTTACAGGCACCATCACTGTTTGGTTGTCAATGATCCAGATACCCTGAAAAGTATTTTTAACCGGTTTAACCTTAACAGATTTAGCTTTAACAGCTTTCCCTGTGCTTTCCTGTGCCAGTAAACTTGTCTGCAGTAAAAACAGGCAGCTCACCATACACACAGATAATGCTAACAGGCGTTTTGGTATTTTTATTTTTAGTTTCATTTTTAATATTTTTTTAGATCACTTAATTAAGATCACATTTCACTTAGTTGTTCAATGCTCCTGTTCTTATCCAGTCATATATTTTCTGCCTGTCTGTGGCAGAGGTAATATATTCCTGCATTTCACCATTGATAGCTTTGTATAATATGCTTTCTCTTGGCAAATTGGTATTTATAAATCCACCACCTGTAATCTGCAGGTAAGATTCATCCAATTTCAAATAAGGCTTGTGAGAACCGGAAACATGGCATCCGGCCAAAGCACATTTTGTATTTACCAAAGGGGCAATATCATTTTTATAACTCCATGCTTTTGGAGGAGCATCAGGATCAACCGCAGCTTCAGGCAAAATAATATCCTTGTAGCATCCACTTAAACCGAATCCCATCAGAAAAATGAGACCCATATATATCATTAGTTTTTTCATTTTACTTCTTTTTATTGATTACTTATTATTGAAGTTCATATTACATTCAATATCAATTTTATCAGCAATACTGGTGCTGGTTATTCCATAATCCCTGCAGTTAAACTGGAATTTCAATTGAAGTCCAAAAACACTATAAGCTGCAGCAGTTCCAAACTGAACTTTGGTTTTTGGTATATATTTTAATTTACCAATAATTGATTTTGTAATAGGAGCACCCAATTTACCCTGCCAGGTAAGGTTAAATGTTACTATATAATCATTGCTAAGCGGATCAAATTTCACTTCAGTTGTTTTGATCTTGGCAAGATTGGTTATTGTCAGGTTTTGTGTTCCGGCAACAATTGCAGTAGTTCCCATACCGGCAACATTACAACCTGCATCACGACCAGGTTCCCCTGTATTTGAAGTGTTGATCTGAACATATCCATTGAAATAGGTTTTGGCCGGTTCATTTTCGTAAAAAGCCCAGGAGCTATCCATTAATGGTTGGCCTGCTGTTACATAATTGATACTTTTTGCATCAGTTACATCGTGCATTCCAAACTGGTTAAACCGTCCGGTAAGTAAACCGGCTGCGCCAACATAGGTTGTGGCCCATAAACTACTGGAGTGTACTTTATCTAATTTCCATTCGGTAGTATCACCGGTAGTCATATCACCGGGCAGATGAATATTGGTACCATGATTAATTATTATTCCACCGGTTGCCGGAGGTGGTAATATAGCATCTTCATGCGTACAACTGGCAATATATCCAAAGCCGCTAAACAGGACCAGGAAAATCATCATTGATTTGTTACTAAGCAGTTTCATAATATTTATTTTTTTTTGAATAATTAATTTGATGGCGTAAAATTATTTAGTATCGGATGATAGTTTCATGACAATTGTCAAAAGTTCATGTGATTTTAATCATATAACAGGCTATTGGTTATACTTATGCATTGTAATCCCATATAAAAATTAAAATAATTACTTATTCGGAAATACGATAAATAAGAGAGGAAGAAAACCAGGATAAGGTTAGTTTCATTTATACTTATATAGTAATAATATCAGTAGTGGAGTAATGGTAAGTTCAAGGACCATTGCACAAAACAGGCAAAGGCTGATCAATAAACCAATATAAAAAGTACCCCCAAAACTGGAAGATAATAATGTCATAAATCCGGATAATAATACCATACTGGTTATGATAATGGCTTTACCGGTTGAAAGATAGGTTCGTTTGACTGCATAGGGTAATGAAAGGCCTTTAGATAACTCAAGCTTAAGTCTGCTTAAAAAATGAATAGAATCATCAACTGCCAAACCAAGTGAAATGGCAAAAATAACAGAAGTATCGGCCTTTAAATTGATACCCAACATACCCATCACTGCTGCCATAAATAAAAGTGGAGCCACATTTGGAATTAATACGATCAGCATGATCACCCAGTTTCTCAACATGAAAAAAGCGATCAGTGAAATGATCAACACATCGATCAGGATGCCTGTAAACAGGTTTTCGGTCAGAGAATAAGTAGCCTTATCAAGCAATACTGCCGAACCGGTCAATTGGTACGAAAAATGATATTCCGAACGATTTGTTGCAAAAAACCGATCAATCTTTTCCCTGACTATCTTAAATTCTTTTACACTCAGGTTTGGCAATCTACCGCTGATGCGTAACCTGCTTCCGTCAACGGCTAAATAGTGTTCCATCTCATCGGCATATTCGGTTTGTGTGATACCTTCATAATAACGGGCAACTTCCTGTTGTGATCCTGGTAATAGAAAATGAGTATTCTCACCGCCATTAAATGCTTTATTTGCACCCCGAAACATGGATAAAGGCGAAATAATATACCCTACCCCGCAACTGTCTTTTAAAAAAGCCTCAATCGATTCAACCTGTTTCATTTTATCCAGTTCAAAAAAAGAATTCTTTTTATCATTGAATGTAAGGGCAAGCTCAAATGGTCTTGTTCCGGAAAAATCCTTTTCCATAAACCGGTAATCATCCAGCATGGGATTCTTTTTCGGAATCTCCTGCAATAAGCTGGAATTGATCTCCATTTTAGAAGTGAAATAAAGTGAACCACCAATAAGTATTGCCAGAATACTAAATACAAGTATTTTGTTTTTTAAGATAGTTTTGAATGAAAATGCTAAAAAGCTATTCCAGCGGTGATCCGCTTTTTTTTCATACACCACTGCAGGTACCGGTGAAAATGTATAAAAGGCATACAAGGTAATCATGGTGATACCAAAGCCCAGTAACAAACCAATAGCAGCAAAGAATCCAAAATTCCTGATCGGGATAATATCGGTTATGCCCAACGTTATGAAACCGGTAGCTACGGTACAACAGGTAAAAAAGGTAGCGAGCCCGATCTCTTTATATGTCTTGTTCAATGCCTCTTTTTTGGAAAGTCCTGATCTCAGCAATTCAATATAATGTGTTGAAATGTGAATGATATCGGACATGCATATCGCAGCCAGGATCGGTGGTAATAAACTTGAAATAATATCCAGTGAATGGCCGGTAACAGATATAAAAGACAATGTCCAGATAATTGAAACAACAATAATTAATAAAGGAAGTATAATGGTCTTAATTGATTTGAATAAAATGTACAGGGCAATACAAATCAATAAAAGAGAAAGCAACAAATATTTTTTAAGATTCTTTTCGATCTCTTTGACATATATTCTTTCCACCCGGATCTTTGCAGTTAGATGTGATTCATCAAAACCGAGTGCATTTATTTTATGCTGAATACTGTTGAGTAGTTGATCTTTCTGTTCACTCGTCAGATCCTGTTTATTAAATGCTGCAATGGCAATGGATCTGCCGTCTTTTGAGATCAGCAGGTCCCTGTATTCCATTGATTGAAAAAGATAAACAGAATCAGTAGCATATAATTCAGGTTTATCAACATGGATGAGTGGCCGGGCGTTTAACTCTTCTTTATTAAAATAAATAACATTGGATGATGTAAGAGAATATGTTTTGATAATATTATCAAGGCGGGAAATATACCTGGAAAGGCTGTCTGTCTTTACTAAAAAATCATGATTAAAAATGCCGGTCTTATTCTTCAAACCAATAAAAATAAACTCGTCGTCTATTTCAGACCGGAATTGCTGTTGAAACTCCTGGAAAAACAGCAGTTCAGGATCTCCGGCAGGAAAAAGTTTTTCAATATTAAAATCAAATTTTAATGAACGAAGCGGAATAAGACTTACTAATGTGATCGCCAGGATCACAATGACAGCGATCCGGATTTTTTTTTCGTTCATTTTCCGGTTATTTTCTTTTGCCTGAATGTAGGGAAATAAATCTAAAAAAGGTCGCCTTTGATCATCATGGATTTTGTTTGCCGCAATGATTCCATTGCTTTTTCATGTTCTTCTACCGGAACAAGATAACTGATGGCTTTTTCTGCAAATTTGTTACAATAGTTGCATTCATTACAATCCCTTTGGCAATGCCCTTTGTGAAAGAATTCCATAAAACCGTCGAGTTTTTTATTATCGATATACAGATCAAAGCTTTCATTGAATTCCTTTTCATTTCTCAGGGTATTCAATTGGTTTACCAGTTTATGCGCTTTGAAAATATTTATCTTGGAAGGTTGTAAGAGATATTTCAATCCTTTCCAGTAATATTTGTCTTTATTATAAATGATATATTTGGAAAGCCCGTGAATGAGGTCCATCATGTTGCCCTCATATGATCTTACAGTATAAGCCTTCACGATCCTGGCAAGTGCATCTGTTGTCATACTTCTTTCCACCAGCTTAATATTATCAACACCGGCTTCTTCATAGTAATGAATATCTTCCGGTCTGATAAAGGCAGACTTCAATATTTCCACCGGGTTAGACAATAATTTCTCTGCACAGGAAAAAAGATAATAGTCAAAACTGAAATTATCATTTACATGGTTCTTTTGAGAAGCATGAGCATTGTAGTTTGCATGCAAAGTAACCATCGGGCATTTATTCATGCACATCAGGTTTGCTATCGTTTGAATTTTGCAGGTAGTCTTTTCCTTTATCTTTTTTATTTCCTCAAAATCTTTGTTGATGTCAACATAAGAAATATTGATCTTATCCGCACCGAGGTTTTGCCAATACCTTGCTTTTTCAAAACCATCGATCCTGACCTGTACTGAAGCCGAAATTAAAAAATGCGGATAATTCTTTTTTATTATCTCCATCACCATGGGTAAAGAAACAGAAATGCCATCTACATTTATTTCAGAAAGCCAGTCGAGCGTTTTGCGTATATCCCTGTAGCCTGTTTTGGTTATTTCAAGATTATCGAAGCAGGTGCCATTCAACAGGTAGTTGAACTTCAGATCCCTTTTATGGGCTTCATCAACAAATTCTTTTACTTTACTCTTTTTTACACCAGGCAATGTCAGCGTAGGCCTGCCTCCTCCAATTAACCCTACATTTAATTTACCATAGATCTCTTCCGTTTCAGAAAAATCTATTTTTTCAAAGTAGTCATCTTCCCAGTTTACCGGTATGGTCAGTTTCATAAACCTTACAGTTAGTTAAAATAATCCTGATTTTAAAAAGTAAAATAAAATATAATCGGGCAAGAAAAAACTGATATATGTCAGCCGCATTCCTGACTATTATATATAGAAAAATAAAATAAATATGTTATGACGTTATTCCTAATGAATGAACCCGCAGCAAGCTGTGAGGCATCTATAAACAAAAAAAATGCCACTGATTCACAGATTTAATACAATCAAAAAATCTAATCTGCGAATCTGTGGCAATATATATCATTCACCCAGCAGCAAGTTGCCAGGAATTCTTTTGAATAAATCTCTAAAGAATATAAGTCATCAGTTTTTATTCTTATTATTGATGCCCTTGATAAGTTTTGGAATATCAAAAACCAGTCCAACAGAAAAATTAAACCGCCGGTAATCCATGATCTGACGGCTCATCAGCAAACTGAGTCCCAATTGGTATTCTATTCTAAAGCCCGGTAATTTATTAAACCCATAGGAGTTTACAAATGCAGGTTCAAAGAATACACTGGTGTAACGGTTAATACTATCCAGTTTGAAGAATTGTTTTTCCGGGGCAGTATAATTTGTCTGAACATTTCTGAACTTTGCAAAACTAAATCTTGTGGATAAAGATGCTGCAAAGGTTTCATCTTTACTTCGGAATGTTATAGCCGGTTCCAGGTAAAATTTTGTAAGATCTGCATTGTGAAAACGGCTGTAAGCATTCTGCAATTTATCTTTTCCATTATCTGTAAACGTGAACCTGCCAAAGCCAACACCTCCAAATACCTGGAAAAGCATTTTTCCTTTCTGATCGATTGGTGTAAAATAACCTGCGCCGAATTCAAAGAAATGCCGGTTATAATCAATCACACTTCTTTCAAAATAATCATCTTCAGCTCCTCCGCCATTGGTTGTTTCATTGCGTGAATAATAACTTCCCTGAACCCCGATACTATTCGTTATTGCATAAGCTCCCTGAATATCAAAACCATTTGACCTGTTCCTGCTGTATTGATCATTCGTTGACCTTGTATCAGCATTGGTAGAATAGTTAAATGAAAGTTTTGAGTCATTTTTTTTTGCTAATACAGGTACATTGTGGGCAGTTGGGCTGTTTACAAACCTGGGTGTGTAACAGGCTGAAAATAACAGCATCAAATAACAGGCAAATAATACATTTGTTTTCATTTGTGTTTCTTTTTAGTTTTAAAATTGATCCGGGAATAAATGTTCAATGAACTATTCCTGATTTTATGGGTATGCTATTTCATTTTAAATGTTAACGCAGCAAAGGTTTCTATACTCAGTGCTTCTGCACGCAAATTAAATAATTCTTCCTGCAGTATTTCAGGATCAAACAAACTTTTAACTGCATTGCGCATGGTTTTACGGCGCTGGTTAAAGGCTGTTTTTACCAAAACCCAATAAGCCCTCTCAGATTTTACATTCAAGGCTGTTGTTTTTCTTTTTAACCTGATAACGCCACTCATAACTTTTGGCGGCGGATTAAAACTATCAGGTGGCACATCAAATAAATATTCAATATCATAATACGGTTGTATCAGCGCACTTAACACACCATACACTTTACTTCCCGGAGATGCCGCTGCCCTTAACGCAACTTCTTTCTGGAACATGCCAATGACAACCGGCACTTCATCTTTCCATTCCAGTATCTTGAAAAGGATCTGTGTAGAGATATTATATGGAAAATTACCGATCACTGTAAATGGTTCATCAAATGGTTTATCAATGTCTAAAAAACTCTTATGAATAATTCCATGCTGCAACTTTTTGAATTTCTTTTGCAGGAGATCTACTTTTTCTTCATCCAGTTCCACTGCTTTGAAATCAACTGATGGTATCTCAACCAGGTGTTTTGTAAGAGCGCCTGCACCCGGGCCTACCTCCAGTAAATTGCTGAAACTATTTTCCTTCAGGACAGCGATGATACGCTGAATGATGCTTTCATCTTTTAAAAAATGCTGCCCAAGGGATTTTTTTAACGTATACATACTGCAAAACTAACATAAAAAAAGCCCCTTTAGAAAAAGGGGCCGTTACCTGTTGTTATGAGAATACTATTTATTTCGAATAATTAATTTTTGAGTGATCAGTTCTCCATTGACCATAATCTGTAAACTGTATACTCCATTGGTATATTTAGACAGGTCGTTCAGTTGTAAAATGTTGTTTCCTCTAACCGCTTTTTGTTTTTGTTGCAGGATGGATTTTCCAACTGCATCAATTAACCGGATGATAACTTCACTTTCTTTTTCAGCATAAAAATGAATGGCTGTATTATTTGATGCCGGGTTTGGTTGAATAGTAATCAATGTTTTGTTAACACTCTTCCTGACCACAATCACATTACTGAATTTAACCAGCCCGTTTGCGGCTATTATTTTCAACCGATAATAAATTACCTGGCTGTTTAAACTACTTATATTATCGTTTGCAGAAAAATTGTGCAATTCATGTAGTGATATATTTCCATCAACTGCAGCCACTTTTGCAAAGACCATATTATCAGTACTTCGTTCAATTTCAAACCTGCTGATATTTACAGGTGTAATAATACCCCAGTTAAGCACAACATTATTTATTTGTGATGTGCCGGTGAATTCAAGAAGCTGCACTTCCAATACAATACCTACATAACGCCAGTCCCTGTCCGGTTGCAATGCGAGTTTTCTTTGAACGGGACTTCTTGTACCCGGTGCCGGATCACCAATTAAAGATCCACCGGTACCCATTCTGTAAGAAGTTCCTTTTATATTTATTGTAGAGTTAAGAGAATCAAAGCGATTATCAAGCCCATCTCCATCAGTATCCAGTAAAGTAAGTGTTACATTATCATCTGCAATTCCGTTCAGGTTAAAATCATTACCTTCAATAATATCAGGAGCGCCATCTGCATCCGTATCCAGATCGCGGTAATCGGGCAGGTTATCGCCGTCTTTATCAGAAAGGAAAATACCTGATCCGCCGAAGCCAACTACTGCATCATAATTACCATCGATACCATCATTATCTGCATCTGTATATAATGGGAATTTATAACCCGCTGTAGTTTGGCCTTCAACATTATCGGGTATACCATCATCATCCGAATCTATATCCATATAATCCGGATTTCCGCGACCATCTGTATTATTTAAAGTAAGCGTTCCTAATGCATTCACTGCTGCATTCCAGCCATCTGTTCCCAATGCACCATCAATAAAACCATTAAAATTTGCATCAATAAAGCCCGCTTCCAGAACATCCACAATACCATCGCCATCACTGTCAAGATCATAAGGATTTGACCTTCGGTCATTATCCATATTTCTAAACGGATAACTATCTGCTCTTCCATCTATAGGCCCCAGATCGCCACCGGTTCTTAATAATGTATTTACAGCATTTTCAGCAACAAGGTCATTGCCAACATCCCCATCTACGGGGTCGTAGTAACCATCGCCATCTGTATCTAAAAAGGATGCCACTTTACCATCATTATCTGTATCTATTCCTCCTGCTTCAACTATATCGGGTATACCATCATTGTCGCTATCTGCATCGAGGTAATTAGGTATCAGATCACCATCCAGGTCTTGTGCACCCAGGCCCGAAAAAGAACCCGTTACGCCGGTATTATTCAGATCAACGTTTTGAGAGAATCCATCAAAATCAGTATCGGTATAATTATCAATTCTACCATCACCGTTAGTATCCACGCCATACGATTCAACCGTATCCGGTATGCCATCATCATCACTATCCAGATCGTATTGATTGGGCAATCCATCGAGATCCCTGTCGGCCATGTCATTGATACCGTCGCCATTAACATCAACCCAGGCTATCCAAAAAGTAAGGTCCCTGAAATTAATGATACCATCGTTATCAGCATCTGCACCCCAATCGAAATTATCGTTTACTTTATCACTGTTATTATCAACATAACCAGGATAACTATTATCATTCCAATTGGGTACCAGATCACCATCTGCATCCTGTGTTGCTCTTACATCATTGAATTCAACATAATCAGGTATCCCATCATTGTCGTCATCAATATCCGGGCATGCAGTAAAGATCATATTTATTCTTACCGTATCAGAGCATCCCGGCCCATTATTAAAATACGCCCAAAATACCCGTGAAGTTGAAACAGGTATGGTAGTATTATAAATATTTGCCGGAATAAACGGCATGGCTGAATAAATAGTATAACCACCATAGCTTCTAATAGGAACAAATGCACTCAATACCGGACATGCATTAATAACCAATGTATCTGCAGGAGTAAAGCAGGATCCTACAGGCGTAAACGTTACTGCAAGTGGTGCAATGATACAACCTGATACATCTACACCACTGGTATCAACTAAAGAAACACCTGTAGTAAATCCTCTGTATGTCATGCTGGCTTTATTTACAATGGTTCCTACACATGCAAGAACTGTACAGGATGATGCAGCCACAACATCAAAAACAACATTTCCTGCACCACTGGCAGAAATATTACCTCCGTTTACTGCATTTGCGCCTGTACCTACTCTATAAACCACCCTGTTATTTACTGCATCATATTCTGCCTGGTCATCACCTGCAGCATCAGTTTTAGCAATACCGGATATTCTTAAACTTCCGGGAACATAACTGGTGCCGGCAGGTATATTATCCAGGATGACCGTATTGGTACTGGCGTCATTTCCCACATTACTAAAATTAACCTGATATCGCATAATATCGCCCGGCGCCAAAGTCCCCCCGTTTAGATCAGTTGCTGATTTATTAAAATTAAACGTTGGATTATACTGAGATATTGATGTAGTGAGTACATGCACAAAATAATTTTCACTGGTTGATGAAAAACGCACTGTTGCAGCAGTCTGATTATTTCCTAACTGTGCATTAGCCGTATTGGGAAGATCGAAGATGGGCGCATCATAACCCAATGTATTTTGAAAAGCAGGATTCCTTGTCGCAACCACTGCACCTTTATAAGATATTTTACTGTTCCAGGCATCTGCTGCCCCATTAAGCGGAACAGCTACTGTTGCCATGTCATAAAATGGTACGGCACCAAATTGCCTGAAAGCAAATGCATCAGAAGAACCCCTGTCTCCATCATATACAACAGCTCCCAGTTCACAACTTACTGCAGCAGGTGATGGTGGCGTTAAAAACCCATTGATGTTTACATCTGCAGGCGGATCACCCGCGTTTACTATAACACTTCCATCAAATACCGTAAGGTTCCGGGGTTGAAGCGTTGAATTGGAATATGCTATTACAATGGTCCAGCCGCCACAAGAATTATTAATCCCGATAGGACCAACAACATCAGCTGCTGTATAAGTTCCATTTGGGTTAGTGCTATTTAACAATGAAGTAATGTCTCTAAAACATAAATAACCGACATGGCCTAAACCGGGAGAATTTGAATTACTATGTGTATCGTTTTGTGTTGAAGTAAGTGTGGTATATGCTGCTGCTCCGGGAATTCTTAATTTTATGGTATTGTAAGCTGCTGTCCTCCAGGTACTATCAGTTCCATTACTACCCTGATCGGCCCCCCAATATAATCCTGCAAATAAAACCTGTGAACAAGATGGCAGGTTTAGATCGGCAGATGATGAATTAAATGTTCCGTTAATTCCAAGCCCCAATATCTGCATATCAAATGACATGTTATTAGAAGTGGTTTGTCTCAAATGCACTTCCACTGCAATGGTATTTGCACCTGCAACAAAGAAGGCAGGACTTAAATTATAAGTAACCGCTTCTGCAGCACCGGGTGCGATATCAGCGGAAGCCAGTGTTCCGAATACAACTGCACCTCCGGGCATATTATCCCTGATCCTTTCCACACCATTTACATACACTACTATTCCGTCATTTCTTAATAAATTTAACTGAATGTTATTAAATGTTGTGGAGAGTTCAAGCGCAGTAAAATTTACGGTGTTTCTGAAATAATAGGCTGTGTATTTTGCACCTCCGCCTGGTGTGCAACTGGTTGCTGCTGCGCTGCTTTTTAAACAAGTGGTTTGACCGGAATTATAGCCATATTTCCCTGGCCCATTTACAGCTATAGCGCCCACATTCCATGCTGCGGGCATTACATAAGCCGGTTGTCTCCAGTCTGTAGCGGCAGGACTATTTACAGGTGCAGCAGCTTGCGTATGATAATTCCAAGTGCTACTAAAAGCCAATTTTACAGCCGGGGCAGGATTATCAATATCTATATTAATTCCGTTACCACTGTTATCTCTAGAATTTCCTCCGGGAGGAACTTCTCCTGTTCCGGGATTACCTGGGCCTACACCGCTTGCAGAAATAATGCTGTTAGAAACATAAACAATATTCCCCTTGACTGAAGGATTAGAATATCGTGGCGTAAAGGGCCGTATGATCTGTGCATTTGCCGTTGTAATAAACAACAGCAGCACAAGAACGGATTGTATAATTTTTTTCATAAAACAGGATATTAAATACCAGTATAACTTTTATACATTGATATTGATTGTTAGGTTATTCTTCATTGTGTCAATCAGCCAGTATTTTTGTGCTGATCGTTTGTCCGGTTCTGTTTGTCAGCAAAAGCACATAAGCTCCTTTATTTAATTGGATTGAATGAGTTATGTTACCGCTTCCTGAACTAAATGATTCTTTTAAAATTTCTTTTCCTGTCATATCTATTACTTTCATCTGGATCATTCCGGATACAGCATTATGAATAGCAATATTGATTTTACCGTTTCCGGCATTAACTATAGTTGCACTGAAATATTTCAGTCTTTTATAAGTAACTCTTTTTACTTCTACATTCTTTTTAACTCCGTCAAAATCTGTTTGTGAAAGCCTGTAAAAATTAACCCCGTCTTCGGGCAGGAAATCAGTTAAGCGATATTTTTTTGCAAGTGAGGTTGTACCAGATCCGTTAACATTACCCAGAGAAGAGAACGAACTGCCATCTATTGAACGTTCAATAGTAAAATATTTATTATTGATCTCCTGAGATGTAGACCAGTCTAGTGATACGATATCTTTTTTCAAGGTAGCCGTAAATGAAAGTACTGATACAGGTACTGGATTAGAAATAACAACACGAAATGAATCTTTCAGGCAATTATTGGCGTCTCTTACTATGTAATTAAATATGCCTGCAGTTGAAGTATTGACGGTAACTCCCTGCGTTGTTACTGAACCGTTATTTGGCCACAGGTAATTTCCTCTCCAGGAGGCAGACAGGTTTAGCGGGGTATTAGTGGTTATGATAATATCCTGGACCTTATTTACATCTTTGAAAATGGTAAATGAATCTCGCAATACCGGTGTAGGGTCTCCGGCAGCGTTATAAGAAACAAATTTTGCATCCAGGCGGTTGCTGTCGGTCTCAAAATACAAAACCCCGCCATTGGTCACATTGGAATAATACATGGCATCATGAGGATACCCGGCAGTAGTACCTCCTAACTGTCCGGCAGACCCTGCAACAATATACATGCTGCCATGATTGTACCTGCCTGAATTGTATGTATAAGCACAGGAATTAGCAGTGCCGTTATAACGTGCATTTTGTGTATTACCTGTAGTTGTATGAGTTGCTGCATTGAAATTTGCATCTAATAATGGACTGGCTGGAGTATTATAAAAACCTTTCAGTAAATAACTTCTTTCATACCCATGCGAATGCCCGCATACAACCATGTCAACTCCGTATCTTTCTAAAATACGAATGAACCTTTCCCTGATATCGATCAGTTCCTGTTCTGTATCAGAAGTATGGCTTGTTTTGGTATATGGCGGGTGGTGAAAATAAGCTACTACCCATCTTTTGGTATTGGCAGCCAGGTCATTTTTTATCCACGTAACCTGCGCTCCTAATGTATCGTAGATACGGGTTGTATTACCATTTTCTTTTCCATAAGAATCGAGTGAAAGAAAATGAACATTACCAATATCAAAAGAGTAATATGCTTCCGTACCCGATGCAACACCACCACATTCAGCAGCCGTAGGGACTGAGAAACTATTATAATAGGCGTTGTTCCTTACACCTGAATTGGCTTGTGTATTCCCGTAATCATGATTACCCGGAGCAGGATAAAGCCGGTTGAATTTTAAAATATCGTCTTTGTAAATATCAAAGAATTCGGCCTGGAATTCTGCATCAGTACCCGAGCTATAGGCGTTGTCGCCTAAAGTGATCATGGCATCTGCATTTGTACCGTTCATATAATTCAGAAAAGCATTTTTTACATCTACCTGGTTGGCTGATGCATTACCACAATCGCCAATGGCTACATACCGGAATTTGCGTGTTGAAGCAGACAGTGGTGCCGTAAGAAAATAATTGGTATTGGCAGCAGATAATACTTGTGTAGTACTTCCAATGGTATAATAATATTTTGTATCGGCAGTAAGTCCGGTAATCCTTAAAATATGTTCTGTTGTTGAAGTTGCATCACTGACAACATTTGGATAAGTGCCAAAAACAGTTCCCCAGGTGATCTTTGAATCAGATGCAGCAGATGTTCTCCACCTCACTGTTACGCCTGTTTCATTTCCAACCTGGAGATATGGACCTCTTGTAAGGCTTGCATTCAAACCCCTTAACTCCATATCAAAAAACAAGTCATTGCCATCAGCATTGTTTAATGTACTGCGTTGATGAACCTCTACTGCAATGATATTATTCCCTGCATTGAAAAATGATTTGTTGATCGTTGTGGTTAAAACAGTAGCGGGATTTCCTGAAGCTGATGCCAACGTTGCATAAGCCGGAACTCCTGCTGGCATGTTGCTTCTGTAGGCCTCTGCTCCGTTAACCCAAACCACCACTCCATCATCAACTTTTATATTTAATCGGAAATTGCCCGTATAAACATTGGGGTCAACAATAAAAACAGTGTTCCGGAAATAAAGGGTTGAATATCTTGCTCCCGTTGCTCCGGCACCGCCTGCAGTAGCATCGGCAGGAATAGTAGTATTTTTTAAAGGTAACCCTGTACCATAACCGAAAGCTGATTTATTTGAAGTAAGCCAACCCGGTTCTCCATATGCTGAAATTTTCCAGCTAACAGCATCGAGGTTGGTACCACCTCCTTTGTATTTCCATACCGGTCCGATCACATTGTTTTTACCATAAGGTACAATTACATCATCTGCCTTTGCATTGATAGAAATTATTATCAAAATGATCTGTAAAAAACGATTCACTTTTTTTGTTTTATATATATTGGACAGTTGATGTAGTTTTTACTACATCTTAATATATATATACGCTTAAACAGTTAATTTATTGTGTACTACTTTAAGTGAATACCAAAAAAATGAACGGGGAGATTTACCTGGTAGTTTTACGCAGAATGGTCGATGCTCAACTGTTTTTTAAAAAAGTGTTTTGTAATTCTACGTAAAATAATAATAAAGGGATCTTATCAATCAGCAATAATTTTAGTATTAATAACCTGGCCATTGCTGTTAAACAGCATTAGTACATACGTTCCTTTATTTAAATGTATGGTACGGGTAATATTTCCGCCGGGGGCACTGAACGATCCGGTCATAACTTCTCTTCCGGTCATATCTGCAATTTTCATTTGTATCATTCCGGCAGCAGCATTGTGAATGGCAATATTTAAAGTGCCCCTTCCTGCATTTATGATCGTTGCATTGAAATCTTTTTTACTTTTATACGTAATTCTTTTTACTTCTATATTCTTACGCTCACCATCTGCATTTGTTTGTGATAACCTGTAATAATTAACTCCATCTGCAGGTTGCAGGTCATTCAAATGATATTTCATAAGTAATGAAGAATTACCGGCACCGTTCACCCTGCCAAAGAATGAAAATGAATTACCATCGGTTGACCTTTCAATGGTAAAATATTTATTATTGATCTCCTGCGAAGTGGACCAGTCAAGCAATACAATATCCTTATTCAATGCTGCGGTAAAGGAATTTACCAGCACCGGCAGCGGTAAAGTTACAACCACATGAAAAGAATCTTTCACACAACTGTTGGCATCTCTTACGATGTAATCAAAGTTTCCTACTGAAGCATTACTGAGCGTTACAGTCTGCGTTGTTACCGAACCGTTATTTGGCCACAAATAAGTTCCCCGCCATGATGCACTCAGGGTCAGTGGCGTATTGGGAAGAACGATAAAATTCTGCACTTTATTCACATCTTTAAAAATGGTAAACTGGTCGCGTATAACCGGCGTAGGAGCAGTAGTATACGAAATGAATTTTACGTCGATGCGGTTGCTGTCCACTTCAAAATATAAACAGCCGCCATTGGTTGCATTGGAATAATACATACAATCATGCGGGTAACCGGCTGTGGTTCCTCCTAATTGACCCGCTGATCCGGAAACAATATACATAGAACCGTGGTTGTATTTACCGGAATTATAAGCATATGAACATGAATTTGCCGTACCATCATATTTACCGTTTTGATTGGTTCCCAAAGCTGTATGATAAATGAATTTGAAACTCGTATCCATAAAGGGATTTGCAAAAGTTCTATAATAATTCTTCAACAGGTAACTCCTTTCATAGCCATGGGAATGACCGCATAAAACCAGGTCAACGCCATTGCGTTCCAGAATTCGTACGAATACTTCTCTTATTTTAACCAGATCTGTTTCTGTATCAGATGTATGGCTTGTTTTTGTATAGGGTGGATGATGAAAATAAGCAATTGTCCATTTTTTTGTATTGGCAGCAAGGTCTGCTTTTAGCCAGGTAGCCTGCGCACCACTGGTATCATACATATTGGTGGTATTTGCATTATCCTTACCGTAAGAATCAAGTGAAATAAAGTGAACATCGCCAACATCGAAGGAATAATAATTTTTTACCCCTGATGCAACTCCACCGATCTCACCACCCATAGGCACTGTAAAATTCTGGTGATAAGGCATGGATCTTGACCCTGTGTTGGATAAACTGTTTCCATAATCATGATTTCCGGGTGCAGGATAAAGTTTATAATATTTTAAAAGATCATCCTTATATATATTAAAGAAATTGGTTTGAAATTCTGCATCTGTTCCGGTATTATAGGCATTATCGCCCAGTAAGATCATAGCATCGATATTATTAGAGCCAATATAATTGATAAATGTATTTTTTACAGCAATTTGATTTGCAGAAGCATTACCACAATCACCAATGGCTAAAAAACGAAGTTTGCGGGTTGTAGTGGACCGGGGCAATGTTAAAAAATAATTGGTGCTGGTTGCCTGCAATACCTGTGTTGTACTGCCAATGGTATACCAGTATTTGATATCGGCAACTAAACCGCCGATACGTACTATGTGTTCAGTTGTTAAAGCTGCCAGATCAAAAGTACTGGTATAACTTCCAAAAGCTAAACCCCAGGTAACTCTTGAATCAGTTGCAATATCTGTTCTCCAGCGAATGGTGATCGAATCCTGCTTACCTACCTGTAAATATGGCCCACGTGTAAGCACAGCCGGTGCCATCGATTCTGTTTTTTCTTCAGAATCAAAGAAATTGTTTATTGATGTAACAGGTATATTTTCAAAGCCGATATAATTACCATTTGCTTTTGTGCTTATTGAAAAGGAAAAAGTAATAAGTATACCTATTAGTAGAAAACGCTTCATAGTTATTAGTTTGACATATTGGATAAAGACTTAACAACACTAAGTTACTTATAAGTTCAATACGCCTCAATGATAATTTTATTGCCTTAGAGCCCGAATAATTACATCATATGCACAATGAAATAATATCTTTTTCAGGATCATGAAATAATACGTATTCCAATCAAACCGGTTTTTAACGGTGGATTTTGTACTTTTACGCACTATAAACAATGAATTAAGATGAATACAGGTGTTGATAAAAAACCAATTATTGGATTTACGTGTGGCGATATTAACGGGATAGGGCCAGAGATCATCATTAAAACACTGGGCGACAGCAGGATACTTGACATCTGCACCCCCGTGATCTTTGGAAATAATAAAGTGATCAATTTTTACCGGAAGAGTTTGCCGGATATCAATATTAATGCAGCTATTGCCAAAGACTCCAGCAAGGTGAACCCCAAACAGGTAAACGTATATAATTGCTGGGAAGAAGATATTGCTGTAACCCCCGGACAACTCAATGATATTGGAGGTAAATATGCCGGGATCAGTTTAAACATCGCTGCCGATGCGCTTAAAGCCGGTATGATCGATGGCCTGGTAACCGCCCCCATACACAAAAAGAATATTCAATCTTCCAGTTTTAATTTTACCGGGCATACGCCATTCCTGAAAAATTTATTCGGGGCTAAAGATGTAGCCATGTTCATGATCGCAGAAAACATGAAAGTGGCGCTGCTTACTGAGCATGTACCTGTAAAAGAAATTGCACAATTGGTAACCCGTGAAAATATATTAAGCAAACTTCAGGTAATGAATCATTCGCTTAAAAAAGATTTTTTAATACCGAAACCAAAAATTGCTGTGTTGGCATTAAACCCGCATGCCGGCGATGAGGGATTGATTGGAAAAGAAGACGAGGAAATAATCAGACCAGCCATAAAGGATGCAAAACAACGGGATATCTTTTGCTTTGGACCCTACCCTGCGGATGCATTTTTTGCCAGGGCACAATATGAAAAATTTGATGCCGTATTGGCTATTTATCACGACCAGGGATTGATACCATTTAAATCATTGGCACTAGGCGAAGGAGTAAATTTTACTGCAGGAATAAAAGCAGTAAGAACTTCTCCTGATCATGGTGTTGCTTTTGATATTGCCGGAAAAGGCATTGCGGATGAATCATCATTGAGGGAAGCATTGTATAAATGCATAGATATTATCAACAACAGGGCTGAATATGAAAGACAATACAAGAACCCGTTAAAGAATATAAGCTCTGCAGTAATTGCCAATGCTGTTGATGAGAGGATAGAGGAATAAGTTTATTATAACACGAATTTTGAAGAACGAATTACACGAATAGAATTACACGAATAAAGAATATAAATTAAAATTCGTGAAATTCGTGTCAACAATTCGTGTTCATTTTATTTAAACACTCCATCCGATACCCCCTTGTTTATAATATAATTACTAAAATTAATTTCTGCTCTTCCTTTTTTGTTTTTAATTCCTGTTGGCTTCTTTTGTTCCGTGCCGTCATCAAAATCAAATGTCACTCCCTTGGGCAGTTTGTAATCTTTTGTATTGAAAGAAAAAATGATCTTATCCGGCAGCCCCATATCGACGAATTTTTTATAGGTCATCTCCAATTCAAAAGTTCCATTTTCTTTGGTAGTGGTTTTTGATTTTACAACCAGGTTATTTACGGGGTCAATATAAATGGTTGAGAGCACTACATCACTGTTGTCATCTGATGGCAATAATTTGGCTACCCTTACTGTTGTGTTTCCAATCTTTTCTGTTCCTGCATCGATAATGGTATAATCTTTTTCGCCAAGGATATTACTTACATTTATACTAACAGCTCCTTTCGGAATAAATGAAATGCCTTTATCACTTTTTATTTTTAGTTTGTTTGGTTTTTTAAAATAAATTTTTACGTCTGCTACCGGAACCTTTAAAAAGGCAACATTCGTTTTCATCCTTCCTGAAGCTTCATAATCATTCACTTTATCCATCTTTGTTTTTGCATTTGCAACAAGCAGATTAATGTCCTGTGCACAAATTGCATATCCGGAAAAAAACATCAACAGCAAACATAATCCTGTCTTTTTAATCATAATTAATCCTTTTAAGATAAAATATCCTTTCTTTTAAAAATCACCATTGAAGCAGTTACTAAAATAAAAATGTGTGCAAGTAATATACTCAGGCTGTTTCGGATAGCCGGCCAGTTTTCTATACTTCCTTTAATAGGTTGCCCTTCATCGGTAGTGCCAATATAAAAGAAACCTTTCCACCCTACCAGGTATGAAGTAAACAACCAGGGTTTAATGTTTTTTTCTATGACCGGCACGTTGATATTTGAAATGATGGTACAAACGATCACAATACAAACAGTAGCAATGATGGGACCAATGGAATTCTCTGCAAAGATCGATAACAACATGGCGAGGGCTGCAATGACTGTCAATGCCACAGCGGCATAACCAAAGGCGGCCCAGTAACGCCACATGATATCATCTTTCGTTATTTGCAATATCTGCGACTCGTCGCCCTTAACCCTGAAGATCAGCATATCATCTGCTCCAAAAATAAGTAAACTGATAAACAAAGCCATGATCGCCATCCACACCAGAAGCATCACTGTAAAAATTACGGATGCAGTAAATTTTACCAATATGATCTGTGTTCGGCTTACAGGCTTGGTTAACATAAGCCTGAGCGTTCCCATATTTGCTTCTCCCGAAATAGCATCACCGGCAATGAGCGCAACCAGGATCGGAACCTGCACGAGCAATGTATTCAATATGATATAACACATAAAATAACCATTGATCGCTTTGCTTTTATCTATTTCAAAATTATCCTGCACACTTTGCAACATCAGGTTCATATAACTTTTGCCATCAGCCTTAAAGGCAAACTGGAAGATGAGTACGATTGCAGTGATTGCAGCGAATGCAATATAGGTGCGTGACCGTTTAGAAATTTTATATAATTCAATCTGCAACAGTTTATACATCAGCTTCTGTATTCGTTAGGGATAAAAAATAATCTTCAAGCGAGTGCCTGGGTTTAATTGCGATAATTCCAACATTCATTTCAATCAGTTTTTCAGCCAGTACCGGTATTTCGCTTTTTTTAATGGTAAGCTGAATATAATTTTTACCAGGCTTTACATTTGAAGCCCATTGGGTGAATTGTAATTTTTTTATTGCAGAAACATCATCTGTTGTTTCAAGTTGTACCAATGTATTTGTGGGATCAAGTAATTCTGCAACATTCCCTTCCGCTATTTTTTTCCCTTTATGAAGGATGATCATTCGGTTAGCGATCAATTCAATTTCGTTCAGTAAGTGAGAAGAAACCAAAATAGTTTTTCCCCTTTCTTTGCTCAGTTGAAGGATCAGATTTCTCATATCTGCAATACCCTGCGGATCCAGCCCGTTCGTTGGTTCATCCAGAATAATCAGCCTGGGGTCATGCACCAGTGCAATGGCAATACCCAGTCGTTGTTTCATTCCCTGGCTATAGGTTTTTACTTTGCTGCCGCTCCTGTCAGCAAGTCCAACCATGGCCAGTTGATCCATGATCAGTTTCCGGTTGGTTTTTATTCCGCTCATTTTTGCAAATATGAACAGGTTATCATAAGCAGAAAGATATTTATACATATCGGGGCGTTCAATGATGGCACCGGTTTGCTGAAGAATATGATGCCTGTTTGCGTACAGCTCTTTACCAAAGATGCTTATTTTGCCACTGCTGGGTTTGATCAGTGTGAGCAGCATACGGATCGTGGTTGATTTACCTGCGCCATTTTGGCCAAGAAATCCATAAATATCTCCTTCATTCACTGAAAATGAAAGATCATTCACTGCAGCAATGTCATTAAAATTCTTGTAAAGATTATTAACGGAAATGATTGGGCTCATGAAACTAAAATATCACTAAAGGTAAAACAGTATATCAGACAAAAAGTTTAAGAATATACTCTATTTTTAAAAAGTTATTGATAGAAACAGGTTTCTTGTTCATAGATCAGTGTTTCAACATGGTTGGTTTATAACAAAAACTGTTTCTGATAATTCATTATATAGTTTTACCAAATTTTAAATTTAGTTTTCAATAACTTAATTATGTTGTTACTTTAATATAGATCACGATTTTTTTTAAGTACAGTTATAGTTACAAGTTGTAAAAATAATTGAAAAGAAACGGATATAAAATTAAGAGTTGATACGAGGAAGAATAATTATGAAAAAATACAATAACATCTCCCTTTTTGAGGGATTAAATTCTCTAAGATTTTTTGCGGCATTTTTTGTTTTAATGCATCATTCTGAAACGATCAGAAAAAAAAATGGTCTTGAAAATTTTGAATGGTTGAGTTTGTTTAGAAATGGAGGAAATGCAGTTACTTTCTTTTTTGTTCTAAGTGGGTTTTTGATCACTTACCTGCTTTTAAAAGAATACAATCAGACAGGAACGGTCAGCATAAAAAAGTTTTATTTTAAACGGGTATTAAGAATATGGCCACTTTACTTCTTGTTGTTCATTATAGGTACACTGATTTTACCTGAATTATTAAGTTTACTGAAGATTAATTATGAGATCCCTTACAATTTTGGACAGGTCTGGTATTACTTTATTTTCTTTTTGCCGGGATTGGTCACTTTTTATTTCGGGCATCATTTGCTGGAACCTTTATGGTCAATCGGTGTGGAGGAAGTCTTTTACCTGATCTGGGCTCCCATTTTTAAATTCGGTAAAAGAATGATATTACCCATTCTTATATCAATAATATTATTGAAGATCATATTGATAATAGTTGTTACTTATTTTACTAAAAATGAATTGTTTGCTTATATCGTGAACACATTCAGTTTTGAAGCAATGGCAATAGGTGGACTTGGGGCATATTTTATTTATAACAGGCAACGCCCATTATCCAATTTATTTATATATAAAAAACCGATGCAGGTAATGATTTACCTGGTGTTAGCAATTTACTTAACCTTTCATATAAACATTGATCATATTGCCTGGAATTCAGTTTTTAAAATTCCGGTGGCATCCGGAATTTTGATAGATCTTATTTTTCTATACCTGATCATTGGTGTAGCGCTTATCGATAATAGTATCATTAAATTCAGGTCTTCTGTATTGGCTTACTTAGGTGAAATTTCATATGGAATATATATGTACCATATGATGCTGATATTTACTATCATGTTATTCTTAAAAAACTATTTACTCACTTTAGAATTATTGACTGGTTCATTGGTATTTTACAGCATCCTTACAGTAGTAGTTATTTTGGTATCAACTATTTCAAAATTCTTTTTTGAAAATTATTTTTTAAATATCAAGAAAAAGCTGGCTAAAAAAGCCATTTGATCCTGTTGTATTGATAAAAAAATAGTAAAAATTGAAAAACAGATGAAGCTATCCGTTTCATTGGCAAACGTACACTGAAAACTCAGCACTCTCAAGGTTTCATATAAGTCTGAAGTGCCTGCACATAAAGTTCAAAAGCAATAATTCCTTTGGGGGTGATCTTACAAAGTGTTTGAGGGTAATTGTCTTTAAATTGTTTGGTAACCTCAATATAATCTGCTTCTTTCAGTTTATTGATCTGTACACTTAAATTACCTGCTGTTGAATTGGTTTTTTCACGGATAAAAGTAAACTCAGCTTCCTTTAAGCCAATGAGGAGGCTGATTACGGCCAGGCGTAATTGAGAATGTAATATGGGATCAAGTTCTTTAAATTCCATTAGAGGCTTGAATTATAATTGAGTCTTTTACTTTTTCTATATTGAGATCGTAATATTAAACCTGGAATGATATAACCGATCAATACTGCAGCAGCCATGATCAGCATATCATATTTGAATTCCTTATTTATGAATATGGCGATTGCCCCGGCCCAGTTTACAGCAGCCCCTACCATCAATGATCGGGATTTTATTGCGCCTCCTTTAACCAACATGAGAAAAGCGAATATCATCAGCATAAAACCAAATCCTACATTTGGACTTACAGATACATTAATGGAAATAATGATAACAAACAATGAAACAAAAAATGCTATATCAACCATCTTCATCAGATCATCAACATAGGTTCTTGCTAATTTTTTTTGGGGGCGAAAAGTATCATAGATAAGCAGGACAATGGTAGCGGCTCCAAAAATATTCCAGGAAAGGAAAATGTTTTCAGCGCCAATGTCAATAAATATGTAAGTCGAAACTGATGCAATAAAAAGCATGGCACCCCATAACAACCAGTGAATACCACTATCAGTTATATTGCTTTTTGCCTGGTTGATCATCTGGTGAATAATCTCCAGGCTTTTTTCGTTTGAAAGTTGTTGATCGTTTGACATATCAGAGTTGGTTTTTATATTTTTTTCTGAGCAGGAAACCCGGAATGATCCAGGCAGCAACTACCGCAGCACTTATAAATAAAAGCTGAAATTCATAAGGTACAAAAATGCTTCCTATTGCCAGAATCCAGCAGATAATTCCTCCAATCACAAGTGGCCTGAATTTTAAAATGGCACCGGATAAAAAAGTTGGCATTCCATATAATACCAAAATAGCAGGGTCTATACTAAAATATGCTTTCTGTTTTATTAAAATAAAAATTATGATCAACATACAGAAAAAGAAACAGATCCAGACGTATTTTATTATATCTGCAGTATACGTTTTTACTTTTTCCTTTTTTTTCTGGCGAGAAATAAAAATTGCCTGGTAAATTGCAACCAACCAGGTAAGTAACCAGATGAAACTTGCGTCTTCTGTTTTATAAAAATGAATGGCAATAAACTGTACCATGCTGCATATAAATATAACAAATCCCCAAAGCAGGTATAAAGTACCTGACTCGCTAAAATTATTTTTAGCTTTGTTGATCATTGATTCAATCAGCTGTAAACTGTTTTGTTCATTGAATGGCTGTTCCATATAAGAAATTTAATTTTTTGCATTGCCACGGGTTTAAACCCGTGGCAATGCATTATTTACATTCACTCAAAAGCATTTCAGTCCTCTTCATACCCCAGTTAGGCACCAATTCTGAAGCAGGTTTAAACGCTGTAAATTTTTCCATGGCTGTTTGCAAAAGCGGTGCTGCTGTTTTACAACCACCTCCAAACTGTTCCGGTGTATATTTCAACCCCTGTCCTTTCAAGTAATATGGGCGTGGGTTTGAAGGATCCTGCTTCATGGCATTTTCTAACTCATCAGCGCTTGCCTGTCCGTATTCCATAAAACGCTGCATCGGATTTACCATCATGTGGCTGCTGGCGATCATACTTTTTATACAACTGATCTCTGAATTTCCCGGCTGCAAAGAATCTGCTTTATTGATCAGTGTGGTTGCCTTATCTGCAATTGCATCGATCTTAGATTTATCCTGTTCCATATAACTATAATTAACCTGGCATAAGGCTGCATAATAATACGGTAGCCATTGATTTTTTTCAACCGATGCAACACGTTCAAAATTATTTGCAAGGCTTAATAAGTTTTGCGGATTTTTAAAACTGGTATCAATAGCGGCAATATTATTTTTCATTACTGCCATATATTTTTCGCTTTGTGCAAAAGAACATATTGATACGATCATTACCGAAAGGAATAAAATAGACTTTTTCATTTTTAAATGTTTTAATTTTTATTGTTTATTTTTTAATTTTTGATACTCTTTTTCTGTACTGTAAACTTTTGGAAAAACATAAGCGCCAGCGAAGTGAAATGCAAGACCGATTCCCCAACCTAAAGTTGTCCATAATGGCCAGGGAAAATTTGAACCATGGTTAATTCGTTGTCCGGAAAAAAACCACATGGCCCATAAAAATACGTTTACGATAAAATAGGCAACAAAATGACTTTTAAAACCTGCCCGTTTTTTAGCTAAATCCCATAATTCAGGATCTTTTCCTTCCGGTGATTGTTGATAGTTTGACATTGTTTTATGTTTTTAGTTATAGAAACCTCAACCCAACCATTGTTCAATGGAGAGCGGTTAATGGTAATTGTTACAAATTATTATTAATAGCATCCTGTGTTCTGTCGATTCCGAAACTGATAAAACACCCGATATACACAAATCTTTTAGATGCAGGCGTAACGGGTACTTTACGATCATTCAGCGATGAATAATTATACCCGAATACCTGTTCCTGTCCCAGCACATTTGTTACAGATAATACCCAAACGATAAAAGTTTTCTTATTTTGTTTTCCCAGGTTTGGTAAATAATTTACACTAAAACCAAGGCTGTTATAGTTGATCGTCTTTCCTTCATCGGCGATCTGGTATTTGCCCGATCCATTGTCATATTTCAAATGATAATAAGGCCTGCCGCTTGCAAAACTATAGCTGGCATTGAAACCGGTTTTCCAGGGCAATACAAATTTTTTCAAAACAAGTGAAGCGGTATGTGTTGCTGCAAATGATGGCTGTATAGAAGTTGGGTAATTCAGAAAATCTCTTTTGGTATCCAGGTATGAGTAAGAAACCCAATAATCTAAATTCTTAATTGACTTTTTATCTCTCCAAAATATTTCGAGTCCTCTTGCATAACCATAACCATTATTATTTGAAGCAGCATTTCTGCCTGCCGGCCCAACTGTCGTCTTAAAAAGATTATCGTAATTTTTATAAAACAGTTCGGTTCTGAAAACACGACTATTGCTTACTTTTTGATATTGAAGGATATAATGGGATGCTCTTGCATAACCAAGATCATTATTTGCTGCAGGAAGATATTTCCTTTCAGGGTTCTGATAAAAAATGCCATATGCAAACGATGCCTGGCTGTTGTCTTTAAATTTATATGCAACCGATACCCTTGGTGCAATATTCCATTTATCCATGATAGCAGAATGCTCCAGCCTGCCACCAAGTTTAGCAGCGATATTATTGGTAATATAAAAATCTGTTTCAGCAAAACCTGCCACCATATTGTCTTTTACTGATTCCTTAAAAACAGTTCCATCAAACAAAGTAAAGTCTGTTTTTTCTTCGCTGTATAAATATTCCGCACCGAAACGAACCGCATTTAATACTTTAAATTTTTTTTCAAGTACCGATCTAATCTGGGCATACTGAGCTTTGTTTTTCACTGAAAAATTTTTCAATGCATATTCGATCGGATTCAGAATAACTTGTTTTACCTGGCTTCCATCCTGTAGTTCATTTTCAATATCATCTTTGTTGGTACTGTAACTTAAACCGGTATTTATTTTCCAGCCTTTACCTATTTTTTCATTCCAGTTGAGGTTTTGGTAAGTATTTAAGTTTTCAAGTTTAAATGCATTTTGTAAAAGTGCTGAATCAATATCTGCAGCTCTGAAACCAAGTTTATTCCAACTCATATAACCGTAATATTTTACAAAACCCCCGTTTTTAGTTTTGAACCTGAAGTTTGCATCAACCTGATGATAAACAGGTTTAATGAAATAGTCCTGTTGTTGCTTAATAAATTTAAATGCCAAAGCAAGGTTTGTATAATTATATGTTATTCCCCAGGCCGATTTTTTATTTTTTCCCAGCTTCTGAATACCGCCACCTACTCCAATAACAGAAACAGACAGATCTGCCTCTGTTCTTTCAGGAAGGTCTTTTGATTCCAGGATCAATGCAGAAGAAAGTGCCTGTCCGTATAAAGCAGAATATCCGCCACTGCTAAATACAGTACCCTTAAATAAAAAGGGATTAAATCTTCCTCTTGTAGCCACTCCGGGTAAACTGCTATAGAAAA
Source organism: Ferruginibacter sp. (assembly GCA_031373525.1). GTDB lineage: Bacteria > Bacteroidota > Bacteroidia > Chitinophagales > Chitinophagaceae > Ferruginibacter. The sequence continues at coordinate 51,208 of JANMMS010000073.1, forward strand.
AGTTGTTTACGAGGTTGCCATCAATGAAAATTTTACTTTCGGTAGCAGTGCCACCTCTTACAAACAAACCCTCTGTTTCACCTACCTGCTGAGTTCCCGGAAGCGTTTTCAATGCACCAACAATATCAGCATTGGCTCCGGCAGTTGTTACCACATCCAAAGAAGAAAGCACTGTGGTCTTTTTTTTATCACTGGCCTCAAATGAACCTGCTGTTATAACCACAGCTTTCAATTCAGTTATTAACTCTTTTATTGATATGTTTAAAATTATATCTGTTTTATCAATAGTAATATTTTTCTCATATGAACTATACCCTGAAATACTTGCCTCGATCAATTGTATGCCTTTTTCAGTCGTTGAAAAAGCAAAATTTCCCAAGGAATCCGTAGTAGTTCCATCGTATGAATTTTTTATAGTTATACTGGCTCCACCTATTGGTTTATTCTTATTATCTGTTAATTTTCCGGATATTTTTACCTGTGCAAATAGGGAAAGTGAGCTGGAAAAAACTATAAACAAAAGCAGCTTGTTCATTTTTATAAATTTGTCACAAACATAAAGTAGTTTACATTATAAACCAAATTAATTTTAATTTATTTTCCCCGCTATTCCGGCTAAAACGAGATAAAAATAGCAGTAAATTAATAAGAAAATGTATATTTTTATATTGATATTCAATACATTACAACACTAATATACAAATATTTATATTTATAGTTTCCAGCTAAAAACTTATTAACATTGAAAAAAAAATATTTTTTTATGTGGGTGCAATTTGTAATTTAGCAATAGAATTTAATGGGTTAGTAAGTATAAAGGGTCAACAGAAATGTTGACCCTTTTACTTTTCACACACTTCAAAATTAATTTCCGGGAACATTTTTCTTCGTTTTATTCTTCAAAAAATATTGTTGTTGTTTTTTACCCGGTTTCAATAAATATTCAAACTGATTCATGGAAATACAAACTAAAGAAACTTCATTTTTTTTTTGTTGGTATTTGAATCTACATTTACTGCATGAGTAAAACAAGATCAGCTTTTTTTTGTCAGAATTGTGGATACGAAAGTACCAAGTGGGTTGGTAAATGTCCTTCATGTGAGCAATGGAATACTTTTGTAGAAGAAGTGATCCATAAGGGAAATGATAAATTACCAAAAGACGACTGGAAAGAATTCAGTGGTTTATCAAAATTAAAAACCGTTTCTATAAATGATGTCAGCAGTGCAGAAGAAAAACGAATTGTAACCGGTGACCCTGAACTGAACCGGGTGCTTGGAGGTGGTATCGTATTGGGTAGCATTGTGTTGGTTGCCGGAGAACCCGGTATTGGTAAATCAACTTTGTTCCTGCAAAACGGTTTACAACTTAAGAACATCATTACATTATATATCAGTGGTGAAGAAAGTGAACAACAGATCAAAATGCGGGCCGACAGGATCGGTGCCATGAATGAAAACTTTTACCTCTTAACTGAAACCAATACACAAACTATTTTTAAGGAAATAAAAAAACTAAAACCTCAATTGGTGATCGTTGATTCCATACAAACATTACAATCACCATTTGTTGAATCATCTCCGGGGAGCATTAGCCAGATCAGGGAATGTGCTTCAGAACTACAGCGATATGCAAAAGAAACCAATACCCCTGTTTTTTTGATAGGGCATATTACCAAGGATGGTAATATTGCCGGGCCAAAGATTCTCGAACACATGGTTGATACGGTATTGCAATTTGAAGGTGACCGTCATTATGCATACCGGATCCTTAGAACCCTTAAGAACCGCTTTGGCTCTACATCTGAGCTGGGTATCTATGAAATGACCAGCGAAGGAATGCGTGTGGTAACCAATCCGAGTGAATTACTCATCACACAAAAAGAAGAACAACTCAGCGGTATTGCAATTGCTGCAACCATTGAAGGGATCCGGCCGCTTTTGATCGAAACACAAGCATTGGTAACTCAAAGTGTTTACGGTACACCTCAAAGAACAGTAAGTGGTTTTGATCTTAGAAGATTACAATTATTATTGGCAGTACTTGAAAAAAGAGGAGGCTTTCATTTTGGAGTAAAAGATGTTTTTATAAATATTGCCGGTGGCATAAAAGTTGAAGACCCTTCGATTGATCTTGCGATCGTATGTGCATTATTAAGCAGTTATGAAGATACTCCCCTTCCCCAGTATATTTGTTTTGCAGGTGAGGTTGGACTAAGTGGAGAAATAAGAGCGGTAAACAGGATCGAACAAAGAATTGCAGAAGCTGAAAAGCTGGGTTTTGAAAAAATAATTGTAAGCAAGTATAGCGCAAAATCATTGGGGAAAGTAAAATCAGGAATAGAAATTATTGCATTGGGGAAAGTAGAAGAAGTATATAAATACCTTTTTTAAAAATAAATAATCCGTAACATGATCACTTTAAAAAATATTTTTACGGATGCTTTGTATCTGTTTTATCCTCATATATGTTTGGGATGCGGATCTGATATTATAGATAAAAAAAACTTGCTTTGCCTTTATTGCATCAATGAACTGCCTCATACAAATTTTGCATTGCATGAAAATAATCCAGTAGAAAAAATATTTACAGGCAGGATAAAAATAAAAGCAGCTCACAGCGAATTTTATTTTTCAAAAGGACAGTTGGTTCAGCATTTAATTCACCAGTTAAAATATAAGAACAACAAAGAGATCGGATATTATCTCGGCGAATTAATGGGAAATTCTTTATTAAGATCAAACAGGTTTTCAAACATAGATTATCTCATTCCACTGCCCTTATTTGCTGATAAAGAATTTAAACGAGGGTACAACCAGGCCGAGATCATATGCCAGGGAATACATATATCAACACAAATTCCCGTAATGCTAAATAATGTAGTAAGGAGGCGCTCCACAGAAACCCAAACCCGTAAACACAGGACAGAAAGATGGGAAAATGTAGAAGGAAGCTTCACCATTATGAATCCGGCTACATTAAAAGGCAAAAATTTGTTATTGGTAGATGATGTTATTACTACCGGTGCTACTTTGGAAGCATGCGGCCAGGTAATTTTAAGGGTGCCCGATACCAGTATCAGCTTTGCTTCATTGGCACATGCGAGTAAATGATTTCACCACAGAGGATAATGAGTGGCCACACAGAGGTGCACAAAATAGATAAATCCAGCTTCTTCAGCTCTGTGAAAAAACTCTTACTACTCTGTGGTTAACTTTTTCTATAAATAGTTTATTGTAGATTTGTTTTTTATGAAAAAACTCCCCTTTATACTTTTAGCAGCCATCATTTCAATGCTGTTCTTTTTTTCCTGCAAGAAAGAATCATTTATTACCAGCCCATTTGCCCGGCTTTCCTTGAGTACTGACAGTATAAAATTCGACACCGTATTTACAAGCATCGGCTCAATAACAAAGTCTTTTAAGATCTATAATAACAATGACCAGAAATTGTTATTGTCGAAAGTGAAATTAATGGGTGGTTCAGTTTCTCCATTTAAAATTAATATCAACGGCATAGCAGCAACAGAACAGCAAAATATTGAGATCGCAGCAAATGATAGTATATATGTATTTGTAATAGTAACTATAAATCCATCTGCTGCAAATCTTCCTTTCATAATCAGCGATAGTATTTTGGTTAATTATAACGGCAATGACCGCTTTGTTCAATTACAGGCTTATGGGCAAAATGCCCACTTCTTAAACAACACCGTTATCTCTGCTAACACAATTTGGACAAATGACCTTCCCTATGTGATTCTCGGAGGCCTCCGTATAGATACTGCTTTCACTTTAACCATTAACCAGGGATGTAGCATTTATTTACATGCCAATGCCCCATTCATTACAGATGGTACTTTAATAATAAATGGTATTAAAGGAAATGAGGTAGGGTTTACAGGTGACAGGCTGGATGATCCATATAAAGATTACCCTGCAAATTGGCCAGGAATCTATTTCAGGGGTAGCAGTAAAAATAATATCCTGACTTATGCTTTTATAAAAAATGCTTACCAGGCGATAGTGGTTCAGGATCCTTCTCCAAACGCCAATCCAAAATTGATCTTACACCAATGTAACATAAACAATGCATATGATGCCGGATTGTTATGCATAAAAAGCAGTATCCGGGCAGATAATACATTGATCAGTAACTGTGGTAAAAACCTGAACATTATTTTGGGTGGCAATTATACTTTTACCAATTGCACGCTAGCTTCTTATTCCAATTCATATATACTACATAAGTCACCTGTTTTGTTTGCAACAAACTTTATCGATCAAAATGGAAGTGTTAATACCGCAGATTTAAATGCCTTGTTTCTTAACTGCATTTTTTGGGGTGATAGTGGATTTATAGATGATGAATTATCCATCAACAAACAAGGAAATAATATATTTAATGTACAATTCGATCATTGTCTATATAAGGCTTTAAATGATCCGGTCAATTCAACATTTATATCTGCAATAAAAAACATTGAGCCTGGTTTCGATAGCATTAATGTAACAAATAAGTACTATGATTTCAGGATCACATTAAATAGTAATGCACCTGGTATTGACCAGGGATCAGCAACAGGATTCTTAAAAGACCTGGATAATAATAACCGAAGTGTTGGTTTGCCTGATATGGGTTGTTATGAAAAACAATAGTAGCAAAGTGGTCGGGCGACTAAAGTCGTAAGACCACTAAATGAACCTTTTCCCTTTTTTTACGTTTATAAAATAAAAAAATTATGATAAAATTGATCGCTATTTCAACAATCATTCTTTCCTGTGCTGCACAATCAAACAATGCATCAGAAATAAATGTTTCAGAAAATAAAATGAATCAGGCAAACGATACAACTAAAAGTGTTCACCAGTTTAAAGTTGCTTCATTAGAAGGAGAAACAATAGATTTTGCAAGTTTTAAAGGAAAAAAGATATTGATCGTAAACACTGCTTCCGAATGTGGTTACACCCCTCAATACAAAGACCTCCAGGCTTTATATGAAAAATATAAGGATAAACTGGCCATCATAGGATTTCCTGCAAACAATTTTGGCGGACAAGAACCCGGAAGCAACACAGAAATAAAATCATTTTGCCAAAAAAATTATGGCGTTAGCTTTACCATGGCAGCTAAGATCTCAGTAAAAGGAGATGACACTGCTCCCATCTATCAATGGCTCACTCATAAAGATCAGAATGGTCAACTGGATGCAGAGATCAAATGGAATTTTAATAAATTCTTATTGGATGAACAAGGGAAAATGATCGCATATTTTCCAAGCAAGGTTTCTCCAATGAGTGAAGAGATCATAAGTAAACTATAGCACTATGATCCTTTTGATAGCCTTTGCTGCATTACTATTTTCAAATGAAAAGATAATTCATAACCAATCTTTAAACATAGAAATAGCAAAGGAAGTTAATCCTGTGCAAAACAAATCTATCTATGATTTTAAAGTGTTAGCATTGAATGGAGATACCATAGATTTTGCAAATTTTAAAGGAAAAAAAATACTAATTGTCAATACCGCATCAAAATGTGGTTTTACCCCACAATATGAAGGGCTTGAACAATTGTATGAAAAATATAAAGACAAGTTAGTTGTTGTAGGATTTCCTTCAAATAATTTTCTATACCAGGAACCTAGTTCAAATGAAAAGATCGGGGAATTTTGTAAAAAGAATTATGGCGTCAGCTTTCCTATGGCCGCAAAAATATCTGTAAAAGGAAAAAATATCGCTCCTATATATCAATGGCTTTGCAACAAAGAGGATAACGGAGTAATGGATGCTAAAGTAAAATGGAATTTTAATAAATTCTTATTGGATGAAAATGGAAAATTGATCGCATATTTTCCAAGCAAGGTTACACCAATGAGTGATATGATTCTTTCAAAGTTATGATGAAAGAGATTGAAAGAGATGACATCTTTTCTGATTTGAAATACTTTGAAATGAAAAAAGATGTCATCTCATGTCAACTTAAAAATAGTTAACTGCCCTTACATAATATGTGCTGGCTTTATTAGAATTATTAGCCTGCACACCACTGGAGAAATTCTGGCTCCATGCATTGTTCGTATCTACCTCGCTGGAACTCCAATACGAACCCCCACTAAAACCGCCAATCACAGCTTTATTCAGATAAAGTTTATTCAAATCGTCTTTACTGGGCAAATGCCAAAAACCATATATATTAAATAATACCAGATTAACACATAACCTGGCGGCAATATCAGGTGTTCCACAACCGCCTGTAATGGCAGTCGAATTTAAATTCGCTGAGCCAAGGGCCACCGAAGTGCCTCCTATTAATACAGTATTACAGCCCCACTCTGCAGAAAGGCTCACATCACTTTTAGTAGCAATTATACCATGAACTTGCCCGGCAATATAACCAGGGTCGCCAGTTTGATAAATATAAGCTATTATTCCACCATAGATACAATCGCCTACCTGTAAATCCTTTGGCTTAGAACATCGGACCGAGAGGCCGGATGCAAATGCTATGTAATTATTATTATACTGCATGGTTGTAGAAGTATTGTTGAAGTAGCGGTAGCGTGCTAACCCTTGTGCCGCAACAACGGTTGTCCAATAGCTGGCTGATGTGCGAACACCTGCGAATGAACCATTAGCTCCTGAACGGAAACCTGAACCAAGGGCAGTAAATCCACTACTATTTGTTGCGCCGGTATTTGGGCTATCCCAATGAGCTGTTCCGGCTTCTTTAAGTGGTCCTCCTGCAACATCAGTTCCACCCAGGCAAATTGCGGTCGCAACCAAATCATTGGATACTTCCCAACCCACGGGAGCAAGGCCACGGGGATCCATAACAGCATAAAAGTTATACAGTTTTCCGTAAGAAGAATAGGTTGCAGAATCATTGTTATACCAACACCAGGCGCCTGTTGTAAGCCCGGCCCATGCGGTACCATCTGTTACCTGTGGTATCGGGTCTCCATTTCTATATGTAGTTACATCCAGGTTTTTTTGCATCCAGATTGTAGTACCAATATTTACTGTGGGAACAGGCAATGCTGCAACTCCTCCGGTGAGGTTTGACCAATAACCTCCATTGTAATATTGAGGTTCGCCACCTGTAAGGCCACAATCGGTACAATATATCATCAACCCTTGTGCCGGGGATGCAATGCCATTGCGTTGTGCAGCGGTCATTCTTGGTGGAAGAAATCCTTGGCTGGTTGAACTAATTTCTAATTTTGCGGAATTATTCGGTGCTATTGTACCCATGCCCACATTATTATTTGTCAGTACAACAATGCCAGGGTCATCACTATAATTTGTATACAACCAAAGTGGGTGATTGGAATTTGTTCCTACCCACCCCGCCCTGTTGTCTATGAATGTTCCTAAAGTTGTTGTCCCATCTGTATGAATCAGGCCGTTCTGACCCTGTACAATTTTTATTGATCCCACCACTTCCAGTTTTTCAGAAGGTGTAGTTGTTCCAATTCCTACAGGGCCTTCAATAATAGCACCATTGGTTGGTGCCGTAGTGCCGGAGAAATTTCCTCCGATAGCTAAAGCACCCTTTATATCTAATTTATTGGCGGGGGCAATAATTCCTATGCCCACATTTCCATTATCGGTAATGCGCATTCTTTCTACCTGGGTATTCATTCCCCCGGTGCTGAAGAATAAATGGCCGTTACCGGAATTTTGTACTTCACAACCGATACGTGCCCGGTCGCTGTTATCAGCAGATCCGTTAGCTTCTTCGTGTGAGAACCCGATCCAGGAAACAAGGTTCGATCCTGAATTATTAAGAAGCCTTAAAATACCACCGCCCGACGAAACGTCTTTTGAAACAACCAATGTTGTTCCCGGGGTTGTAGTACCAATACCCACATTCTGCCCATAAGAAACTGCCTGGTTAATGCAAATAAGCACCAACATGAAAATGATCTTTTTCATACACGATTAATTAATGATAATAATTATTACAGGAGATGTTTTAAAAAAGGCCTGGAAGTGTCATGGGATAATGAGATATTAAATATACTGTTTTTTTTATTTCATGCTTTTTTTTTGAAAATATCACTTCAAAACATTCAATCCCTAAAACTATGTTTTCAATGTTCCTATGTGGTCCAAACAAAATTGACCACATAGGAACATAAGGCACATAAGAATTCAGTTTTTTCATTTTTATATTATTTCATTTTACCAGCGCTTATCTTTGCGGCAATGCAATTCTCCCAGGTTATAGGGCAAAAAGCGATCAAGTCACAGCTTGTTCATATGATTCAGCAAAACAGGCTAAGCCATGCCCTGTTATTTTTAGGTAAAGAAGGCAGTGGTGCTTTATCATTAGCCAGGGCTTTTGCACAATACAATGTTTGTGACCGAATAAAAGGTAAGAAAGACAGTAGCCAGTCCAAAATTAATGCCTCCTCTTTATTTGGAGAGCCTGAAATAGAAACAAACAACGAGAAACGAGAAACGAGAAACGAAAATAACGAAACAAGAAACGATAGTTGCGGCGAATGCGCTGCCTGTAAAAAAGCCATCCAGCTGGTTCATCCCGATATTCATTTTTCTTACCCGGTCATCTCCAGGAAAGCAGGCGATAAACCCATCAGCACAGATTTTATAAAAGAATGGCGGGAGTTTATGGCTGCCAATCCGTATGGCAATGTTTTTGATTGGTTGCAATTTATCGGTGCAGAGAACAAACAGGGAAATATCACTACACATGAATGTTTGGATATTATCCGAAAGATGAATCTCAAAAGTTTTGAGAGTGAATATAAGATCCTGATCATGTGGATGCCTGAATTATTAGGAAAAGAAGGCAATAAACTGTTGAAACTGATTGAAGAACCGCCACCAAATACTTTATTTATATTGGTAGCAGAAAATGATTCTTTGATCTTACCAACAATCTTATCCCGAACGCAACTAATTAAGATCCCTCAGCTTACTACTTTGGATATTGAATCTGCCCTTGAGATCAGGAATGGGATATCTGTTCAAAAAGCACAACAAATTGCGGCAATCAGCGGAGGCAATTATCATGAGGCTGTTCAGCAACTGGAACATGCTGAAGATGACTGGGAAGTATTTTTAAGAGACTGGCTTAATAGTATTGTCAAGACTGGCCCTGCTGCCCAGGTTAAATGGATAGAAGAGATCAGTAAAATTGGCCGGGAAAAGCAAAAACAATTCCTTAAATATTTTGTCCATATCCTGGAATTGGCTGTCAGGTTAAGGATCATCCCGATTCAAAATGAATCTGAAGACAGACCCGATGTAGATTTTGCCCTGAGGATCAACAAACTATGCGGAATCCTCCAACAGGAAGCCATTGTACATGAACTTGACCTGGCGGCTTATTATATTGAACGTAATGCCAATGCTAAAATACTATTCCATGCACTTACTATTAAGTTGTATCACATTATTAGCAACAAATCAGTAATTTTGATGCAGTAGGAACCGGATATGAGCGATTTGGTGGCGAAGTATGCTTAATTTATATAAACAAGGCCTCTTCACTATACCCAACATTTGTGATATTGTATAAAACTTCCCGAAGACTTTCGCGAAGTGACGCAAATGACAACGATAGCTGCACCATCGCCCGTTCCATATTAAATATTAATTCTTAAATCTTTTATACAATGGGATGTGGAAGCGGAGCTTGCGGAACCTCAAAAGACGGAGGCGCACCGGGTGGATGCCAGAGCCATGGCAGTTGTGCCAGTGGAGGCTGCAACAGGATGAATGTACATGACTGGCTTGCCAATTTGCCTTTCAGCGATCCTGAAAGTAATTGCCGTGTTGTTGAGATCAGTTTCAATAATGGAAGCCGTAAAGACTATTTTAAAAATACAACCGTGCATTATTATGAAAAAGGCGAAATGGTTGCGGTTGAAGGGGTTAGTGGTTTTGATGTTGGTATGGTAAATATGACCGGTGAGCTGGTAAGATTACAACTGAAAAAACATAAAATAGAAGAGAAAAGTGTTGATATTAAAAAGATATTGCGTCGGGCAACTGAACAGGATATTTTAAAATTGAAAGAAAACAAGGCCCGGGAAGCCCAAATATTAATTCGAAGCCGTGCCATGGCAAGGCAATTAAAGCTTGAACTTAAAATGGCTGAAGTAGAATTACAGGCAGATGGAAGAAAAGCAACTTTCTTTTACATAGCGGATGACAGGGTTGATTTCAGGGAACTCATAAAATTATATGCCGGTGAATTTAAAGTTAAAGTAGAAATGCGCCAGATCGGCGCCAGGCAGGAAGCGGGAAAAGTTGGCGGAATCGGTAGTTGTGGAAGAGAATTGTGCTGCAGTACCTGGCTCACCGATTTCAAGAGTGTAAATACAAATGCAGCCCGTTACCAGAATCTAAGTATCAATCAAACAAAATTAAGCGGGCAGTGCGGCAGACTTAAATGTTGTCTGAATTATGAACTGGATACTTATATGGATGCACTTCAGTTCTTTCCAACTGATGCCGATATGCTGGAAGTTGCAAAAGGCCGGGCTTTCCTTGTAAAAAAAGATATTTTCAGAAACCTGATGTGGTATACCATGGCGGAAAGCAATAAGCAATATCCGCTGACCATAGAAACGGTAAAAAAGATCAAAGCACAAAATAAAGAAGGAATCCGCCCCGAAGAAATGGAAACAGTAGAATTGACCAGTAACAAGCCAAAAGAAGTAGAACCGGAATATGCAGATATTGTTGGGCAGATCAGTTTAAAGAGCCTTGAAAAGACCACCCGCAAACGCAGGGATAAAGAAAGAGGTAGGGATCAAAGAGATCAAAGGCCACAACAAGGTGGCGGACAACAACAAAGGCAACCACAACAAAATCAACAAAATCGTGGGGGTGGACAACAACAGCTAAGACAGCAAGGACAAAATCCGAACCAGGGACAAGGACATCAGGGAGGACAACAACAAAGACCTGCTAATCAAAAAAGGCCCCAAGGTCCGGGACAAGGACAACAGGGAAGAGGACAAGGACAACAAGGTGGACAAGGAAGACAGCAACGTCCTCCTCAAAACAGAGGACCACAAAGGCCACCACAGGATAAAAAAGAAGGTTGATCGGTTTAATGGTTTATTAGTTGATTGGTTTATCAGTAAAGCAACGTTACTGAAATCATACATTTATACATCATATATCTATTATTCATACATTCGATCTGTGTCAATAACCGTAAAGAATTTATCTAAACAGTATGGCCGCCAAAAAGCGGTTGATGGAATTTCTTTTACAATAGATAAAGCTGAGATCGTAGGTTTTCTTGGGCCGAATGGTGCAGGTAAATCAACAACGATGAAAATGATCACCGGTTACCTCGAGGCTGATTCGGGCGATATAAAGGTTTGTGGAATCACGGTACAAAAAAACAGCATTGAAACCAATAAAAAAATTGGCTATCTCCCCGAGGCCAATCCATTATACCCTGATATGTATGTTCGGGAATACCTGCAATTCGTAGCCAATGTACATGAAATAAAAAACGCAAAAAAGACCATTGAAGACATAATAATGACCGTTGGCCTTAGCCATGAATCCAATAAAAAGATCGGGCAGCTCAGTAAGGGTTACAAACAGCGGGTAGGCCTTGCCGCTACACTGGTACACGATCCTGAAGTTTTAATTCTGGACGAACCCACTTCAGGGCTGGACCCCAATCAGATCGTTGAGATCAGGGAAGTAATCAAAAAACTCGGGCAAAACAAAACGGTATTGTTCTCATCTCATATCATGCAGGAAGTAGAAGCAATCTGCGACAGGGTGATCATCATTAACAAAGGAAGTATTGTTGCTGATGACAGTTTGCAGAACCTGCAAAGATCATCAACTGGCAACCAGTATGTTACCGTAGAATTCAAGGAAAAAATTGATATAGAAATACTAAAAAAATTAACTGCTGCCATTGAAGTAAAAAATATTCAACAATCCCCAAAAGGATCTGGGCAGGCAACATTTAATATTCAATGTTCAGATGCAGACAGTGTAAGAAAACAATTGTTGCAATTAAGTATAGATCATAATTTAAACATTGTTTCCTTACAAAATGAAACACAAAATTTAGAATCAGTATTTAAATCGTTAACAACATAATTTTCATTTTGAAGCATTCAGCAAAGGTTGTTTCTTTGCAGAATTAAATAAGCTAAAAGCTAAAAGCTAAAAGCTAAAAGCTAAAAGCTAAAAGCTAAAAGCTAAAAGCTAAAAGCTAAAAGCTAAAAGCTAAAAGCTAAAAGCTAAAAGCTAAAAGCTAAAAGCTA
>JANMMS010000080.1:0-21545 GCA_031373525.1 Ferruginibacter sp.
CCAGAAACCTGAAACAATAAATATTATAAAAGTGTTTCTTACTTTCATCCAGGTTCCCGTTTTACTTCCTCCAAGTGGAATGTATAAATAATCTCTGAACCAGGTTGAAAGTGATATGTGCCATCGTCTCCAGAATTCTGCAATGTCTCTTGAGAAATAGGGAAACGCAAAATTCCTCAGCAGATCAATCCCAAAAAGCTTGGCAGTGCCAATTGCAATGTCAGAATAACCGGAAAAATCTCCATAAATTTGGAAAGCAAAAAATATTGCTCCTGTAAGTAATGTACTGCCAGATTGATCTGCAGTACTGTTAAATGCAATGTTTGCATACACTGCACATTGGTCTGCAATAACTACTTTTTTGAATAAGCCCCATAATATTTGTCTTAATCCGCTGAAAGCTTTTTCATAATTGAAATTACTTTTTGATTGTATTTGAGGTAATAGATGTGTTGCCCGTTCAATTGGTCCTGCAACCAGTAATGGAAAAAAACTAACAAATACAGAATAATCAATAAAATTCTTTTCGGCTTTTATCCTGTTTTTGTAAATGTCAATAACATAAGATAATCCATGAAACGTATAAAAAGAAATACCAACAGGTAATATTACTTTCAATGTCCAGGGATTCAAATGAAAACCAAAATTAGAAACTGCATCAGCAAATGATGATGCAAAAAAGTTGAAATACTTAAATATCCCCAGAAAACCAAGGTTTACCGTTATACTTAACCAAAACCAGAATTTTTTAGATTGTTGACTTTTGCTGTCAGACATCTTAATCCCGGTATAGTAATCAAGCAAGGTTGAAAAAATAAGTAAAAATAAAAAGCGCCAGTCCCAGCATGCATAAAAAAAATAACTTGATACCAGTAAAAGGATATTTTGATGTTTTGTATTATTTTTTGTGGCAAACCAATAGAGAATAAATACTATGGGTAAGAAGATAGCAAAACTTATAGAGTTAAATAGCATTAGGGATAACTGTTACTTTTGGTTTTGTTTATTATTTATTTTATCTGCTTAAAAAGCAAAGATGGCTAAAATGAACAGATCTTTCTTTTCAGGATATACGATCCGCTTTAAATTCTGTCATTTCATTCTTTTCTATTGATGACATCGTATATTTTATCAGACACTATTTTAGCTCCATAGGGCGACCAATGTGTATCGTCTGCAAAATAGATATCCTCTTTTCCTTCCTGAAGATATTTTAATAACAGCGATTTCCCATCAATATATGTATAGTTTTTTTCAGTAGTACTCATTAAATTGAAAAAAACATTTTTCGGTAATTTATTATCAGTGATATAATCTGAATAAAGGTCATATTTGTCCGGGCTTGGTAAAACCAGTAATTGGATACCTTTATTTTTTAATTTTCGCGATATTGTGTTCAGTGTATTATTCAGAATATCGATTTTTGACTTTTCATTATATTTTAAATTCTCATAATCATCTTTAAAAAAAAGGAGTTCATTTTTTTGAGTTGAGAATAATTTTTTATTAAGTTTCATTTTGTAACACTGGGAATTGAAAGCGTTATCATCGAAACGGTACAGAATGTTGTTCAGTGAATATTTTATAATATTTCCATTGAATTTATCAACTGAGTTCAGTCTGTTTTTTGATGAATATTTTTTATTGAATTCATCCCATTTTAGTATTTTAGTTGTATCGGATATCTGGCCCCTAACAACAAAATTTCTTTCTACACATTGTAATAGTACATACTTAACCTTAAAACGATCAAAAAAATCTCCATTGGCAAGTTGAAGTAACAATTCAATGTGATTAACTATTTTATATCTTACAATATTAATGTTTACTACATTGAGATGATGATCATTTATTAAATAAGATTGGTATCCCTGGGGGCCCTGGTCTGAAAAGGAATCACCAAATGTTAATATATCTATTGGATCCTGGCTGTTATTTTTAATGGCATCAAGATCATCGACTTCTTTTTCAGTTTTCGAAAAGTTAATAAATTTATCTCTGTAATGTTTATCAATTGATACAAAGCCAAGCCTGTTTAGATCACCACCTGATATTTGAAAAAATTCGTGATTAATCACTAAGAACACAAATGGTATGGAAAATAAAAATATTTTTAAGCAAAACTTTTTCATAAACTAAAATTGAAAGTATATGAATTCTTGTTTAGAGCCTGCAAAGTAAAGAACGGCAATAACAATTGCATAATAAAAACCCAATCTTACTACCGGTGGTAATTTTAATCCGATCTTTTCAATGGCAAAATGTTGCTCACGGCCAATCCATTCAATTATCAGAAAAATAAAGATGTACCAGACCGTAGTATTGTTAATTTCCTGTGGAACAGAAAACAATGACATTGAAAAAACGCCCGAAATATATTTTACAGCATGATCTAAATTTTCTGACCTGAAAAAGATCCAGGCAAATACCGTCAGGCTGAAAGTCAGGATTATTGAGCGTAATTCTCTGAAAGAAGGAAAGCGTTTGCCCTGGGCAACGATATCAAGGTTATTTCGATTGGTATTAAATATAATAGATGGCATAATATAAAGCGCATTTAAAAACCCCCAAATTATAAATGTCCAGTTTGCGCCATGCCAAAAACCACTTACCAGGAATATGATAAACGTATTTCTGATCTTCATCCACATTCCGCCTTTGCTGCCTCCTAAAGGAATATATAAATAATCCCGGAACCAGGTTGATAATGAAATATGCCATCGCCGCCAGAATTCTGCGATATCTCTTGAAAAATAGGGGAATGCAAAATTTCTCAAGAGATCTATTCCGAAAAGCTTTGCTGTTCCGATGGCAATATCTGAGTAACCTGAAAAGTCACCATAGATCTGAATGGCAAAATATATGGCTCCTAAAAGAAGGGTGCTTCCGGTATATTCCGCTGAATTATTAAATGCCATATTTGCATATATGGCACACTGGTCAGCAATAACCACTTTTTTAAACAGCCCCCATAAGATTTGTCTTAATCCATCAACGGCTTTTTTGTAATCAAAGGTTCTGTTCTTTTGGATCTGGGGTAGTAAGTGCGTAGCTCGTTCTATCGGGCCTGCAACAAGCAAAGGGAAAAAACTAACAAATACAGCATAGTCAATGAAATTCTTTTCAGCTTTTATTCTGTTCTTATAAATATCAATAACATAAGATAAACCATGGAAAGTGTAAAATGAAATGCCTACCGGTAAAATAACTTTTAATGTCCATGGGCTGACATGTAATCCAAAGCTTGAAATAGCATCAGCAAACGAGGCAGCAAAAAAATTGTAATATTTAAAAATCCCTAAAAATCCCAGGTTAATGGAAATGCTTAACCAAAACCAAAATTTTTTGTTAGACTGATTTTTAGCTTCACACATTTTAATACTGGTGTAATAGTCTAAAAGTGTAGAAAAGATCAGTAAAAATAAAAATCTCCAATCCCAAGAAGCATAAAAAAAGTAACTGGCAAGCAGTAACAGTATATTCTGAGTTTTTAAACTTTTATTAGTTACAAACCAATAAAGAATAAAAACAACCGGTAAAAAAATAGCAAAATTTATTGAGTTAAAAAGCATTCAGCAGGTCTATTGATTCAGAAAATTAGTATGAGTGATTCTTTTTTTAAGTATGAAATATTATTTACACATTTTCGTATTTATGGAACTTTCATCCTTACCACGATACATGCAGTTGATTAAAGAAACGAAATTTCCTTCAAAACTCAAAAGCAAATTTATGAACAAAAGGCAGATAGCTGTTGATACTGAATTTGGCGAGCCATATTAGCAGGAATAATTCATGCAATCAGGCATGGGATTATGAGTTATTCATCATAGTCAAAGTAGTTAATTGACTGTTGGTTCCTGTCAAAGCAGTAGTGAAAAATCCAAACTGTGCTGAAAGAAAAAATAAATCCGGTTTTGAATTTTATTCGAAAATAAAATTGTTACAATAATTGCTCATATCATTAGTGTTTTGATATTTATCAAAGCTAAATGCTGAAATAGGAACATGATCAAGATTATGAAGTATGAATCCTTTATAACCCAAAGATTCCATAAATGAAAAGGTCTCCAGTACTTTTTCATTTCCTACATGGCGGGCTTCAATTTCAACCAGGATCTTTGGTTTGTGTTTTTTTAAAGTTTCAATGCCACCCTTCAATACCTTTAATTCATTGCCTTCCACGTCCATTTTTAAAAATGCCGGTTTTAAGTCACGACGAATACAATAAGCATCTAAGGTTTCGGTAGATACATTTTCTGTAGCTACTATATTCGGATCTTCTTTATGTTCAACTATTGTAGCTCCGGGTGATGTAGCTTTGCTTACTTTGTTATTGGGAATATAGAGTTTTACAGTTGCTGCATTATCTGATAATGCAAGGTGTTCTATGGTTACATTGTCCCAATGAAACAATTCTTTTACTTTTTTTATGTAACGATACAGGATTGATTGAGGCTCAAATGCATATACTTTACCCTGATCACCGACCAGCTGTCGCATGAAATATAAATAACCGGCTTTATGTGCACCGATGTCAAAAGCAGTTTGCCCGGGTTTAATTGCTGAATTAACATAAGCAATACCTCCTTTGTCATCTTTATTTTTGTACTTGTTCGCCCTGTGACGAAGTTTAATACTTTCAATTAGTTTCAAGTTGTATCTTTTTTACTCAGTAGATGAGATGAATTCAATCTATCGCTTTTATCAGAAAATTGAAGTTAGTGATTGATTTTTTCTTTTTTGCCACAAATTTTAAATTTTTTCCAGTATCGGAATGTTGAGGTTTTTCTGAGGATGTCTGAAAACACGGCTGATTTGGTATGGATCGTATATTTAGCTAAAAAATTTGTATTAGGCAGATTTTTTGATATAAAATACTGCAGTTGAACCCTGATGCTCAGCATTTAGTTTGTTTATTTGTTTTTTATAATTCAATATATCTTCTTTGGTAAATTCACTGTTTTTTGGATCGCTAAAATAACTTTTTGGGTCATAAATACTGATTCCTTTTTTATATTGTTCGCTGGCTATTATCTCAAAAGGCTGGCTATCAAATTCAGTTCTGTAAACAGAAAAGCCTGTTTTTGCTAAAAGCAGATGTATACTTTTGATCGTATGAATAAAAAAATGCCTGGGAGCATCTAAACTTACCATATCCACTCCATACTTTTCAATTAATGGTTTGCTTATAACGGGTATCCGGATCAATAATTTCCCGTCGGGATGTAAAATTTGATTTATTTTATTTAAAACCTCCGGTTCATTTGCCATATGTTCAAAGCTATGATGCATCATGATCAGGTCAAATTTTTCATTTACATCAAATACTTCTTTTTTGTACACATTAAGTTTTGGATTATAATGAATATCTTTTTCGATATATGGGTCAATGCCTGTTAATTTTTGAAAACCTACGGTGAACAGATCTTTCAGTAATTCCCCTTGCCCGCAACCAATGTCTAAAATATTGGCTTCCTTTTTATTTACATGTAAGAATTTAAACCAATGATAAATCTCAGAGGTATACTTATATGAAACAATTGCACCAGGCAGGCTTTTTTTATAGCCTGAAATCTGGTTAAACTGTAGCGTTTTAAAATAATTTAATTTTGTTTTCTTTTTTTGTTCAGATTGAAATGAATAATAATTTGCGGGGTAATATTTTTCCATATTTGACGGAATATTTTCAATTTGAAAACATCCGCAATGCAGGCATTCCAAATAATTGAATTCATCTTTAAAGCCAAACATCATTTCTTTAATTACATGAATGTTGAATGAATCATTTGTATCACATATTTTACACTTCATTTCAATTATTTTAAGACAGGGTAAAATTAAGCCCCAAATTTTCGGGTATTCGTTTTTAAAGAGCAATATACAACCAAATTTATAGCCCTATTTAAGTTAAGTTTGTACATTTAAGTGATGGCAGGTTTGATTTATATGATTATTTATCAACTTGGATGAAGAATACCTGCAATAGCAGCTTATTTAAGATAAGATCCATACCTGCATACTTTTAAAAAGGATTCTTATATGCTACACCCCGATCAGGGATTTTTCAAAACATAAACTGTTCTCTGCATTTTTATATTGTCCGTAACTTGGTATCAGCGAGTATCCGTTCTTTTTATATAATTCAATGGCTTCTACCTGTCTTTTACCTGTCTCTAATATACATTTTGTGTAAGATAATTCCCTGGCCCAATTTTCAAGTTCATTTAATACTTTACTGGCAATTCCAAGGCTACGGTATCCTGGATTTGTAAACATTCTTTTTACTTCCATGATCCCCGGAGAAAATTCTTTTATTGCTCCACATCCAATAGCTGTATTTTCATTATAAGCCACTATAACGTTGTTTAAATTGCTGATCTTATTGAACTGATTGTAAAAAGCATGTTCTTCTCCGTCTTTTTCTGCTAAATAAATATCAAGAACTGTTACTAATTCAATAAAATCTTTATTGCCGGAATTCGTTCTTATTAGGTTGATCATATTGAATCTGATTTTTAATAGTGGTAATTGAACTCCGGATTTGAGATATAGTTTTTTTGAAAACCCTTAACTGGTTTTCTACTTAATAAAGGGATAAAAATTACTTATTTTGTTTATCTCAATATTAAACGTGCTGGTCAATAAGTATTGAGTTCCCGTCAGGGTCAAGAATTATAAAACTTGCCGGGCCTGTACTTTTAGTGTCTGCTTCTAATTCAAATTTTACAGCTTTTTCCTTCAGCTGCTGTTGGATCTTTCTAACATCCTCAAAAGCTTTTATATTGTTAGCATTCTCATCCCATCCGGGATTAAAGGTCAGGATATTGTTCTTAAACATTCCTTTAAAAAGCCCAATTAAGCAATTACCGTTTTTCATGATAACATAATTGATCTCCATTTTACCTGCGAATACTTTAAATCCAAGATTTTCATAAAATTGAATGGAAGCTTTCAGGTCTTTGACATTAAGGCTCATAGAAAATGCCCCTAAGGAAGATGTTTCAAAATTTTTGCCAGGTTTATCTGCTAAGTCTTTTTCATCTGGTTCGGAAAATGATATTTTTGATGATGCAAAAATATTGTGTTGAGTAAAAGCTGCTGCTACAACTCCAAGCCCAATTTTCTTTAGCCAGTTTCTTCTGTTGGGATTCATAATTAATAATTTATTATTTGATTAAATAGTTCCTAAGATATAATTGGCTGAATGTCTTTATAAGAAGGTCCTAAAGATTAATAAAAAGAACTCAAACCATTAGTAAATTTAAATTAAAGGAACAAAATTTCCAAGCATCAGAAAATAAATAAAGGAAGTGTAAATGATTGGCTTATTAATATTTCAGTAACATTTTATAGTTGGGGTTCGAATGGTTTTCGGATATTTTAAAATCGTAGTCTCCTATAATTTTGAATCCGTTTAGTTTGTAAAATTTAACTGCCCTTCGATTTTCCTTCCAAACAAATAGCCACATACCAAGTTGGTTATTTTCCTTTGATATTTGTATATTATGATTAAAAAGTGCTAATCCAAGTTTCAAATCATAAAACTCCTTTAATAAATACAATCTTTCCAACTTTGTTACATTGGGAGATGGAATATTTTCATCAGTAGAATTCAATATGATCTTTGAATAACCGGCAGGTTGGTCATTGTGATATAAAGTATAATAAATATTATTTTCGTTTTCTAATTCTTTTATGAATATCTCTTTCGTATATTTTTCAGTAACATATGCCTCTATATCGTGGGACGATGCGCTATGGCCATGGGATTCAATGAATGTTTGCTTACCCAGGCTGGCAAGTATTTCGAAATCTTTGCTAGCTGTTTTAATAATAGAAGTCATCTAATTCATCTTTTAATTGTAGGTCAGTACGTCGTAAATTATTTTTTGTCCTTTTTCTGGATCCTCTTTTAAAATCAGTTACTGCTAAATCAAATAGTTTATTTATATGCAAAGGATCTTTATAGAAATACTCACTTTGAAGAATCTTCCGTATAGGTATTAAGTAATAACGGGGTAATCTCTTTTCCCATGAAAAGGTAACATAATTCGTTGCTGACTGTATGAACAATTTCCTTCTTGATTATTCTTAAAAAGCGTTTACCTACCTCACGAAACTTATGTACAGAATATGCCGGCCTGAAAATAAAATCTATAAAGTTAGAATACCTTGCCTAAGGTTGTGTGATCTGGGCTTTGATAGTTGCGTGATAAAGTGTTCCGCCCAAAGAACCTGAGAACGGGATATCGCAAAATGTTATTCTTCTTTTACCTCCCACATGGCTGATATAAACCGGCTTTCCGGGTTCTGCCACCCAATAAATGCCTTGATTCACATCACTGATAAATACTTTATCAATATCAGCATAGTCGGGCAATGGATTACTGGAAGTATAATAAATGCCATCTTCAAAATCATTTGTTAGCCAATAGGAAGACATAGTAATGTTAAGATCGCCATTAGAACTATTGCATGTAACTCCATATCCAACGGTAACTCCTCCAAAGAATATACTGGTAAATGATTGGTTCCCTAATATAAGGGCACTGTTAAAAGTTGCATTGTTATTGGCAATAGAACAACCGGGTGTTCCCTGGGGGAATTTTACGGAAACGTAAACACTGTCATAACGGTCATTACATCCGTTGTACGATACATTAACATAGTACCAGCCTCTATGACTATAATCGGCATAAAATGAAACCGTATTATTTTGAGAATAACTTTGATAATTTCCCGGACCTGTCCAGGTATAATAAGCATCTTCCAGGGAATCTACACTAATATTTATTTCATCTCCTTTTATTACTGGTGTAAAAGGATGAGTACGCACCAGGGCAAGTTTAATGCAGGGGTTATTATTGTCATTAACTGTGTTTTCTTTCTTACAGGAAAACAAAGTAATATTTAACAGTATGGCTAAACAAAAGTTTGTAAATGCATTCATTTTCATAGCTATATTTTTTTATTCAGATACTTTTATAAGGTAAAGATAATATTTAACTCGTTTTATTGCTGATTATTATTTCTTTGTTTTTGCCAGGTTTTCTTTTACCCTGAAAAGAGTTATTTTCTTAATTAAATTCAATGGTATTGGTTTATCCAATGGAAATTGCACTGAACCTTTTCCTTGTTTATAAATGGACAGTTCTTTCATGAAATTTTTATGTCCAGTTGGAGTAGCATAGAAACCTATATGATTTTTAAATGCTGCAAAATAAACCAATGGTCGTCCGTATAATTTGTATGCAGGCATTCCATAACTGATACTTTCTGCTGCATCGGGAGCTGCTTTTTTAATGGTTTCACGAACCTGGTTAAGCATTTCCTGTGTAAATTCCGGAAACGTTTCTATGTAATTATCAATCTTGTTAATAGATTGGTTCATATTATTTATCATGTAAGTCTGGCTATAAAATTAATTGCAATTTTTTGAACTTACAAGAAGACGATTTGAAAAAAATAATCCTCAGATAATATTATTCTATCAAACTTAATCAACTAATTCTTTATAACAGGCAATTCAATATAGCTTGCATATTGTTGATTACAATAGATCGTCTCTGTTGCTTTTATGAAATCAGATTCCTTTGCTTCAAAAATATTCGGTACATATTTCTGCGGGTTACGGTCTATGACCGGAAACCAGGTACTTTGAACCTGGATCAAAATACGGTGTCCTTTTTTGAAAGTGTGGTTGATGTCGTGAAGATCAATAACATATTCTTCAGGTTTACCGGGAGTTAATGGGCCGGGTTTTGAAAAGCTTTGCCTGAATCTCCCGCGGAATACTTCCATTGCTACCGGTAAATGGTAACCGCTCATTGTTAAACTGGCTGAATCAAAATCAGGATAAACATCGATCAGTTTTACGATCCAATCAGCATCGGTACTGCTGGTACTGGCAAAAAGATGAGCCATGATTTTCCCGGTTACGGTAAGATCTTCATTTAATTTATTCATTGAAAAACTGACTACATCGGGTCTTGAATATACAAAACGTTGGTCATCCACATGCCATTGCCTCCACCTGCTACCAGGTCCATAGGTTGCTTCAATGGGTTGCGTTCGGTAGGGAACAGGTTTGGCAGGATCACTGATATATGATATAGATCCTTTATCAGCAACTGGTTTAATAAATGATGCTGTGTTATCCGAAAAGGTATACAGTTTCTGAATTACTTTTTCTTTGGGCGGCCATGATTGATAAGTTTTCCATTGATTGGATCCTGTTTGAAAACAATAAGCTTCATCAAATTTTCCGTCACCGATCCCTTTTAGCCAGAAGTCGAACCACTTTTTTTGTAAAGCCTGGAACCAGAAGGCGGTGTTGCTGCCGAAAGAGATTTTTCCCAAACTATCTGCTTTGCCTCTTGCCCATTGTCCGTGATTCCATGGCCCAAGAACAATATGATTATAATTATCCTTATCTTTTTTCTCCATATGCTGGTACATCAGTTGCGGGCCGTTAATATCTTCCTGGTCATAATAACCGCCTACATGTAATTGAGGTATTTGTGCAGCTTCAACATAATTTAAAGGCGAATTCTTTTGCCAGAATTCATCATAATTCGGATGTTTTACAAAATTGTTCCAGGTTGGGATCTTATTTTTAAAATATTTTTCATTTACATTTTTCAGAGAACCCAATTTTAAATACCAGTCGTATAGATCATATTGAGGGAAAGGAAAATCGCTGTCTGTAGTTTTATCAAATTCTACTTCATAGGTGTACTCCATTCCATAACTTAAACGGAAAGCTCCATTGTGGTGAAAATCATCACCTAAAAATAAGTCTCCCATACAAGCTTGTTCTGATGATGCTTTCAAAGCCGGGTGAGGATCAACAGCACCAACCAATGCCAGCCAGCCGGGGTAGGAAATGCCAAAAATTCCAGCTTTCCCATTATTCTCTTTTATATTTTTCACCAACCAATCCACCGTATCCCATGTATCGGTACTTTCATCTATGGCAGTTTTTTGTTTGTTATGAATCAGTGGCTGATGAATTTCCATTGTTCCCTGGCTTTTATATTTGCCCCGGATATCCTGGAACACTAAAAAATATCCTTCCTTCAACATGCTCGCAAAATTTGTACCGAATGCCTGTGTATTTATGGTAGTATCATCCGGGGAATCACTGCCATTTGCTCCATAGGGTGTTCGCTGCAACAGTATCGGTAAATCATGGGTTGCACCTACCGGACTAAATATTACTGTAAACAATTTAACCCCATCTCTCATTGGGATCATAGCAGAAGTTTTTTTATAAAAATTGAAACTGTCTGTTTGTGCAAAACAAACATGTAGCAATAAAAAACTATAAATAAAGGCAATGAATTTAATTTTCATGATCACATGTTGGATGAATTTTAAAGATAGTGAAGTCGCGGGATGACAACTATTTCTTTGTGATTAAATATTAATAAATATAAATGCCATGCCTTCATTGCATAAATAATATTTTGTGTAAACCTTTTTCAAGCCGGGATGTTAAAACTACGTTCCTGAGTATTATTGAAAGTTTCTATACCGGCTGAGGAATATTTATAAATACCCTTAATTTTGCATTTGAAAATATGAAGTATCATTAACAGCATATCGGAGTTATGATATTAATTAAATACAGTTTATCGTAAATTTGTAATTAATAATAAAATATAAAAAAGTATAACAATGGAAAATAACACATCCCCAAGCAAATCAGCATATAATGTTAACAGTGAGAACAAATGTCCGTTTCATGGTGGAGCTTTAAACCAAAGCGCAGGGTCAGGTCCAAGAAACCGTGACTGGTGGCCCAATCAGCTGAAATTGAACATCCTCCGGCAAAATGCTGACCTTTCAAATCCGATGGATAAGTCATTTAATTATGCGAAGGATTTTAATACCCTGGATCTGGCCGCTTTAAAAAAAGATATTGTCTCTTTGATGACCACATCTCAAGACTGGTGGCCTGCTGACTATGGTCACTATGGTCCTTTCTTCATTCGGTTGGCTTGGCATAGTGCAGGTACCTACCGTATCTCCGATGGTCGTGGCGGTGCAGGTTCGGGTACCCAAAGATTTGCACCACTCAACAGTTGGCCAGACAATGCGAATCTTGACAAAGCCCGTTTGCTGTTATGGCCGATCAAACAAAAATATGGCAGGAAAATATCCTGGGCCGACCTGATGGTCCTTGCCGGTAATTGTGCACTTGAGTCGATGGGCTTTAATACATTCGGTTTCGCAGGTGGGCGTGAGGATATATGGGAGCCTGAGGAAGACGTGTATTGGGGTTCTGAAAGTAAATGGCTGGACGACAAACGATATTCCGGTGACCGCGAACTGGAGAATCCACTCGCCGCTGTTCAGATGGGTCTCATATATGTCAATCCCGAAGGTCCTAACGGAAAGCCTGACCCGCTCGCGTCTGCCCGTGATATTCGTGAAACTTTTGGTCGTATGGCCATGAATGACGAAGAAACCGTTGCATTGATTGCCGGTGGACACAGCTTTGGTAAAACCCATGGAGCTGCAGACCCCGGCAAATACGTAGGCCCGGAACCTGCAGCTGCGGGCATTGAAGAACAAGGCCTCGGTTGGAGGAACACATTTGGTAGCGGCAATGGAGTAAACACGATCACAAGCGGCCTGGAGGGGGCCTGGACAACAACACCAACAAAATGGAGCAATAATTATTTTGAGAACCTGTTTGGCTATGAATGGGAACTTACAAAGAGCCCTGCAGGTGCACAGCAATGGAAACCGAAAGATGGGGCAGGAGCAGGTTTAGTGCCGGATGCACATGACCCATCAAAACGACACGCACCATTTATGCTTACGACAGACATAGCATTGAGAGTTGACCCAGCATATGAGAAAATCTCAAAACGGTTCTTAAATAATCCTGATCAGTTTGCAGATGCATTCGCTCTTGCATGGTTTAAACTTACTCACCGGGATATGGGGCCAATAACTCGCTATCTTGGCCCGGAAGTACCAAAAGTAGCGTTGATCTGGCAAGATCCTATTCCAGCGGTTAGTTACAAAACAATTGATGATAAGGATATCGTTGTTCTGAAGGCCAAAATACTGAACACTGATCTGTCAGTTTCTCAACTGGTATCTACTGCTTGGGCTTCGGCATCCACATTCCGTGGATCTGATAAACGTGGTGGTGCAAACGGTGCCCGTATACGCCTGGCACCTCAAAAGGATTGGCAAGTAAACAATCCTTCTCATCTTGAAAAAGTGCTGGAGAAGCTTGCAGTCATTCAAAAAGAATTCAACAGTGCTCAGTCTGGTGGTAAGATGGTTTCGCTTGCCGACCTGATCGTTCTCGGAGGATGTGCGGGTATTGAGAAAGCAGCTCAGCATACTGGTCAAAATATAGCAGTTCCATTTACACCCGGTAGAGCTGATGCATCACAAGAGCAAACTGATGTGGAGTCTTTTGCTGTTCTGGAGCCGGCTGCTGATGGGTTCCGCAACTACTTTAAATCTAAACATACAACTTCGGCAGAAGAAATGTTAGTTGATAAAGCACAACTGATGACGCTGACTGCACCAGAGTTGACAGTTCTCATTGGCGGTATGCGGGTCCTAAATACGAACTTTGATCAGTCAATGCTTGGAGTTTTTACCAAACGTCCGGGGACACTTACCAACGACTTCTTCCTGAATCTTCTTGATCTGGGTACAACCTGGAAGGCATCATCAGATTCTCAAGACGTATTTGAAGGCCGTGATCGTAAAACAGGTGAACTAAAGTGGACGGGTACCCGTGTTGATCTGATCTTTGGTTCAAATTCTGAGTTAAGAGCCCTGGCGGAAGTTTATGGATGTTCGGATTCTCAGGAAAAATTTGTAAAAGACTTTGTGAAAGCATGGAATAAGGTGATGAACCTTGACCGATTCGATCTGGTTTGATCACTCCCATTCTGTAAAGATCAGAGTTGTAGAACATAGCCTTTGTGATGTAAGGAATAGTTAATGAGAACATTTAATAAAATGCCTGTTAAGTATAATTGATTATAAGAGATGGTTTGATATCAGACCATCTCTTTGTTTTGTGAATGATCTGTTCATTCAATTTTACCAGTAATGGTCTGTTAACAATAATAAATAGGCTTTATTATGACTTGATTTATTCCAGGAAATATTTATGGCATTTTTTGTTTAAGCATCTTGCCCAAAGGTTAAAAGGTTGTTGTCAGGGTCAAGCATCGAGAATTCTTTTTGTCCCCATGATTTTATTTGCAATTCGCCTGAAGGATGGATGCTTAATTTTTTATCCAGCATTGAACGGTATAAAGAATCAATTTCGTCTGTACGAATGTATACCTGCCCATAATTTTCTGTTGGGTTCAGATCTTTAAACTCAAAAAAATGAATTTGAATATTGTCTTTTTCAACCATCAGGTATCCGTCAAAGTCAGCATTGCCAAATTCCTGGAAGTCTAACTTATTTATATAAAATTCCTTTGTAACTGCTTTGTTACGCATGGGTAATTTTGGGTTAATGTCTGTAAGCATGGTTTTTTGAAATTTTCATAAATATAAAAATGTTTCAGAATATCTATAGGAGTTTGTGTGAATTGACTTTGCGGATTATTTCACTCTATAAAAAATCAGATACAATTACAGGCTGTGATTTGTTTGCTGCTGGGCCTAAAATTTGCAATAGGTTATAACTCATTTTTTAAATAATATATTTTATGAGTACGCTTGATTTATGGTTCGATATGAATTCAGACTCTTAGTGAACCACGGAAGCCCCGGCCGGCATAATAGGATTCAGCTCCATTGTGGTATACAAAGACAGTATCGTAACGGCGATCGCAAAAAAGTGCACCACCTAGTTTTCGTATAGGACCAGGTGTTTTTATCCAACTTGATGTTTTTGTGTCAAAATTTCCAAGTTCCTGTAAGTCCCGGTATTGTTCTTCCGTTAAAATTTCAATGCCAATAGCTGCAGCCAAATCCATTGCATTATTTGCCGGTTTATTTTCTTTTCTTGCATCAAGAGCTGCACGATCGTAACAAATACTTCTGCGCTCTTTTGGAGTTTCTGCAGCACAATCAAAAAAAATAAATTCTGCGGTCTTTTTATCATAACCAATAACATCAGGTTCACCTCCTGTTTTTTCCATTTCATTCAGTGACCAAAGTTTTTCTGTATCAGCTTCGAGTTTCTTCCGGATTTTTGTCCATTCGAGTCCTTTATGGCGGGTTGGATTTTTTTCAAAACGTACTTTCAAAACGTTTAATAATTCTTCTTTATGTTTAGGTAATAAATTGTTTTTATTTGCTTTGGTCATGATGCGATTTATTTGTTAACAAATATCAGCTAATATAAAAAGAATCTGTTTTAAAAGAATAGATAAAAAAGCAAAACAGCTATTGCACAAAAGATGTGAATAATACTCATTAAAAGTATTGTAATAAAAGCATGATTCAATTTATTTTTGGCTGGTTCCCTGGGAAAAGGATGGGGGAGAGAAGGATCGGATTCTAACCATTTATTAATATCCAGTAACCCTTCGATATAGCCAAAAATAAAAGTGAGCGATAAAAGAATACCAATTCTATCCATCGAACGGGAAATAGCAAAAGTGATAAAGATCAACAGCCAAACACGAAATAGTGTTCGGATAAAGACTTTAATAAAATCCATCATTGACAAGCTTAAAACTAATCGGATAAATAAGTAACATACAATTGTCGAAGAAAATATCAGGTGGATATCGAACAGGACATTTTTTAAAAAAGGATTTCTATAAAATAATAATGTCCAGATCAGTATTGATGAGAAATAAACTATAATTGTTATGTAAAGAAGATTTCGGGTAGTTTTATTTGACATACAGAGTCTTTTTTGGAATTAAATATTAATTAAAGTATGGTTCAAACGAAAATTACAGAAAATCCGAAAAATATATGAATTTGCAACATGTTGTCACAATTTGATATTGCTTAGTTGGGTGATAGCTTTTTAATTGTTCAACTATTAAATAAATTTAACTTACTTATCACTGATTCACTGCATTTATTTAGATTGATATTTTACTTTAGCAGATATTAAAAACCCCCAGTTTGGATTCAACCGGAACCACTTTTTACGGTAATCTAAGTACCAGACTTCCAGGTTGTTTTTAATGTCAGTGCTGTTGGAATTTCTTTCCTTAAAAAAGATATCAGGATTATAATGAAAATACGTTTGTTTTTTACCGAACCTTTTATCTTTGACACTGTATTGATTATATGCAATGTACAGCCATTCAATAGCTATAAAGAAATCCTTTCCCGGAATAATTATTTTATAAGGTTCCAAATCAATGTTAACATGACGTTTTCCGGATTTTACTTCAATAATTGTATCAGCAAGATCCGTGGATGGCTTTCCTGATAATGAATCCATATCATATATTCTGATTCTAAATAAAGAATTATCACCAACCTTACATATCTCTAGTTTGCTTAATAAGGAATTCGCTATGGGTGATCGGAAATGTTGTGCGATTTGAGTGACTGAGCCATTAGAAGTATATGAGTTTAAACCGCAATTTGAAAAATCATTTAATGTTGTTGATTCATTGTAATTACTATTAATTATTACTGTTTTTAATGGAATAGGATTCTCTGATATCTCATACTGCAAATTTTCCGGTAAATTATTTACACAAATTTTAAATGTTTCATAACCTACACTTGATATGATCAGTGTGTCATTGATGTAATTTTTTGATGGTAAAATAAAATATCCTTCCTCATTTGCATTAATTCCAGTGTTTTCTTTGATAAGCCCGACAGAAGAATAAGGGACTTTTTCTTTTGTGCTTTTATTAATAATGCTACCCTTGTAAATAATTTGTCCCTGAGTTAAGATAGGTAAGAAAAGTAAAAGAAGGATTTTCATTAATAAAAGATACTAAATTAGCATGAATTATTTATTTATAAAACTATATATATTATGGCGTCAATTGACTTTCAATCAGGGGAATCAATGTTATGTGATGCCCTTCCTAAATTCCAATAATTTATCGTTTTATAAAAAAATATGGTTTTTGGTATCTTAAAGTGAATTAAGAAATTGTTCAGCATTATTTAGATAAGCCTGTTGTTTGGTTTCCGTCATTTTATCAAAACTCCTTACCAACATTCCTAGCCTGGGGTTTTGCAAAAAGAAGCTGCGATGCGCATGCATAAACCTCCAAAATAGTGCGTCCCAAACTATTTGCCATTCTCCTTTTTTGTAATCACTCATTTTCATTAAATAGTTACTACCGCTTATGTACGGTTTAGTTGCCATGAGTCCGCCATCTGCAAACTGGCTCATGCCATACACATTCGGTACCATTACCCAATCATAGGCGTCTATAAACATTTCCATAAACCAACGGTAAACTTCATCGGGATCAAATTCACATAAAAGCATAAAATTTCCTAATACCATTAACCGTTCAATGTGATGACAATAACCGGTTTCCAAAACTTTTTTAATAGTACTGTCTACCGGCTCTATTCCGGTGCTGCCGTTCCAGAAAGAAGGAGGTATTTTTTTGGTAAACCCCCAGTAATTTTTTGTACGTTCTTTTGTACCTTTCAATTCATAAACTGCTCTAATAAATTCTCTCCAACCTATAATTTGCCGGATAAACCCTTCTAAAGAATTTAATGGAATGTCATTATTGGCTGCATAGTACAAAGCTTCATCAATAATGAATTGTGGTGTAAGCAGGCCCACATTCAGCATTGGTGTTAACACACTGTGATGAAGAAATATTTCATTTAAAATGATGGCATCTTCATAAGCACCAAATGCTGAAAATCTTGATTTGAAAAAAGTTTGCAGCCATTTTTTACTTTCTGCAAAGTTGGTTGGATAAATAAAATCAGTATTCAGGTTACCGTAGTTATCCGGAAAATATTTTTCTGTGTAGGCAATAGCTTCAGTAGTGAAAGGGTGGGGCTTTAAAAATTCTGTAAGTGGGGGTGTTTTTCCTTTAGGGTATTTTAAGCGGTTCTCATCATCAAAAGTCAATTTTCCCCCCATTGGTTTTTTATCTTTTTCTACTAATATATTTCTACTCAGGCGTTGATGTTTATAAAAGTCTGTTTGAAACATTTTTTTCTTATCCGAAAAATAGGTTGCAATTTCAGACGAAGTATTTATAAACAGGGATGTTCCATTTTTTATTTGCTGAATGTTGTGCATTTTGGAAGTATGGATGATCCGTTGCTCAAGCCAGTAATCAGTGGTATCCAGGTATTCAAATGCAGTAATTCCCTTTGATTTTAAATATGGAATTAATTTTCTTACATCTGCTAATTCGTGGATTGCATCAATATAAACTACCTGAATGTTTTTAGACTTCAAGTAGCTTTCATAAAACTTCATGCTGGCCCTGTGAAAGGAAATTTTCCGTTTATGAAAATTATATTGCCTGAAAAAAAGCCATTCTTCTACCAGGTAAATAGTATTACAAGTTGATAGAAGTATATTTTTTTCAAATAATTGATGGGGAAATATGATGCCGGTTTTTTTCATTTATTTTTTTTCATTCTGCATTTATCGCTGCAATATTTTACTTCGTCCCAAACCTTTTCCCATTTTTTACGCCAGGTAAATGGTCTTTTGCAAACCAGACAATTCTTTTGAGGTAAAAATTCTTTTTTTATATTTTTCACATTTAAACAAGTATTGGATTATTTAATAAGTTTATGGTTTTGCATAGGGCAGGCGGCCTATTTCTTTAGAAACAAAATAAGCATCAAGGCCCTGGCTGATCAATACTTCCAATCCTGATAAATTTACAAATCCATCATGTCCCACCATGGCATCTTCTATATCTACCTGCAGCACACTTCCAATAATAAGTACAGTGCCATTTAAAGGGATTGGAATGCTTTGTTCAAATTTCATGGCAATTTTTACCACTGCATCTTCTACAAACGGAGCACTACAACCTGGCTGATAAAATGGAGTAAATCCTGCTTTTTCAAATTCAGAAATACCTTTGTCATACCGGGCTGATGTTTGATGTGCTTTTTTATAATGTATGGCATCAATGAAGTTTAAGGTATATTCATTGCTGTCGATTATATTTTGCAAGGTATCTCTTGGCACACTGTCTGGCCTGCTTATTAAGCCAAAGAGAGCTGGGTTGGCACCTAAGTGAATGAGGGAATTAAAAATAGCCAGGTTAGTAGAACCATCCGCAGACATTGTGCCAACCAATACTGCCTGACGAAAACCAGCCAATGAATTGATAAATGCCGTTCGATAGCGTTGTTCTAATTGTTCTATTTCTTTTTTATTAATAATCATTTCTCTATATTTATTTGTATAAATACTTTTCAACCTTTTTCCAGTAACCAAAAAAAGAAGGATAATATCCCGTAACCTCATCTGTAATCCAATCTCTGGTTTCCTCAATTCCTTGATAACCTGCATTGAGCGGATGTTCTTTATAATGGATATTTCCTGGCTTAAGATTATCTGTAAATGATTTAAATGAACCTGTATATATCTGCATGCCGTGAATATTTTTACTTAATGCCAGCATAAAATCAATACACTTTTTACTTACCGGGTATTGTGTAAAAAAGCCGGGGTCTATCAACAAGATCCTGTTGCCAGGTTGATCTTCATGCCAAACCGGATCGAGATTGTAATAGTTGTAAATAAAAGTTGGTAATGTACTATCAATTGTAACAGTGGAATTCGCCGGTAAAATTATTTCAGGTATGAATTTTTTGGTAACTAATAATTGTGCGGGTGTTTCTATAAGCTCTATTCCTTCATAGGATTTATCCAAATAAGTATTTGCCTGATTTGTATGCGTGTACTTATTGATGTTTTCCTGGTTAGCGTAATATTTTTTATTGCTGTTGGCACCGGCAACCCATTGCCAGCTAGAGGCATTGCTGGGCCAATCTCCGTCAAGTAGATGATAATACATCCATTGTGCCGGATGATACCAGTGCGATTTAGCAATGTTACAAATCAACGAAGCAGTGTACATTCTGCAATGATTGTGCATATAGCCGGTATGATATAAATGGTTTATAGCATTGTCTATTCCCTGAATTCCGGTTGTGGCATTTATTACAGTTGTGGGTATCTCAAAATTTAATACGGGTTCCTGGCGGTGCCTGATATCATTATTTAAATTTTTGTTTTGACCCACTCTTTGAAAATAATCACGCCAGCATAATTCCTTGATAAAGGATTCTATCTGCGGAATTTTGTAACCTTTTTGCAACACTGAATGTAGTACCTGACTAGTGCTGATAACCCCTCTTGATATATAAGCTGATAAACAAGTGACGGCACCATCAATATAGTTTCGGTTTTTTCCATATTGAACCGGATCAACAAGGTCAATTTTTTGAAGTATTGATTTATAATCAGTGGTCAATAGCTGATCCATTTAACGCTTACTAATTTTATTCATTGATATGGTTTTTTGCAGACTGCATTTAAAACGGGCTATCTCCGGATTTCTTTTTTGAATATGTTTTTTACTGATGCCACTATTCACTCTTTTTCGCCATAAGTTAAAACTGCTGCGCTTTAATTCCTTTCTCATCAAAGCAATTACATGTGCCTCAGTAAAATCGAATTGTATTTTTATTGCTTCAAATGGTGTTCTGTCTTCCCACGCCATTTCAATTATTCTGTCAATATCTTTTTGTTCCATGAATAAATTATTTAAAACTTAGTTCTTTTCCATTTAACCGTCACCGGTGAGCCATTAGCGATAATAACCGAGTTCGGCATTTGATTACTCAGGAAAGAGAAATCGTTTCCATACATCGATGTAAAGTCGCAATGGATTGAATAATCTATAACTTTATTCACCTGCCATTTGGGATGGTTTACTGTGTATTCCTGAGAAAGACCGTCATTTATTTTTGTATATCCGTAGTAATGCTCAAAGATGAATTCTTCTATACTACCCGGTAACATGTTTTTATTTTCAACGACTGCATTTACCGAAAGGTGATTCCACATCTTATTGATTTTCCATTCATATTTTATATTTTTTGCTGAATTTCCTATTCTTATAATATTCTTTGTGGGGATGGCTATGTAGTGTTCTTTATACAATTTGTTTGCAAGCCATGCTACCGCTTTGTAAGGAACCGTTTCATTAATAAAAACCACACCCCGCTTTATGTTATCTCCTTCAACTCTTTTTACATAAAAGCGTAGATTTATTTCTTCAAAAGTTCCTAAAAACGGGATCGGTATGTTGAACAGGCTGGTACGTTTAAACATGAAACCAACGAGACTTACATAAGCTTTTTTATTGTACAGATCCAGTTCAACCCCATTTGGTAAATACCCTTTTAATACCTCGGGATTTACGGTATAATTGGCCATGATCAAATTTTCCCAACGGGCTGATAAAAAAGTATCGGTCATATTCAATATTTAAAAGTACAAAGTATTATTGTTTAACTTTTTATTGAAGACATCCCTCCATCTACATGAAAAATTTGTCCTGTTATCCAGCTTGCTTTTTCGGAAAGTAAAAATGCTGCCA
>JANMMS010000095.1:0-59121 GCA_031373525.1 Ferruginibacter sp.
ACTGCATACCAGAATAAAGATCATTATGCCATTTCTCAAAAAATATTTGGTTGCGGGCGTATCAGCCATGTAGCCACAGAAACCCTTCCCGGATTTGCTATAAGAACTGTAAAAGGAAAGATCAATGTTTACCGTAAGAAATATTATAACGGCCAGGTAGCCATTGATGAATACTTTATTCAGGAAGGGGATAAAGGCAAATTAATGGTTTACTCTCAAGAATTAATAAATGAACTGGTTAAAGATAATTCCGAAGCAATTAAGTTCTTTAACAACAGAAGATCATGGGGCAGTTCTTCAGAAAGACTGCTTGGCACAGCTCATCTATACAATAATGGACAGCTGATAACCAAAAACTAAAACCAAAACCAGCTACTCAGCAAAAAAGCGGCCTGTAACATTACGGGCCGTTTTTATATTTCCACCAAACAATAACAATCATTTTTTACCTTTGCAGGGTAACCATATTATTTTAATTACAATTAATAGATCATGCCGGGATTTGAATTTTTTGGAAATGAAGAACGCAAGGAAGTAAATGATGTACTTGAAACAGGTATATTAATGCGTTATGGCTTTGATGGCCCTCGTAAAGGTATCTGGAAAGCTAAAGAACTTGAAGAAGCTATATGTAACAGATTTGGAACCAAACATGCCATGCTTGTAAGTAGTGGTACTGCTGCATTAACGGCAGCTATGAGCGCTTTGGGTATTGGATACGGCGATGAAGTGATTGTGCCCAGTTTTACCTTTGTTGCCAGTTTTGAAGCGATATTGAGTGTTGGTGCAATACCTGTTTTGGTTGATATTGATGATACCTTAACATTGGATCCTGCTGCAGTTCGTAAAGCTATTACACCTAAAACAAAATGTATCATGCCAGTTCATATGTGTGGCAGCATGGCCGATCTGGATGCCCTTCAATCAATTTGCAAAGAATATAAGCTGATATTATTGGAAGATGCCTGCCAAAGTATCGGAGGCACTTATAAAGGAAAGAAATTAGGAACCATTGGTGATGCAGGTACTTTCAGTTTTGATTTTGTAAAAACGATCACCTGTGCTGAAGCCGGCGTTGTTATGACAAACAGGGCAGATGTTTACACAGGTAGCGATGGATATAGTGATCACGGCCATGATCATATGGGTTCAGACAGGGGTGCTGATCTGCATCCTTTCATCGGTTATAATTTCAGATTAAGTGAACTACATGCTGCAGTTGGTTTGGCTCAGATCAGGAAACTGGATACATTCTTATCCATACAGCGAAACAATCAAACAGCACTAAAACATATCTTATCGCAAATTCCGGAAATTTCTTTCCGCAGAGTTCCTGATGAAGCAGGAGATAGCTGTTCTTTTTTAAGCTGGTTCCTTCCTACAGAGGAAGCAACCAAAGCAGTTGTTGCTGTTATGAAAGAAAAGGGAATATTAGCCGGTAATTTTTACTGGTTTGATAACAACTGGCATTATATCCGCAAATGGGATCACCTGAAAAATGCAGTTACCTTAAATGCCTTACATCCCGACCTTAAAGCTGCCGTGATGCATCATGCCACAAAAGATTTTTCAGCAAGTGATGCTATTATGAGCCGTTGTGTTTCTACAGCTATCAGTCTATTATGGACGCCTGAACAAATTCAGGCAAAAGGAGAGCAAATGGTTGCGGTAATTAAACAAGTGTTGAGAAAAGAAGTTGAGAAAGTTTAATTCCAGGGCAAATCATTATTGAGCTATTGTTGCTGTTAATTTAATAATATGAAAAATAAGATTTTCGCAATAACAGTTGGTATAATTGCAGGAGCCATCTCTTATTGGTTTAACTCTTATAATGTGATGACAGTAATGGGAATTCATATTTTCCTTTTGCTGAGTTTGGGTTGCTTCCTTGGAACTTTTTTATTATGTATTTTTCTGAACGAAAATGCTTCAAAATTAATGTTATTCGTTTGCCTGGGCGTTTTATTTGCTATAATTGGCCGTATATTTTTTGATATCATTCATGATTCAACCTCACATAATCTTTTTATTTTTGAGATCATTATAGCAATGACCATAACAATTCTTTCAGCATTAGCTGGTTCTTATTTTGCTCAATTATTTAAACCTTTAAAAAGTAAATAACATATACCTGGGGAATTAACCTATTGATGGTATTCTTAGGGATGTATAACCTTATTAATTTCTTTTTGTGCCGGGTCGATCTTGTTTATGCTTTAACTATATAGCTCATGAAACATGTTGTATTATTTCTCATAGCCATTTCATTTTTTGGATGTAAAAAGAATAATACTATTTATTCTGAACAGCCAAACGATAATTATCAATGTAACACTAATTTATTACTACAGGATCTTTCATTAAATCAACTTACCTATAAATTTGATAGCATTATTATTCAACAGTTAGCAACAAAAAATGCTCCTGATGCAACAGGCGCTATGAGTAATAACATTGGCAATTATTTTCATGTTAGATTTCAAATGGGGATTGCACCCGTTGCAAAATTCACTGTAAGATCTCAAAACATAACGGCATTAGAACAGACCATTCGATCAATCGAGTACTCGTTTCAGCATCAATGGCCAAATGGCAATTTTGATTTGGTAATACCAACCGGAGTAACATATCCAATTCCAACTGTGGTAGATTCTGCCAGCGGCGTTTCTTTCTTTTTATCATCATTAGGAACCGGTTTAGCTTCATTACAGGAAAGCAGTTGGTATAATGCCCCGGGGTTAATTGCATACAAAAACAGGATTGAAATACTACGGCCAAAAATAGAAAAGGCATTGCAATGGCTGATCTCTAAAAAAGATGTTCTGGAACAAAGTGATGTAAATGCACCAAACAGGCTCTTGTTTGACGCTTTGGCATTTTACAGTATTGGGAAGTGGCTGAACAATAATACAGCGATATCAATTGGGAAAAATTTTGCCAGAATGGCCATTTCAAAAAAATCGGGGAAAGGTTATTTTGTTGAGTTGAATGGCTGGGATTCAAGTTACCAGGGAGTCAGCATTTCCATAGGTTTTAATTTATTTTCAATGCTTGATATGAGTGATCCTTTAAAGCAAGAATTATGGGATTGCCTGAGTTGTGCAACAAATTGGCAAAAAAGCAGGATATTATCAACCGGTGAAATTTCAACAAAAGGAAATACAAGAGTTTATATTGGTGGAGAACAATTTTTAGGGCAACCCAAAACAGTAGCCTGGATAAGTACGATGGAAGGATTTTTTTGTATGAGTTACTTTACTCAGAATAATGACTACTATACCATCGCTAATAAAGTAAAAACTTTTTACTATTAACCTTTACAGAACCTTAAAAAAAATTCCTCATAACTGTTCATATAATTTTCTGAGCTTCTCTCTGCTTATTTTGTTTTCCCAATCCTTCCCCAAAGCATTTTCCCATAATGGTTTCATACCTAAAGACACATCGATCATGGTATTGAACTGCTCATCCGTTAATCCTGCACAAATATTCCGGGGTATATCGATCTTATTCTTTTTAACCATCAGCTTAAATTCTTTTACACCTTCGGGATAGTATTCCCCCAGTTTATCAAACACAATACAATTACCGATTCCATGTTTGGTTCCCAACAAATAACTCAACCCATAACTAACGGCATGCGCAACGCCTACTTGTGAATAAGCAATGCTCATTCCTCCTGCATAAGAAGCCATCATTAATTTATCATCGCATTCAGCATCCCAATTATTTTTTGTAACAAATACTTCCCTGCAAAGTTCCAGTGCTTTTTCACCATAACTTTTACTGAACTCATTCAGGTATGTTCCTGTAAGACTTTCTATACAATGAATATAACAATCCATGCCAGTGTAAAATCTTTGATTGGCTGGTGCATTAGCCGTTAATTCCGGATCCAGAACGATCTGATCAAAAGGAGTGAAGTCGGAGTTCATTCCTAATTTTTTTGTCGGGCCTGTTAAAACAGTTGTTCTGCTAACTTCAGCGCCCGTGCCACTCAGAGTTGGAATACCAACTTTATAAACTCCCGGTAGTTTCACAAGGTCCCATCCCTGGTAATCAGCACTACTGCCGGAATTGGTCATCATTAGAGAAACAGCCTTGGCAAGGTCCATAGCAGAGCCGCCACCAATACCTATGATCCCGCTAACTGTTCCAAATTCATCTTTTAATTGTTTGGCAAGGCTATCAACGTAAGTTGTTTTTGGTTCATACGTAACATCAACAAAGATGATTTTGTCATTACCTTTTGCAGGAACCCTTTTTACCAGCTCTTTACCTTCAAAAAAATGATCCACCAAAAATACCATTGGTGCATTTCCTTTTCTGTTAGGTTTTAATATCTCATCCAACTGGTTAAATGAACCGCGGCCAAAAACCACATACCCGATCATCTTAAAATTTCTATGACTCATAAAGTTATTTTTTTATTTTTTACCACAGAGTTGTTTAGAGTTTCTCACAGAGTATCACAGAGAAATGATTTTAGATTTAATACTCTGTGAAAAAAACTCCGTGTTCCTTTGTGGTTAATTTAAAATATTTTCAATACTTATTCCCTGTTTTTATCAACTCAGCCGCTCTTAAAAGATCTTCAGGCGTATCAATTTCAATACCCATATATTCAGTCACAACCATTTTCAATGGTATACCGTTCTCCAGGTAACGAAGACACTCGATCTTTTCCACCGCTTCCAGGGGCGTAATTGGCCAGTTGGTAAAATTCATCAATGCCTGTTTTCGAAATGCATACACTCCAATATGTTCGTAATAAACTGCTGCAATACTTTTATCGCGATGGTAAGGTACCGGGCTCCGGCTGAACAGCAAGGAATTGTAATACTGATCAACCACCACTTTTACATAATTCGGATCGTTGATGTATTGTTCATCTTTCAATACCTGCATAAGTGAAGCAACCTGAACTGTAGCATCATCAAAAACCTGTAATAATTTTTCCAACGGAGCCTTTTGTACAAATGGTTCATCACCCTGTACATTTACAACAATATCTACATCCATGCCGGTAATTGCTTCAGCAATCCGGTCGCTGCCGCTTTCGTGTTCTTTGATGCTCATGATCGCCTTTCCGCCATGGCTCATTATTTCGGAATAAATGATATCACTGTCTGTAACAACATGAACCTCATCAAACAAACCCGTTGCTACAGTATTATCATATGTATGCCTGATCACAGATTTATTTCCCAAAGACTGCATCAGCTTGGCCGGAAAACGGGTTGCCGCATATCGGGCAGGTATCATGGCTATTTTCTTCATATTTATAGATCAAATAAACAAAATCGTTTTCATTCTATAACGATTTGAACAGTTTTTATTTTAAAACACCGTCTTATCACATGTTTTTTTGAAAATTGAAGTTTAGATCAGCCAACAAGGGTATTTTATCATCATTGGTTAAAAAATAAATTGAAAATATTTACATTTCACAAAAATTTCATAATTTGTTATTCTATTTTCTGTACGCTTTGATCACTTGCTGCTTTCTTCTGTTTTTTTAGTACGTTTTTTTAACCTTAACCAAATAAAACTTTACGTATGAAAAAATTAATTTTTCTTTCAACATGCTGCTTTTTTTTATTATCATGTAATGATGCAAAAAAAGATGAAACCGCAGCTGCTCCTGCAAATGAAACAACTGCTGTAACTGCTAAAGCAGAGGCTCCTCCAACTGAAATCATCGATTACAAGTACACAGATATGGCTAAAAATCTTTTAAACAACCTGGCTTCCGGAAATATAGAAGGTTATATGAGTGATTATGCGGACACTGCTGTATATGTCTGGAATAACGGCGATAGCCTGGCAGGTA
Source organism: Ferruginibacter sp. (assembly GCA_031373525.1). Taxonomy (GTDB): domain Bacteria; phylum Bacteroidota; class Bacteroidia; order Chitinophagales; family Chitinophagaceae; genus Ferruginibacter. Next base: position 5,834 of record JANMMS010000095.1, read on the forward strand.
AAAAGGCCATATCAGATTATTGGACAAAACGCAGAATGGAAACAGTTGATTCATTAAAATTTTCAAACCAGATCTGGCTTCCCATAAATGTAAACAAGCCACAATCAGTTGAACAACCGGGTAAATGGCTATTAGGCTGGTTTATGGTAAATGCAAAATATAAGACCGGAAAAAGAATGGTGCAATGGATGCACATGGATATTCATTTGAACAGTGCTGATAAAATTGACAGGCTCATTCAATACCGCGACAATGCCCCGATACTTGCTGCATCAGCAAAATGATCATTTCTTATGATACAAAAGCCGGTTTCATCAGAGAAGCCGGCTTTTTAGTTTAAGAACTACTATTGACTAAATATTAAACATCAATTATTAGATTACAATCATTTCCTTTTACCTTCCATCAATTTTTCTATCACATTATTGATCTCAACTTGTATTATTACTGAATCAATGAATACAAAAAGAATGTTATCATATCGGAGGAAAATTATTTACGTTTATATATTAATCTCAACCATTTTCATTTTATTCAATGTGGAGAATTTCGCTATGCCCGGAAAGTACAGGTATAATGAAAGAATTGTTCATCATGTAGATAATGAAAATATGAGTTCATTTACTGATCCAATTATTAAAACAGATTCATCAAATTGTATTATTCCCTTCACAAGAGCAGGTAACCTGATAATTATAAAAGCCAAAGTTGATACAACAGAAGGAAATTTCATACTAGATACTGGTGCCCCAAATCTCGTATTGAATATTACCTATTTCCGGAATTTACCTGTTCAAATACAATCGGACCAGGAGCAAAATGGTATTTCGGGATCTGCAAGTCCCCGAATCCAGGCAGAAGTGAACCAATTAACTATGGGTCCCATTACATATAATAAATTAGATGCTGATTTAATCAGTCTTGGCCATATTGAAAATGTTAAAGGCATAAAGATCCTGGGACTAATTGGTTTAGAGCTTTTCAGGAAATTTGAAATGATCATTGACTATGAAAAAAATATTATTTACTTACATCTGATCAGTAAAAAAGAATCAAAATATTATCATCATGAAATGTTGGAAGATACTTCAGCTTATAGTATCGTGCCTTTTAATATAATTGACAATAAGATAATCACCCGTTTGGAAATAGCCGGCGTAAAATTGCGATTCATTATTGATTGTGGCGCCGAAACAAGTCTTCTAGATAGCCGGTTACCTGAAAAAATATTTGATAATGTTAGCATTGGAAGAAGGGTAAAATTAACAGGATCCAATGACAAGAAAATTGAAGCACTTTATGGTGATCTCAAAAATATGAAGGTTGGAAACCAGGATATTGGCAGTTTACCTGTACTTATAACAAACCTCGAGAAATCATGTCTTTCCTATATATCCTGTACAGATGGAATTTTAGGATTTAATTTTCTCTCATTACATAAAATAGGGTTTAATTTTGTTACGCGTAAAATGTACATATGGAAATAATGAAAACCCTGTTATTATTTAAAAAAGCGGCTGTTGCATTTCTGGCAATAGGGTTATTTATGTTGTTACTTCCAAAACAATTAACGGCACAAGAACCCGTAAAGATATATACTGTCAAAAATGGTAAAATGTATATAGAACTAAGCAAAAAAATAAATGAAAATGATTTGGAAAGTTTTATTACAACATATGACCTTTCTGACCTGGCTCTGAAATATTTCATTAAGACTGGTATAAAAGATTCTTTACACATGCAAGGTTGGGAAGTCATTAAAAATAATGAAAACGTATTTGCCATTAGTAAACCGATCGATAGCCCTGAAGACCTTACAAATCTTGCTGAAAAAAATATTTTTGCAGCCCAGCTGCCGGATATAACAGGTTTATTTCCCTCAATAAATAATGGCTTATTATACGGGTTTAACCGTTTTAAAAATAAATCTACATTTTTCATAAAGGATTCAATTGTCAGCTTTTATTTAAGAAATAATACAAATGCTACCAGGGTAACCCTAGCCGGCAACTTTAATAACTGGGATCCTGATTCAATGCCAATGACAAAAACTGATAGTGGTTTTATCTGTCCCGTAAAGCTTGGCCCTGGAAAATATTGGTATAAATTTATTGTTGATGGAAACTGGATGATAGATGAGGATAATCTTCAAAAAGAAAATGATGGACGTGGAAATACAAACTCAGTCTATTTTAAAACCAATTATATTTTTAAACTCAATGATTACCTCAAAGCAAAAAAGGTAAACCTATCCGGTAGTTTTAATAATTGGAAACCCAAAGAATTACTTATGCAACGGGCAGATACAGGCTGGGTTTTACCGCTCTACCTGGCGGCCGGGACACATACATATAAATTTGTTGTAGATGGAAACTGGAAAACAGATCCGGAAAACAGTGAACGATTTCCGAATGAATTCAATGATTTTAATTCAGTGATATATTTAGGAAAGCCTTATTTATTCAGGTTGAATGGTTTTAGTGATGCCAATAAAGTTTTGCTCACAGGAAACTTTAACAGATGGCGGAAAGATGAGCTCTTTATGAAAAAAACTGATTCAGGCTGGATATTACCATATTCATTAGGTCCAGGAAACTATGAATACAGGTTTATTGTAGATGGAAAAGAGATCATTGATCCCGGAAATCCGGTTTTTACAAATAGTGATCTGAAAATTGCTAATTCTTTATTTATTATAGAGCCAAATTTTACATTTTGTTTGAAAGGATTTCCTGATGCAAAACAGATTTTTCTGGCTGGTGATTTTAATAACTTTAAACCAAATTCCTTTTTAATGAAAAAAACAGGTAGTGAATGGATTTATACAGTTCATCTTACTCCTGGAAAACATATATATAAATTTATTGTAGACGGTCAATGGATACGTGATCCTGAAAATAAATTATGGGAAGATAACAAATACGGTACAGGTGATTCAGTCATTTGGTTTGGGGAATAAGCAAATTCATTCATGATTCTCTTAAATACTTATAACCATTTGCAACTTTATTTTATTAAAATACCTTACAATAAAAAAATATTTGCTGTCATCAATCTTTTCAATGAATTAAAAATTAAACAATCCCGCAATCGCAAATATATTGGGCTTGTTTTCATTAACTCCTTTCATGTACGAAAGCCTGACTTCAATATTCCGGTGTTTTCTTCCAACACCAAACCTGACACCGGCGTTACCTGCAGGGCCGTATGTATTCGTTGAATAGCTGTTTGTATATGTACTTGTATTTGTATTGTAATTATCAGTCAAAAAATCACCATGATAAAAACTAAAGCCAGCGCCAAAGAAGTAACCAAATTTTTCCCGGTTCCATTTACTGGAACCCCTTCCCATATTTAAACTAATAATGAGTGGCGCATTAAAAACAAAACCAATAGATCCATCTTCAGTAATTCCATATTGACTATAGGTTGTTGAAGTTATAGCAGAAATACCAACTGATAAAGGAATACCAACTGATACAGAAAGTGTTTTAGTTTCATAAAAATTAAAACGGGGAGCATAAGTAAAACCCCAGCCGAGTCCAACGTCGCTGCTAATTCCTTCACCGGTAGTGCTGCCGATGGCCGTTATACCTGCACCATGCATAAAAGACTGGGCAAAAGAAGCATGTATAGATAAAAGTAAAATTGATCCAATAAATAACTTTCTCATAATTCTATTTTTTAACAGAGTTTGAATAAAAAATTAACTTAAGGCAAACAAAGATAAGGCAGATGTGATAAATGTAAGATCGAAAAGAAGGAGTGGATTTTCCTGAAAATAAAAAATAATTCTTAATGATGAAAAAAAATAAACTGTAAATAATTACGCTATTTGATTTACATAACAGAAAATTTTTCAATGTTGTGGCCGATCGCAATATTTTAAGTACCGGTTTTAAAACCAACGATACATAACTTGAATTCGATGGTTCCTTTTGAAATGGCACCTTTTCTTATCAGGCGACCCGATTCATCTGTAATGATATATTGAACCTGATCAAATGGTTCAAGTGCAGACCGAACCGTTAATATTGAATTAATTTCAACATGATATGGTGACAAGATCACCTGTTGCCGGAGGATCATAGGTTAGGATTTAAAAATGGTTTTTCAGAGGTTAGCATTTTTAAAACAGGGATCGGTTAAAATGAGCCAATCCCTGTTTTTTATATATGTAATTTTTTTATTAATGATGTAGCGTAATATCCGGTAACCTGGTTTCTTGAGCCCTGTTAACCTGAACACCTGTTAATAACGTATCCTGGTATGGATTTATTGGGTCAAAAAGCACTGAATAAACGCCCGGATTCAGCCCACGGATCTTGAACTCACCGTTCCAGGGAAAAGGTATTGCATAAGCTGTATCAGTTCCATTGTAAACCTTAATCAGGGTTATTACATTGCGGGGTATTATTTTGCCCTCAATTTCTCCAGACCTGTTGCTACTAAAGGACCTTAATTCAGGCTGCAGACAATAATGACCATTTCTCCTTTTAATAGACCTTTCTACGTTAAAATCGATTCGTATGATTGATTGTCCACCAGGCAAAGTATCAATACCATTGGTCAACAATTTTACATAAACATATGGCCTGCCGTCACATATACTCAGCGGTTCAGAATGTATGCTATCTGTCCAAACTGCATTATTGTTTCCAAGAGTGAAACGGATCTTTGTCATGCGACCCTCGCCAACCAGGCCAGAAGCCAGTAAAGTGTCTACACCATTTCGTAAACGCAACAGGTCATATACAGCTGGTGTAACACCCAAAGTATCCCAGTAACCAAAATCGTCCTGGTGGTGGTGATCATCATCACCATCATCATCATTGTCATGATGATGATGATTCCCGGCAGATGAATCAATTTTCACTTCTACATAACGGATATCAACCAGCACTTTAGTAAAATTGAATGACGGATCATCATTCAAAAATACCTTTACTGATTGTTTTCCATTTGAATTTGCTAAAGCTGTTGCATCTTTTTGACAGGCATTGAATACTATAACAGTCAATACAAACCCGCAAAAAAACAGTGCAACTTGAATGATCTTTTTCATGTTATTTTTTTTTGAATAATAAATTATTAATTAGTGATACCAAAACAAGCTTATTTGTATAAGTGTAACTATTGATCATTTAATTTTGTTTATATGTATGTTCCGGACTCAAAGGAATTATGAGGTTAGGAAACCTTAAAAAGTGATTGATCCTTTTATGGTATGAATACCTGTAAAACAAAAGATTAATTTCCAGGTAAATATTTTTGCCGGATTGTTTCAAAAGAATGAGGTGTGTTTAGCATTATACTCAGGACAATAAATATGCCATGCTTTCAGATTGTGAATATCTCTAAATAAAATGTAGGAAACTTAACAAACTAGCTTTTAAAAAACTTTTACTATCAATTGAAGATATTGTAAAATATAAAAAATATCACACATATTTAGTAAACTATAAATACTAATATGAACAAGAATTGACCGATTATAGTTATGAGATTTACCATGAATCAACAAAGTCAAATAATACTCAATAAATGAAATTTTGAGTAAAGCAAAGCAAAACCAACCACTGATTTTATTATGTAAAAAGATTATCTATTAAAAACTACCGGGTTCTATTATTAAAACCCCCGTTATTAAATCCACCACCACGTGAACCCGGTTGAGGAGAACTTCGTTCTTCAGCTTGTTTTACAACCAATGGTTTTTTTCCAAGCGAAATATCATTTAAACTTTCAATTGCATCTTTTGCTTCTGCTGCATCCGGCATATCAACAAAACCAAATCCTTTACTCTTACCGGTTTCTTTATCTATGGCAACCCTTGCCGTAGTAATTGTACCAAATTTTTCAAAGATTTCCATCAATTCAGCATCATCAAGATCATAAGGCAGCCCCGCAACAAATATTTTCATACAGTTATTTTAAGTGAAAATAGGAAACTTATTTTATTATTTACTTGCAGAGTAAATAAATTTTAGATCCTGATTTCCCGATATTAAATTTTATGAATGGAAAAAGGATTAAAATCAGGTTTATTATTTCTTCTTATTGAGCCTGAAATTCTCTTCATAAGACCTGATCCATTCTTTTACGGTGATCTTTTTTATCAGTTCACCAATCAGTTTATAAGGAATATCAGCTGGATTTTTAAACCGGATACAACTCTTTCCCATGTCTAATTTTTTTACAGAATGTTTTGGGTATTCATCAACAAACCATTTTAACAATTTCGGTGATGCATAGATCCCCATATGATACAGTGCAATAAAGTTTTTTTGAGATGCAATAGATACAAATGGCAAGGGTAATTTGGGATCACAATGGTAACCGGCAGGATACAGTTCATGCGGAACAACATAACCGATCATACCATATCCAATCCCTTCACTGAAGCCGGACGGTAAATTTTGCAGAATGATTTTCCTTAACTCAACCATTGCTTGCTTCCTTTCCGGAGGCAATTCTTTTAAATACTGATCTACCGTGGTAGCTTTTGATGTCATTTTCTTATAAAAAGATTATTAAAAAAAAAAGGTAAGCCTTAAAGGTAATTAAAAAAATTTTCCGATTAAAGTATAGTAGATTATATTTTATATATTATATATTATCAAACTGATAATGAATAGATTATGCTGAACAATAAAACTTTAAATTGCTATAAAAAAATTTATTCTGATCGAACAATATTTTCGTTAAAAAATTATAAGTTTTTAAAGTCTTTTAAAAAGTGAATTGCATACAATAATTCCAGTTAATTCAAGTTATCTATGATATCCTTACCAGGCTAATTAGCTGCCTGATTTTAATAATAATGCAAAAACGTAAACTATGAAACCAAATACCCCAATTTCATTAAATAACATAGTTGAACAAATAACCAATAATGCAACCGGTTGGATCGGTCATCATCCAAATGAAGACAATGATATTTCCAGGGGTCAGACCTTTGTTGCATCAAAAGACGCAGATGTCAATTCAATTGAAATATATTCCAATATTGTTACTCAGCCGGGTAATGTTATGATGACCATTCACAGTTTTGATCCACAAAAGGACAGTTGGGGGCCTGCATTGGAAACATCAAGTGTTGATATTAAAAAAACAGATACGGGTAAATGGATCGCTTTCCAAATCCCAACACTTCACATGGATAAGGGTAAATCATACGGATTTCTACTGGAAAGCCAGGATACTTATATTGGCATTGGAGAAGCTGCGGGAAGTGCGGAAAACCCTCCTTTCATATCCGGACAGGAATGGCAGTTCACTGATAAAAATCAAACCAGGCATTCATATTCATATTTCAGCCTTGCTTTTAAAGTAGGTGTGAAACAATAATTAAAACCCAATAGGATCAGGGCTTTTACAAGTTGCAAGCAGATCTGCTTAAAAAACTATTTTCATGTAAGATGGTAACCAACCAATGATCAGTTTTCCGTATCATCTCTTTTGTTTTGAAGATTGATACGCACTTCCCATTGTTCAAATCCGGTATTGAGTATTTCAACTTCAGCACAAAAATGCTCATATTGAGCATCTTTCGAATTTAATCTAAAAACTGAACTTGCAAAACGAAGATTAGCATCGGGCTCTTCTATTTTACCTTTATAGATTGCAGTTTCATTATTATTAAAACTTACCCTGCATTTATCTACCAGCCGGCAGGTATTTTTATATATTTTAATTGCATCCTTATAATTCTCTCCGCTATACATGACCCCTTGCCACGATGCAGAAGTATCATTTTTAGAATAAAAACGATAGATCACACAATGCTGTGAGCCGGCCAGGAAAACAGTAGAATTATACACGTCCAGATTCTCATTTGAGGGTAATCGCTCTGCCTGGATCTGGTAAAAATTATTTTGGAAAGCTTTTGTTATCAATGCCAGGTTATCAGTAAAGGAAGGTCCTGTGGAAGTTTTTTTAATAAACTGTGCACTTAATGAAAAAGTGATCAACAACAAAGCCAATAGCAATAAACTTATTTTTCTCATATGTATTAGATATCATGCAATATAATCGGATTGTTTAAAAAATCCGCTGTCGGTATTAATATTATTAATAAAATCTTTCAGGATTTTCTAGGAATCCGAACAAAATCAATTTATATCTGTATAACTAATTAAGTTAATTTTTAAGTTTGTATCTTACCAATATTTCTCTAAAGAGATAATTATTCTTAATAAAATAAAACAATTTGTAAATTGTCTATTTATGAAATGTTGCTGATCAAAAAATGAAATTGAATAACACCCGGTTAGAAGTAATGCACTTTCTAGAGAAAAAAATGGATGGCATCGTTGATGAATTTCTTAATAATATTGAAACCAACTGGCAACCAACTGATTTTCTTCCCGACAGCAATAGTGATAGTTTTATTTCAGATATTAAAGAACTTCGTAAACAAACCGCCGAATTACCTTATGACTACCTGGCTGTAATGGTTGGCGATGTGATAACTGAAGAAGCCCTTCCAACTTATGAAAGCTGGTTAATAGATATGGATGGAGTTGCCAAATCAAACCCACAAGGATGGACCAGGTGGATCAGAATGTGGACTGCAGAAGAAAACAGGCATGGTGATCTGCTGAATAAATTCCTATATCTGTCAGGCAGGGTCAATATGCGCCAGTTAGAAATAAGTACACAATATTTAATTGCTGATGGAATGGAAATCGGTACAGCAAGGGACCCATACCGTAATTTTGTTTATACATCCTTCCAGGAACTGGCTACGAATATTTCTCACAGGCGAACAGCAACCATTGCAAAAAAGAATGGTAACGACAAGTTATCCAAAATTTGTGGTGTTATAGCTGCAGATGAAGCCAGACATGCCAAAGCATATAAAAGTTTTGTATCGCAAATATTTGAGATTGATGCCAGTGAAATGATGCTTGCATTTGAAGATATGATGAGAAAACAAATTGTAATGCCTGCACATTTTTTGCGACAATCAGGTGAAAAGATCGGGACTGCATTTAGTCATTTTAGCGACGCAGCTCAACGGCTAGGGGTGTATACCAGCTATGATTATGTTCACATACTGGAATCACTTTTACAGGAATGGAAGATAGGCGACCTGTCCGGATTAACAGGTGCAGCCGAAAAAGCACGCAATTACCTTATGTTGTTACCTGAGAGGTATAAAAGAATTTCAGAACGTGGCATTAAAGCGCCTATTGATTATAAATTCAATTGGATATACTAAATCTACTAATCCTTTTACATACATTTAACTTACAATTGATTGTTATATATTGATAGAAGCAATTCAAATAACCAATTGTATGCCTGTTAAATTTTATTCATTTTGTAATGCCAAAATATTACCTTGAAATTAATTACATAAAAACTTAACTTATAAAAATGAAGAAAATTACTACTCTCCTGATTATTTGCATAGCAGCTTTTTTTCAATATTGCTCCTCTTCCAAAAAAGCTTCAAAGCCTGTGTATATTCCAATGAACTATATAACAAATGTTCAACCAACGATCCTTGCAAATTGTTCGCCTTGCCACATTCCGCCAAAAGGTTTTAAACTGGCATTAAATACTTATGATGCTGCTAAAACAAATATTGACGATGTGATCAGGCGTATTAATTTAACACCAGGTGAAAGAGATTTCATGCCTTTTAAACACAATAAACTCAATGACAGTATCATCAATGTCTTTGTACGCTGGAAAGCTGATGGTATGTTAGAAAAATAAATACAGTACAATGTTTTATGAAATGAACATGTATATAATTATAACAATGCAAATTTATAGTTACAACATAAATGATCATTTTATTTATTAATGATTGTTATATCTTACTTTCGCAAAAAATCACCAAATAAATCATACACATGAGTGAAGTAAAACTTACACAAGGAGAAATTCATACCAATAAAGGTGTGATGAAATTTGAATTATATGATGATGCCACTCCGATTGCAGTAGCTAACTTTAAAAAACTAATATCAGCAGGTTTTTATGATGGACTGAAATTTCACAGGGTCATACCCAATTTCATGATACAGGGCGGTTGCCCGGATGGAACCGGTGCAGGCGGGCCGGGGTATACGATCAATTGTGAAACAAAAGCAGCAAAACAATTCCATGACCGTGGAGTTTTGTCAATGGCACACCGGGGGCCAAATACCGGCGGTTCCCAATTTTTCATTTGTCATAGTCGTGCAGGTACCGCACATTTAGACGGAATGCATACTTGCTTTGGGAAAATAACAGAAGGCATCGACATCATTGACGATATTAGGGGAGGAGATGTAATGGAAAAAGTTATTCTATTATAATTTGAAGATTTGCCAATTTGAAGATTTGAAGATGAAAAAAATTTGGAAATGAATCAATATGGAAATCTTGAAATAAATGAAGGGATGAATAGTAAAGACCCCATTTCCAAATCATCAAATCTTCAAATCTCCAAATCTATATTCTTATTTACCCCGCCGTTCACACAATTAAATACACCTTATCCTGCCACTGCATATCTCAAAGGATTTTTAAACACAAAAAATATTCATTCCTTTCAGGCTGACCTTGGCATTGAAGTTATACTTGCCTTATTTTCTAAAAAGGGTCTTGACAACTTGTTTGCATTGATTGATTCAAATCAACAGGGCAAATTGTCTGCAAATGCAATTCGTATCATTGCATTAAAAAAAGATTACATAAATTATATAGATCCGGTTATTCGTTTTCTTCAGGGAAAAGATCCAACACTTGCTCATTTTATCTCTAAACGTGATTGGCTGCCAGAAGCTTCACGGTTTGCACAAATGGATGATCTTTCATTAGCATTTGGTTCCATGGGAATTCAGGATAAGGCCAAGCACATTGCAACGATGTTTCTTGAAGATCTTTCAGACCTGATCACTGAATGTGTGGATACCCATTTTGGTTTTAGCCGTTATGCAGAACGCCTGGGCAGATCGGCAAATAGTTTTGATGAATTATATGATTCGCTTCAAAAAGAATTGACTTTTATTGATGTCATTCTTATTGATGTATTGCAAAAACATATGATTTCAATAAAACCAGCCCTGGTTGCCATTTCTGTTCCCTTTCCAGGGAACCTTTATGCTGCTTTGCGTTGCGGGCAATGGCTGAAAAAAAATCACCCGGAAGTTAAAGTGGCTATGGGCGGTGGTTTTGCCAATACAGAACTTCGTTCTTTATCAGATAAACGGGTATTTGAATTTGTTGATTTCATAACACTGGATGATGGCGAAGCTCCATTGGAAAACCTGGTAGACCTGATAGAGGGCAGGAAACATTCAGATGAATTAAAACGCTGCTTTACACTGGTTGACGGGAAACTGGTTTATATAAATAATAAGGCCGTAAAAGATTACAAACAAAGTGAAACAGGCACACCCGATTACAGTGACCTTTTACTCGATAAATATATTTCTGCCATAGAAGTGGTAAACCCCATGCACCGGCTATGGAGTGATGGCAGGTGGAACAAACTAACGATGGCCCATGGATGCTATTGGGGTAAATGTACTTTCTGTGATATTTCACTCGCTTATATTAAATTGTATGAACCCGTTGCAGCAGGGATGATATGCGATAGAATAGAAAGTATCATTGCCCAAACAGGAGAAAATGGTTTTCATTTTGTTGATGAAGCCGCACCACCTTCTTTGATGCGTGAACTTGCACTGGAAATTCTGAGAAGAAAACTTACGGTATCCTGGTGGACCAACATCCGGTTTGAAAAAAGTTTTACAGCCGACTTGTGCTTATTGCTAAAAGCATCGGGCTGCATAGCAGTATCCGGTGGACTTGAAGTAGCTTCAGATCGCTTGTTAAAACTTATAGATAAAGGAATAACAGTTGCACAGGTAGCCAGGGTAAACAGAAATTTTACTGATGCCGGAATCATGGTGCATGCATACCTGATGTATGGTTTTCCTACACAAACCGCCCAGGAAACCATCGATTCGCTGGAAATGGTCAGGCAATTGTTTAAATTGGATATCCTGCAATCTGCCTTCTGGCATCAGTTTGCCATGACAGCTCATAGCCCCGTTGGATTAGAACCGGAAAAATATGCTGTAAAAAAGCAAACGGAATTGATCGGAACTTTTGCTAATAATGATATTGTACATATCGATCCGACAGGAGCAGATCATGACAGCTTCAGTTTCGGACTAAAAAAATCGCTTTTAAATTACATGCATGGCATTTGCCTGGATGACGGGTTGCAAAAATGGTTTGACATTAAGGTTCCCAAAACAACAGTATCACCTGATTTTATAAAGAATGCCTTGCTAGATATTGACCCGTTAACTTTCAAGCCAACTGCAAAAACGGTATGGCTGGGAAAAGATCCTGAAGTATCTCCTTTTACACAGTCTAAAAAAGGCAATCAACGGGAAATGCTTTCACTGAATTTTACAACAAAAAAAGATCAGCATATCATTCAATTGCAAAAAAAACAGGGAGAATGGTTTGTTGAAATGCTGAAAAAATTATCCATTGATCAAGCTAAAATTTATACCCTTAGCGAAATAAAAGAAAACTATGAAGCTGTAGGATTGGAGGATTTTGAACTTTTCTGGGATAATAAACCAATTAATACATTGAATAAAACAGGATTGCTTCGATTATAATACTTTAAAAATAAATCAGTCATACCCATAACTATAGCTTTTTAAATTAATAAGAACAGTCTAATAAGCTAAGCATTTCTATTGAAAATTAATTCTTTAATCACATTTTTTACACAATAAGCCAACATAAGAAAAGTACCTGTTGTTTTTTTGTACTTTTAATTACAAAACAACCTAAAAAGCAATGTTTACAGTTTTTGAAAAGCATCTTTTTTTACTGGGATGCGTGTGTGTGTTCGGTACTCAAATCTTATTTGCTCAAAATAGTATCAAATTAAAATATAAAAAATCTGAGATCTATGCCGGTATTGAAGTAGGTTCAAAAGGAGTAAAAATGAGCCTGCTTGAGATCAGCAGGGATGGTCAGAAAAACCTGGATTTTAATATTCTTAAAGACACTTCTGTTAATACTGATTTTATTTCTTTTACACAACCGGTCTTCCAGGCCACTTTGAATAGTCTCACCGGATTATATAATGTTGCAATCAATGATTATAATTTGTCTTCTCAAAAGGTATTTACAGTTGTTAGTAGTGGTGTAAAGATCCAGGCCGAAAAGGCTGATAAGACCAGTTGGATTAAAAACCTGGTTGATTCTTTCAAACTAAGAATTAAAGAACCATCCCGGCAGGTTGAGATCATTGATGTTTTGCAGGAAGCCAGGCTTTCCCATCTGGGAATCGTTCCCTCATCAAGGCGTTATAACACTTTCCTGATAGATATTGGTAGCGGCAATACCAAAGGTGGTTATTTTCCAAATGGCAATACAACAGATTTTAAATTATTTCAGTTAAGCTGGGGTACCAAAAGCACTGCCAATGCAACTGAAAAAAGATTGGAAGAAGATAAGACCATTTCAAATTTCAGTAAGCAACTTTACCGCGTATTGGCCGGATCTGCTAATGATGAGATCATTTATGCAGTAAACCTGAGTAATGCCTATAACATGAGTGATAATATTGCATTCAGTGGAGGGATCACCTGGTCTGTTGCAACCCTCATAAATCCTGAATTGATCGAGAACGCAGTCATTCCTGTTACCTATGAAGAAGTGGAAAAATTTTATGACAGGATATTTAAGAACTATAATTCACTATCCGGCGAAGAGATCGTAAAAAGTATAACAGACCAGACATTGAATAAAACCCAGATCTTTAAAGAAGTTAATAAGGTTAACAAGGTTTTTGACCAGCAATCTTTATTAGCTGGTACAGGATTATTATTGAAAATAATGCGTCAGTTTGAAGGTATTTATGAAAAAAAACAATTTTACCTTGTTAAGAACGGGCAGGTTGGTTGGATTTCTGCCTATGTAGATCAAAGCATAGCCGGACAAAGTGTAGCAAAATAATTTTTCGGGTATCACTTTTAAAATAAATATTTCCTGGTTGCTATGAGAGATTCAAAATCATCATTTCTGCTACTGGTTTCACTCATTTTATTTCTCATGTCATTTATCATACTTTGCACATGGGGTTACAATACGTATTATAAAAGCAAGGAAGGAAAAAGAAGACCTGTTGTTGCAATGAATGATTCTGTGATCATTGCAAATGCTACCAGGGCTATAGCCAATGCAACAAGGGATTCATTGCAAAGAATATATGCTGCAACCATTAAGGATCTTGATTCAAAACTGGATTCAACATGGAATTATGCTGATTCTTTGAAAGGGCCATTGGATGTTAAGTTGAATGAGTTTTTTAAACTGAGAAATGAAATTTCAGCCATTTTAAAAGATAAAAACAGCAGTGCTAACCTGGGTGTTGCCAGGCAAAAGATCAATGAACTGCAAAAGAGAGTAGATGAACTTTCAGGCGTTAATAAAGATGTGGCACAGGAAAATAAAAGGCTGTATGCCATGCTGAAACAGCTTTCTGCCAACATAAAAGAACCTGAACAGCAAAATGCCAGAACTGTTGTTTACGACAATAAACCCGAAGCTTCCCGGATTTCAGCTAATTTAAATGCTTTGAGTTTGTTTGTTGTCTCTGACCTGAGACTGTCCGCTTTAATGGAAACGGATAATAACAAAGAGATCGAAACTTATTTAGCAATTCAAACAGATAAACTGGTAGGATCTTTTGTACTTAAAAATGACAATAACCCGAATAACAATGCAGAAGTTATCATTGTTCTAATACAGCCAGACGGAAAAGTATTACAAAAATCAAGTTGGGAATCCGGAACTTTTAATTCTGCAGAAGGTAAAAAGATATATTCCTGTAAAATGAGATTTGACTGCTCAAAAGGAGAAGTTAAACGACTGAATTTTTCTTTAGCCAGTGATAAATATTTAAAAGGAAATTATATTATGCAGATCTACCAAAATGGCTTATTGATCGGTAAATTATCAAAAACATTGTCTTGAAATAAATTTAAAACATATCCTTAAACCATGTTCTTATAAATTTATTGCATTTATTTTTTGAATATGATCTCATTTTAAATAACTTATTATGAATAAAGTATCAGACATTCTCAGCCGCAAAGGCAGTAATTCAGTTTCCGTATCACCGGATACTACAGTTCTGGATGCCTTAAAACTAATGGCTGAAAAAAACATTGGTTCTGTAATTGTAATGATCAATGATGACTATCTGGGCCTGGTAACTGAAAGGGATTATTCCAGGAAAGTAATTCTGATGGGGAAGAATTCTGTCAGTACCAAAGTTAGTGATATCATGACATGCGACCTGCCTCACATAAAACCCGATGATCATATTGATCATTGTATGAAGTTGATGACTGAAGGGAATATCCGTTACCTGCCTGTTTTTGAAGACAACAAACTCAAGGCTGTGATCTCCATTACGGACGTTGTAAAAGAAACCATCATCAAACAACAACAAACCATTAACCTGCTGGATGATTATATACGTTCCTGATGCAGGAATTATCTAGTATAAATGCAGCTTGTAAAGTTTAGGGGTTAAAATAATAATTAATTCATTAAACACTGTAAATTATTCACCTTACTCCTTATACCTTACACCCTTCAACTCCTCATCCTTAAAAGAATATACCTATTGACAGGCAAATGGCACAAATAATAAACAGCATAATGATCAACGGGTAAATAAATTTCCACCATGCCTTAAAACTAACGTTTACCAATGCCAGAGAAGGCAGGATCAAACCGGTTGGTGTAATAAAACCCATGATTCCCATACCAAAGAGGTAAGCATTTACAATTTCTCTTCCCGGAACATTTACCAAAACAGCCAAAGCACCCATGATAGGCATTGTTAAAACAGCCATGCCGGATGAAGAAGAAATGAATAAGGTAAAGACCATATAGAGTATCAACATCACTATGATAAACAAAACAGGAGGCATGCTCCCCGCAAGTTTAGCAGAATAGAATAATATACTATCACTGATATGTCCTTCATTCAGTATGATGGTAACACCTCTTGCAACCCCAACGATCATGGCAACACTTAATAAGCTTTGAGCCCCATCAATAAACTGTTTGATAAAAATGGTTTCCTTTAATTTCAGAATAACGGCGATCAATATTGAAGATGCTAAAAAAAAAGCAGTCATTTCCAGCAGCCACCAATCCAATAAGACCACACCGGCAACCATTCCTAAGAAAGTAAACAGAAAAATAAGTAATAATAATTTTGTTTTACCTGAAAGCCGGGTATCTGCATCCGTAATATGAAGAGTATCGATTGCAGGATAGTGAGAGTTTACAACACCATCCGTTCGAAATACAATAGATGTTTCAGGATTAGCTTTAACCTTGTTCGCATATCGTACAATATACCAGATAGTAACTGCAGTAGTAATTACGAACATAATGACCCTTTCATATAATCCCTCAGACCAGTTAACACCTGCTGCATTAGAAGCTATAATAGTAGAAAACGGATTGGTAAAGGATGTAAGGTAACCTATAGATGTACCGGCAAAAATAACTGCAATGGGTACCAGCAGATCATATCCGGCTGCAAGAAATAACGGAACCATGACCGGGTAAAAAACAAGCGATTCTTCAGCCATACCATAGGATGAACCGGCAAAGGAAAACAGGAAGGTCAATAGGATGATAAGCCATGCTTCCTTTCCTTTCATCTTATAGGAAAGTGTCGTTAAACCTTTTACCATTGCTCCCGATTCATTAAAGACATTCATAAATCCTCCAATGATCAAAATAAAAAATACAATATCAATAGAATCATAGATACCTTTTATCGGAGCCTGTAAAACTTGAATGAAACCCTGGCGATTTTTTGGAATCGTTTGATATGTTCCGGGAATTGAAACCGGTTTACGGATCGAACCACTCTTAAATTTTTCCAACGAGATTTTTATATTCAGACTATCTAATGTGTGTTGTGTCAGCGGCAAAGTTGATTCAGCATCTTTTGTAATTACTTTAAAGCTATTACCTTCAGTATAAGCAAGCCTGTTATATTGTCCTGCCGGGATCAAAATGGTTGCAAGTGCAGCTATAACGATCACTGCCATTAAAATGGTAATAGGGGAAGGCATGTTACGTTTTGCAGCCATAACTGGAATTTATTTTAAAGATATATTTAATCCACAATAAAATTTGTAAATTCCCCCAATGAAAGCTGCAACCATTAAAGAAATTAAATCTGCCCTGGAAGAATTGCCTCCTCATGAATTGCTTCCACTTACCTTAAGGCTTGCTAAATTTAAAAAGGAGAATAAGGAATTGATCACTTACATGATCTTTGAAGCAAATAACGAAACCGGGTATATCCAAAGTGTGAAAGAAGCAGTAGACAGCCAGTTTGATGACATCAATCACAGCAGCCTTTATTTTGTTAAGAAAAGCCTCCGGAAAATACTAAGACTGATCAACCGGTATGCAAAATACAGTGCTGAAACACAAACAGGAGTAGAGCTTTTGATCTATTTCTGCAAAAAAATTAAAGAAAAAAATATCCCTATAAAAAACAGTACCGCATTGGTAAATTTATATGAAGGGCAAATAAAAAAAATCCGGAAAGAAATTAATACCTTGCACGAAGACCTTCAATATGATTACCTGAAAGAAATGGAAACAATATCATGATATTTTAATTAAAACAGAAGTTGTATGCCACAATCAAAAAACAGAAAAGCACATAAACATCATGTAGATTATGTGCCTCATAAAAAAGAAAGAAAAAGTGCCGTTACCATTGCTATGATCGTTTGTACAATTTTGGCATTGGGAATTGCATTTTTTGCTGAGCTTCCGATCATAGGCCTGGTTATCGGTGCAATTGCAGGTGCTGTTATCGGTTATTTTGGGGGCAAAGAAATGGATAAAGCATTTGACAAAAATTAATATAGCACTTATCAAATTACTTGAATAAGTGCTATACGATCGGATATTAAATCAAGCCGGGATATTTAAGGTTTAAAATTTCCCTTAAATTCTTTTTTAAATTTCATAAAGTCCGGAATAGATACATTTTGCACATAGGGATTTCCGGGGTTTATACTTATATATTCCTGGTGATAATCTTCTGCAGGATAAAATTTTGTATAGGCCACGACTTCCGTTACAATTTTATTTTTAAATTTCTTACCGGCATTTAACCGCTTAATTTCATCTAAAATGACCTGCTTTTCTTTTTCATTCCTGTAAAAAGCCACCGAACGATATTCTGTTCCTGCATCATTCCCTTGCCGGTTCAATGTTGTTGGATCATGGCTAGCGAAAAAAGCTGCTACCAGTGTTTCAAAAGATATTTTTGAAGGGTCATAATATACCTGAACAGTTTCTGCATGGCCGGTTTGCCCGGAAGATACTGACGCATAAGTTGGATCAGATGTTTTACCGCCTGCATAACCCGATACGGCATCCCTTACCCCAACCAGGCTTTGAAATACAATTTCTGTATGCCAGAAACAACCCTCAGCAAACGTTGCCACAGCTTCATTCGTTCCAGTAGTCCTTTTTTCCGAGACCGGAATTTTGAGTTTATTATTTTGTGTTTGTGCACAGGATACAAATACAATGATTGCTATTATTGTAGATAAAAGTGATTTCATTTTTAAAATTTTTTTTTGATATCATAAATTAACGCATTTTCCTCTACAGTAGTTTTGATCAATTGTTAATATAAACAAAATAAAATTTATCAATACGCGTACAAATCACAACCAATTATAAAATTAATTACTTGTAAATTAGCATTTCAATTATCAAAGACTGAATAATGATCACTTCTGTGAATGATTTTAAAAATGTTTTTTTTATTGGGGTTGCCGGAACAGGTATGAGCGCTATTGCTCAATACCTTGCCGGTACTGGGAAAACGGTAAGCGGCAGCGACCGGTATTTTCAACAAGGACAACAAAATGAAACAAAAGAGAAACTCGAAGCATGTGGCATCAGGTGTTTTTTACAGGATGGCGAGGGAATAAGTGAACATACAGACCTGGTAGTGGTTTCAACAGCCATTGAAGATACGGTTGCTGAGGTACAAAAGGCCAGGGGCTTATCCATACCAATTATAAAAAGAAGTGAATTATTGGCAATTATTTCAAAAAGTAAAAAAACGATTGCTGTTGGAGGTACTTCAGGTAAAAGTACAACCAGTGCTATGTTATTCGATATCCTGGAATTTGCGGGTCTTGACCCAAGTATTATCAGTGGTGCAGGATTGGTAAGTATCATAAAAGAAGGAAAGATCGGGAATGCAAAAGTGGGAAAAGGAACATGGCTGGTAATTGAAGCGGATGAGAGTGATGGTTCCATTGTTCAATACAATCCTGAAGTGGGATTATTGCTAAATGTTGATAAAGACCATCAGGAAATACAGGAATTGATGAGTATTTTTGAAATATTTAAAACCAATACGAAAGAACTTTTTGTAGTAAACCAATCCAATAATTTAGCAAAGCAACTCTCTCAAAATGTAAAACATGATTTTTCTTTAGATGAAAGTTCGGAGGCAGGTTATATTGCTAATAACTTTATTCAGGAAGGATTGAATATTAAATTTTTTATACGAAATGTTCAATTTTCAATTGATACTGTTGGCAAACACAATATGGAAAATGCTATTGCGGCTGTGGCAGTTGCAAACCAGTTGGGTGTAACACTTTCCGATTGTGCCGCTGCATTAAATAAATATGAAGGAATTTACAGGCGTCATCAGTTACTGGGCAAAAAGAAAGGCATATATGTTATTGATGATTATGCACACAATCCTGTAAAATGTGCCGCTTCCATTGCTGCCTGTCAATATGTAGCACCCAAGGTCATTGCATGGTTTCAACCTCACGGATACGGGCCTACCCGTTTTTTAAAAAATGATTTTATTCATGAAATTGCTTCCGTATTAAGGCCGGAGGATGAAATATGGATGAGCGAAATATTTTATGCAGGGGGCACTGCAGTAAAAGATATTTCTGCCAATGATCTTATCATTGAAATAAAAGCAGCCGGAAAGAATGCTTTTTTTATAGAAGACAGGAATGAATTTTTAGAAGCAGTAAGGCCACACCTGACCAATAATTGTGTGTTATTATTAATGGGTGCCAGGGATCCGGGCCTGGAATTATTTGGAAGATCTGTTTGGGAAAAATTATAGAATATTATTTAAAGATAAATGACAACACTCATAACGCATATAAAACAACTGGTCAATACAAGGGAAGAAGATCAATTGTTAAGGGGAAAAGAACTGGCTTTACTTCCATCCATTGAAAATGCTTTCCTGCTTATAGAAGATGGTATCATAGCAGCATACGGTAATATGTATGAACTGGAACTTAAAGTACCTCAATTGCCCAAAAATATCATTGATGCCTCAGGTCAATTTGTAATGCCTTGTTGGTGCGATAGCCATACACATATCGTCTTTGCTGGCAGCAGGGAAAATGAGTTTGTAGATAAGATCAAAGGATTAAGTTATGCTGAAATTGCAGCCCGTGGTGGTGGCATTTTAAACTCTTCTGAAAAACTGCAAGCAGCAACTGAAGATCAACTTTTCAATGAATCAATGCAACGGCTTACGGAAATAAATAAAATGGGAACAGGAGCTGTTGAAATAAAAAGCGGTTATGGCCTATCGGTAGAAGGTGAATTGAAAATGCTACGGGTAATAAAAAAATTAAAGGAGCGATCAGGTATGATCATTAAAGCTACATTCCTTGGAGCTCATACTTACCCAACTGCATTCAAAGAAAATCACCAGGGCTATATAGACCTGATCATCAATGATATGTTACCCGTAATAGCAAATGAAAAACTGGCAGATTATATTGATGTGTTTTGTGAAATGGGTTTTTTCTCTCCCCTGGAAATGGAAACCATTTGCAAAGCAGGAGCAGCGTATGGTTTAAAACCCAAACTGCATATTAACCAGTTAAACAGTATTGGTGGAATTGAAGCTGCCATAAAATTAAATGCGATTTCAGTCGATCACCTGGAAACAATGACTGAACAGGATATAACCGAAATTTCAAGATCAAATACCATAGGAACTTTATTACCTACAGCCGCATTCTTTTTAAGAATGGCCTACCAGCCTGCACGCAAACTGATAGATGCCGGTTGTGCTGTAGCGTTGGCCAGTGACTATAATCCGGGATCTTCCCCAAGTGGAAATATGAATTTTGTAACAGCCCTCAGTTGTATACAAATGAAAATGCTGCCTGAAGAGGCTATCAATGCGGCAACCATCAATGGTGCATATGCGATGGAAGTGCAGAAACATGCAGGTAGTATTTCCATCGGGAAAAAAGCCAACCTCATCTTTACCAAACCAATTCCTTCTTTATCATACCTGCCTTATTCATTCGGAAATAATTTGATCGATAAAGTTATGATGAATGGAGAATTTATATAAATAAGAAAGTTAAAATAAAGAATAAGAAATAAGAAAGTCAAACTCTTTGCGGCTTTGATCTTTTGCGGCCCTTGCGTGAAATAATAATATAAAATCAAGGCAAATTTACCCGAAACTTTGCATCTTTGCCTCAAACTAATAAACATGCAGCAACTGATCGAATGTGTTCCCAATTTCTCGGAAGGAAACGATATGAATATCATCAATCAAATAACCGCTGAAATAGAAACGGTAGATGGAGTACGTTTACTCAATGTTGACCCCGGGAAAGCCACCAACCGTACTGTTGTTACCATGGTTGGAGAACCTACAGCCGTTATTGAAGCAGCATTCCGTGCCATTAAAAAAGCCGGCGAGTTAATAGATATGAGCAAACACAAAGGCGAGCATCCACGCATGGGTGCTACTGATGTTTGTCCTTTAATTCCCATTGCCAATATCAGTATGGAAGAAACGGCAAAATATGCACAGCAACTGGCAAATAAAGTTGGAACTGAATTGCAATTACCTGTTTATTTGTATGAAGCTGCACAACCGGATAAAACGAGAAACAATTTATCTGTTATCCGTGCAGGTGAATATGAAGGCTTTGCAAAAAAGATCGTACTACCCGAATGGAAGCCCGACTTTGGTCCTGCTGTTTTTGATGCAAAGCGGGGAGCTACTGTAATTGGTGCCAGGGATTTTTTAGTAGCTTACAATGTAAACCTGAATACAACGTCTACCCGAAGGGCAAATGCCATCGCATTTGATATTCGTGAAGCCGGAAGGAATATTGAAGAGAACGGCGTTAAAATTAATAAACCAGGCACATTAAAAAGTGTAAAAGCCATTGGCTGGTTCATTGAAGAATATGGGATTGCCCAGATTTCAATTAATCTGACCAATATCAATATAACACCGGTTCATATTGCATTTGATGAGGTATGTAAAAAGGCGAATGACCGTGGTGTAAGGGTGACCGGTAGTGAACTGGTTGGATTGATCCCGTTAAAGGCCATGACCGATGCCGGAAAATATTTTTTACAAAAACAAAAACGCAGCACCGGTGTAAGTGAAAAAGAATTGATCAAGATCGCCATCAAATCAATGGGATTGGATGAACTGGGGCCTTTTAAACCGGAAGAGCGGATCATTGAATACATGCTTGCCAATAAATCCGACAGCAAACTCATCAGCATGACATTGGCCGATTTTGCTGACGAAACGGCCAGTGAAAGCCCTGCACCGGGTGGAGGCTCCATCTCGGCATATACAGGAGCACTTGGAGTTTCACTGGCAACCATGGTTGCAAATTTGTCTTCACACAAAAAAGGATGGGATGAACGTTGGGAAGAATTCAGCAACTGGGCAGAAAAAGGGGAGCAGTATAAATCAGAATTATTAAATTTAGTTGATGCAGATACCAGCGCCTTTAACCAGATCATGCATGCTTTTGCACTGACAAAATCAACTGATGCAGAAAAAGCAACACGAACAAAAGCCATCCAGGACGCAACAAAATATGCCATTGAAATTCCATTTAAAGTAATGCAAACAGCTTATGATTCCATGAAAGTGATCAAAGCAATGGTTGATATAGGCAACCCTAATTCGGTTACAGATGCAGGAGTAGGAGCACTTTGTGCCAGAGCTGCTGTAATAGGGGCATGTATGAATGTGCGCATCAATGCCGCAGGTTATAATGATAAAGTGTTTGTGTCTAATATCGTTTCCAAAGCAAAAGAAATAGAAGATAAAACGATTGCCTTAGAAGCTGAGATATTGAAAATGGTGAATGATAAGATAGGAGTTTAAGACATAAATAGGGTTAAGGTAAATGGTTAAAGGTTTGGATCATTTTTAATTAAACACTCCCGATCGTTTCAATTACTTTGTTGTGTTTTTTGAAAAATCACCTTTCAAATTAATTTAACTGACTTTAACATTAACTTCATTTATATTACAATTGAATTTTCTATCAGGTATTTTTCAAAAATATCATTTTATTCTTTTATGCGTCTTATCTTAAAATTAATATTGCTCATCCTTCCAACAGGTAATTATGCACAACAACCCAATATTGCAGCAGGTTCCATTATAAGGTTTGAAAACTTTTTATCAAAATATGTCCAGGCAAGAACTATTGATGTTTGGCTTCCACCAGGTTATATTGCTTCAAAAAAATATGCAGTATTGTACATGCAGGATGGCCAGATGTTGTTTGACAGCACGAAAACCTGGAACAAGCAGGAATGGCAGGTTGATGAAAATATCACATCACTGTTACAAAGTAAATCGATCATGGATTGCATCGTTGTTGCTATCCCGAATGCAGGGGATTACAGGCTTGCTGAATATATTCCTTATAAACCGGTTTCAAAACTACCTGCAAAATTCAGGGATAGTTTACTTACAAATGAATTACAGGGAAGAACACAATCAGACAACTATCTTTTATTCCTGGTTAAAGAATTAAAACCTTTTATTGATGATCATTTTCCAACCTTTAAGGATCAGCGGCATACATTCATTGCTGGTTCAAGTTTAGGCGCTCTCATTTCATTGTATGCGATCTGTGAATATCCGAGAATATTTTATGGTGCTGCCTGCCTTTCCACTCATTGGCCGGGAAGCCTGCAGAAATATTCTGATGACATTCCTTTTGCAATGCTTACTTACCTCGAAAATCATTTACCCGATCCTGATACGCATCGCATATACTTTGATTTTGGTTCCAAAGGTCTTGACAGTCATTATAAACGTTATCAAAAAATGGCAGATAAACTTATGAAAGAAGTCGGGTATAAAAAGAAGAATTGGCTCACACGCGAATTCGATGGAGAAGATCATACTGAAAATGCCTGGGCTAAAAGATTACAGGTTCCGTTAAGTTTTCTGTTAGCTATACCACAGTCAGAGGATGATTAATCTGGAACAGTTAAGAACTATATTATTAATCCTGTTAAGGCCAGAAAAGTACATATCCCTTAAGCTGATATGAAGAAATAACCGTTTGTGCGGTTACTGAAACTTTTACTTCGGGCAACAGGTCTTCTTTATTTACATCGAAAAAAGTCATTGCCTGTCCACATGCAATAAATTTAGCTCCCATATTTTTAAGTTCCTGGATCAGTTTTAAATTTGGATTTTCGATCTTGAAATTCTTTTTATAATATCCATTGTTTGAAATGGCTTTCAATGCAGCAGCATGAACAACTATGACCGGCATGATCTTTTTTAAAGGTACACCTGATGCAACGTGTAGGTTAATGACTCTGGCAATTTCTGCAAGGCCTCCGTTAATATCCTTAGCAAGTGAATCAGGATTATTACGAACAAGCTCGAACAATAATTTGTAATCTATAGCCGGGTCGGGAATTTCAGTCAAGTCTTTTACAGGTATTACCCCGCTCATTTCGCCACCTGATTTGATTGCCGGGTAAACAGCAATCCCTTTTAGCTTTTCCCATTTCTCTTTTTCCGTATATTCTTTATTAATCCTCACAGAGTCATTGCGCATTGTTGTATGATAGCTGCTGTCACTAAGTGACTTTAATGCACGAAGTGTACTGTCTTTTTTAAATTTCAATGAATTCAGTGCACTATCAGAATTATAAGATTGTGAAAAACAGGGTAAGTACAAAAAGCTTATAAAAAGCAGCAAAATGAATATTCTCATAAATAATTTTTAAGTTCGGAAGTTACAATAATATCTTGAATGTATTCCTAGATGGAATAAAATATACCAGATACTTGTTTTCAAATTTGAAATACGATGCACAGGTGGTCATAAGCAACACATATGCATCGTATTATTCTATTATGATAATTTTTATCCTTTATTGTGAGTAATAGGTCAGGAGGGAGAAAATTACTATTCACCCCAAAAGCTCCAGCTATCGGTAACATAGGTAACATGTGCGTTTGTCCCTGGCCAATGTTCTTTGTCAAATCCAGGTGCTTTCTTCAATGTTTCCTTCTTTTCATTGAACCTGAATACTTTCTTTTCAGGATCTACCGTTAACAGCCTGAATGGTATAGCAAAAAACTTTTCTCCAATACCTAAAAAACCACCAAACTCTATTATATAATATTCAATATTACCATTTCTGATATTCAGCATGACATCTTTTATTGATCCCAGGTGTTCATCTTCTGCATTGACCACTTTATCCCCTATGATCGAAGATGAAGTTAAAAATTTTAAAGGGATATTGACATTATATTCCGCCTCGTTTTCCCCGGTTACATTATCCTTAATACCACTGAGATTTAATTTTTCATCCATTGTATAAAATTTAATTGTTAAAAAAAGATAAGTATAAAAATAGGGATTTTTTTAATTTTTATTTGAAAATATTTTAGCGGCCATTAATATTTTTTACTGAATGCTCTATCATTATAAGGTTTGACGACTGTAGAAAAGTCTATGAATAATAATGCCAGATCTTTGAACAAAAGACAATTTAAAAATGCTATGAAATATATAAGTGAAATTTACAAAATTCAACATACTTTATTCGGATTCTCATAATTATCGCTTTGATCTTCTGTTGTATGATCGAGACAGGCAAAATCCTTTTCCAGTAAAAGGTAAAGCTGATTTCCGTCGGGTAGGGGTTTGGATACATCAAATCCAACCACATTATTATCCGGCCAATCTTTTACAAGTATATAGGGAACAAACATGGTCAATTTATTAAGATCAAGGTTTGCAGCTAATTCATTTGCAGATTCTACTGACTGTAATGCATATACAAATTGTGTTTCTCCAAAAGATGTTTGCTCCTCGAGATAACCTGTTGCAGCAAGCTTGCTTACTTCAGATTTAGATAACCTGAGTCTTATTGAATTCCCTTTGATACGTAGTTTCATAATTGTTATTTTCCTTTCTTCGATTTTTAGTGATGTTGTGACAAATTACTCAATGCTACAATGGAAAATAAATAAAAAACCACCAAGGTTGTTTATAAAATGATCCTCTGTTCTCCTGTATAAATATTAAACCGTTCATTTCGTAAAAAACCAATCAATGTAATGCCTGTTTCCCTTGCTACTTCAACAGCCAGGCTGGAAGGCGCACCAACAGCGGCAACCAATTGAATACCTGCCATCGAAGCTTTTTGTATTAATTCAAAACTTGCCCTGCCACTCAGTAATAAAATATGATTGCTTAATGGTAAATTTTTGTTTATCAAACAAACACCGATCAGTTTATCCAATGCATTGTGCCGGCCAACATCTTCTCTTAACATGATCAGTTCACCATCAGTTGAGAATAAAGCAGAGGCATGTATTCCACCGGTATTATTAAAAGTTTCCTGTTGACTGATCAGCATATCCTGTAACTGATATAGCGAAGAAGCATATACAGAAATAACAACAGGTTCATTTTGATACAATGATGTAGTTCTAATTACATCTATACTGGATTTTCCGCAAATGCCACAACTCGATGTACTGTAAAAATTACGTTCGGCATTATTCAAGACCGGAATGACATTTTCTTTTAAGATCACCATTACCCGGTTATCATCAGTTGCAACATGTTTTATTTCCTCTATTGCTTCTTTACTTTGAATGATCCCTTCTGTAAATAGAAAACCTGCGGCCAGTTCAATATCATTTCCCGGTGTACGCATGATAACAGCGATATTCTTTTGCATGTACCCCGATGCTGTACTGTAAGTCAATAATATTTCCATTGGCTCCTCCACAGCAACCAGATCACTGGTTTCAGTAACCTTGCCATTTGTTACTCTTTTAATATTTATATTTTCAACTTTCACATTTTTCATTTTTTTAAAATAACATGATATATATTAAACAGGTTCTCATATCAAGGTAAAATATAGTTTCATTCTTTAACAGGGCCAATCAATTTGCATGCTTCCATTAAATCTTGTTTTGTATTTATGCCAATGATGCTTTTCTTATCTGCCGGATAATATTTAGTGACTATGCTTTTTCTTAATAATTCCTGTAAGGAATATTGATTTTTTGAAGCCATTTCCACCAGGCTGTTTTTTATACTGTGATGATAAAATGCTAATAATGGTTCATACATATCATCCTTTTCATTATAAAATACAGTTGCATTTCCTGGTTGAAGTTGTTTCAAAAAAAGGCTGATCTCATCTGCTGATAAAAAAGGATAATCGCAACCGATCAGTAAAAAATCATTTTCAGGAAATGCATGGAATGCAGTAAGCAACGAAGCCATTGGCCCGCAATTTTGATAAGCAGGCAGATCAACCATTACACGGTATTCATCCTCCATCTCTTTTAACAGAATTTCATTACAGGAAATAAAAACCTGATCACAAAAAAGTTCAAGCATATCGTACAAGTGATACCGTTGTGGTTTATGGTGATATTTCAGCATACTCTTATCAAACCCCATCCTTGTACTTTTACCGCCACAAGCAACGAGGCCAATTAAACCAGTAACAGGATCTGAATTTGGTATGACCATATCCTCTTTTTTCATTTATCAGGTTTCCGGGTTAAAGTTAAGGATATGAGGACTGTTGATGAACTTAATAACTGCTGTTAAGTTAAAATTAATTATTTTCAAATAAGTTTATAAACTTTATCGAAAATGAAAAATTTACTGCTTGTATTTTCCTTGATCTTTATGTTCTTCAATGCAAAGGCGCAGGAACCCATTAAGATCTTGACCTTTAATATTCGCCTGGACGTAGTTTCAGATAGCATGAATTCATGGCAATACCGGAAGGGAAAAGTAGCATCACAGGTACTATTTCATGAAACGGATATCCTTGCTGTACAGGAAGCATTACATAACCAGATGCTTGACCTTCAACAATCACTCAAGGAATACAAGTATACGGGTGTAGGCCGTGAAGATGGGAAAATAAAAGGGGAGTACTCGGCCATATTTTATAAAGCTAAAAGATTCGAGTTATTGAAAGAAGCTACTTTTTGGCTGAGTGAAACTCCACGTATTCCCGGAAGTAAAAGTTGGGATGCTGCAATAACAAGGATCGTTAGCTGGGCAAAATTCCGTGACAGAATGACGAAAAAAATATTTTTTGTTTTCAACACACATTTTGATCATATCGGAAAGGTTGCACGAAAGGAAAGTGCAAAAATGCTACTGAAAGCAATAGACTCATTGGCGGGCAGATCAATAGCGATCGTAACAGGAGATCTTAATTCTCATCCTACGGATGAACCGATACAACTCATAACAGACAAGAGTAACCCGCTGCACCTGACAGATACAAAAATAGTTTCCCTATCAGCACATTATGGGCCAACCGGAACCTTTAACGCTTTTGGCACTAAAGAAATAAATGATGAACCCATTGATTATATCTTCTTCAACCGGGGAGTAAAAGTTTTACAACACGCTACGCTGAGCCAAAGCTGGCAGGGGCGTTTTTCAAGTGATCATTTTCCTGTATGGGCTAGGGTATTGTTTTAGCCAGCAGATGTGAGCAGATGTGTCTGGCCACTCAAAGTGTCCAGACACATCTGCTGGCTATTTTGGTTTATATTCAAAAGTGATCACTGCATTTTCAGTTAAACTGGCACTGGCAAACAGTTCATATCGCTTGTCTCCGGCGATCACAACAATCAATGCGGTATTAGGAGGAATACTCCCCAGGTTTTCAGCAAATAAAATGATCTCGTGGACAGATGTTTTTTCATCGAGAGATATAGGTATGATGATCGGCTTTTCTGAAAGACGCTGATGACTGAGCACGAGGTTTCCATTATAAAAAACACTGACAGTATCTGAATCTATCTCGCCGTTATCATATACATTCAGGATAATATTCTTTTCATTGACAACAAGCCTCTTCATTTCTTTATTCTTACGAATTGCCATTTGCTTAATGACTGAACCATTGTCATTTTTCTGAACGATAACAGGAACAGGTACCTGTATTTTTTTAAGGGTATCAACAGGTTCTGTCTTTGCAGGTTTTACAGGAACATTTACTTTGGCTATATTATCCGGCTTCTTTATAACAGCAGGTTTCTTTGGATTCGTTGTTCTTTCATTAACATTTTTTTTCTTAACATTATCCGGTTTCTTCATAACGATCGGGTTCTTCAGCGTATCAGTTTTTTTACCAGATATGCTTTTCTTCAGCTGTATCTTTTTAATGCAATCCTTCATATTCGGCAACATTAGCCTGGGTTTACCAGATACTTTAACCAGGTAAACATTTTGCCTGTTTAATAAAGAAAACAATGAACCTGTGATCGACGGATCAGTTTCATACCCTTCCAGTACTTTTTTCCCATTGACTATTTTACTTTTTAAACGGAAACGCATTAAAATATGATCACCACTGTTTGCATTAAATGATGTACCGTTCAATACCCAGTCATTCCTGTTAACATCAAAATATCCGGTAAAATTTGCTTTACAATAACTGCTCCTGTCATCATAGAGATAATCCCAGGTATAACCGCAAATGGTTTTATCTACCTGGACAATATTGACCTGTAAAAATTCATCATTCCCAAGGTCACCTTCCCAGGTTCCGGTAATATCCTGGGAAAAAAGGCAATCAGCCCTGAATAAGAAAAAAAAGAGTAGAATTTTTTTATTAAAAAACATGGTATATAAAACTATGAAAATAACCGGTACCCGATCGAAAATAAAACTTAAAATTCTGTTGTATTTATGTCCTGTACAATTTTTATCCAATCAATACCTGTCATAGCAAAAGGTTGAACAAAATCGAATGAGCCAACCGGCAATGAGGATTACAGTGCATTATTATTATAGCAGCCTGGTCAAAATACGTTAGCACGAAAATGAGTATTCATAGAGAAATTTCCTAACTTTCCTTCATGAAGCATTTTAAATTTTATAGTAAGAATGATATTTTGTCTATAACTAAGACCCGGCGATTTGAGACAAAAGTTGGCGAAAGAATTCAACACTTAAAAAAGGATGATGAATGGCCTGAAGCTTTGGCACAATCAACCGCAAAATATGTTCTGGTTGGAATTCCCGAAGATATCGGTGTTAAAGCAAATCATGGTAAAGGGGGAGCGGATACAAACTGGCTTCCCTTTTTAAATTCATTTTTAAATATACAGAGCAATGATTTCCTTACTGGTGAAAATATTTTACTACTAGGCCATTTTGACTTTGGCGATATACAATACCTGATCGAAAATCATGCTTACGACCAGGATGAACTGATCAGTGCTTACCGTCATGCTGTAAAGATCATTGATGAAGAAGTGGAAGGGATCATAAAAACAATTGCTACTGCAAAAAAAATACCGGTCATCATCGGAGGAGGTCATAATAATTCATACCCGATCATAAAAGCTGTTTCCAAGGGTTTGTATAAAGCAGGTGTCATTCCGTTGGCACAGATCAATTGTATTAACATGGATGCACATGCCGATTACCGTCCTATAGAAGGAAGGCATAGCGGTAATGGTTTCCGTTATGCTGAAGAAGACGGATATCTTGGAAAATATGCGATCATTGGTTTACATCAGAATTATATGGCACAAAACGAATTGTTGGAAATACACGAGGATCCATTTATTCATTACTGCACTTATGAAGATATTTTTATTCACGAAAGAAAGAATTTTATTCAGGCGATATCACACGCAACGGGGTTTACAGAAGATACTTACGCAGGAATTGAATTGGACCTGGATTCTATACAACATGTGCTGAGCAGTGCTCATACACCTTCGGGCATCAGTGTTTTACATGCCAGGCAATACATTAATTTTGCTGCTACTGATGCCAAAGTAGCTTACCTGCATATCTGCGAAGGTGCCTGCCAGTTAACCGATGGCATAAAAGATGAAAGTACCGGTAAACTGATCAGCTACCTGGTCAGTGATTTTGTAAAAGCAAATTCCGGGGAATAAACAGAGGAATATTAAATGTAAAATATTAAATGTAAAAGTTGTTTCGTTCTCATACTTAATAACACGTTCCCTACTTATAAGTTGATTAATAAACCTGAATACAAAAAGTACCTGGTTCCCAACTTTTACATTCTACATTCAGTATTTTACATTTTACATTTCTACAAATTTTCAGCAATTTCTTTTTCCGTTGCAATGCCATCTTTTCTCCATACCTCTTTCCCCTCTTTAAAAATGATAAAAACAGGTAAGGCAGTTACCGCATATTTTTGCAAGATGTCCTGGTCATTCCCTCCATCAACTTTTAATAAAGTAAATTTTACAGCATGATTTTCCTGCAGGCTTTTAATGACAGGTTCCATTTTTTTACAGGGAGGGCACCATTCTGCACCAAAATCAACCAAGACAATCTTTGAACCCATGATCGTTTGCTGAAATGACTCTACAGTCATTTGCTTAGCAGTAGATTTTCCAATCAATGGTTTGGCTGCTGCTTTCCATGCATTGGTACCACCAGCAAGTTCATAAACTTCTTCATAACCCGATTTTCTCAATTGTGCGGCAGCAGCAGCACTTCTGCCGCCGGCCAGGCAATAAACATACACGGGTTTTTTCTTATCAATAAAATCAATACGCCTGTTGAATTCAGATTTATCATTCCAGTCGGCCAATAATGCATTTGCAATATGGCCCGAATAATATTCTCCCGGTGTTCTTACATCCAAAACCTGTACAGCATCTTTGTCACTGATCGCTTTTTCAAACTCTACTGCAGTTAAACTTGTTTTGTTCTGAGCATTGCAGGAAAGTATTAATAATGAAATGATAAGCGTGGTAAATAGTTTTGTTATATTTTTCATACTGCAAAGTTAATCAGTTAAAGCTTTCAGATCTTTTTCAGAAACATTTAATAAATTCACTTTTGGTAATCTTTTGGTAAGTTCCCGCCAGTTTGGATCCTGTTTGTATATTTTCTGTAGCATTAATACTGCATCAGTCACCTTTTTATTATTTGCCAATGTAATAGCTGTCCAGTATTGCATTTCTAAATTTTGGGGAAACATTTTCATAGCAGCTCCATATTCTTCCATAGCTAGTTTCATGTCATTTTTTTCTGTGGCCAGATCACCCTTATCCATGTGTTGATAAGCCCTGTATAATCTAAGTAACCGGTCAAGTTCCAGCAGAGGTGTAGCATGATCATCTACCCGGAGATCGATCAAACGCTCATCCCAGGGTTTTCCTTCTGAACGGCCGGCTACAACCAATAAAGCTGCAGATTGTTTTCCGCGAATATCACCTCCAACAGCTTGTGCAGCCTGCAAGGAAGCTAAAACCCTTTCTGCCAGCGGCTTACCTTCACTTGCCTCAAAAGCTTTGGCCATTGCCGTACAAACCTTGTTATTAAGCATCATATTACTTTGAATAGAATAATTCTTTCCAATAATATGTCCTGCGAAATCAATGCAATTCTTACCCGTGTGTGCTGAAACATTTCCATTGACATCGATCATGGCTACCTGCCTTACCTCACGGCCTTCATCAGCAGCAAGCAATTCACTCAATGCATCTGTTGCCGATTTGCCTTCCTTCATGAGTGCAATGCCCTTTATGCCATAACTTTTATTTACAAAAGATTGAGTTGCAACAACACCAACACCTGCTTCGCCCCAGGAAACTGCTGTACCTACACTAAACCAGTGGCTTTGTACAGCAACGGCCATTTCGCCGGTAACAGGATCTCTTGCAACAATGGAAAAAGTGTGAGCAAAGGATGCATCCTTTTTAAAAAACTGGGCAGATAGACTTAATTGAAATGAAATGATAATTAAGAATACTATTATATACTTTTTCATAAAATAAATTTCATTTTTTTCCGCAGATCAACACAGATCAAAATCGCAGATATTGCAGATCTTTCAATTAATATCTCCGAATTAAATCAGCGATATTTGCCGGAAGACGTATTCAAATAATTCTTTCCCCCGGATCATAAGCAAGAAAGCCTTCCACCATCGACCGGTAAATTGATCCCATTGATATATGCAGCAGCCGGTGAGGCAAGGAATGCTACGGCTGCGCCAAATTCTTTAGGTTCGCCAATACGGCCTGCAGGAATTTCAGCAACCAATACTTTCATAATTTCTTCTTCCGATTTTCCGGATTCTACAGCTTTTTTTTGAATAACATAATCTGCTCTGACTGTTTTTGTAAAACCGGGTAAAACATTATTGACGGTTATGCCAAAAGGCCCTAGTTCAGTGGCCAGTGTTTTACTCCAATTGGCGACTGCTGCACGAATGGTATTGCTAACACCCAGGCCTTGAATTGGTTGTTTAACTGACGTGGAAATGATATTAATGATCCTTCCAAATCCGGCTGCCTTCATATCAGGTACCAGTGCCTGAGTTAATATATGGTTACAAAGCAGGTGATCACTAAATGCCTGTAGAAATGCATCCGTACTTGCATTTAAAGCAGCACCGCCTGCAGGTCCGCCGGTATTATTCACAAGGATTTGAGCAGCGTTTCCTGCTGCAATAAATTGATCAATGGCGGAACTGACTATATTCCTATCTGTAAAATCTGCAATAATGTATTGATGTGATTGTGCTTTTGATTGATCAAGCGTTTTTACAGCATCCTTCAATTTTTCTTCATTTCGGGCCATCAATACAATATTTGCCCCAAGCAATGCCAGTTCCACAGCACTCGCATATCCCAGGCCCTGTGTACTGCCGCAAACAACCGCAGTTTTTCCTTTCAGGTCTAAATTCATAACACTAAATTTTACCGAAGCTATTCATAATTTTCTTTAAAAAAAATACGTTCATTTTAATTTCAACTAAATTCCCGGGATAGAATTTTTTTTATACAAATAATCCCCTTTTAAAAAAAATAGAAAATCTTACGCACATTATTAGATCTATTGTGGATAAATGAGTAAATATATAAATGACCGCATTCATTTATATTCGCAGCATTGTAAGCAATTTATGTTGAATTTTAAATGTTTAATTTTAAATGAATGAGAAGATTATTATTTAAAATTCAACATTTAAAATAATGGTTTAAATTATGGCAGAAAAAGATCTTTTTGATTATACCGAAGACAGTATCCGCAGCCTCGATTGGCGTGAACACATACGTCTCAGGCCAGGTATGTACATAGGTAAACTGGGCGATGGTAGCAGTCCGGATGACGGTATTTATGTTTTACTAAAAGAAGTGATCGATAATTGTATTGATGAACACACCATGGGTTATGGCAAACATGTGGATGTGAAAATTGATGGAAAAACAATAACAGTCAGGGATTATGGCCGCGGTATCCCACTGGGGAAAGTAGTTGACGTGGTGAGTAAAATAAATACGGGCGCCAAATACGATAGCAAAGCTTTTCAAAAAAGTGTGGGATTGAATGGAGTTGGTACCAAAGCTGTGAATGCTTTAAGCAATTATTTTAAAGTGTCTTCATACCGGGAAGGTAAAGAAAAATGGGCCGAGTTTGAAAGGGGAGTATTAACCAAAGAATCGAAAGAAGTTGCTACCAAAGAAGAGAACGGTACTTTTATCACATTTATACCCGATGAAAGTGTTTTCAAAAATTTTCATTTTGTACAGGAATATTTAGATAACCAGTTCTGGAATTATTGTTACCTGAATGCAGGTTTGGTGATGAACCTGAACAATAAGCGATATGTCAGCAAAAACGGGCTTCTGGATCTTTTACAGCGCAAGACAAATGAAGATGAGATCCGTTATCCGATCATACATCTGATGGGTGATGATATTGAGATAGCCCTGACCCATGAAAATAGTTATGGCGAAGAATATTACAGTTTTGTGAACGGGCAGTTCACTACCCAGGGCGGAACACACCTGGCTGCTTTCCGGGAAGGTTATATTAAAACCATCCGTGATTTTTATAAATAAGATTATGACGCTTCTGATATCAGGGGAAGTATCTGTGCTGCCTTATCTATCAGAGTACAGGAACCTGTATTTGAAAGCCAGACAAAAACAAAACTGGGTTCTCAATATGTTTCTGAAGGTGGAGCCAGTATGAAAAATTTTATTGGTGATTTTCTTAATAAAGAACTGAATAATTTCCTCCATAGAAACCCAACAACTGCTGAAGCTTTAAAAAAACGCATTGAACAGAATGAACGGGAGCGTAAGGATATGGCTGGGATAAAAAAACTTGCCAATGAAAGAGCTAAAAAAGCAAACCTGCACAATAAAAAATTAAGAGATTGTAAGTTTCATTACAATGATGAACCAACGGGTAAAGACAAAGACAGTATTGTTGAAAAACAAAAAGAAAGTACCATTTTTATTACAGAGGGCGATAGTGCCAGCGGTTCAATCACCAAATCAAGAAATGTTAATACACAGGCAGTTTTTAGTTTACGCGGAAAACCATTGAATTGTTTTGGTCTTACTAAAAAAGTTGTTTATGAAAATGAAGAATTCAATTTGTTACAACATGCATTAAATATTGAAGAAGGGTATGAAGGATTGCGTTATAATAATATTGTGATTGCAACAGATGCCGATGTGGATGGATTGCATATTCGGTTATTGCTGATGACATTCTTCCTCCAGTTTTTTCCGGATATTGTTAAGAATAGCCACGTTTATATTTTGGAAACACCTTTATTCAGAGTAAGAAACAAACAGGAAACTATTTATTGTTATTCAGAAACTGAAAAACAGGAAGCAATAAAAAAGCTGGGTAACAAACCTGAAATAACAAGGTTTAAAGGTTTGGGAGAAATAAGCCCCGAGGAATTTGCAAAATTCATTGGTCCGGAAATCAAATTAAAAAATGTAATTATAGAAACCGGGGATCATATTCAGGATATGCTTGAATATTATATGGGAAAGAATTCACCACAACGGCAGGAATTTATTATAGATAACCTTCGGGTAGACCTTGATTTTGTTGAAGAAGTTGAAACAGTTAAGAATTAAATACTCTTTGTGCTACTTAGAGCCTTTGTGGCTTAGTGGCATAAAAAACATTGCCTCAAAGACACTAAAACACAAAGATTCACAAAGAAAATAAAATAAATGGTACATATCGTTTTTAATGAAGCAGATGTAAAAGTGTTGGAAGAAGCTATTTCAATGGATGAGACGCTAACCGGAACTGTAATCCAGATCAAAGATGATTATGCCGTTGGACCTTTGGGAAATATTTACCAGTCCGAAGATATTGAAACACGCAAACAATGGTGGAGAGATATATTGGTTGGCGGAGATTATCATGGTAAAGTGGATAGTGGAGAAGTGGATGATTATCAAACTGCAGCAGATCTTGTAGGCACCATGAGAAGAAATGAAGATGAGGTCATTTGGATCTGGGCAGCACAAAACAAACACGATGTTTGTGGTTATTACTGGTTGTTACATTATATGAAAGAATTCCAGGGAAGGGTGATGATATTATACCTGAATAACCTTCCCTTTTTTAACGATAAAGGAAATATCTTTTATCCAAACTGGCTGCATGAAATACCGGCTAAGGAATTTATTAAAGCAAAAAAACTGGCCAGGGAAATAACACTGAGTGAATTTGAAGTGGATCCGGACGAGTGGACAAAGATCTGCAACGAAAATAAAGGGGTAAGATTACTGGAAGGAGGTAAAAAGATCGAACAGCAGGATTACCACTTTTATGATGCTGAATTGAAAAAATTTATCACAGGAGATTGGCAGAAAGCATCCAAGATCATTCATCAATTTTTATCAAAGGCAAAACATACAACCGGTGACGCATATTTATTGTGGCGTCTGAAGGTCATGATTGCCCAGGATCAATTTGACGTGCAGGGCAAGATTGAGAATATGAAGGATTTTGAATTAAAGACAAAAGAGAAATAAGGAATAAAAAATAAGGGATAAGAAAGTAATCCACCTTGCGGCTTTGCTTCTTTGCGTCCTTTGCGTGAAATCTTATGGCAAAAAAAATAAAAGAAGAATATACCCACAGTGATACAGGCGTTAGCGGCCAGTACAAAACATGGTTTTTGGATTACGCCAGTTATGTAATATTAGAAAGAGCTGTACCTGCTATTGAAGATGGTTTAAAACCTGTACAACGCCGTATCCTGCATGCCATGAAGGAAATGGATGACGGCCGTTTTAATAAAGTGGCCAATATCATAGGGCAAAGCATGCAATACCATCCACATGGTGATGCCAGTATTGGCGATGCATTGGTAAACCTTGGCCAGAAAGATCTTTTGATTGAAACACAGGGAAACTGGGGCGATGTGCGCACCGGCGATGATGCAGCAGCTCCGCGTTACATTGAAGCAAGGCTCAGTAAATTTGCACTGGAAGTTGCATTCAATGCAAAGACAACAAACTGGCAACTGAGTTATGACGGCAGAAAAAATGAACCGGTAACCCTACCAATGAAATTCCCATTGTTACTGGCACAAGGTGCTGAAGGTATTGCCGTTGGACTGGCAACTAAAATATTACCCCATAATTTTTGCGAACTCATCGAGGCATCCATTAAATCCTTACGTGGAAAGAAATTTGATATTCTTCCTGATTTTCAAACTGGCGGCAGCATGGATGCCAGCAACTACAATGAAGGAAAAAGGGGAGGCAAAATACGGGTAAGATCATTTATAGAAGAAGTAGATAAAAAAACACTTGTTATTAAAAGTGTACCCTATGGCGTTACTACAACCCAATTGATGGAAAGTATTGTAAAAGCTACTGACCAGGGAAAAATTAAGATCAGAAAAGTTACAGACCACACAGCAGCAGATATAGAAATAATCATTGAATTGGCCCCGGGAATTTCACCTGATATCACCATTGATGCCTTGTATGCTTTTACCGATTGTGAAGTAAGTATTTCACCCAATGCCTGTGTAATTGTAGATAAAAAACCGCAATTTCTTTCTGTAAAGGAATTGCTGTCAATTGCAACTAACAATACAAAAGAATTATTAAAGAGTGAGCTGGAAATTAAGCTGGCTGAGTTACTGGAAAAATGGCATTATACTTCCCTGGAAAAAATATTCTTCGAGGAAAAAATATACAAAGAACTGGAGAAGAAGCATGAAACCTGGGATAAAGTATTAGCAGCTATCGACAAAGCTTTTACTCCATTTAAGAAACAACTGAAAAGGGAAATTACCAGGGAAGATATCATCAAACTGACTGAAAAACCTGTACGCCGAATTTACAGGCTTGATATTGATGAACTAAATGACCAGATCAAAAACCTGGAAGCAGAAATAAAAAAGGTAAAACATGACCTGGCGAACCTGGTTGATTTTGCCGTGGCTTATTATGAAACCCTTTTAAAGAAATATGGTAAGGGTAGGGAACGCAAAACTGAGATCAGATTATTCGATGTCATTCAAGCCAAAAGTGTTGCCATTGCCAATACCAAGATTTATGCAAATTATGCTGATGGATTTATCGGAACCGGCCTAAAGAAAGATGAATTGGTAGCAGAGGTTTCCGACCTGGATGATATCATTGCCTTCACCAAAAGTGGTATCATGAAAGTTGTAAAAGTATCAGATAAAACATTCATTGGTAAGGACATCCTCCATGTGGCAGTTTTTCAAAAAGGCGATGAACGTACTACGTACAATATGATCTATGTTGACGGAAAAACAGGTGTTAGTTTTGCCAAACGCTTTAATGTAACCGGTATAACCAGGGATAAAGACTATGATCTTACCAAAGGATCTGAAAGGAGTAAGGTCCATTATTTTAAAGCAAATCCTAACGGAGAGGCTGAAGTGGTTAAAATAATTTTAACTCCCGGATGTCCTGCCAAGAAAAAAGAATTTGATTTTTATTTTGAAGAACTTGAAATTAAAAATCGTGGCAGTATCGGAAACCAGGTAACCAAATACCCGATCAAATCTGTAAAATTCAAGGAAGAAGGCAAATCAACACTGGATGCCAAAAAGCTCTGGTTCGACAGTAAATTCGGCAGGTTGAATACAGAAGTTAAAGGAGAATACCTTGGTAAATTTGAAGCAGAAGACAGGTTACTCGTTATTTATGGAGATGGCAATTATGAAATACTTGATCAGGAACTTACCCAGCGATTTGATGCCGACAAAATGTTGCTGATAGAAAAATATGATCCCAATAAAGTAATAACTGCCGTTTATCTCGACAATGAAAAGCTTCAATACAATATCAAGCGGTTTAAAATAGAGACCACTACGCTTAACAGTAAATTCTATTTCATCAAAGAAGGAAAAGACAACAGGTTGGAAACGGTTACTACAGATGCAGAGCCCGTTTTAAAAGTTCAGACCGGCCGAGGGCAACAGGTCAGTAAAGCAAAATTCAAAGTAGCCAAACTCGTGGAAGTAATGGGCTGGAAAGCAGCCGGAGCCAAACTCGTGGATTTTTCCAAATCCGTTGAAATGGAGTGGGAGACAAAAGAAGGGGATAAAGCACAAGGAGAATTATTTGATTAGATTTCAGAGATTACTTATTTATGCAGACTGATTACCCTGGTAACTTTCCATTCATCGTTTTTGAATTGCCAAACTATAACGAACCTGCTATACTGCGATGTTGATTTTTCAACAAGGTTGTGAAAGCGGTGAGAACCGATTTCAATAGCGCCAAATCCTGGGACCGGTGAAACTTCAATACTTCCCTTCAATAATTCCCTGGAAACTTTTCCGCAAATATGATTTTTTACTCCATCAACCATTTCTCGTTTAGATGTTGAAAATCCTCCTTTATCATGATAGAATTCCAGGTCTTCGGAAAATAATGATGCATACTGATCAAGAAATTGACCTTGTGTACAATTATTATAAGCATCAAAAAGAGTACTGTCTAATCCTGCTATTGTATTAAATAATTTAATTGACTCTTCTGATTCATTTTGTGCAAATGTTTTTTCCTGGGAATATACATTTCCAAAACAAAATAAAATCAATAATAAAAATATCAATCTTTTCATAAAAAATATTTTATGCAGTAATCAAATTCATTTGAGATGATTTCTTTAAAATAATATTTTCTCTAATGATCAAATATTTTCCTCCAGTTGCATCAATTTTTCAAAAACTTCCTCGAACTCAGCGTTGGCATTATTTAAAGTAGTAACTGCTTTTTTATAATCTGCTTCAGCCTGAATGAATTTATTCTTATCGCTGTAAATTGCAGGATCTGACAATGAGGCTTCCAATGCAATTTTAGTTGCTTTGAGTTTTACAAGATCATCTTCCAGTTGTTTAACACGGTTCTTGACTTTTGTCAATTCCTTTTTTTGATCATTGCTGATGACTTTTTGAGCAGGTTTATTAACGGGCAAAACTTCTTTTTTTTCGACTTTCACTTCAATTTTTTCTGCTCTTTTTGCTTCAGCTTCAGCCTTGGCCCTCCGTTCCTTCCAGTCTTCCCACTCCGCATAAGTCCCTTTGAATTCCCTTATTTTATGATCTTCGATCTCCCATATTTTATTTGCCAGCCTGCTGATAAAATATCGGTCATGGCTAACCAATATCAGGCTTCCTTCATATTTATTCAATGATTCAACTAACAGGTCTACAGAATGAATATCCAGGTGATTCGTAGGTT
The DNA here is from genome assembly GCA_031373525.1 of Ferruginibacter sp. Classification (GTDB taxonomy): domain Bacteria; phylum Bacteroidota; class Bacteroidia; order Chitinophagales; family Chitinophagaceae; genus Ferruginibacter. The sequence goes on from JANMMS010000095.1 coordinate 46,770, forward strand.
CATCCAACATCAGGAAGTTTGCCTTGCTGGCAATTGTTTTTGCCAAAGCAACCCTGGCTTTCTCACCACCACTCAAAACTTTGATCTTTTTTTCAACAGTGTCACCACTGAATAAAAACGCTCCCAATAAACTTCTTAATTCAAGATCATTTTTTCCGCTACGTGCATCTTTCAATTCTTCCAATACATCATTATTCATATTCAATGCTTCCAGTTGATGCTGTGCATAAAATGATTCCTGAACGTTATGGCCCCAAATTCTTTCACCTTCAAACGTCTCGGCATCTGCAATAATTCGTAACAAGGTAGATTTCCCTTTACCATTTGCACCGATCAATGCAATTTTATCTCCACGTTCAATTTCTGCACCGGTATTTTTTACTATCTCAATATCCTTAAAGCTTTTACTGATATGCTTTAAAGTGACAATTGTTCTGCCGGGTTGCTTTTCTACAGCAAAATTGATTCTCATATTCGGTCTTTCAAGTTCAACATCTTCTATACGATCCAGTTTTTCCAGTCGCTTTACAATACTTTGTGCAGCGGCAGCTTTGCTGGCCTTGGCTTTAAAACGTTCAACAAATCGCTCATTCTGCCTGATATAATCCTGTTGGTTATCAAAAGCCTTTTTCTGCATATCAATACGCAAAGCTTTTTCCGTTTCATAATAAGAATAGTTCCCAGTATAAAAATGCAATTCCTGTTGATACAATTCAACAACTTTTGTAACCATTCTGTCTAAGAAAAAACGATCATGCGATACGATCACCACTGCACCCTGGTAATGTTGGAGGTATTTTTCCAGCCATTCAATACTTGGAAGATCCAGGTGGTTTGTAGGTTCATCCATCAACAACACGTCGGGGTGTTGTAAGATCATTTTTGCCAGCAATACACGCATCCGCCAGCCTCCACTGAAATTTTTGTAAGGCTTTTGCAGGTCGGCGTTTGCAAAACCAAGCCCCTGCAATATTTCTTCAGTTCTGTGATGAATACTATATCCATCCAATACTTCCAGTTCATGCAAGAGGTCTGCATAATCATGAGCCAGATCTTCATCCCCTGTTTTAGCAAGTTCTTCTCCCACTTTTTCTATTTCCTTTTCCAGTTCCTTTACTCTTTCAAAAGCACCTAACGCAACTTCAAGGATGGAATCCTCCGTATCAAAACCTAAAAGATCCTGGTGCAAAAAGCCAATGGTAGTTTCCCGGCCTTTTTCAACAGCTCCTTTTGCGGGTGTATATTGGCCGGTCAGCACTTTCAATAAAGTTGATTTACCGGTACCATTGTATCCGATCAAACCAATACGTTCATTGGGCTGTATATGCCAGGTGGCATCTTCTACAATGGTCCTTGCCCCGAATTCAAAAGTCACATTCTGTAATCCTAATAACATTTTCCGATTCTTTTATTAATATGAATTGTTTTTGTTTTAGCTGTTAGCTATAAGCCGTTAGCTGCTAGCTTGATACTAATAGTTTTTAGCTAATTGCTGAATTTCCCGCAAAAGTAACTTAATCATTAAACTATAAAAAGGATTTAATGATATATAGTAACTTTGGCAAAATTTAAACAAATGAAAAAGGGATTAATACTGATAGTTGTATTACTGGCATTATTCAGCAGTTACTGGTTCATATTAAGAAAAAAAGATGATTCAGGAAATGGGCTGAAACCTGAACCGATCAGCGTAAAGAAACATTCAGAAGCTTTTAATACAAGTATTGATAATATGATCACAGCTTATTTGAAAATGAAAGATGCTTTTGTAGAAGCAGACACTGCAAAAGCCAAACAATACGATTCAACATTTATCACTTTATTGGACAGCATTAAAATAGATGAATTAAAAGCTGATACAGCCATTATCATTGAATCTGCCAAAGCCAGTATCAATGATATCCGCTCAAATGCAGTTTCTTTGCTCTCCCAGGCAGATATAACAGAAATGCGCCAGGATTTCAGAATGATAACAGAAATGATGTATCCGGCATTTTTTAAGATCATTAATTATGAAGGGCCGAAATTATATCTTCAGAATTGCCCAATGGCATTTGGAGAAGATAAAGCAGCAAACTGGATCAGTAATAGCAATGAGATCGTTAATCCATACCTTGGTAAAAATCATCCGGAATTTAAAGGTTCTATGCTTCATTGCGGTGAGGTGAAAGATTCAATAAAAGGTCATTAATAAAGTGACGTACCCATACATGAGACACATATTCTTATTTCTTATCCTGGTAAGTTTTGGTACTTATGCACAAAAGGCTAAAAATGCATCAACTGCCAGATACACGATCAGCGGTTATATCATTGAAGGAGTTTCAGGTGAAACACTAATTGGTGCTACACTTTCGGTAAAAGGAAATTCCAGGGGCATTAACAGCAATCAATATGGATTTTATTCTATTACGCTTGAAGAAGGAATATATTCAATTGTAACTTCCTATATTGGATACCAGTCAGAAATGATCACAATAGATCTTAAAGGAGACACTTTACTTAATTTTAAAATATACCCCGGTACCCGACTTTCGGAAGAAGTTATTGTAACTGCTAAAAGAAGAGATAACAATATCAAGAATGCACAGTTGGGGAAAATCAGCTTACCCATTGAACAAATAAAGTCATTACCGGCTTTTTTAGGAGAAGTAGATCCATTGAAAGTAATTCAACTGCTTCCGGGAGTTAAAAATGCAGGAGAAGGAAGTTCAGGCTTTTATGTAAGAGGCGGAGGGCCGGATCAAAATCTTATATTGCTTGATGATGCAGTAGTTTATAACTCCGGCCATCTTTTTGGTTTCTTCTCTATTTTTAATGCAGATGCAATTAAAAATGTTACACTGATCAAAGGAGGCATGCCTGCTCAATATGGTGGAAGGTTATCCAGTGTATTGGATATTTCGATGAAAGAAGGCAACAATCAGAAATTCCAGGTAGATGGCGGCCTTGGTCTTATTGCATCAAGACTTTCAATACAAGGTCCAATTGTAAAAAACAAAGCCTCTTTTATCGTTTCAGCAAGGCGAACATATATTGATGCACTTACCAAACCATTTATCAAAAAAACTAACCAGTTTTATGGATCGGGTTATTATTTCTACGACCTGAATGCAAAGATAAATTACAAATTCAATGAAAGAGATCACCTGTATTTAAGTGGCTATTTCGGCAGGGATGTGTTCGATTTTTCTAATGCTACACAAAGCCTGAATGTAAGTATTCCATGGGGCAATGCAACCGGAACACTTCGCTGGAATCATGTATTCAATAATAAATTATTTGCTAATACCACTTTAGTTTACAATGATTATAATTTTACATTTAAGGCTGCTCAAAATAATTTTGAAATAAAACTGGCATCAGGAATTAAGGATATAAGCCTTAAACAGGATTATGATTTTTACCCTTTTTCAAAACACAAACTGAAATTCGGTTTTTTATACACTTATCACCGTTTTACGCCTTCAGTTGTTAGCGGCAAACAGGATTCAGTTGTTTTTAATCCCCAGAATGCTCAAATAAAATATGCACATGAAGGAGCTTTATATATACAAGATAACTGGGAAATAAATTCAAAAATAAGTATCAATGCAGGATTACGTTACAGTGGTTTTCAACAGATAGGGCCAAATAAAATATATACAACAGATGACAATGGTAACCGTTTGGACAGTATCGTTTATGGAAGAGGGAAAGCTATTAAAACTTATGGAGGCCTTGAACCAAGACTTTCAATCAGATATGCTGTAAATGAAGAAACATCCATCAAAGCTTCAGTAACTCGCAACCTGCAATACATTCACCTGGTTAGCAATGCAGGCACAACTTTACCAACCGATCTTTGGGTTCCCAGTACCTATAAAGTTAAACCGCAATTAAGCTGGCTTTATGCAGCAGGGTTGTTTAAGAATTTTAAAAACAATATGTACGAAACTTCGCTGGAAATTTATTATAAAAACATGCAGAACCAGATCGAATATAAAGAAGGTTATACTCCCAGTACTATTGATGATACAGAAAATTCTTTTGTTTTCGGAAGAGGCTGGAGTTATGGAACTGAATTGTTTATTAATAAAGTTAAGGGAAGGTTTACGGGTTGGATCGGGTATACTTTAAGCTGGACATTCAGAAAATTTCCTGCACTTAATTTTGGAAATAAATACCCTGCTAAATTCGACAGAAGAAATGACCTGAGCATTGTTGCCATTTATGAACTCAATAAAAAATGGAAATTTTCGGCAACATTTGTTTATGGTACCGGAAATGCGGCAACCTTACCTGAAAGATTCTATATTATTGGCGGGGTACTAACACAGGAGTATAGCCGCATTAACGAATATCGGTTACCATCCTATCACAGGCTTGACATTTCCGCAACACTTACTCCAAAGAAAAATGTAAGGCGTAAAGTAAAACGCGAATGGGTTTTCAGTATCTATAATGTTTACAGCAGGAAGAATCCATATTTTATCTATTATGATCAATCGGGTAGCCCTTACAACGGTACATTAAATGTTCAGGCAAAACAAGTCTCCATTTTCCCGATCATACCATCCATTACTTATAATATAAAACTTTAAGACTAAAGGTTCCCGGAACATTCACCGAAAAAGGATCATTGAAATTTGCAGGAAATCAATTCGATCAACATTTAAAATTCCTTATCCCTTTTTCAATACTCATTTTCCCGATTCATCCGGTTTTAAAGCAAAACGTATGGTGCCACTTTTTTTAAGATCGGATGTGATCCTTACTTCATAACGGTTTGAACCATCTGTAACAACCATTAAAGCTGTATTCGGCGGTATCGTACCAAGATTTTCCGCATACATGACCAGTTCATTCATCGAATTATCCTTATCCACTTTTATATTTAGCGTAATTGGTTTATCAGTAAGTCTCTTACGTGAAAGCAATAACTTACCATTGTAAAAAAGTGAAATACTATCACCATCTATTTCACCATTATCATAAAGATCAACCTTAACAACTGAATTTCCTACTTCAATAATTTTGATCAGATTATTATTTCTTTTATCAAAATCCGGCCTGGGGGAAATGATCTTATCCTGTGCATTTTTCTGTACAGGTGATATATCAACAGGTTCCTGAATGGCTTGTGTTTTAGATTTTAATACCAAATCCTTCTTTTTGGGTGTCTGCTTAACAACAGGGGCATTTATTTTGTTCTTATTGCTTAGATCTGTCTGCTTTTTAGCTGGCAAATTTGGAGTCTCTTTAATAACCCGATTGTACAGGGAATAATTCTTTTTCAAAATACGTCTTTGAAGAAATGTAACTCCATAACCACAACCTCCTTCCTGGTCAGGTGCTGGTACCCATTTCCCTTCCAGCGTTTCTGTGTCATCCTTTTTTTCATAATTAAGTTTATGTACCTGGAAACAATTACGGATATTATTGGGAACATTGGTTTTAGTGCGCACGAATTCTTTAATCTCGATATATTTTTCCTTTTTGTCTATAAACCCACTTAAACTGCAAATAGTATAATATTTCTTACCCCCATCAATAAAATATGTATAAGAATAACCCGATACCTTTTTCCCTGCTATTTCCAGTTCAAGAACATAATCACATTGATTGTCGCCCCAGCCAGATAAAGAACTGCTTTTATCGACGAAAGTTCCTTTCCATTGTCCCGTAAAATCCTGGGCTGAAGTGATTGTATATGTAATAATTATAAAAAAAAAGGGAAGTAATACTCTTTTCATTTTCACAATATGCTTTTTTATTTATACGAATTTTTAGTATGAAATGTTGATTAAATGCACGAATCCCTGAATATGATAAATTTCAAAATAATCAGTATCATTTTCCAAAGATATTTTAGATTAATTTTCCCTTAGCTAAGACTTCGTTAAATTTGCCATTCAAATAAAGAATAGAATTAGTTCAACATGATAAAAATAACATTACCGGATGGTTCATTAAGGGAATATCCGAAGGGTACATCAGCAATGGATATAGCCAAATCGATCAGTGAAGGATTGGCAAGAAAAGTTCTTGCTGCAAATATCAATGGAGAAGTCTGGGATACATCAAGGCCTATTTATGAGGATGTTTCATTAAAACTACTTACCTGGGATGATGCGGATGCTAAATCAACCTTTTGGCATTCAACCGCACATTTGATGGCTGAAGCAGTAGAGTCCATGTTTCCGGGAGTTAAATTCTGGGTTGGCCCCGCCATTGAAAAAGGTTTTTATTATGATATGGATCTGGGCGACAGACAAATAACTGAAGAAGATTTGGCATCATTGGAAAAAAAGATGGGAGAACTTTCAAAACAAAACAATGCATATCAACGCAAACCCATCAGTAAAACGGATGCAATCAAATATTTTACAGAAAGGGGCGATGAATATAAATTAGACTTGTTAAGCAACCTGAATGATGTTGATATCACTTTATATTCACAAGGTGCATTTACAGATCTCTGCCGTGGGCCACATATTCCTAGTACAGGTTTTATTAAAGCAATAAAACTTACCAATATTGCAGGCGCCTATTGGAAAGGCGATGAAAAGAATAAACAACTGACCCGGGTATATGGTGTTTCATTTCCTGCTCAAAAAGAACTGGATGAATATCTGGCTATGCTGGAAGAAGCAAAGAAAAGAGACCATCGCAAACTCGGTAAAGAACTGGGCATCTTTACGATGGATGATGATGTGGGACAAGGCTTGCCTTTATGGATGCCAAATGGTACCATTATCATAGAGGAACTCGAAAAACTGGCAAAGGAAACGGAAAGTGCTGCCGGCTATAAAAGGGTAGTAACACCGCATATTGCTAAAGAAAGTATGTACCTGACCAGCGGCCATTTACCTTATTATGCTGATAGTATGTTCCCGCCGATGGAATTAGATGGTACTAAATACTACCTGAAAGCGATGAATTGCCCGCATCACCATAAGATCTTTGATGCGGAACAAAAAAGCTACAAAGACCTTCCATACAGGCTAGCAGAATATGGCACCTGCTACCGTTATGAACAAAGCGGAGAATTGTTTGGTTTAATGCGGGTTCGTTGCCTTCACATGAATGATGCACATATCTATTGCACCAAAGAACAATTTGCCAGTGAATTCAAGGCGGTAAATGATATGTACCAAAAATATTTTAAAATATTCGGTATAGATAGGTATGTGATGAGATTGTCGCTACATGATCCTGAAAAACTTGGAAAAAAATATGTCAACGAACCTGAACTATGGATTGAAACTGAGGAACTTGTAAGACAAGTCCTCATTGAAACCGGCGTTCCTTTTGTTGAAGTAAAGGGAGAAGGTGCTTTTTATGGTCCAAAGATAGATGTTCAGATATGGAGTGCTATCGGGCGTGAATTTACCCTGGCAACAAACCAGGTTGATTTTGCACAGGGACGTAGCTTTAAACTTAGTTTTACCAACCAAAACAATGCTCCGGAAGTACCATTGATCATTCATAGAGCACCGTTGGGAACGCATGAAAGATTCATCGGTTTCTTACTGGAACATTATGCTGGTAAATTCCCCGTTTGGCTTGCTCCACTCCAGGTAAAAATTTTACCGATCAGTGATAAATTTATGGATTATGCAAATACAATTTTGCAAACGCTGAAAAAATCAGATATTCGTGTAGAAATTGACGACAGGCAGGAAAAGATAGGCAGAAAGATCAGGGATACAGAGATGTTAAAAGTTCCTTACATGCTGGTAGTAGGCGAAAAGGAAATGAATGAAGGAAAAGTTTCTGTTCGCAGGCAAGGTAAAGGAGATCTGGGTTCAAAAGGACTGGATGAATTTATCACTGAAATTGTTGCTGAGATAAAAGAGAGGAGAGGTGAAGAAATAGCAGTTCTTAGTTCATAGTTTAAAGTTCGATATTTGATGTTTGAGTAAACTTCAATCTGAATGAGGATTTATATCTAATTAGTGTTATTCATAAAATTCGTGAAATTCGTGTTATAAAATTCGTGTTATAAATAAAACAAAATTGTAAACTAAAAATTGTAAATGGCATTTCCACCAAGAGCACCGAGGGGAACATTTAACCCCCGTTTTAAAAAAGAACAACAACAGGAACACCGTACCAATCACATGATCAAAGCCCCCGAGGTACGATTAGTAGGCGAGAATCTTGAACCTGGTATTTTTTCCACCATTGAAGCACAGAAACTGGCTCATTCATTGCAACTTGATTTAGTAGAAATCTCGCCAGGAGCAAATCCCCCCGTATGTAAAATTATTGACTACAATAAATTCTTATACGACGAAAAAAAGAAAAAGAAAGAGATGAAAGCGAAATCCAAAACCAGTGAGGTTAAGGAAATTCGTTTTACTCCCAATACAGATGATCATGATTTTGAGTTTAAAGTCAAGCATGCTGAAAAATTTCTCAAAGATGGCGATAAAGTGAAAGCACATGTTCAGTTCAAAGGACGGGCCATTATGTTTAAAGAAAGAGGTGAATTGCTGTTATTAAAGTTTGCCGACAGATTGAAAGATGTCGGGGCACTCGAAGGCCTCCCAAAAATGGAAGGTAAACGCATGTTGGTTATGTTTGCACCCAGGGCACAATCGAAAAGAAAAGTTTCTGAACTTGGTAAAGCTATTAAAGATGATGTTGTAGTAAAAGAAGAAGTAACAGTTGAAGCAAAACAACCGGAAGAATAAGACTCCTGATAATAAAAAAGCTGCCCCTTCAAAAAGAGGCAGCTTTTTTTATTTTTATTACCACACAAATCATTGATTGCTATCTTGCAGAGCAAACCAATAAACCAATAAACCAATAAACCAATAAACCAATAAACTAATAAACTTTTGGACATCAGCTTAAATAAATATATCAGCGATTCAGGTTTCTGCAGTAGGAGGGAAGCCGACAGGTATATTGAAGATTGCAGGGTAACCATTAATGGAAAAGATGCGCACAAGGGCAACCGGGTAAAAGAAGGCGACACGGTTCAAATTGACGGTGAACCACTCAGAAAAAAAAAGACGGCTGTTTATATCATGTTGAATAAGCCAAAAGGTGTTACCTGCACTACTGATCAGAAAGACAAGACCAACATTATCGATTTCATAAATTATAAAACACGCATTTTCCCCATCGGACGCCTGGACAAGCTTTCTGAAGGTTTGATCTTTTTGACGAATGACGGGGATATTGTGAATAAAATTCTGCGTGCGGGAAACGGGCATGAAAAAGAATATGTTGTGACCACCGATAAAAATATTGATACAGCTTTTATTAATAACATGCGCAATGGTGTAAGGATCATGGGTACGCTAACCAACAAATGTTTTGTAAAACAGGAAGGAGATAAGCGATTTCGCATCATACTAACACAGGGGCTTAACCGCCAGATACGCCGGATGTGTGAATCGCTTGGCTTTAAAGTCACTTCATTGACCAGGGTACGCATCATGCACATAACAACCAGTGGGCTAGCGCCTGGCAAGTGGCGGTATTTCACTCCGGCAGAGATCAGTTCCATCAATGAAATGCTTGAACACAGCAGTAAAACTGCAGACGGAGAAGGAATGGGGGAGTAAGCATCCTGCCTGTAAAAAGACAATACTAGTTTAAATGATCATTTATACGGTATCCAGTTTCCAGTATCCAGTATCTTTAATCAAAAAATTTAAAAAAATACACATGCTAAGCAATAATGATATCCTGAAAAAATTACGTGTTGCATTATCATTGCGCAACGATGACATAATAGAAATCCTTTCCATGGTTGATTTTGAAATAACCAAAGGTGCATTGGGTGATCTTTTCCGCAATGAAGATCATCCCGGTTATGTTGAAGCAGGCGACCAGATACTCCGTAATTTTTTAAATGGACTGATCATTTATAAAAGGGGTAAATTACCTGATACTAAACAAAAACATACTGATTCTTCAGATGATATAAAACCTGAAAAATAAAGTCAGACCAGTTATAAAAAATATTTTTATTTTTTAGGAGGCAGATCAAAAGCTACTGCATGGTGTTCAAACTGGCCATTATGAGAACCGTCGCAAAAAGGTTTATTTTTAGAATGGCCGCAACGGCACAAACCAAGTATCTCTCTTCCGCCCAGATCGTACTTATTTCCTTCTCTATCTACTATTTCAAAATCCCCTTCTATTTTAAGAGAACCGTTATTGTTGATTGTAATTTTTGTTTTCGACATAAAACTTGATTAATAATATATTGGTAAGTGATAAAATAATTTTCTGAAATCTGTTATTCATGCATTACCAGAATGGGAACATTACTACCATAGGTTAAATCCTTTGTGCGGCTGCCTTTAATAATCCTTTCCAGGAATGAATCTGTTTTTTGAATAACTATTATGAGGTCAATATTCCTTTCTTCTGCAAATAGTTTCAATGCTTCATCTATATCAAATAATCTCATAAAGTAAAATTCCGGATTATATTCTTCAAACATTTGCAAAAGCTGTTGCTTTTCAGCTTCATAATTTCCGGTTAAGGAAATGTAATGATCTTTATTAACATTTACCACATGAAGTTTGGGATTGAAAACATTCAAAAAATCTTTTATCGGAACAGAAGGAGTCGTATCAAGTGTATTCTTGAAATCGGATGTAAGCATTACATTTTTTATAGGAGCATAATCCACATAATCGGGCACGATCAATACCGGGCAGGATTTTGTCTCAACCATTTTCAAAGTATTACTCACAAAGAAAACCTTGGCCAACAGAGATCTTTCTTTTATGCCCATGACTACAAGATCTGCACGCCGATGCCTAACCGCTTTGTCAAGTCCGGTTAAAAAATCATCTTCCTCGTGATTGAGTATTTCAATCTTTACAATAAAATCTTTCGTCAGATCAGCTTTCAGGTCAAGCAGTCTTTTTTCTGCTGCTTGAGCTTCAGCAGGTTTTGAATAACTGTGATATAAAATCATTGTTACTCCATATTGGCCAACCAGTAACTGGGCAGCATAACGTGCAGTATGTAAAGAAGTGTTTGAAAAATCTACAGGAACGATAACTGTGGTCATATTAAAAATAATTTTCTGAAATATAGTACATTTTTATTTATAAATGGATTTTACAGGTTGTGATCTTTTAACAATATAGTTTATAACATTACTAAATAATATTCATAGACTTTTATCATTTAAAAATAATCACATGAATAATTTTTAAGTTTATCATAAATAGCTTCCAAACAATATCTGATTAAATGTATGCATAAAAAGCAGCGTAATGTATCTTTACAAAAAGGCTTAAACCTTTATCTGGCATGAATGAACAACTAAAGCAGGATCCATTACATGGTAAAACGCTGGAATCAATCCTGGTTGCATTGGTTGATCAGTATGGATGGCCTGAACTTGGTTTGCAAATAAAGATCAATTGTTTTAATAATAATCCTGGCATAAAGTCAAGTCTTACTTTTCTTCGCAAAACACCCTGGGCACGTAAAAAAGTAGAAGACCTTTATATAAGAAGTATCGTTAAATGATCAAAATGATTTCAGAAGAACAAGTAATAGCCCAAACCAAAAAATGGATCACTGATGTTGTGATTGGTTGTAATTTTTGCCCTTTTGCCGGCAAAGAAATGAAAAAAGATTCTATACGTTACCTGGTTGTTACAGGTAAAGATCTGAATACATGCCTTGAGGTGTTCAGAAAAGAATGCAGTTACCTGGATGATAATATAACTACAGAGACCACACTGATCATTTTACCTGCTTCATTTGAACAATTTTACGATTATCTTGACCTGGTTGAACTTGCCGAAACCTTGTTGATTAAAGAAGGCTATGAAGGGATCTACCAGGTAGCCAGTTTTCATCCTCAATATATTTTTGCTGATGCTCCTCCGGCTGATGCGGCCAATTACAGCAACAGGTCTGTTTATCCGATGTTGCACATTTTACGTGAAGAAAGTATTGAAAAGGCCATAAGTAACTTTCCCGATCCGGAAGGAATTCCGGGTCGGAATATCAAATTTGCACGTGAAAAAGGGCTTGTTTATATGAAAAAACTCCGGGAAGCATGTTTTGTTTAATTTATTTTGGCAAACCCTCTCTATATAAAAAACCAGGCTATTTTCTGTAAAAGCCAGAAATTATTCATTATCCTTTACCAAATTATCAATTTTTCCCTTACCTTTGCCGCCCGAAAAGACCGATCTTTTCTTTTATTCATTTCCCACACGGCTCAACAAGTCTTCCGAAATTTCGGGAGCGCCAGCAGGGAGTAACTTAAAATAGTTATATAATGCCAAAGGTAAAAACAAACAGCAGCGCAAAAAAGCGCTTTAAAGTTACCGGTTCAGGAAAAATTACATTCCAAAAAGCTTTCAAACGTCAC
>JANMMS010000036.1:0-1660 GCA_031373525.1 Ferruginibacter sp.
GTTTTACCAGCATCCTTGCTTCGTCCATGGTATTTGCAAGCGGTTTTTCTACAAATACATGTTTACCTTTTCTCAAAGCAAGGTCACACAATTCATAATGATAAATTGTGGGAGCAATGATATCTACTGCATCACATGTGTCCATCAATTCATCTGCGTTTGTATATCGCTTTAGTTTATATTTATCTGCAACAATTTGAGCATTGTGATCATCCGGATCATAAAAGCCTGTAAGGGATACGCCTTCAATTTCCAGCCAGTTGTTTAAATGGAATTTACCCAAATGTCCGGCACCGAATACAGCAATTTTCAGCATATCTGTTTATTTTTATTTCATTAAAAACTGTTGAGTTAATTTATCTCTGTTGCAGAATCAGTTGAAAGCGTTTCATCCCAAAATCCCATTTTACCGAATTTGGTGATACGGTCCTGTACTCTTTGTTGAGCCGGAATTTGTTTAAGGTTTTCGATAACAGGCAACAGGTAATTTTTAAGAATTGCAGCAGCTTCTTCATAATCCCAATGTGCGCCACCAAAAGGTTCAGGTATAACAGCATCAACCAATCCGAAATTAAACATATCTGTACCGGTGAGTCGAAGTTGTTCAGCAGCTGTTTCTTTTTTATCCCAGCTACGCCATAAAATGCTGCTGCAACTTTCAGGAGATATAACTGTGTACCAGGTATTTTCCATCATGACTACTTTGTCGCCTACACCTATACCCAGTGCACCACCACTGGCACCTTCACCAATGATGACACAAATGATCGGAACTTTTAATCCTATCATTTCATAAATATTTCTGGCAATGGCTTCGCCCTGACCTCGTTCTTCAGCTTCCAAACCAGGGTAGGCTCCTGGAGTATCAATTAAAGTGATAACAGGTTTATTGAATTTCTCAGCAAGCTTCATCAGTCGTAATGCTTTTCTATATCCTTCCGGATTGGCCATACCGAAATTCCTCAATTGCCTTGTTTTTGTATTGTTGCCCTTTTGTTGACCGATGATCATGACTGTATGGTCACCCAATTGTGCAAATCCACCAACCATTGCTTTGTCGTCTTTAATATTTCTGTCACCATGTAACTCAACAAAGTTGGCACACATCAGCTCAATATATTTTAATGTATAAGGCCTATCGGGGTGGCGGCTTAATTGTACTCTTTGCCATGGGGTTAGATTTTCAGTTAAGCTCTTTTTTGTCTCAAGTATCCTGGATTCGAGTGCTGCAATGGATGCACTCATATCTGTTTTTGATTTCTCCTGAGTAATTTTTAACTGGTCAATCTGATCATACAGTTCTTTGATAGGCTTTTCAAAATCAAGAAATTGCCTGTTTTTAAGTTTTGGCATGTCGTTCGTTTACAGTTGTTTTAAGAATGATTCCGTAAGTTGGTTTGTAAAAATAGGCGATAGATCTTTTTTATAAAAGTTTTGTTTTAAAAAAATAAATATACCTATCTTTGCCGTCCCGAAAAATGAAAAGTAATTGATAATCAATTTCTAAGTAATTAAAGGTAAAGGATCGGTAGTTCAGTTGGTTAGAATGCTGCCCTGTCACGGCAGAGGTCGCGGGTTCGAGTCCCGTCCGGTCCGCAAAAATACTAAAGCCTTGTAAACATTGTTTTCAGGGCTTTTTCATTAGCTAAAAGTCAGTATC
>JANMMS010000046.1:0-65660 GCA_031373525.1 Ferruginibacter sp.
GTAAAAGTAACGGGTGGTAATGCATGTATCGGAACTGGATCAACTTATACATTAGTGATTGGTTGTCAAACGATCACAGTTACGAATCCTGTAACAACAACCGGAACGGTGGGAGTGGCATTCAGTCAGACCTTTACACAAACCGGAGCAGTAGGAGGAGCAACCTTCACAATAAATACAGGCATATTACCAACAGGTTTAAGTTTATCAACAGCCGGCGTATTGAGTGGGACACCTACTCAAACGGGCAGCTTCCCGATCACTGTAAAAGTAACCGGAGGCAATGGATGTATCGGAATCGGTGTTAATTATACATTGGTCATTAGTGGAGCTTCAACAATTACTGTTAATTTGAAACTATTCCTGCAAGGTTATTATATCGGAGGCAGTACCATGCAACCGGTTTTGAACAATCAAAATGTTTTTTTGTCTACACCTACACAAGCAGATACTGTAACTGTTGAATTACATCACCCAACAACATTTGCGCTGATCGATTCAAAAAAGGCTGTATTGTTAACGAATGGAAAGGTTTCTGCAACATTCACACAACCGGCAGGACAATACTACATAGCTATCAAACACAGGAATACGATTCAGACCTGGAGTGCAAATGCTGAAAGTTTCCCAATAACAATACCACCATTCCCCAATGATTTTTATGATTTTACTTCTGCTGCGAGCAAGGCAATGGGTAATAACATGGTTCAATTAGCAACAGGTGTTTGGGCAATGTTTACCGGTGATCTCAATCAGGATGAGTTCATTGACGGCAACGATTTCCCTGCATTTGATTCCGACAGTTTTAACGGGTTGAGTGGGGTATACGTGGCAACAGATATGAACGGAGATGGATTTGTTGACGGTAATGACTTTCCGGTTTTTGACAGCAATAGTTTCAATGGAATATCTTCTCAGCATCCATAAAAAATAAAAGAGGGGAGACCAATAGCCTCCCCTCTTTTAATATTTAATTATTTACTATTGATTTATTTATAGCATAACGTTTTGGTTATATACTAATATTCTGTTCAATACATTATAAAGATTTAAAATAAATATGTACTTTGGATGTAACTTTACTTATAACCTTAACCAACCGGTCAATGAGAATCCCTGCTATATCCAATCTTTTACAAATAAAAAGCAACAAGTGTTATAGAATTATTTTTTCACTGATCCTTTTTTTTCTGGGGATAAATACAATTGTATATAGCCAAAAAATTTCTACCAAAAATAGTAAATATAGTGATTTAAAAAATGATTCTTCATCTGCAAGAGATCTGTTCAGAGCTGCCGGTCCGCTTTGTATTCCACCACCGATATCTGTTAGCCCATCCAATGCTTTGATCTGTAATCCCGGAGGCAGCGCTGTAAATTTAATTGCTATTGGTGCAACAACATATAGTTGGTCTCCTTCTACAGGACTATCGGCCACTACAGGTTCAAGTGTAACTGCCAACCCGCCAACAACAACAACCTATACGGTAACCGGTACAGATGAATTTGGTTGTCCGGGTACAACAACTGTTACCGTTAGAGTAGGTAACAAACCTGTATTATCTCCTGTTGCTTCACCTGCAACAGTTTGTTCCGGAGGTAATGCAACACTGAATGCAAATGCTGCAATGCCTGCATTAACTTATTGTACACCCACCTATTCAACAGGTACCAGTCAGGGAGATTTTATTTCCCTGGTACAAATTCTTACTACAACATTAAATAATCCAACTGTTGGTGCTGTTAGTCCATATTATACATTGTTTCCCGCATCCGGTATCACAACAGCTAATCTGGTTGGCAATACCGGTTATACCATGTCGGTAAAAGGTGGCATATTTGGCATCTGTTATATCAGGGGATGGATCGACTTTAACCAGGATGGCGTTTTTACTGATGATGAAACCATTGGGGTATCTCCCAATGTAGGTGCTTCAACTGCCGGGTCAATTTTATTTACTATTCCGATATCTGCAATAAATGGTTCTACACGGTTGCGTTTACGATCAAGTGATATTTTTCCGGGGCCGGGTGAAGGAGATTTCTGTAGTGCCACAAACAGCGGTTTTGGTGAAACGGAAGATTATGTGATCACTATAACCGGAGCAACTGCACAATTTACTTATCTATGGTCACCGGCTACATTCCTTACAAGTACTACTGCAAATCCAACTACTGCTTCGGCAATTACAACAACTACTAATTATAATTGTATGGTTACGGCTTCAAGCGGCTGTAATGCAACAAGTAGTGTACCCGTAACAGTTAATACGATCATAGTTACAAACCCTGTTATAGCTACTGGTACAACGGGTGTCGTATTCAGCCAATCCTTTACTCAAACCGGGGCTATTGGCGGATCAACTTTCAGTTTAAATACCGGAACCTTACCAACAGGTTTAACTTTTTCATCAGCAGGCTTATTGAGCGGTACAGCAACACAATCAGGCAGTTTTAATATAACGGTTAAGGTTATTGGTGGAAATGGATGTATAGGAACCGGTATAACTTATGCATTGGTGATCAATTCTTTAACTATTTCAGTAAACCTGAAACTTTTCCTGCAGGGGTATTATACAGGGGGCAGTACTATGCAACCGGTATTGAATAACCAAAGTGTCCCTTCATCATTATCTACTGAAACAGATACATTGACCATTGAATTACATCATCCAACAACCTTTGCATTGATCGATTCAAAGAAAGCAGTTTTGTCGACCACAGGTCTGGTTTCTGTTACATTTACTCAACCAGCCGGTTCTTATCATATAGCTATAATACACAGGAATACGTTACAAACCTGGACCACTGATTCTATTTCCTGTACTTCGTCTACTCCTTTATATAATTTCTCAACAGCAGCCAACAAAGCCATGGGTGATAAACAGGTTCAGGTTGAACCGGGCGTATGGGCATTCTTTACAGGTGATCTGAACCAGGATGATTTCATTGATGGAAATGATTTTCCGGCATTTGATACCGATAGTTTTAGCGGGGTAAATAGTATTTATGTTTCAACAGACATGAATGGAGATGGATTTGTTGATGGGAATGATTTCCCTGTTTTTGATGTAAATAGTTTTAACGGGGTTTCTGCTGTACACCCTTAGGTTGAAAACACAAAGGGTAATTGCTTGTGTGCAAGAGTTGAAACTTATCCATTATCCAAAATTCACCCTAACAAAACTTATACTCGATTTTCAGACTGCTTTTATACATTTACAATATGATAAGTGTAAGTATTGTAGAAGACCTGCCAGAAATACGCAGCAGTTTGGAGCGGCTCATAAAAGAGCAGCCTGATATGCTATTGTTTTCTGTTTCTTCCAATGCCGAAGATGCTATGCCCGAATTGATACGAACACAACCTTCCATTGTTATCATGGATATTAATATGCCCGGTATGAATGGGATAGATTGTATCCGCACCATAAAAAATGATTGTCCTGATACCCAGTTCATGATATTCACCATTTATGAAAATGATGAAAAGATATTTGATGCATTGGCCGCAGGCGCCAGCGGTTACTTGCTAAAGAAAACCCCTTCGGATAAAATACTGGAAGCTATTAAAGAATTATATAACGGCGGAAGCCCCATGAGTACTCCCATTGCCCGAAAAGTGATCAACCATTTTAAAGAAACAAAAAAACCGGGACATGAAAGTCTTACAAATAAGGAAAATGAAATCCTTAACTTGTTGTCGAAAGGGTTTTTGTATAAAGAGATAGCAGCAAAGCTTGCTATATCTGTTGGAACGGTAACACAGCATATACACAACATTTATGAAAAGCTGCATGTTTCCAATAAAACAGAAGCCATCAACAAAGTCTTTAGCAGCAAGAGATGACATCTTTTTAAAAGATGTCATCTCTTGCTGCTGTCAAAACGATCAGGTATGAGTGTGATCAAAAAATCAGTACCATATTTTTTCTCTGTTGTGATCAGTTTATTTTTTTTTCAGCCACTTCTTGCCCAGGTGGTAAAAAATCCCTTTTATAATTTCAAGACCTATACAATATATGATGGTCTTAGCAGTAATTCCATTAAGTCTGTATACCAGGATTCAAAAGGATTCCTATGGATAGGAACCGACAGGGGTGTTCAACGATTCAGCGGATCTTCCTTTCTTTCTTTTCGTCATATAAATGATGATAGCAGTAGCATATCTAATGATAATATCAGCACTATTACAGAAGATAAGCAACAAAATATATGGATTGCCAGTTTTACCGGTATTACAAAATTCAGCTACAGCAATGGACGGCTTACAAACTACACGCAGGGTATTAGGAATGGTCATGCAATTAGCCTTAACCTGGTATTTAATTTTTTTGAAGATAGCCGGGGAAGGCGTTGGATAGGTACTGGATCAGGCCTTTTTTTATTTGATAACCGCAGGCAGCAATTTGTAAACTTTTCACCTGCACCTTATCTTGGTATGAAGGAAGATTGGTTTCAGATTGTGAGCAATATCCAGGAAACTATAAAAGATGAGATCATATTTTCTGTAAAAGACGGGTTTGTTATAATTGATAAAGAAGGAAAACAACAATACATAAAGGTACCTGTACCGGCCGATAAAAAAATTGTTTACCTGCCTTGCGGGTTAATGCCGTTTTTAAAAGATCATCCCGATGAAGTATGGATAACCAGTTGTTTTAACGGGCTTTTTAAATACGACAGGGTTACAAAAAAATGGGAGCACTATATTTCTACCTCAGTACAATCAATGTTAGGAGGAAAAACTATTAATTGGAGCAGCAATGAATGGATAACCTGTTTTAATAACAGCGCTTATATTTTTAATCACCGCACCGGCATTTTTACCAAGGCCTTCAATAGTGATAAAATTGTGGGCATAAATGATATTAGCAGGGACCATGCAGGTAACCTATGGCTGGCATCAGGTATAAATGGTTTATACTGTCTGAATAGTTTTACCCAATTATTTTCATCCACCTGGTCTATCAAAGGATGGGGGCAGGGTAATATTGTATATTACGATAGCAGCCTGAAAAATATATACAGTGTAAATCCGTATGATGCCGGAGAAATTACCGGTTTAAATACAGTTACAAATACAATCAGCAGGGATGGTATTCCCGGAGCTGTTAAATTTCACAATGTCTGCAATAATTTTATAGCAGATAATAATATCCTGTACTTTGCCAGGTGGGGCGATATGTGTCAATACAATTTAACAACCCGTAAATTTAATCCCATCGTTTACAAAAGCTCTTCTCCTGCTTCAAAGCCCGGGGCCTTTTTTGAAGTGTGTAAATCTGCACTGAATATTTATTTTTCCGGAAAGTGGGGCGGCGGCGGACCTTTTATGTATAATAAGCAAACGGGTGTTGTTACAGACCTTGCATTACTATCTGCAAAAAAACTTGATTCAGGATACCACAGCTATAGTCTCTGTTTTAGCAACAACGTTCTTTATGCCGGGATGAATTATGGTGACAGTATCTATTGTTACAATGAAATTACCCGGGAAAAATATGCTATAGCTGTACCGGCAGGTTATAGCAAAAACCTGGAAGGTATACGGAGCTTATGCGTTGATACAAAAGGAAATCTTTGGTGCAGCTCAAACGGGATATATATATTCAATATTCCCTCACAAAAATGGATCAGGCATATCAACCAGAAAGCTGGATATTTTCCTTCCGTTACTTCTCAATTGATTTGCGATGAGAATGGCAATGTATGGGCCAATAGTTCTGAAGGTTTATATGTTTTTAATACTGATAATTTCCTTTTCAAAAAATATGGTCTCAACGATGGTCTGTATGTTGAAAATAATTGGGGTTATCTTTCCCGTTTATCCAATCATCAATTACTATTTGGTAATGTAACAGGAGATGATGTTTCTTTTGGAATTATAAATACTAAACGGGATGATGAAGCTACTCCGGCATTACCTATCAGTATTACTAATTTGAAGGTAATGGGCAATCCTTTTTTGGTGGATACTTTATTAGATAACGTACAGCAGATAGTATTACCACCCAACCAAAATGCTTTTTCGCTCAATTATGCAGCTGTGTCAATTACCGCAGGAAAAAATTTATTGTATTCTTATATGCTGGAAGACGCAGAAAAAAACTGGCATGATGTGGGGAACGAACAGAGCTTGTCATATTTAAATTTATCACCGGGAAAATATACACTGCACATCAAATGCAAAAGCCTTGATGAAAAACTGCTCGGTAAGGAAAGACTTTTGTACTTCACACTCTTGCCTGCCTGGTATCAAACATGGTGGTTCAAATTGCTGATGATACTTATTGTAGCAGCATCGGTATTTTTAGTGATCAAATATTATTTAAGGGAACAAATAAAAAAACAACAGGCCATTTTGGAAGCTGAAAGGTCACTAACAGAAGAGCGCAACCGCATCGCTGCCGATATGCATGATGACGTAGGTGCCGGGCTTAGCCGTATCCGGTATATCACTGCTTCTATGAAAGACAGTCATGATATCAGTGATGCTGACATTGAAAAAATAGTTTCACTCAGTGATGAATCTGTAGAAAAAATGAATGAGATCATCTGGGCACTCAACCAGGGTAACCAGCAATTAGATGAACTCATTTATTATACCCGCAGCCAGTGTAGTGAGATGGTAAGTAATGCAGGCCTTGCGTTTAGTTTTGAGTTGCCTGAAAATATTCCTGCCAAAACAATTGGCTGGAAAGATTGCCGTAATATTTATTTATTGGTTAAAGAATCGGTGAACAATGCTATTAAACATGCAGGGGCAAAGACTATTACCATTGAATGCAGCATTGCAACCCGACTGACTTTTTCAATTACTGATGATGGTGTAGGTTTTAACGCGGATGCTTCCGGTAAAAATGGTAATGGCCTGTTGAACTATAAAAAGCGGATTGGAAAACTGAATGGTACTTACCAGTTGATAACGGCCCCGGGAAAAGGTACCAGTATTATTTTCACTATTCCACTTGATCCTGTACTGTAAATTTTACTTTCCCCGTTCTGCCAATCTTATTCATAAACTTCACTTGTGGTAATTATGATTTCTATAACCCTTTTTTTTTCTTTTAAAAAATTAGAAGTCCGAAGAGCTTAACCCATTTCATAAACTTCACTTGCGGTAATCATGATTTCTATAACCCTGTATTTTCTCCTTAAAAACTTAGAAGTCCGAAGGACTTTAACCATGCATAACCCCCGATGTAATCGGGGGAAAATCACTGTTGGATCAGTGAAAGTCAACCCCAGCGGGGTTGAACCAGTACCTACATTGCGATAAAAATTGCCATGGGAACTTACCGCCAGGTATATTATCAAATCGTCTTCGGCACAAAACACCGCAAATCATCCATCAATGAAAATTATGCTGCAGACTTATACAGGTATATCTGGGGTATCAGCTAAAAGAAAAATTGTAAACTATATCGGATCAATGGTATCGAAGATCATATACATATAATGAGCGACCTCCATCCAACAGTATGCCTGGCAGATTACGTAAAGGATATCAAAGTTGCCACTTGCATCTGGATGAAAGAAACCGGGAAGTTTCCTTCATTTGAGGGATGGCAGGATGGTTACAGCGCATTTACCTATTCAAACAGAGAAAAAGACATGATCATAAATTATATTAAGAAGCAAAAGGAACACCATAAGAAAGAAAGTTTTTATGATGAATACAAACGCTTATTAATTGAGCATTGTATTGAGTTTAATGAGAAGTTTCTGTTGTGAGATGTTATTCAACCCTTTTAGGGTAGTGAAGCCACTGTTGTAGCTTTCACCGGACTGTGTCCGGTGTTATGCAAGGTTAAGTCCTTCAGACTTAGTATGCTGAATTGTCATTCAATGTATAAACCTGTGTAGAGGTACTCCTAATGAATGTTAGGGATTATTATCCTGGTAAAAGGTTCATCTTTAATAAAGACAACATCGAAAACTCAAGGCATTTTCAATGCTATTCCCCCTAAGAAAAGTTAGGTTTTAATATCATACGAAAATGTACATCTTTAAGTCATTAAACGAACTGGTATTTCCCCAGGGTTAACTACCGGTTCGTTTAATTATATCTGATTACCCTATCCCACATAGTTGTCGTTGCAATCCTATCGTAAAACTGCAGAGGCTTATGCCTTTGCAAGACACTTAATATCTTTTATGCCATTTTAAAAATTTCGTAATGAAAAAATTAGCCTTTTATTTATTGATTGCTCTGTTTGTAACTCCTGTAGTAACTGAAGCCAAGGTTTGGCGGGTGAATAATAATGTGGGAGTTGTGGCCGATTTTAATAATATATCAACTGCACTATATGGTGTTGCTTTGATGGATACTATATATTTAGAGCCATCTGCTACAGAATATATACTATCATCAAATAATGACTTTTTTTATCAAAATAAAAATTTAACTATAATCGGGAGTGGATATTTTTTGGCTGCTAACCAAAACGGGAATGGGGGATTACAGCAGGATGCATTAGAAAGTATTATTAGTACCAATACTTCGGGTGCTACAGGTCTCATTCATATGAAAGGTCCAGTAAAATTTATAGGAATTGTTTTCGATACACGTATATATCTAGGCAACTCTCCTTCATTTGATCCTGTATCAAATCTTTCTTTTGAAAGTTGTCTGCTTAAATATAATATTTTTAGTAATATTACTCCATTTACAGTAGTCTCAAACCTTCATTTCTCAAAAAACTATATGTTGGGTGATTTTTCAATTACGCAAAATCAGCAACAACTTCTGAATTTCACTTTTGAAAATAATATCCTTGTAGGCAATTTCACACTTCCGATCACTATAACACAAGATCAAAGGCTAATCAGGAATAATGTTTTTGGCGGCACTGCTACTTTTAATGCAGCATATTGTGCCAATAATATTTTCAGAACCAGTGCTGCATTAACATTTCCAGGTTGTATCCTTAAAAATAATATTTTTCAAGCTGCACAGTCAGCAACATCTGCCAATGTAGAAGCCAATAACCAGTGGGCCGCAGAAATGTCAAATGTTTTTCAATCTACTCAAACTGACAGGGATAAATATTTTCAGTTAGCTCCGGGATCACAGGCTATTGGCGCAGGTGTACCAAATGGTACTGCAGCCGTTGATTGTGGTGCATTCGGAGGCCCTGATCCCTACAAGCTTTCAGGTATACCGGCCATTCCAACCATATACTTACTGCAAATGCCTTCATCAATAATATCAAACACAAATACGCTTATTGATCTGAAGTCAAGGAGCAATAACTAATACTTAATTTAATTAATCTACTGCTATGAAAAAAATATTACAGATTATTATTACTTGCTATTGTTTGATTTTTTCAGTACAGGCACAAGATCCTGCTTATCCTGCACCGGTGCCTTCACAACCAATCGTAAAAGCAGAATATTATTTTGATAACTTAGTTGATTTTGGCAGCGGCTTTGATATTCCTGTAGCAACTGCTACAACTGTAGACGTAGAAAACTTTGAAATTACAACAAGCGGATTAAGTGATGGGTTTCATCGTTTATATGTTCGCACAAAAACAGATGATGGCAAATGGAGCATTACCAACCAAAAACAATTTTATGTTTATAGTGATCCTGCTTATCCCGCAGCAAATCCTTTACACCCAATCGTAAAAGCAGAATATTTTTTTGATAATGCTATTGATTTTGGTGGTGGATTTGATATACCTGTTGGAACAGGAACAGCAATTTATCTGCAGGATTTTACTATCATCACAAACGGATTGAGTGACGGGTTTCACCGTTTATACGTTCGCACAAAAACCGATGATGGAAAATGGAGCATCACCAATCAAAAACAATTTTATGTTTATAACGATCCTGCTTATTCAGTAATGAATATTTTACAACCCATCGTAAAAGCAGAATATTATTTTGATGGACTAACAGATTTTGGAAATGGTACAGATATTCCATTAACAACAACAGGTACAAATATTGATCTTCATAATCTCATTATCAATACAGATGGGTTAAGTACTGGTGTTCACCATTTATACATTCGTACTAAAGATGTAAATGGTAGGTGGAGTATCACTAACCAAAGAACAATAACTGTTGAACCTTTTCAACCTTATGTAGATTTTCAAAACTCAGAGTTTTATATAAAACCAGCCGGCACACTTATACCTTCAGGGCAAACACTGGCAGCGTTTGACTACAGTACAGCTCTTAGTTCTCATGCAATATTCAATGATGGTATTTATTTCCCCAAGGTTGATCACCTGGGTAACAATATATGGCTTAGGGTTCGCCACATTGCAGATGATCCCAATGGAATTTCTGTGGGTTATAATATAACCAAGACTGCCAGTTCTCCTTTTCGACTAAATGGTTTTGGTGGCTGGTGGGGATTTTTATACCAGTTTGATGTATATAAGGATATCAATATTACGGGTGTGCCCGGGTATATGCTTGATGGTCTTTTCCCGGTAAATATCCTGGTAGAAAGTATTGAAACATTAAGCCCTCAGGAGTTGATCTCTTTTGAAAATATTAACAGCGAATCTTCAAACTGGGGATTGAATACGATCAGTTTTTCGGGTAATAATCTTAATAGTAATCCTGGCTTTAGCGCTACCAATAATGCTTATAGCAATTTGACCGGCTTCACGAGCCTTTTTCCTGCTGCAAGTAAAAATATTTATGCAGTTGATAAAGGAAGTTATCCCGGCTATGCAGAATTCAGGATGAGTGCGGATAATTTATCACAATTCAAATATGGCTATGAATACCCGGATGCAGGCGGATACCAAGGTATCCGGATATACATGGGTTTGCCGGCAAGGCCATCAAATGAAGATTGTTCAACAGCAACAACGCTTACTCCTTCTGCTGATATTTCCTTTACAGGAAATGCAGGAACTTTAAATTATGCAACTGCCAGTAGTTTTCTTGATTGTGATCATAAGCAAAATGCAGATGTGTGGTATAAATTTACAGCAACAGCAAAGTACCACCGTATAGTACTTAAAAATGCTGTAAAGCCCGATAGTATGCGCTTCCAGTTATACGGTGGCAACTGTTCGTCATTTTATACTATCGCCTGCGTGTTAAATTCTCGTGATACCGTTGTATATGATGCAACAGATCTTCGAATTGGGGAAACCTATTACTTAAGAGTTTACAGTATGAATTCTTTTACTTCAAATGGAAATTTCGATATTGGAATTGTTTCGCCGCCACTTTTCATCAACAAGGGATTGAATATATTAACCAATGCAAGTTTTGAAATGCCGGCTATTACTGTGCAGGCTCAAAACATGGGTAATACAATCACTCCATGGGCAAATAAGTCGCTATTGAATATGGCACTCATAAGAGAAGTTTCCTATGCTATTGTTTTTGGCCCGGATACATCTTCATCAGGAAGCCAACATCTCGACATGCTTGGTTTTAACGATACCCTCTACCAGCATTTCAGTATTGCTAATACCACGACGTTATTTTTCAGTGGACACTTTTCAAACCAGGCGGCTCAGTATCCATCTGAAAATTATCAACCCTGGACTGGTTTCTGCGGCATCCTGGATGAAAATAATGTATTGGTGGCAAAGTCTGATATCATGAATTTCACAAACAAATTAACAGACAAAGTATGGTATCAGCTAAGTGGTACCGCTTATGATCTGCCACCGGGCAATTATAAGTATATAGCGTATGTAAGTAATTATACAAATTTTGATAATGCATTTTTACAAGCCAATGCAACAGTGAACTGTCCGATCGTTTCTCAGCCACCAACTTCTGTTAGCAGTAATGATGCTGATAATACTATTTGTAATGGATCAGCCATTACGCTTACTGCAAACGGTGCCGTGCCGGCAAGTGGAGGTTCTTATGCCTGGTACGAAGGAGGTTGTGCAAATGGATTGTCGATTGGAAGCGGGCCTACACTAACATTAATTCCTTCAATTGGCATTCACAATTATTATGTTCTTGTACAGGAAGTTTGTGGTTATACAGATTGTGCAACTATTGGTATAACAGTTATACCACCATTACCTGTTTCCATTATTATCAGCACTACAGCAAATGTTACTTCGTTATGTGAAGCTACCGTAGTAACTTTTACTGCAACAACTACCAATACCTACAGTATAGCAACTTACCAGTGGAAAATAAACGGGCAGTATGTTGGCAGTAATCAGCCTTCCTTTACTTCTACAAACTTAGCCGGCAATGATGTAATTACTTGTACTGTTATCACTTTTTGTGGTGCTGAAATTACGAGTAATAGTATTACAATTACTGGGGTATATCCTGTATTAAATAATACGATCAGCATCACATCTTCAGCTACAACAACCTGTGCCGGAAGCTACGTTTCTTTTGTGGCTACTGCACCGTATGTAGGTTACAATCCTGTAAGATATAAATGGAAAAAGAATGGAATAATTGTTAGCGACATCAATCTTACTTTCCCTTCAACTACCATATTCAATACATCAAATTATGATACTTATAATATAGTAAACAATGATGTAATAACCTGCGAAGTTACGAGTAGTACACCCTGTACTTTACCAGCAACTGCGGTTAGCAATGCCATTACCATGACAGTGCTGCCTGAAAATAACACTTCGGTAAGCATAGCCATAACCACGGGAAGTAATCCTGATTGCAGTGGCGGGCCGCTTACATTCACGGCCACCCCAACCAATGGCGGTACAACTCCAACTTACGAATGGCACCGCATTGCTTACTTCCCTGCTTACAACACCATAGTAGGCAGCAACAGCCCTACTTTGACATTGCAAAACCCCGAGCATAACGATACCTATTATTGCAATATGACCAGCAGCATTGTTTGCGCCAGCCCGCCAGTTGCCAGTAGCAATTCTATTACGGTAAAGGCACCTACTGTTCTTACAGGCAATATTAATGGAAGCCCCAACATGTCAACATGCGGGTCTGCAACAGTAACATTTTATGCCATCTCCTGGAATGTGATTAATGGTTTTTCCACAACTAACAATAGCCCAAGCTACCAATGGAAATTGAATGGAAACAATGTGGGCCCCAATTCCAGTACGTACAGCCAAACTGGTTTTACACAAGGGGATGTCATTACCTGCACCGTTAGCAGCACCGAGCCCTGCGCAAGCCCGGCAAGCCTGGACCTTTCAATGACTGTGTCTGTCTATGATGTATCCTCAGCCACATTCTCCATTGCAAGTGGCCCTACCACTTTATGTGCAGGTATACCAGCAGAGTTCTATGCCCAGCCAATTAACGCAGGTGCAAACCCAAGCTACCAATGGAAACTAAATGGCAATGATGTAACAGTGGCAACTTATGGATATTACATTTTGAACAATCCTACAACCGGTGATGTGGTGACCTGCATCATGACTACAGATGCGACCTGCGGCACACCGATAACCATACCCAGCAGCAACAGCATCACTATCAACAATATCATCCAGCTTAGTACACCCACAATCAGTATTGTAGCAGCGCAACCACTGAATTCACCGGCCAACAACTTCATAGCTATTATTACCAATGGCGGCAGCAACCCAATATATCACTGGAAGAAAAACGGATTGGATGTAGGTTTCAACAGCAATACTTATCTCGACTTCTCCTTGCTAAATGCTGATGTAATAACCTGTACATTAGAAAGTGATCTTCCTTGTGCATCACCATCCATTGTTACGAGTAATAGCATGACTGTGCAGCCATTATCCTATTGCATCCCAAATACAATTTATGGATACACGGCCTGCGAACTTGCATGGATAAGCAATGTGGTCCTGGGAACAACGATCAACAAGTCGTCCGGTTGTGCAGGCTTCTATACAGATTATACAACGACAGATACTTTAAAAACCAACGGTGGGCAAACAATTAATTTTGTGATCACCGAAAGCACAGATGGTAACAATTTTGGAATGTATTCCAATATTTATATTGATTATAACCGGGATGGCGACTTTACAGATCCAGATGAAAAAGTTACCGCTGATATATTTACTTCACTGGGTGGGGCAGCAGCAGGAACATTTGTTGTACCTGTATTTATTGTTCCAGGCAGCTATCGCATGCGTGTGATGCTCAATAGCCATATTTTGAATGAATGCGAATTAGGCTTTGGAGAAGCAGAAGATTACATTTTACAAATAACACAACCGGATTATTGTATTCCTGTGATCAGCAGTCCTTGCGATATGTGGATCAGCAATGTAACGATTGGTACTATTAATAATTCTTCAGTACAACCTACTAACTGTATTGCAGGTGGGTATATAGATTATTCTTCTTTGTTTTCAACATCAGCCGGGCCCGGACAAACGGTTTCTTTTTCAATAGCTGCCGGAAATAATTTCCAGTATGCAGATATTTATATTGATTACAATTCAGATGGGGATTTTAATGATGCAGGTGAATGGGTTGCACAAAATTTATACATGGATATTTTTGGTGGTAATGCTACAGGTTCATTCATTGTACCTGTAACACAAGCTTATGGTTTTTACAGGATTCGTATCAGAAGCCATGCTTATGATATAAATAATCCTTTATCATTACCAGGTGCATGTGATAATTATTTAACTGGTGAAACAGAAGATTATACCCTTGTTATTACCTGTATTCCTAATGGCTCGGATGTTGTTGTAAAAGGGAATAATGTAGTTATTACTGATGGAGACAATACTCCTGACATTGCAGATTCTACAGATTTTGGGAATATTCTGATCAATACTATTTTAACAAGAACATTTTTTATTGAAAACCCGGGTACAGTTACATTGAACATATCCGCTGTTACAATAACCGGTGTTAATGCATCTAATTTCACAGTAGTTAATCAACCGGCAGTATCAATAGTTGCAGGTGGAAACACAAGTTTTACAATACAGTTTAATCCTGGTTATCTGGGAATTTTTAACGCCGTGATGCATATAAATACGGATAACTGTGATAAAAAAGATTATGATATTGCTATACAGGGAACATCTGTTTGTCCTGTTAATGGTCCTGAAATAAATGTACAGGGGAATGGGCTTGACATAGTGATTTATGACAATTCTCCCGATATTGCCGATAACACTGATTTTGGTACAGTAACGGCAAACAATACACTGAGTAAGACATTTACCATTCAAAACAATGGCAATCTTCCATTAAATATAGCTACTGTTGAATTTTACAATTACGATGTTCCCAACCAGTTTGTTGTATCCTCACAACCGGCAACAACAGTTGCTGTCGGTGTCTTTACAACATTTACGGTTCAATTCACACCCACTGGTTCTGGACAGAGAAATGCGTGGATACGGATATTGAGTAATGATTGTGATGAATCTTATTATGCATTTTTATTAACCGGAAATGCGGAATGCCCTGCCTTAATAGCTGAAGTAAATGTAAAAGGCAATGGTATTGATATTATTGACGGAGATAATACTCCTGCAGATGCTGACTATACAAATTTTGGTTTAGCAGCGTTAAATGCAAGCGTTAGTAAATCCTTTGTTGTTGAAAATAACGGTGTTGATCCAATGAATATATCGGGAGTTACATTTACCGGAATAGGTGCAGCAGATTTTTCTATAACCACAGCGCCTGCAGCCACCGTGGCCCCGGGTAGCAGTACTTTATTTACTGTTCAGTTTTTATCAACTGTAAGCGGATTAAAGTCAGCGATCATGCATATCAATAACAGCGATTGCGATGAAGGAGATTATGATATTGCCATTAGCGGTACTGATGGTACTGTATGTACACCGGTTATATCCCAGCAATGCTACATGTATATCAGCAACGTAACCATCGGAAGTATCAACAATAACAGCGCCTGTAGTTATGGCATTGGTTATTCAGATTATACAGCCACCCTTTCCAATGTTGCTGCGCCGGGTGGAACCGTGCAATTTTCAGCAAGCGCTTATGGCAATGAACAAAAAGTAAATGTGTATATCGATTATAATAAGGATGGTGATTTTGTTGATGCGGGCGAATTGGTTCTAAATGATCTTTATATGTCACCTGATGTTGGCAATGGCATTATTAATGCGACCGGATCATTTGTTGTGCCACAAACACAGGCACCGGATAATTACAGGGTTCGTATAATAAGTCAATGGAATAATGAAAATACGCTCACTCCTTGTTATACTAATTATGGTGAAGCAGAAGATTATACATTAGTGGTACAGTCAAGTACTTCTATTACTGTAAACCTTAAGGCATTCCTTCAAGGTTATTACACCGGCTCCCAAACCATGCAACCTGTATTAAATAATCAGACTGTACTAAATTCATTGCCCAACGAAACAGATACTATAACAGTTGAATTACACGATCCAACAACTTATGCACTGGTTAATTCTAAGAATGCAGTTTTACTGACCGATGGAACGGTTTCTGTAGCATTTTCACAAACCCCAGGGACTTACTATATCGCTATCAAACACAGGAATTCTATACAAACCTGGAGTGCAAATCCTGTTTCTTGTCCAACACAAACTACTTATGATTTCACAATCGCTTCCAGCAAAGCCATGGGCGATAATCAGGCAGAAGTAGAGCAAGGCGTATGGGCATTCTTTACCGGCGACCTTAATCAGGATGATTTCATAGATGGGAATGATTTTCCTGCATTTGATACCGATAGTTTCAATGGGGTGAATAGTGTTTACGTTGCAACAGATATGAACGGCGATGGTTTTGTAGATGGAAATGATTTCCCTGTTTTTGATAACAATAGTTTTAATGGGGTTTCTTCAATACATCCCTGATGGAGATGCTCCGGATACCAGGTTATAGTTACAGGATTTGACCATTTTTATGGCAAATCCTGTAACTTAAGTGTATAATAAAAAAAGATTGATGAAGGCGTATATAACAACGAATATATTTTTTTAAATTAATATTCTTATATTCACTATGTTTTGGGATGATCCTTTATTAAATGAACTATCCAACCTCTGTTGCAACAGGAAAATAACCAAGGTTTCAAGATCTCATTTACAACAGATATTTTTCATAAGTTTATTTATTTCTTTATTAAAATGAGTCTTAGAACTACTTTTTAATCTTTTATAAAAAAAACTAACTGATCATGAAAGGAATTGTCCTTTACCTAACAATTTGTTTATTTATACCAACTGTTTCTTTTACACAAACGAACGGGCAACTTACAAAAGAAAAGGACGGCGGGCCTGCCAGGGCAGCTATATTTGAAATGAACCGTACAAAGGACCCGGCTACCGGTAAAGTTCCAAGAGGTAAATATTTACAGGCATTGCAGCAGACAGTTGATCTGAAAGCAGATGCTGCTTCAAGAAGTACCGCTGCATTTACATGGACAGAACGCGGACCGGTCAGTGATGTTCCCGGTCCATCTAACGGTAACACAAGGGCGAATAGTGCTTTAACATCAGGCAGGATCAGGGCAGTAATGGTTGATTCAAATGATGTTACCCGTAAAACTGTTTTTATTGGAGGTGTAAATGGTGGGTTATGGAAGACAACAGATATAACACTTGCTTCACCAACCTGGACATTGGTAAATGATTTCTTCACCAACATGGCTATTGCAGCCATCTGTCAGGATCCAAGGCCGGGCTTTACAAATATCATGTATTTCTGTACAGGCGAATCTTATTTCAATGCTGATGCGGTGCAGGGTAATGGTGTTTTTAAAAGTATTGATGGAGGAGTTACATGGAGTTATCTGGCCAGTACCAGCTCATATGTAAGAGGCACCCGCATACTTTGCGATTTCCAGGGGAATATATACCTGGCAACACGGGGCACGGGATTATTGCGTTCTACCGCAGCAAGTGGAGGAGCAGCATGGACAACAATAACACCAACCGGGCTTAGCACTAGTATTTGCGACCTGGAGATAAGTTCTACCAGTGTTGCAGGCAGGCTGCATGTTGTTTCAGGGATTGGTTCAACACAGGCTTACAGGTATACCGACATTCCTGCTACTGTTGCAGCCGGTACATGGATAACCCCTGCGGTGGCATTTCCATCTTATACTAATAGGTGTGAGATCGCCGTTAACGGTAATACCTTATATGCATGTCCTGTAGATAATAGTGACCAGGTTCCTACCATTTATAAATCAACCAATGGGGGTGCCAATTGGGCTGCAACAGGCGGGCAACCTACTGCAGGATGGGCAAATAGCCTGGGCTGGTATGCTGTGGAGGTGAGGATGGATCCTTCCAACCCTAATATCTGTATTGTAGGCGGGCTTGATACTTATAAAACCATCAATGGCGGAACAAGTTGGACGAAGATGTCGGTATGGTTTGGTTTAGCTGGCCAATACGTTCATGCCGATATACACAAGATCGTATGGTATGATGGTGGAAATAAACTGATCATTGCCAGTGATGGTGGGGTCTTTTATTCATCCGATAAAGGAACAACTATACGTGACCGTAATCAGGGCTTAAGAATAAAACAATTTTATTCCTGTGCCATACATCCTACGCTTACAAATTATTTTCTGGCAGGTGCACAGGATAACGGAAACCACCAATTCAATAATGCAGGTCTAAGTAACAGCATTGAAGTAACCGGGGGCGATGGCGCTTTTGTTGCCATTGACCAGGACCAGCCTCAATATCAATTCGGGGCATATATATACAATCAATACAGAAGAAGTACGAATAGTGGTGCAAGCTGGAATAATGTAAACTTAGCAGGCACCGGGCGATACATCAACCCTTTTGATTATGATAATACCGCCAATATTATGTATTGCGGGGATGATTATGGATCATACCGCAGGTGGACCAACCCACAAACGGGCAGTAGCTCTGAAGTTGTCACAATTTCGAATTTTGTAGGTTATGTTACAGCTGTAGCTGTATCACCATATACTGCAAACAGGGTTTTTTTGGGTAACGATCTTGGAGATATAGTAAGGGTTGACGGTGCAAACACGATCGCTTCAGGATCGGGAGGTACCAATTTAACTGCCGCCCAGTTTCCAAATGGAACAGTGTCATGTATCAATTTTGGAACTACTGAAAATAACCTGATCTCCTGCCAATCCAATTATGTTATCCAAAATGTATGGGTATCTACAAACGGAGGTACGGCCTGGACCGCTATAGATGGTAATTTACCTGATATGCCTGTACGCTGGTGTATGTTTTATCCCGGTAATAATACAAAAGCAATCATTGCCACTGAAACCGGCGTATGGCAAACTGATCTTATAAACGGTGCATCTACTGTTTGGGTTGCTGAACCTACTTTCCCTACGGTAAGAACAGATATGATTAAATTCAGAAAATCCGATGGTCTGCTTGCTGCAGCTACACATGGCCGTGGATTATGGACAACCAATCTCACTCCCAATATTACCGTAAACCTGAAATTATTCCTGCAGGGATATTACCTGAATGCAGGCACCATGCAATCGGTTTTAAACAACCATGGGGTACCAGCTACACTTCCTACAGAAACGGATTCTATTATTGTTGAATTACATGATCCTGTAACTTTTGCACTGATTGATTCGAAGATAGCCATACTAACAACCAGTGGGTTGGTTTCAACAGGTTTCTTTCAACCTGCAGGATCTTATTATATTGCCATTAAGCACAGGAATACCATACAAACATGGTCTAAAAACCCGGTTGCCTTAAGCAATGCAACTCCACAATATAATTTCTCTTCTGCTTCCACACAGGCTAAAGGAAATAAACAGGTTCAGGTGCAGGCCGGGATTTGGGCTTTCTTTACCGGTGATCTGAACCAGGATGATTTCATAGATGGAAATGATTTCCCTGCATTTGACGCGGATAGCTTTAACGGGGTAAATAGTGTTTATGTTGCTACCGATATGAATGGTGATGGGTTTGTAGATGGAAATGATTTTCCTGTTTTTGACAACAATAGTTTTAACGGGGTTTCTGCTGTTCACCCTTGATTGAAGGGTAGAAGGTATTGGGTAGAAGGTATTGGGTTTAGAGTAAAAGGTTTAGAGTAAAAGTTTATAAGGTTGAAGGTATAAGCACAGCTTCAACCTTACAGCTTTTACCTTCTATCTTACACAGCATCTGCCATATCCGGAATATCAGCAGCTTTATACAATCCTGCATCTAATTTTTTCTTTGTTTCTTCAAATGCTTTTAAAGTAAGATCTACGTCTTCGTCACTGTGTGCCGCTGTTGGGATCAGCCTGAAAATGATATCTCCTTTTGGAATAACAGGATAAACCACTATAGAACAGAAGATATGGTAATTCTCCCGCAGGTCCATCACCATTTGTGTGGCTTCGGGTACATCACCTTTCATGTAGATAGGAGTAACCGGTGAATTGGTATGGCCAATATCAAAACCCCTTTCTTTAAGGCCGCTTTGTAGACGGGTTACATTATGCCATAGTTTTTTTCTTAACTCCGGCATAGCGATAACCATTTCCATTCGCTTCAACATTCCTTCAACGATCAGCAATGGCAGACTTTTTGCAAAGATCTGTGAGCGGGTATTGTAGCGTAGATATTTTAAAACTGCTTTTGGCCCGCTGATGAATGCGCCGATACTTCCCATACTTTTTACAAAAGTGCTGAAATAAAGATCAATGTCTTCCTGGCAACCCTGTGCTTCATCGGCACCGCCACCGTTAGGCCCCATGTAACCGAAACCGTGAGCATCGTCTATTAAAATGCGGAACTCGTAATTTTTCTTCAAGGCAACGATCTCTTTTAAAATTCCCTGCTCCCCGTCCATTCCAAAAACCCCTTCGGTGATGAGTAAAATACCACCGCCGTTTTTAGCAGCTAATTCTGTTGCTCTCTGCAATTGTTTTTCGCAATCTTCAATATCATTGTGTTTGAACGCATAGCGGTGACCCATGTGAAGGCGCACACCATCCACGATACAGGCATGTGCTTCTGCATCATACACGATCACATCACGGCGGTTTACCAATGCATCTATACAACTCATGATTCCCTGGTATCCAAAGTTTAGCAACATGGTATCTTCCCGGCTTACAAATTTGCTGATCACTTTTTCCAGTTCTTCATGTTTGCTGCTGTTCCCACTCATCATCCTGGCACCCATCGGGTTGCCCATACCATATTTGGCTGCAGCTTCGGTATCCACTTTTCTAACTTCGGGATGATTTACCAAACCAAGGTAATTGTTCAAACTCCAAACGATCATATCCTTACCCCTGAATTGCATGTGCGGGCCCAGTTCACCTTCCAGTTTTGGAAATGCAAAATAGCCATGTGCCCTGTCCATATGCTGGCCAAGAGGACCACCGTCTTTCACTAATTTTTCAAATACGTCCATAAGTATCTATTATTTAAGAATTAATACATGCAGGCAGATTGAATATCGGTTAATTGCTTTGTTGCGCCTGAATGCCGCAAAATTAAGGCATTGATATCAAAATCCGTAACCTTCACTTAACAGCCGGGAACGAATATTAAAGCATAAGTTTGAGCAGTATATTTACAAAGTATAATCAAAAAACAATGAAAGGAAAAATGCTTTTCACAACTTTTCTTTTTTTTATTTCCGGAGCCGGTCTGTTTGCACAACAACAGAAAAAAAAAGAAGCTACAATTTTTACTGGAATTGAAAGGCCAAAACTTATAGTAGGACTTGTGGTTGACCAGATGCGTTGGGATTATCTGTTTCGTTATTATAACCGTTTTGGAAATGGCGGGTTCAAGCGGCTATTGAATCAAGGCTTTTCTTATGACAATATGTTTATTCCTTATACACCTGCTGTAACTGCATCCGGACATACCTGTTTATACACTGGTTCTGTTGCAGCAGTAAATGGAATTGTTGGCAACGACTGGGTTGAAAGAGACAGTGGGCAAGCCATGTATTGTACAAAGGACAGATCGGTCAATACAGTGGGTAGTTTTTCAAACCAGGGGCAAATGAGCCCGAAAAATATGTTGGTTACAACAATAGGAGATGAGTTGAGGTTAGCAACAAATTTTAAAAGCAGGGTCTTTGGAATTGCTTTAAAAGACAGGGGTGGAATTTTTCCGGCTGGCCATAGCGCCAATGCTGCTTATTGGTTTGATGACAGTACCGGCAACTGGATCACCAGCACTTATTACATGAATAATCTGCCCGACTGGGTTAACAGTTTCAACAACAGCCGCAAAGTTGATTCAATGATGAGGATTGACTGGAACCTGCTATATGATATTTCAAAGTATGATCAGAGTACTGCTGATGATGAAAAATATGAACGCCCATTGCAGCATGAAAAAACGCTGACTTTCCCACACAGTTACCGTTCATTGATCGGCAAAGACTATTACCCATTCAGGCAATCTCCTTATGGAAATACGATCACATTTGATTTTGCAAAAAAATTGATCCGGCAGGAAAAACTGGGTATGAATGGCCAGGCTGATATGCTTTGTGTTAGCCTGTCATCAACCGATTATATCGGGCACAGGTTTGGCCCTAATTCGTTGGAAATAGAAGACACTTACCTCCGTTTGGATAAAGAACTGGAAAGCTTTTTAAATTACCTGGATGCAACGATCGGGAAAGGAAATTACCTGTTTTTTTTAAGCAGCGATCATGGAATACCACAAGTACCTGATTTTATGAAAGAAAATAAAATGCCCGGCGGAAGCTTAAGAAAAGCAGACCTGAAAAAAGAACTGAATTTGTTATGTGTACAAAAATTTGGGGTAAATAATTTGATAAAAGCCATTCATGAATACCAGGTTTACCTGGATAATTTTTTGATTGATTCTGCTAAACTGGATATTAGTCTAGTAAAAGCAACGGTCATTCAATGCTTAAAAATAAAACCTGAAGTTGTAAATGTTTTTGATTACGACTCATTTGATAAAGTTGTAATGCCTGCCAGGCAAAAAGAAATGTTTGCTAATGGTTATTATTATAAACGCAGTGGCGAAATACAATTTATTTTAAAACCACAATACTCCGATGTGCTTTCCATTGGTACAGAACACGGCACCATGTATACTTATGATACGCATATACCCATGTTGTGGTATGGTTGGAAGATCAAACAGGGGAAGACTAACAGGGAAGTTTACATGACCGATGTGGCTCCAACGATCAGTGCTTTACTTTCTATACAAATGCCTAATGGAAGCATAGGAAAAGTACTGGAAGAATTGGTTACACCATTTTGAGATTAAAATATATCTTACTTTTAATGATAAGAAATTACCAGGTTTCTTTGAGTTATTGGAAATGTCCCTAAAATTTTTCTTTATTTCTTTTTGCTTCGCCAAAAAGAATACAAAAAGGCTTCCCGTAATCCTTGCCTGACAGAGGTTATTCTGACAGGGATATACAACCCGATTACGGGAAGCAGCTAAGTTCAACAACTGTACAAAGTAGACTCAGCATTTTAAATTTAAACTCTTTAATAACCTGAGTTCGGAATAAGAAACGAAGAGAAAATTGATTTCTATTAATTGGAATGTTATGAATTTAAGAGTAAAGAACTAATGCTGATTCTACAGTAGTACAAAAGCTGATTAAAGCTATATGGCAGGAACAGCCTGTCCCGATTGTTTCGGGAGGCTGTATTCCCCGCCCGAACGGCACGTTCGGGCGGGGTTCCTGCCTTGAGTTTTTTGCTACTTTTTTTGTCAAGAAAAAAAGTAGAGAACAACAAGCTATTAGTAACTAACAACTTATAAAATATCTTATCCCGAACTCATGTTATTAATATAGTTGCATTATTTTAATGATGTTTAATTCTTTCTGATACTTGTGACAATGGGTTTAAATTAATTGTCTGATTGCTGTTTAATAATTAAAAATCCGGGTAATAAAAACGTCCCGAAATTTCGGGACGTTTTTATTATTTAAGAAAAATAAAATGCTAGATTATAATTTTGTTGTTTTAAACAAGGCTACCGCATCATTAGGGGCTAAAGGATTTTTAATAGCAAAGTTCAATTCAATTTTATAGTTACCCGCAACAGCCGGGCCGGGGAAATTGTCATTAAAATTGTATCCAAAATATCCACCGGCAGAAAGGCCTGCAAGTGAATTATTAGGAACTGAATATTTATTGCTCCAGCTACCATTTACAGGAAGTAATAAGTATTGATTTCCTGCAGAGATCGGCAATGTTATTTCAAATTGCACTGAATTTAAACGGGTAAGTTGTTGTGATGGCACAGGAACGGGATTGTTCCATCCACCAGTGGTTGCACTACCTACGATGAAAAGATCCGTTGGCAATTGTGGGCCAGTATAAGGAGTCAGTGTGAATTTACCGGTTTGGAAATCTACAATTAGCAGGTATGTTCCACCACTTGAAGGACCGGTGAAATTATTTGCTGCATTATAATTAAAATCGCCACCTGTTGCCGGTATATTATCTCCAACGGCATATTTATTGGACCAGTCGCCATTAACGGGTAAAAGCAGGTATTGATTTCCGCCACTCATATCAAATACGCCCATAAAGGTTGTTTCATCAATCCTTGCTAATTCCTGGCTTGGTGTTGGTACAGGGTTGTTCCATCCCCCGGCAGTTGCATTTCCCACAATGAATAATTTTCCTGATGTAGGCAGTGCTACTTTAGGAGGTACTTTATAAGGGGTTACCTGTAATTGAATGGTATTTGATCTATACAATTCATTGTTATTTCCATAAGAAGAAGTAACCCTTACATCAATGGTATACTGAACATTGAATTTAAATCCAAATCCCAGTAAAATGGCATTCAGTTCCTTAGCAGTCATATTGGAAGAAAAAGCACCGGTAACTGTCTTGGTAACTTCCTTTGTAAAATTTCTTCCTGCAGTATCAATTTCAATAACAAATTTGTACAATGAAGAATCCTGTGCATACTTAGGGTTTGTCCAGGAAAATGTTACTACGTTATTATTTGAATCAGCTACTGCAGCAGCGATCGTAGAAACCGAACTGTTCAATACAACAGCATTTCCGTTGCCATAAAAAGGCAGGTCTTCTACTTTATTGCAGGCAGAATAGAAAACAATTGCTGCAACTGCCATAAAAAGTTTTAAAATATTTTTCATAATTCAATGTTTTTTAAAATGATTTAGTTTAAATATTACTGGGTTAATGTGAATTTCCCGGTTTTAAAATTGACTGTTATATTGTATGTGCCAGAAACCGGTGGAGACTTAAGATCACCTCCGTTTGGTTTGAAATCATCTGCATATACATTATTGGTATTATTGGCTCCTGTAAAGCCATACTTGGCAGACCAGCTAGCATATACCGGCAATAATAAATAAGAATTATTTGCAGACAATGGAAGAGTTAGTTTAAAAGTAAATGCATTTACTTTAGTAAACTTCTGGGATAATAATTCCGGTTCTCCGCATGCACACTGCCAACTCGCAGGGGTTGCACTACCTGTAATATAAAGGTTGGCAGGTACAGGATATAATACATCCAGGAATGGTGTAATAGTCATTTTAATAATATTAGAATATACTATTGCACTGTTATTCTTCAAGCTGGCTTTTATCCTGAATTCTATTTCATGCGACATATCTTCCAAAAACCCGGCTGCCAATAATTTTGAATTCAATTCACCTACTGTTAAACTGGTTGAAAGTATTTTTGAATAAATTATTTCCCCTTTTGTGGGGTTTGTAAAATTTGATCCGGTAGAATCGATCTGCAAAGTATAGGTTACATCCTGTGAGCTAATGCCTGTTGTAAACTGGTAATCCGGATTGGTCCAGTTAAAAGTAATGGCCGGGTTATTCCTGTTTGGAATAGTAAGTACTAACGGACCTGTTACAGAGGCCGAAAGCGTTGGAGCGTTACCGCCGAGGTAAAAGAGCTTATTCTCATCCTTCTTGCATGAAACAAACAAAGTAACCAGTAAGGACAAGAAGAACAATTGTTTTAATACTTTTTTCATAATATGAATATTTTTTTATTTATAATTAATATCCTGTGTTCTGACTTAATTTTGGATTAGCTGTTCTGTTTTCTGACGGTATAGGAAAAATGTTATACTTTTCGTCAACAGAAGTTCCATTTGCTACACCACCTTTCCATGGCCAAACATAAGTTCCGGTTGTAAGTAAACCATAACGGATCAGGTCAGTTCTGCGATGTCCTTCCCAATACAATTCCCTGGCTCTTTCATCTAAAATATAATCTAAATTCAATTGCCCCGCAGTAATATTTCCACCGGTATTTCCATAAGCCCTGGTCCTGATATTATTAACATATGTCAATGCATTACCCAGATTTGTATTGGTTCGTATGGCAGCCTCAGCATAGATCAGGTACATTTCCGATAAACGAAATATAGGAAAATCAATATCTGAATAATACTTTTCTAAGTCAGATACTGCTCCGCCATCTGAACGAATGTTCCTGTATTTGTTTACGTGTAAACCGTTTGAGAAATTAGTGACATCACTGATGGCAATTTGTGCAGCACTGGTACCAAAATTGGATGTAGTAAACAGTGCCCTTGTATCTGTATTTCCACTAAGGTCAGAAAACTTATCAGCAAGCCCTTTTGTAGCTCTGTATCCATACCAGCCACCACCAACGCCGTAATCATCATGATCGTCACCTGCAGCACAATGAACAAAGAAAGTGGTATTACCAGCAGACTTGGTACGCAATCCATCACATGTGACAGCAAAAATTAATTCGTTTTTATGTTTATCATTATCTGCCATGAAAAGTTCTTCATAATTTGAATGCAAAGAATACCCTGCGTCGATTACTTTTTTGGCATATATTAATGCATCTGCATAGTTTTCTGTGCCTGTATATGTTTTTGCATTCAGGTAAACACGCGCCAGTAAAGCCCATGCTGCAGCCTGGTCAACCCTTCCGTATTCGATCGTTTTGGCAGGTGCCAATGTTGTTTCAATAGCTTTTAATTCAGATACTATATAAGCATATAATGAGGCTTTGTCTATTTCACCGGGCAGATCTGTTCCCACCAGGTTTGCTTCTGTGATAAAAGTTGATTTACCAAAAATATCCATCATCACCCAGTAATTGAAAGCTCTTAAAAAACGTGCTTCGGCATTTGAATTTTTAATATCACTTGCTTCTGCACCCACAATACCACGTTCTGCTAATTTTGCATCTGTTGATTCACGCAGGTATTCATTGATAAGGGTGATGTTGTAAATGGGCCTGGCATACATTCCTTTCAGAAATGGATCTGCACTGGTCCACTTCAGACTATGGAAGTCCTGGATGGTCTGGTCATTCCAGGCAACAACAGCTTCATCCGTTGGCAATTCCTCGCAATTAAAGAACATCCTGATAAAGGCTATTTGAGAACCTTCATTGAGCCCACCACCAATATCCGGATTTCCTTCAGGTCCGGAATTACCGGCAATAGCCAATGTTCCATATATTTTTGCTAAAACGCTCTTATAACCTGCTGCTGTAGAATAAGCTTTTTCCGGAGTCAGGTCATTTTGTGGAGTCAGGTCCAGTTTTTTTGCACACGATGCAAGGGTAAATCCCAGCAGGCATGTAATGATTATTTTATTCATAGTTTTATTTTTCATATACATTATTTAATGAATTAGAAATCAAGGTTTGCACCGATCGTGTAGATTCTAGGGCGTGGATAAATATTGTTATCAACACCACTTGAATTTGCATTTTCCGGATCAGCACCTGAGTACTTGGTGATCACAAAAACATTTTGGATACTTGCAGTGATCCTCAGGTTTGTTTTCTTAAGCACTTTATCGCCGCAATTGAATCCAAGGTTTATATTATCAAGCCTGAAAAAGGATGCATTCTCAATATAGTAGTCAGACAGATACTGATTATTGTTAAACCCCGTTTCCAGGTAATTTGTTGACACATTGGCAACAAAATTTATAGGATTTTTTAAAGCCCTTAAAACACCGTTATTGGAATTATAGTTATTATACATATAATTTCCGATCATACCATGCCCTGCCAATCCAAGGGTCCAATTTTTATAAGAAACCTGAGTGCTTAATCCATATAGGAAATCAGCAGCAGGTTTTTTATAATAATAACGGTCTAATTCATCGATCTTGCCATCCCTGTTTAAGTCTTCAAACAACCCTTCAATTGGCTTTCCGGTTGCAAGGTCATATACCTGTTTGTACACATTAAATACAAACGGGGCATATCCAACTGCAAATTTCCCAATATTGTTGCCGGTACCGCCACTGATGCCACTCACATCAATTCCTTTAAAATTGGGATCCTGATTTTTTAACAGGTTAGTAACTTTTGAATCGTTGTAAGTTACATTGAATCCCAAATCCCATGTAATGTTTCGGCTTTTTACAGGGATTGTGTTAATGGAAATTTCTACTCCTTTATTTGTTACATTACCAACATTGGTCAGCAATTGAATGTCAAAATTTGAACCAGGAGCAACGGGTACAACACTCAACAGATCTTTTGTTTTTTTCTCGTAAACTTCAACCGTACCGGTTATCCTGTTTTTTGCAAATCCGAAATCTAAACCAATATTGGTTGTAGTAGTTGATTCCCATCTAATAGCTTCATCATAAGCGCCCGGGCGAAGAAAACTGTAAAAAGTATTGCCAAATTGATATTGTGCTGCCACGTTGCTTTGAGAATATACCGGTTGGTAACTATAATATCCTATTCCGCTCTGGTTTCCTGTTTCACCATAACCAAAACGAAGTTTCAGATCAGAGACAAGGTTGCTGTTCCTGAAAAATTCTTCTTTTAATTTCCAGGCTATTGCTCCGGCAGGGAAATAACCTACTCTGTTATCTTTGGAGAATTTAGAACTGGCATCCCTGCGGATAGAGCCTGTTAACAAGTACTTATCGAAAAGGGTCAGGTTCATTCTTCCAATATAAGATTCTAATCTTACTTGTGGTTTATCAGTTAAAAAAGTTGGAACTGTTTGAGGTATTACAACACCGGTTTGTCCGGTTGAAGGAAAATTTCTAACATTAGTATAAACATCTAAATAACTGTGTCCAACCAGTACGTCAATTTTGCTGTTTTTCCCAAAGTTCTTATCATAGTACAATGAAACATCCGCCAAATAATTCCTTGTTTTTTGCTCATAATGAGTCACTCTTCCCAAAGTTCTGTAATTTGTTGCAGAGAATTGCGAAATGATATCATTTCCTCTTCCTTCAGCATTATCCATTCCCAGGTTAGCAAGAATATGCAGGTCAGGAAAAAAATGAAGTTTATAATCCAGTTGAATATTACTGGTGATACGGTTTACATTAGAAGTATTGTCTCTTTGCTCAAGTAAAGCCAGTGGGTTACGTGTAGCAAGATCAATGGGTTTGCCATCTGCCTGCATCCATTCAAAAAATCCGCCTGTTTTAGGATTATTATTGCGAACATATTGTGTCGGATCGAAAGAAACAGCCGAACCAACGGCCCCTTCATCAGCAAAACGATTTTTTGTATTACTGTATTTAAAATTCACATTTACTGATAAATGATCGTTCAGGAATTTTGGAGAGAGGTTAACGGAAGTAGAAAGTCTGTCGAATTTATTTGTTTTCAATACACCTTCCTGGAATAAATACCCCAATGATACGCGGTAAGGCAATGTAAACTTTTTGATGTTCAAACCTCCGGTGGCACTGATATTATTATTTACACCACGTGCAGTTTGATAAATTTGATCCTGCCAGTTTGTATTGGCTTTTCCAAGTAAGTTTGAATAAGTATTATTTCCGGTTCTTGCAGCATCAGCTGTTATGATACTTCTAACTTCTCCTACTGATAATACATCAATATTATCTGTAACACGTGCATATGAAAGTTGCGTATTGTAATTAAACCTGGTTTTTCCTTTATTTCCTTTCTTTGTTGTTATGATCAATACACCATTAGATCCATTTGAACCATATATTGCAGTTGCTGATGCATCTTTCAATACACTGATTGATTCAATGTCATTTGGGTTAAGTGTATTTAAAAAATTGGAAGAACCTGCGATACCTGTGTTGCCAACGGGCACCCCGTCAATAACGATCAGAGGGTCATTACTGGCGTTTAAAGAAGCACCGCCACGAATACGGATCTTACTTCCACCACCTGCAGAACCGCCTCCGGTAGTAACTTCAAGGCCGGCTACTTTACCCACCAATAATTGTTCAGTAGAAGCAATATTACCTTTCTGAAAATCTTTGGCAGTTACTTGTGTAACGGCACCGGTTAGGTCCGTTTTTTTCCTGGTACCATAAGCAACCACAACTACTTCTTCCAGTTTTTGATCTGCCTGAACAAGACTTACATTTACAGCGCTTTTACCGCTAATGGCAGTCTCCAATGTTGCATATCCAATTGAAGTGAATATCAAAGCAGATGCATTTGCAGGTGCAGATATCCTGAATGAACCGTCAGTTCCTGTTTGAGCAGATACCTTGGTTCCTTTAACTGTAACCGTAACGTTTGGAACGGCTTTACCGCTTTTTGGGTCAGTTACATTACCGG
This sequence comes from Ferruginibacter sp., assembly GCA_031373525.1. Classification (GTDB taxonomy): domain Bacteria; phylum Bacteroidota; class Bacteroidia; order Chitinophagales; family Chitinophagaceae; genus Ferruginibacter. The sequence continues at coordinate 30,437 of JANMMS010000046.1, forward strand.
TAATAACATTTTGTGCCAATGCTGAAAAAGTACTCAGCAAAAACAACAACGCTACCGATAAGATTTTCGGAATGTTGAAATTCTTTTTTCTCATAATGTAGTATTCAATTTTAGTTTTTAAAATGGCAATCTGTGGGTTTAAAATAGCAATGTGTAATATATACACGAAAGTAGATGATTTTAACGAATAATTAATAAATTGTTAAAAAAAAACTACTGAATACGAAAAAACGTTCAACAAGCATAAATCCTGTCAAAAAATCTAATTGTAAAACAAAAATTATATTAAAAATGCTGCTTCTGAGCTATAAAAATCAAAAATCAATCCCGGCCCACTTTTTTTTCTTTTTTTCGTATTTCCCGTAGTTAAATTTGTACAATTTGCCCGGCCGGTGGGGTACATCCTGTTCAATTTCATCGAGGTCTATTAAAAAATCCATGGCAAAGAATTTTTTTCGAAAATTCCGCCTGTCCATTTTAGTGTCTAAAATGGCTTCATACAAATTCTGTAATTCACGTAAAGAGAATTTTTTAGGTAAAAGATTAAAACCAAGCGGATGTTCCTGAATTCTTTTTTGTAGCCGTAAATAACAGGTTTCAAATATTTGCTGGTGGTCAAAAGCAAGGTCTGTTATATTATTAACATCATGCCAGTGCAGTTCATTATCGGATTTATTTAATTGATGATGTTGAATATTGATAAGCGAGCAATATGCAATTGTTACAACCCGGCCGGCAGGGTGCCTGTTTATACAGCCGAATGTTTGTACCTGTTCGAGGTAAACATCACTAAGGCCTGTTCGTTGTTTTAGAATCCTGTAAGCTGCTGCATCAAGGTCCTCATTAACATGTATCAGGTCTCCCAACAATGACCATTTACTCTGAAATTTTTTCAGGTCACTGCGGATCAGTAATACCTTCAGTTTGTTTTCATCAAAACCAAAGATCACACAGTCAACCGATAAAGCAATCCTGTTTATACTTTCAACCTCAGACTGAATGGCTTTTAAGGTCTTGGTGTTCTTTTGATTCAGGTTTTCTAAAGTTAATGACATGAGTAACAATTAATTTTTACTGCCATTAATACTCAAATAAGGGATTTTTTAAAATCTCAAGTGGGGTATTATTGCAGTCGTGGCATAAACTTAAAATTCATACAGCTCCTAAAAGATAAATTAATTCCCTTTTACAATTTTTATTGATTGTATTTGTTGTGTTGCAATTACATTAAGAATATAAACTCCCTTTGCAAATTTTCCAGCTTCAGTTATTTCAAATGCATTATTGCCTGCTGATAAAGTAATATTTTGTTTTAACAGTTGCTTACCGCTCATATCAGTAAGGGTATAGTATGCCTGGTCTTTTACATCAGATTCAATATTAACCTGTATCTTATCTGTGAAAGGATTGGGTGTAGTTTCTACGGTCCATCCTTTGGTTGCTGTACGTATCCTAACAATGGCACTGTATTTGAAATCACCGTCTTTGTCAATACTTTTTAAGCGGTAATAATAAACAGGAGCCCTGTTTCCAATGATATTATCCGGATAACTATAATTGCTGTTTCCCGTTGCAGTTATGTTTGCTACTGAAATAAAATTTCTGCCGTCGGTACTCCGTTCCAGTTCATAACGGCTTAGGTTAAGTTCATCGTTAACTTTCCAGGTGAGGAGGTTATTATTGCCATTGATCTTGCCGTTGAAACTGATCAAAGAAACCGGAATGGGAATAAATTGATTTAAGAAAACACGGTATTCGCCGGGTTGTAAAAAGAATGACTGGCTTCCACCCGTTGCATTTATTGTTGAACCGGGGTTCAGGTAATCATACCAGGTACCTGCAACCGGGAATGTAACAGAACCATTTTGTCCTACCACATCAAAATTTCCAATTACAACCATGTGATTGCCGCCTTGTGAAACCCTGAACCTTTTAAATGCAGGGGTTAAATTATAATCCATCTGGTTTGAGGTGAATAAATTTCCATAAATGGGGTTTTGGCGAAGCCTGGCTAAAGCACTGTTTACCAGGTAAAGTTTTTTTCGGTTTGCATCCAAAAGGTAATCCCATTTTATCGGTTTGGCATCCGTACGGCAATTGGTATTTATGGTTCCATTCGGACAATAATTTATAGAATAATCATATCCCAACTCTCCGAACTGCCAAACCATTTTTGGACCAGGAATGGTATAGAAAAATGCACTGACCAGTTCCATTCTTTTTAAAGCTGTTTGTAGATTTTTGATATCATACCCACCTGAAGCATTGCCAAATGAAAGGTTACCTGTCATCAACCTTTCTTCATCGTGGCTTTCCATATAGGTGATTAGGAATGGATTAGCCCATCCTCTTTCTGTAAAGATGTTATTTCGAAGTTCCCAGCTTCCGCATGGGCCTGAAGCATTTCCCTGTGCAGCCTGGCTGTAATTACAATTTGAGTTCCCCCAAAACATCATACCGTAATTTGAAAGTTCAATTTCTTCACTATTTTCTGCAAAATGTTCCAGCACAGCATAGGATCCGGGCGATTTTAACTGCATGGTATCATAATATTTTTTCCAGATAGCAATCCTGCTGGCATCATTAGTGCTCCAGCCACTTACATTGCAATTGGCACCATTGACATCACAGGTTTGGGTTTGTGTAAACCCTTTCGAAAGGTCAAAACGGAATCCGTCTAACTTGTAATTGACCAGCCAGTGTTCCATAACCCTGCTAACAAAATACCTGGTAGAAAGGCTTTCGTGGTTCATATCATAACCTACATTATAAGCATGTTTGGCAGCCGGATTAAACCAGGGATTATTGGCTGCAGGCCTGTTATTGGCTGCATCCCAATATAACTGAACCATTGGGGCCAGTCCGAATGAATGGTTCAAGGCGATATCCATGATCACTGCAATTCCTTTTTTATGACAGTTATCAATAAATTCTTTCAGTTTATTAGCCGGGCCATAATATTTATCAGGGGCAAAGTAATAATCAGGATTATATCCCCAGCTAAGGTTTCCTTCAAATTCATTAAATGGCATCATTTCAATGGCAGTAACACCCATATTTTTAAGGTAATTCAAGGTATCATTTAAAGTTTGCCAGTCATGTGCAGCTAAAAAATCACGCAGCAAAAGTTCATAAATCACCAGCTTTCTTTTATCTGGCCTGGTATAACCGGTTGTTTGCCAGTTAAAGGCAGCCTGGTTGGTTTGCAAAATACTTACAACGCCCGAAGTTAGCCCGGTTGGATAAGCTTTTAAACCCGGATAAGTTGCAACCGGAATGAAAGGGTCATTCCAGGGGTCCAGTACTTTTTCGGCATAAGGTTCACCTACTTTTAATATCCCGTCAACAAGGTATTGGTATGAATATTCTGTACCCGGTGTTAAACCTGTTAATCTTATCCACCAGTAATTTCCATCCTTTTTTAACTGGTAGGTCGTTTGTTCGTTCCAGTTACTGCCCGGTAAATCCCCAATGACAGCCACCCTGTTTTTACCCGGTGCATAAAATACCAGTGTGGCGGCAGTATTATCAGCTTCATAATTGATTCCATCTCTTACTCCCGGAGGTAACGATTGGTTAACAACGGCACCGGCTACATAAAATTGAATGGTATCTCTTTTTATGATACTGCCATTGTCGGCTTCCATAACCAGTATTTGGTTACCCGCAACAGCAATAGTGGGTGTGAAAGAAATGGTAGTAGCAGCCGGGGCAGTTTGAACAACTGAACCATTGAAATATAATTTCAGGGTTGCAGGATTATTCGAAATGCCCGTCATGGGAATTGTGTTGCCAACAACTTTTGTAATGGTCTCAGGCTGTACCAAATAGGTAGGTTGTGTAAGCGGAAGCGTAAATCTTGCTGCAAGTGCAGTGGTATATACTGGAATATACATATCACTTCCATCGGTATTGCGCTGTACTTTTGTACCAGCACCATTTCTGAAAAGTAAAGCTATCTTTTGAATTGTTTCGCCGGGGTCAACAATGCCAAAATAAGAACGAAGTCCTCCTGAAATGGTGAAAGACCATTTACTTCCACTAAGTGATGTAGCGGCTAAAGCTACATTTGCAGTATTAAAGTTCTGGTTGAATTTTACATATTTCCAGGGTGTAGCACCTGTGCTCAGGTTGGTGATCACACCTATATGTATATAAACATCAGAAGTGGGTGTATAAAAGAACAGTCCCTGGTTTCCTTTGGATGCATCAACAGTTACGGTAAAGGGTGTGGTACTTTCCTGGGTAAAGTTTGGGGTCCAGGTAAGCAATTGTGAAAACGAACTATATACCGATAGGGATAGCAAAAAAGTAAGTAAAACTCTTTTCATAGCAAACAATTTAATGTGTAAAATACACACAATATTTCGAATTTTAATAAATGTGTAAAAAACTTTTGCTAAATAAAGCCAGGATATTAAACAAAAAAATTAATGGAAAGAAATAAGGAATAAAAAATAAGTAATGTAAAATAAGTAAGTTAGGTCCTGTAAGTATTTGTAAGGCTGTTAGTTATAACATGCTTATTCACTTTCTTATTTCTTATTTTACCTTTCTTATTCCTTATTTTTTTTCTGAAATAATTTTTCAATAATTTTTCTGACTTAATATTTATTGTATATTTAGCGACGTGTATTTTTTACACATCATGTTTTTTTACTCCTAAATGATTGCTATGTCAGAAACGCTTCCTTGGGTAAAACCTAAACTCAGTTTATCCCAGATCATTAATATGAGTGTAGGTTTCTTTGGGATCCAGTTTGGCTGGGACCTGCAACGAGCCAATATGGGACCTATCTATGAACATCTTCATGCCAATGCTGATGAAATTCCATTGTTATTTTTAGCCGCACCATTAACCGGTTTGCTTGTACAGCCAGTTATAGGTTATATGAGTGACAGGACCTGGCACCCAAAATTCGGCAGAAGGCGGCCCTATTTTTTAATAGGAGCTATATTCAGCACGATCGCACTTGTTTTTATGCCTCATAGCAGTGTATTGTGGATGGCAGCCGGATTACTCTGGATCATGGATGTATTTGGTAACGTTGCCATGGAACCATTCAGGGCATTCGTTGCTGATAAACTGAATGAGGATCAGCGAACACAGGGTTTTGTGATGCAAAGCCTGATGATCGGGTTGGGGGGCAGTATTGCTTCTGCTTTACCATGGATGATGACAAACTGGTTCAATATGAGTACCACTGCAGCTAGCGGTGTAATACCGGATAATGTAAAATGGAGTTTTTATGTCGGGGCATTCTTCTTTTTAGCTGCTGTTTTATATACCGTCTTCACTTCCAAAGAATATCCTCCGCCGGATCTGGGATTTAAAGATAAAGTGAAAGAGTCAAACAGGGGATTTGGTGGTGGTGTAAAAGAAATCTTTCATGCAATAAGCCATATGCCACAAAGGATGAAAGTATTATCGGCGGTTCAGTTTTTTACCTGGCCCGGATTATTCCTGATGTGGTTTTTTTATAACACGGCAGTAGCCAGGAATATATTTCACGCAACAAGTGAAACCGATCCTTTATATGGGGAGGGCACAAATTTTGGTGGCCTTACGCTTGCATTCTATAATGTTGTTACTTTTTTATTCGCTTTTATTCTTCCTTTTATAGCCAGAAAACTGGGGCGCAAACTAACCCACACTGTTTGCCTTTTGTGCGGGGCAATTGGACTCATCAGTGTGGCTTTTGTTGAAAATAAATATATGTTATATGGATGCATGACCGGTGTTGGTATTGCATGGGCAAGTATTCTTTCTATGCCATATGCTATGTTAAGCGGAGTATTACCCGAAAATAAAATAGGTGTCTACATGGGAATATTTAATTTTTTCATTGTTTTGCCTGAAATAATTGCTTCTCTTGGATTTGGATGGATCATGAAAAATGTATTGAACAATGATCGCCTGGCGGCAGTGCAGATCGGTGGATGCCTGATGATCATTGCAGCGGTAATTTGTTATTTTTTCATAAAAGAAAAAGACTGATCATGAAAAAAACAATCTTACTTTTTGTTGCTTTTACCATTTCTCTTTTTGCTTTCGCCCAAACGGGAAATTACAAATGTTATCCTACCCATTGGTGGACCGGAATGAAGTGGAACAAACTGCAGATCATGGTTCATGGCGATAAGGTCGCCGACAATTTCCCTATGATCAAAATGGGGCCAAAGGGGATGAGTCTGGCAAAGGGTGTAAATCTTACCAGGATCAACCGTGTTGAAAATCCCAATTATATCTTTCTTGACCTGGTCATTGATGCTACGGCTAAACCCGGAAAATTCAGTTTTCCGTTTCTGAAGAATATGAATCTTGAATATGAATTAAAGCCACGCAGGCAAGGTAACGGAACAGAGTATGCGCAAGGTGTTACATCAAAAGATTTTATCTACCGGATCATGCCCGACCGTTTTAGTAACGGGGATGAATCAAACGACAGGGTTGCAGGTATGAGAGATCAAACCCTGAACAGGGATACCGTTTTTAACCGCCATGGCGGCGATCTGAAAGGGATACAAAATCACCTGGATTACATAGATGACCTGGGAGTTACAACCATCTGGTTAAATCCGGTATTGGAAAATGATATGCCAAACCGAACCGAACATGGCTATGCTTTCACCGACCATTATACCATAGACCGGCGGCTTGGAGGAGAGAAAGCATACAAGGAACTGATTGATGCCACACATAAAAAGGGAATGAAAATGATCCAGGATGCCGTGTATAACCACGTAGGGTCATACCACATAACGGTACAGGATATGCCAATGAAAGACTGGTTGCATCAGTGGGATACCGGTTATACCAATACCCATTACAAGGACCAGGCAGTTTTTGACCCATACGCCAGTAAAGGCGATGCAAAGCAAATGGTGGATGGATGGTTTACAAAAGAAATGCCTGATCTGAACCAGGGCAATCCCTTTGTAGCTAACTTTTTGATACAACATGCCATCTGGACCGTTGAGGAATTTGGTATTGACGGATGGCGCATAGATACCTATGCATACAATGACCTGGATTTTATGAACCGCTGTAACAAAGCTTTGGAAGAAGACTTTCCAAAGATCACCTTGTTTGGAGAAACATGGGTACATGGAGTTCCCAACCAAAGCTATTTATGCCAGAATAATTACAACATTCCTTTCAAAAGCAATTTACAGGCTGCAACAGATTTTCAAACCTTGTGGGGCATCACCGATGCTATGACAAAGGATTTCGGATGGACAGATGGAGTGAATAAACTATACACTTATCTGGCACAGGATTTTGTTTACAAAGATCCAACCCGTAATGTGATCTTTTTGGATAACCACGATATAGCCCGTTTTTATTCTGTTGTAGGCGAAAATATGGACAAATACCTGTCGGCTTTATCCTGGTTATTGACGTGCAGGGGAATTCCTCAAATGTATTATACCGATGAATTGGCTACCACCGGTACTACAAGCCCCAATGACGGTTATGTTCGTCTAGACTTTCCCGGTGGATGGAAAAATGATCCGTTGAATAAATTTACGATACAGGGAAGAACCCAAAAAGACCAGGCCATTTATCAACACCTTGCCACGCTGGCAAACTTTCGAAAAACATCTCCGGCATTAATGACCGGTAAGTTCATGCAATTTTTTCCGGTGGATGGAATTTATGTTTATTTCAGGTATAGCAATAAACAAACCGTTATGGTAGTAATGAATACCAGTAAAGAAGAAAAGACGATCAAACTGGGAAGATATGCTGAGAGAACAGCAGGCTTCACACAATATAAAGATGTAATTACAAAAACTACAGGCCCCTTAAGTGAATTTAAATTAGGTTCATACAAAACTGTTGTTTACGAATTGATTAAATAGGTTTTAATTGACTTAAACCTTTAAACGTTTTTCTGAATGAAAAAAATTACCATGTTCCTACTGATGATCTTCCTGCTGCAACTATTACAAGCACAGCATACTTACGACGGGTACCCGGTTTATACAGGGAATGACCTGGGGCTAACGTACACGAATAACGCTTCAACATTCAGGATATGGAGCCCACCGGCACAGGCTGTGCAATTACTTTTGTACAAAGAGGGCGAAGGAGGGATCGCATTAAAGATCATCGATCTTAAAAAAGGGAAGGCTGGTACCTGGTCTGCAAAGTATGCCGGAAATTTGAAAGGCACTTTCTATACTTTACGGGTCATGATCAATGGTAATTGGAATAACGAAATTCCGGATCCTTATGCAAAAGCAGTTGGGATAAATGGAAAAAGGGCAATGGTTGCCGATTTGAAAGAAACAAATCCGGTGGGATGGCTTACATATAAAAGCCCTGCATTTTCAAAACAGAATAAAACAACTGATGCGGTCATTTATGAACTGCATATACGTGATGCAAGCATCGATGAAAATTCAGGTATTAAACATAAAGGAAAGTTTCTTGGCCTGGCAGAAGAAAATACAAAGAACAGTGAAGGTAATTCCACCGGTCTGGCACATTTGAAAGAGCTGGGAGTTACACATATTCACCTGCTTCCTTTTTACGATTACAATTCAAATGATGAAAGCAAAACAACTCCTCAATACAACTGGGGCTACGACCCTTTAAATTACAATGTACCTGAAGGAAGCTATAGCACCAATCCTTATGATGGGATTACCAGGATAAAGGAGCTGAAACAAATGATCAGTACAATGCATAAGAATGGATTGCGTGTAGTCATGGATGTTGTATATAATCACACAGCGCTTACAGCAGAATCTAATTTTAATCAATTGGTTCCCGGTTATTATTACCGGCATAAAAAGGATGGCAGTTTCTCTGATGCCACAGCCTGTGGTAATGAAACAGCCAGTGAAATGCCCATGATGCGGAAATTCATACTGGAAAGTGTTTTGTATTGGGCAAAAGAATATCATATCGATGGTTTTCGTTTTGACCTCATGGGGGTACATGATATTACTACCATGAATTTGATTTCAGATGAACTTCATAAAATAAGGCCTGACATTTTATTATATGGAGAAGGTTGGACAGCAGGATCTTCTCCTTTACCTGATTCATTGAGGGCACTTAAAAAAAATGCTTATAAACTTAAGAACATTGCTGTATTCAGTGATGACCTCCGTGATGGGATCAAAGGAACGGTGTTTGATATCAATGACAGGGGATTTGCTACCGGTAAACCCGGGATGGAAGAATCGATCAAATTCGGAATCGTTGCAGCAGGCAAACATCCCCAGGTAGATTACAGTAAAGTGAATTATTCTAAAGAACCTTATACTGTTGCTCCCTGGAATGTGATCAGTTATGTTGAATGCCATGATAACAATACACTTTGGGATAAGATCACTTTATCATGCCCGGATGTTTCTGAAGCCGATAGAAAAAAAATGCATCAGCTGGCACTTACGATCGTTCTTACCTCACAGGGTATTCCTTTTTTACATGCAGGTACAGAATTCATGCGCAGTAAACAGGGCGTTGAGAATTCTTACAAAAGCAATGACAATATCAATGCCATAAACTGGAAGCTGAAAAACGAAAATCTTACTTTGAATAATTTTATTAAACAACTTATCGGGATACGTAAAGATCATCCAGCATTCAGAATGTCGACCGCTGAACAAATTCAAAAGCATATTCGTTTTGATGTACAGGCTGCTGCAGGTACAGTTGTTTATTCAATTGACGGTTCTGCAGTAAATGATCCATGGAAAAAAATATGGATCGCTTTTAACGGAACAAATACAGAAAAGGAAGCAAACCTTCCTCCAGGAAACTGGAAGACTGCGATCGATACTGAACCAGACGGACCGAAAGATGCCGGGCATATGCATTTGAAAAAATACAGTGCGGTGGTTTTATACCAGGAATAATGATTTTATAAAGATTTATACTTTTCTTAATTAAAAAAGAGAGTTAACTTTTTATTGAAGACATACCGCCATCTAAATGAAAAATTTGTCCGGTGATCCAGGATGCTTTTTCAGAGATCAAAAATTCTGTCATGTTTGCAATATCATCAGCTGTTCCTATCCTTTTCATGGGATGTCTTAAAGCATTGGCTTCCCTTTTTTGTTCCGTATTTAAAAGGGAGGAAGCAAGTGGTGTGTCTGTTAAAGACGGAGCTATGCAATTCACCCGGATAGAAGGAGCCAACTCTGCAGCCAACGACCGCGTTATTCCTTCTAAAGCCCCTTTGGAAGCAGCTACCTGTGCATGATAAGCCAAGCCGCTTTGAACTGCAATGGTAGAAAATAATACTATTGAAGCATTTTCAGCTTTTTTAAGTTTTGGTAATAAGAGCTGAATTATTTTAATGGCTCCCAGTACCTGCAAATTGTAATCATTTAAAAAATCCTGTGGTTTGATCCTTTCAAAAGGTCTTAAACTAATACTTCCGGGACAATAAATAATTCCATTGACCGAATCGGGTAAAAAATCGATATTAATATTTTCATCCAATACATTCAAATGATGGAATTCAATCAGGTCAGTGACGGATTGAACCTGGTTTTTGCAATAAGTTGCATAAACTTTGTTGCCGGCATCAGCCAGTTGTTTGGCAAGGCATTTACCGATACCTGAAGATGCTCCTATAATGAAGTAGTTTAACATATATGATCATTTATTTATTAAAACACTTACAAGACTAGGTTTGTTTTGAATTATATACATGTTCCTTGTTTTTGAATTAATTTGGCTGAAAATTTAGATCTGCAAAGAATTATTATACTTAAGGGGTCAGTTTAACCATTAACGGATATTTATTTTGAAATGGTATATATCTGATATTATCATGAAAGTATCGATTTCGATAATTAAAACAGGGAGCAATATTATCGCTCCCTGAACTTGTCGTTAAAAACAAACAAAAAAATAGTTTATTTCTTTGGCATTAATACAGCATCAATGACATGCACTACACCATTGCTTCCTGTTAGATCAGCAGCGGTAACATTTGCACCATTGATCATTACTTTACCATCTTTGATCGTTACGGTGAGTTCTTCACCTTGCAATGTTTTTACTTTTTGACCGTCTTTCAGGTCAGCAGCTTTTACAGCACCTGCAACAACATGGTAAGTTAAAATGTTGGTTAATGCAGCTTTGCTTTCGGGTTTTAATAAACCGTCAACAGTTCCCGCAGGTAATGCGCTAAAAGCAGCATTGGTTGGAGCGAATACGGTAAACGGGCCAGCACCTTTAAGTGTTTCTACCAATCCTGCAGCAGTTACTGCAGCTACAAGTGTAGTGTGATCAGCGGATCCAATGGCGATATCAACAATGTCTTTGGCCGGAGCTTCTGCCGGTGCCATTTTTTCTTCTGTAACTACTTCCGGTGTTTTTTCAGCTTCTTTGGTTTCACCCCCATTACAGGCTACAAGTGTCATTGTGCTGAATACAACAGCGGCAAGGATCGAATACATGTTCTTTTGCATAATTATAAATTTTTTTTACTTAACATTCTTTCATGTGAAATTGTTTGCGATAGTTGTAAAAAATTAAAATAAACTTATTTTGTTTACTCTTTGTATTGAAATAAATCATTTTAATAAACAAAATAAATATTTCGTGGAGGCTTTTCAGAAGCTCTAAAATCGGAATACTAAACCCAATTAGATTTGGAAAATGAGTATTGTTAATACGATCATAACTAAGTTTTCCAATTTAATTTTCTTATCATGTTTTTATTCAAGAATTCTGAATTAATTGCTTTAGAAATATATTCTCAGCATAGTTTAAAATGCAACCTATAAAAATCAGGGTTTAAACGTTTTTTAAATAAAAGCAACCGAAAATATTTGTAAGAAGGATTTTCGGTATAAAGTATTGTGTAAATTATTTTTATTTGATATGATCTGCAGAAATAAAAAAAAGACAAATCAATAAAGAGTTGTCTTTTAAAAATGTTGTTGGGTTACTAGGATTCGAACCTAGACAAACAGAATCAAAATCTGTTGTGCTGCCTTTACACCATAACCCAATCATATACCCAAACTTATTTTGGAGTGCAAAAATAAGGGTTGTAAAAAAATGTACCAAATGAAATTTAAAAGAGTTCAAATTTGAGCTCTTTTAGTTAATATCGAACAAGGAACAAGGAATCTCGAATTATGAAGTGTTTGTTCCGATCTTAATTCAGCATTCCTTGTTCCTTGTTCATTATTCCAGGTCCTCTTTTTCCTTCAACGCCTTTATCAGGTCCAGCGCTTCTGCCACCACATCGCACATGATCGTTATCAATGATCCCGGTTTTGCAGTATTGTAAGCATGCATGATCGCTTCTTTTTCATTATAAATGGTTACAATAGGAATATCATTTGGTTTTGTTTCAGTAATACCTTCCAACAACAGGCCAACAATTTCTTCTGCTGTTCGTCCGCGTAGATTTTTATCACACCGGATGATGATCTCATCAAAATATCTTCCGGATATTCTGCCCAATTCTTTAATGTCTTCATCCCTTCTGTCACCGGTTCCGCTGATGATACCAACCTTTGGTTCGCCTTCCATCTTGCTGACGAAATCGCATAATAATTCCAGTCCTGCCGGGTTGTGTGCAAAATCAACCAGGAATTTAAACTGTTTGAACTGGAACATATTTAATCTCCCAGGGGTTTGTGTTGCAGATGGAATGAATGTTTGCAGCGCCAGTTTAATATCATCTATTTCAATATTCCTCCAGAAATAAGTACTTAACACAGCCGGTAAACAATTCATAACATTGTGTAATGCTTTTCCTCCGTAAGTGATTGGTACTTCTGCAACTTTTATTACGCGGATCTTCCAGGTTCCCTTCATAATGGTAATATAACCGTTTTCAAAAACAGCCGCATATCCACCAGCTTTACAATGTTCAACGATCCTTGGATTATTTTCATCCATGCTGAATAAAGCGATATTACAATGCAGGCCTTTTTTCATTGCAAATACCAGGTCGTCTTCTGCATTTAAGATCGCATAACCGTGCTTAAAAACAGTTTCAGGAACTACTGCTTTTACTTTGGCCATTTGTTCCATTGAATCGATTCCGCCCAATCCAATATGATCTGCACTGATGTTTGTTACAATAGCTACATCACAATTTTGAAAAGCAAGGCCGTTCTTTAAAATGCCACCTCTGGCACACTCGAGTACCGCAAAATCTACTGTTGGATCTTTTAAAACAAACTGTGAGGAAAGCGGCCCGGTACAATCACCTTTCATCATCAGCTGGTTTTGAATATATACTCCGTCACTGGTTGTGTAACCAACTTTATAGCCGGCTGTTTTTGCTATGTGTGCAGCCAATCTTGTAGTAGTTGTTTTGCCGTTTGTTCCGGTTATTGCAATGATGGGGATCTTTCCTGCACTGCCTTTGGGGAATAGCATGTCCACTACCGGTTCTGCAACATTACGGGGTAAACCGATGGAAGGGTCAATATGCATTCTGAATCCCGGAGCAGCATTTACTTCCAGAATGGCTCCACCATTTTCTGTGACAGGAGACCTGAGATCGGTGGCCATAATGTCTATGCCACAAATATCAAGTCCGATGATCTTGGCAATACGCTCACACATGGTAATATTAACCGGATGTACCTCATCTGTTACATCTGTACTGGTGCCACCAGTGGATAAATTGGCTGTCGGTTTAAGTAAAACCAGTTCGCCTTTTGGGGGTATGGTTTCCAGTGAGTATCCTTTGTCATCCAGCATTTTTTGGGTAAACTGGTCAATGGTAATTTGTGTGAGTACCTTTTCATGGCCATAACCACGCCGCGGATCTTTATTGGTTTCATCAAGTAAAAACTGAATGGTATTTTTGCCGTCTCCGGTAACTGCAGCGGGTGTACGCAATGCTGCACAGATGAATTTATAATCTATTACCAGTATTCTGAAATCAAAACCGGTAATATATTTTTCCACGATCACGTTTCGGCCATATACTTTGGCTGCTGCAAAAGCCACGAGGGCCTGTTCCCAGTTGGTTATATTGGTTGTATTTCCCTTGCCGTGATTGCCATCAATGGGCTTTATTACAATGGGATATCCGATCCTGGTAACCGCACTTTGTAATCCTTCTTCTGTACGTACTACATCTCCTTTAGGTACCGGTATTTCTGCAGCGCCCAGTAAATTCTTGGTTTCCTCTTTATCACAGGCAATATCTACGGCAATATTGCCGGTGGTACTGGCAATGGTAGCCCTGATCCTTTTCTGATGAACACCATAACCTAACTGTACCAGGGAATTTTTATTCAACCTGATATAAGGGATGCCTCTTTTTGCCGCTTCATTAACTATACAGCCAGTACTGGGCCCAAGCCTGGTATCTTCCCTTATTTCCCTTAATTTCTGAATGTCCTCCTCAAGTGAATAGGGTTCTTCAAATATCAATGCATGGGTAATGCGCACAGCAGCTTTTGCCGCATACACACCTGCATCTTCTTCCATATAACTGAAGCATACATAATATTCTCCTTCTTTACCGGTTCCCCTGGTTCGGCCAAATCCGGTATCCATTCCGGCCAATGTCTGTATTTCAAGAGCGATATGTTCGATCACATGGCCCATCCAGGTGCCTTCATCCACCCGTTCAAAAAAACCACCACGGGTACCAACACTACATCTGTGTTCGATCAAGCTAGGTATCATGGTTTCCAATCTTTCTCTGAAACCGGGAATGGCATTGGTGGGCATTTGTTCTTTTTCTTCCAGGTCGAGTTTCATCTGGATCAGTTTGGTGCGGTTTACGCTCCAGTAATTAGGCCCCCTGAGTACTTTTATTTCTACGATCTTCATAAAACCAGTTAGAGTTTAGGTAAAAAAATTGGAATCGGTAAATTAGGATAATCATCTTGTTTTACAAAAACTTTTACCCACAGAGTCACACAGATGTATTTCAAAAAGTTGAAGCGTTAATAAATGATCTTTCTCTGTGAACCTCTGTGAAAAAACTCTTTTAACTCTGTGGTAAATTTTTAATTAACACTGCTGTATAAGTATTGAAACAGAATAAAATACGATTTCCCTTATTTTTGCGTTAATCACAAAAACGGTTAGATGCAATTTGCTAAAGGAAAACTGCTTGCCATTGGTGGTGCTGAAGATAAAGGCACTGACCTCGAAACGGGACAGATACACCGCAACAACCTCAATTTTTTTGAACTTGGTATTCTCCGCCGTATAGTTGAAGAAACCGGCGGCACTTCGACCAGGATCGAAGTAATTACAACTGCCAGTATGATCCCGGTAGAAGTAGGGGAAAATTACCTGAATGCCTTTGGGAAGATCGGTTGTACCGATATTGGTGTTATGAATATCCGTAACAGGGCAGACGTAGGAATCCCTGAATACATTGAAAGATTGCGTTGTTGCGATGCAGTTATGTTCAGTGGAGGTAATCAATTGAGGCTGACAAGTATTTTCGGCGGCACTGCTTTTTTAGAATTATTATTGAAAAGATATCGTGAAGAAAGTAATTTTTTGGTAGCCGGCACTTCTGCAGGTGCAATGGCCATGAGCAACACCATGATCTATGAAGGCAACGCAACCAGGGCTCATCTGAAAGGGGAAGTGAAAATTACAACAGGACTTGCTTTTATCAATGATATGATCATTGATTCACATTTTGAAAAAAGAGGGCGATTTGGCAGGCTGGCACAGGCCATAGCATCAAATCCATCCTGTATAGGAGTGGGGCTGGGAGAGGATACAGGTATGTTGATCACGGAGGGAAATAAAATGGAAGCCATCGGTAGTGGGCTGGTTATGATCGTTGATGGCCATGATATACGCCACAGTAATATTGCAGATATACCTGATGGAAATCCAATCAGCATCGAAAATTTAAAAGTACATTTTTGCGAAAAAGGGAATGGCTACCTGCTTAAAGAACGTGTATTCATTATGGAAGTAAGTGAAAATTCTGTTATAAAGAAGCAGGTAAAAGTTGATTGATTTGAAAATGAAAACAATCTTCAAATCCTCAAATCTTCAAATTGCCTTTATCAAATAATAATTTTTCTTCCCAACCTGTATCAATATAAATTTGTTATGAAGCAGGTCTGAATTATTTATTTTCTGTTGTTGATTTTCTATCTTTTTCCTGTTGATACTTACCCCTCCATTCTGGATCATTTTTTTTGCTTCACCTTTACTTTTAAAAATACTGTTTTCTGTCAGAAGATCTAATATTTCTATTCCCTCATTTATTTTTATAAGTGAATAATCATGATTGATAAGGCCTTCAATCGATTCAAGGTCTACTTCACTCAGGCTTTCTGCCGGTGCATTCATGTTTGCAAATAGTTTTTGCGTTGTTTCTATTGCTTTATGATAATCTTCTTTGCCATGTACAAAAATGGTCACTTCTTCTGCCAGTTTCTTCTGCAATATTCTTTTTGATGGATCCATTGCATGTTCAGTTGCCAATATTGAGATTGCTTCTTTACTTAAAAAAGTAAATATTTTTATCCAGCCTTCTGCATCTTCATCTGAAGCATTAAGCCAGAACTGGTAAAATTGGTAAGGAGTTGTTTTTATAGCATCCAGCCAGATATTCCCTTTTTCAGATTTGCCGAATTTTCCGCCATCGGCTTTTTTTATTAACGGACAGGTAAAAGCAAATGCCTCGCCTCCGGATTTTCGCCGGATCAGTTCAGTTCCTGTTACAATATTTCCCCATTGATCACTTCCTCCCATTTGCAATTTGCAGTTCTTATGCTGGTAAAGCCAGTAAAAATCATATCCCTGGATCAACTGGTAACTGAATTCTGTAAATGACATCCCTGTTTCTCCTTCCAGTCGTTTTTTAACACTTTCCTTTGCCATCATATAATTTACAGTAATATGTTTGCCTATATCTCTGATGAAGTTAAGGAAGCTTATTCCCTTAAACCAGTCAAGATTATTGGCCATTTCAGCAGCATTGGATTTTGATGCGTCAAAATCAAGGTATTTTTCCAATTGTGCCTTTATTCCGGCTACATTTTGCAATAGAATTTCTTCACTTAACAGGTTTCTTTCTTCACTTTTACCACTTGGGTCTCCTACCATACCGGTTGCCCCACCAACTAGCGCAATTGGCTTATGTCCAGCTTTTTGTAAGTGCAACAGGAGTAAAATGGGTACCAAACTACCTATATGAAGACTGTCAGCTGTTGGGTCAAAACCAATATAAACCGTTGTCATCTCCTTTAAAAGTTGTTCTTCTGTACCTGGCATTATGTCCTGAATCATGCCTCTCCACTGCAATTCAGCTATTATATTGATCATGAATCCTATTTTAGATTTTGTTCAAAATTATTCAAATTATGCACAAAATATGAATTCAATTATTTATATTTGTAAGCTCTTTACGCTTGATATACCTCTACCATTAGTTATAATTAATATCCAATATTCAATTATAATATTCGTTTTGCAATAAATGCTATGTAAAAACGATATATAACCTGAAACTGAACAAATGCGAAAATATTTACTTGGATTTATATTAATACTCTTAACTGTTAATGTATGTGCACAGACATATAATAACGAATGGATCAATTTTAGTCAAACTTACTATAAATTTAAGGTAGGTAATAATGGTCTCTACCGTATTTCTCAACCAACTTTGTCTTCCATTGGCTTGGCGGGTAATCCTGCAGAAAAATTTCAGCTTTGGCGAAATGGTAAAGAAATAGCTATTTATACATCTGTTCCAACAGGAATTTTCAGTAGTTCAGATTATATAGAATTTTATGGCCAGATCAATGACGGTAAGGCCGATAAGCAACTATATAAATATGATAGTTTGCAAATGAGTGATAAATTGAGCTTATTGACAGACACTTCCGCTTATTTTTTATCGGTTAGCAGTGTAGTCAATAAAAGGCTGGCAGATGTAGTTAATGATGTTGCAGGAAACATTTTACCACCTGAAACGGGGTTTATGCATACGTTGGTAAAATCATACAGGGTTAAGCAAAATGCAGGTTTTGCTGTAGATTATGGGCAATTACTATATTCATCTTCGTATGAAACCGCAGAAGGGTGGTCCAGTGCTGATGTCTTCCCCGGATCATTGATCGATAATAACAGCAACTTATACTTAGATAATACCGGTTTACCTGCAACCTTAGATGCAGTTGTAGCTGGTAATTCATCTGCAAGTAAAACTGCCCGGATAAAAATCAACGGAACGGTCATTGCAGATTCGGTGATCAGTGGATATGAGATCAAAAGGTATCATATTGAAAATATACCGCTAATTACATTCAGCAGCGGTACAGCCAATGTAGAATTCGTCAATGCGGGGGTTTCATCAGATAAGATCGTGCTGTCTTATTATGAATTAAAATATCCTCACCTGTTTAATTTTGAAGGTAAATCACAATTTGCTTTTGAATTACCTGCTGGGTCATCTAAATACCTGGAAATAGCTAATTTTAATTTTGGAATTACTCCACCGTTATTATTTGATTTAACCAACAATCAACGCCTTACCGGTGATATCAATGGTTCTACAATAAGGTTTGTGATCCCTGCATTGTCAGTAGCGAGTTCATTTATTTTATTGAATAGCGAACCTGCAAGTATTAAAAATGTCCAGAATTTTTCTCAACGGGTCTTTAAAGATTATTCATTGCCGGCAAACCAGGGTAATTATGTAATTATCAGCCATCCGGTATTATTCAATGATGGTTTGGGAAATGATAATGTAGAACTTTACCGTGCATATCGAAGCAGTGTTGCCGGAGGTAGTTTCAATACTATTACTGCAGACATCAATCAGTTAACTGATCAGTTTGCTTTTGGTATTAAACATCATCCTTTGGCTATCAGGAATTTTGGATATTATGCGTTGGCAAATTTCAGTACAACTCCACAATATTTTTATTTAATAGGGAAAGGGTTAACGTATCCGGATTTTAAAAAATATGAATCAGATCCGAATATTGATAAGCTCGCATTGGTTCCAACTTTTGGTTACCCCGCTTCAGATAATTTATTACTTTCAACAAGAACAGGTTCATTCTCCCAGGTAAGTATCGGGCGTCTTTCTGCTATCAATGGATTGGAGATCGGAGATTATCTGAATAAAATTAAGCAATTTGAATTATTACAGAACTCAGGCTCTCAAACCAATGCAGAAAAGGGCTGGATGAAAAATATTGCCCAGATCACCGGAGCAATTGATGATCCTTCACTCGCCAACCTCATCAATTTTTATATGGGCGGTTATGGGCAGATCATGGCAGATTCTTCATTTGGCGCAAAAGTATATTCTTTCAGTAAGAACTCCGGATCATATACTGCATCGGGTTCTAAAAAAACAATTGATGATCTTTTTAGTGAAGGGATGAGTTATTTAAAATACTTTGGTCACTCATCTCCTAATACACTTGAATTTAATTTAGACAATCCGCAGAATTATAATAACACCGGTAAATATCCATTGATCATGGTAAACGGTTGTAATTCGGGTAACCTGTTTTTATTTGATACACTTAGGGCGATCAACAAGGGAACGTTAAGTGAAAAATATATTTTTTCAGCCAATAAAGGAAGTATCGGGTTTATTGCAAATACCCATTTTGGGTTACCACAGCAACTTAATTTTTTTACAGAACAGTTTGATAAGAATATTGCTAAGTTGATGTATGGACAATCTGTTGGAAATATCATGAAAAGTACAATGGAATTTATTACAAATAATTACCTGAACGATTACCCGACAAGAATTCATTCTGAAGAAATTACTTATCATGGCGACCCTGCAGTAAAATTGAATCCTTTTTTACTTCCGGATTATACCATTGAAGATTCTTTGGTAACTTCCAACCCTGCTGTTATTAGTGTTGCCGATGAGCAGGTTATGATCACTGTTAAGGTCCTGAATATCGGCCGTGCAATAAATGATTCCATTGATATTTTAATTCAACATCAATTGCCTGACAATTCTATAAAGGTATTGGCTACCAGGCGAATTAAAGCGACGCTTTATGAGGATACCCTGCAGATCCCGTTAATGATAAATCCTTTGCAGAATAAAGGGAATAATAAGATCATAGTTACGATCGATGCAGGAAATGAGGTTTCTGAATTATCTGAAACCAATAATTCCATTATTAAAGAATTTACAGTTATTTCTGATGAGATAAGACCGGTATTCCCTTATGAATATTCAATAATAAATAATGGCCCCGGCCTTGAAATATACGGATCAACAGCTGATCAGTTTAGTGGGGAAAAAGAATATGTGATGGAAATGGATACAACCCGGCTTTTTAATTCGCCATTTAAGATCACCCGTTCAGTTATTGATTCAGGAGGAGTTATTAAATTTCTGCCAGGTATTACATTTTCAGACAGTACCGTTTATTACTGGCGGTTGGGAATAGGCCCTGTTTCTGCAACAACGAAATGGCTGGGAAGTTCCTTTACCTATATCAGCGGAAGCATTGATGACGGCTACGGGCAAGCGCATTATTTTCAGTACACCGATGATGGTTATGAGTCTATGTACATGGATAGTACTACCCGGAATTTTACTTTTGAAAATAAGGTAAGAAAGCTTTTGATCCGCACGGGTTTGTATCCATATTATGGCTGGGACCAGATCAATGTGAATGTTGACAATGACCAGCTGGAAATATATGGCTGCAATTACAGCAGTTTGCAATTTGTAGTTTACAACCCTTTAACATTAAAGCCCTGGAAGAATTACAATGTTGCAGCAAGTACAGGCAGGTTTGGCAGCGCAAATGTTTGTTCAAATGCAGGGAACCCGAACAGGATATTCTTTGAATTTCCATATGCAAACAGTGTATACAGGGCAAAAGCAATACAGTTTATCGATAGCATTCCCAATGGCTATATTGTTTCGGTTTCAAACCTTGGCCGAACAACCAATACATCATTTGCAGATAGCTGGAAAGCAGATACATCAACCCTTGGCAGTGGAATTTCTTTATGGCATAAGTTACATAGTCTGGGTTTGCACCAGATCGATCAGTTTAACAGGAATGTTCCATTCTTATTTTTATTTAAAAAAGGCGATACCATTAATTTCCCCATTCGGCAGCACGTAGGATCGGTAGTCAATGAACAAATAGTAGATACTTTTTTGATCTCCGGTAAAGCTGTAGAAGGTACGGTAAGTTCTCCCTGGTTTGGACCAGTAAAGAATTGGAAAAATTTTAAATGGGACAGTATTCCAAATTTTATTACCGGAACACACGACCATTATTTTGATATACATGGAAAAGATGTAAACGGGAACATCAATTACCTGGGTACCGTTTATGATTCAAAAGATACATCCCTTTCTTATATCAATGCAAGTGTATATCCTCAACTGCAATTAAAAATGAATAGCAATGATGTGCAAAATGCTATGTCGGAACAATTGAAATACTGGATGATCACTTCAGATAATTATCCCGAAGGAGCACTATCACCTAATATTTACTTTCAATGTGCTGATACCTTGACCACAACTGATACGGTTAAACTGAAAGTTGCATTTAAGAACATCTCTCATGTTGCTTTTGATAGCATTAAAGTAAGGTTAACCATTACAGGAGCAAATTCAGTACCTGTTGTTTTTACAAATCTTGCTAATGGAGCGAGAATAAAACCTTTAATGGCTGATGATACCGCAATAATTTCATTTGATATACCTCTGGCAAATTTTACAGGTAATAACCAGCTTAAACTGGAAGTGAATCCGGATAAAGATCAGCCCGAACAGTTTTATTTTAATAATATTTTATTTAAAAATATCTATGCAATAACACCGGCATGCCCTGGCTCAAATATTTCATTTACAGTTGCAGGATTATCCGGAACCTTGCAATGGCAGGTTAATACTGGTGCAGGTTTTACAAATATCAATAACAATAGTTTATACAGCGGAGTCAATACCGCTACTTTAATGATCAATAATGCTCAGTCTTCTATGACTGGATTTAAATACCGCTGTGTTTACACCAGCAATAATACCTTGGTAAACAGTCCGGAATATGTTTTAAAGTATACTGCTATTTGGGGTGGTGCAGTAAGTTCAGCATGGGAAGATGCCGGTAACTGGCTTTGCGGAATTTTGCCTGATATCAATACTGATGTTATTGTAAAAGAAGGAGTGTTGAATTACCCTATCATTAACAGCAATTCATCTTGTCGAAGTATTTCAGCTTCTTCCAATGCAAGTATCAAGATCAAAACGGGATTCAACCTTACCATAGCAGGTAAATAAACTTTAATATTAGAAAGCAGCTTTTTGTTTAATAAAAGAATCTGAATATAATAGTTATTTTAAACTGTGAATACCAATTGATTGTAAAGTTACTCTTTACGTATTTTTACAATTAAGTTTGTAACTTTAAATTGATTTTTTTCACAATTTGTTACGTGGAAATACGTTTACAGCTTATAATTTACCTGGATCACAGTTTTTATTAATCACATTTCTATGAAGCAAATCCTAATTGCGACCATTTTTTTCTTATTATTTTCTCCTGTTATTGTAAACGCACAATTCAGAAAATATTCAAATGAATTTTTAAATATTGGTGCCGGCGCCAGAGGCTTGGCAATGGGTAATTCACAGGTTGCATCTGTAAATGATGCTACGGCAGGATATTGGAATCCTGCAGGATTAACAGGAGTTAAAGATCGCCCGAATGCCGGTATTATGCATGCAGAATACTTTGCCGGGATTGCAAAATATGATTATGCTTCAGTAGCTATTCCTGTCCAGGATAATAAAAGAACCCTGGGGTTTTCTATTTTAAGATTTGCTATAGATGATATTCCTAATACCCTTTTTTTGGTAGAACCTGATGGGAGTATTAATTACAACAACATACAAACCTTCTCTTCTGCAGACTATGCTTTTCTATTTTCTTTTGCACAAAATATTAAAGAAACAGAAACAAAAAGGATCAGTTTTGGTGCCAATGCAAAAGTTATTTACCGAAAAGTAGGTAAATTCGCAACAGCATGGGGTTTTGGACTGGATGCCGGTTTGCAGATGCATGGAGAAAAATGGCATGCAGGTATTGTTGCAAAGGATCTTACAACCACTTTCAATGCCTGGTCTTTTAAATTTACTGAAAAGGAAAAAGAAGTCTTATATCTTACAAAAAATGATATTCCTGTAAAATCAACTGAACTCACTGCACCAAGAATTTCTTTGGGTGGCGGATATGATTTCAATATCGGAAAATCTGTAAAATTGCTTGCTGAAGTAAATGCAGATGTAACTTTTGATGGCAAACGTAATACAATTGTAAGCAATAATACCATTAGTATTGATCCGCATATTGGTCTGGAAGCTTCTTTAAAGGATATATTTTTTGTTAGAGCAGGGATCACTAATTTTCAAAGAGCACTTTCAGACGGTGATACTTTGAATTTAAAGAAAGTATGGATATATCAGCCAAGTTTAGGAGCAGGGTTCAAAATAAAGAATATAATGTTCGATTATGCTTTTACCAATCTTGCCAACCAGGAAAATCCATTGTTTACGCATGTATTTTCCATAAGACTTAATTTTGGTAAACGAAATGAAGAAAAATAATAACAACATCTGTATGATGAAAAAATTACTAATTCCGTTTTTTTTGTTGCTCGGCTCATCCGTATACGCACAATTGAATAATAACTGGATAGATTATAATAAGACCTATTATAAATTTCGTTTAGGAAAAGATACACTTTGCCGAATACCTCAATCAGTTTTATCTGCTGCAGGTTTGGGTTCTGAAAACGCGGCTAATTTTCAATTATGGCGCAATGGATCAGAAGTTAGGATTTATTCATCTGTGGCCAGTGGCCAGTTAGGCAATAACGACTATATTGAATTCTGGGGTGAAATGAATGATGGCAAGCAGGATAATCAATTGTATCGTAATCAGAATTTTCAACTTGCAGATAAGTATAGCCTTGAAACAGATACTGTTGCTTATTTTTTAACTGTAAATAACGCAGGTGGAAATCTGAGATATACTAATGCGGTAAATTCTTCACCAGCTGCAACAACACCTGATGCTTATTTTTTACGAAAAGTAGACTTATATTACAAACAGCAAATATGCAGAGGCGCTGCAAAAGTTGTTGGGGAATATGTTTATTCATCCGCTTATGATGATGGAGAGGGATGGTCCTCTTTTGATGTTGCGCCATGTTGTGATTTTACCCAGGAGATATTTGGCCTCAATGTATATGCTGCCGGTCCTGCAAACAGTTTATCAGTAAGAGTGAATGCTTTTGGCAATGCTGATAATTCAAGGAATCTGCGGGTTAAAATATTCCAGAGTATTGTTTATGATGCTCCAATGCCTTTTTTCAGTGCTGGAAGGGTCAACTTAGATAACCTTCCTTTGTCAATGTTACAAAGTACAGCGTTTGTGCCTATTTATGTGAATAATAATTCCTCTGTTACCAATGACCGGATAGTTGTACCATATATTGGTATTACGTATCCTGCCACTTTCAATTTTAATAATCAAAAGAATTTTTATTTTGAACTGGAGGCATCAGCAACCGGTAATTACCTGGTTATAGATAATGTAAATTACGGCACAATTGCTCCCATTTTGTACGATATGACTTCGGGTAGCCGTTATGTTGGTGATATTGTTTCTACTCCCGGTAAAGTAAAATTTGTTCTTCCTGCATCAACAGTTGCGGTTAGAAAATGCATGTTAGTAAACCAGGAAACGGCAAATGTTAATATCATTAATACATTAAGCCAAAGAAATTTTTTAAATTTTGCTAATACTAATTTTCAAGGTGATTATATGATCATAAGCAATGCTGCATTATATAATGACGGGAATGGCAACAACTATGTAGATCAATACAGGCAATACCGGAATACAAATGCCGGCGGAAATTTCAATACAAAAGTTTATAATATCGATGAACTTACTGATCAGTTCGGGTTTGGCATCAAAGGTCATCCTGGTGCAATAAGAGATTTTATTCGATATGCAAACCAGCAATTTGCTGTAAAACCAAAATATGTTTTTCTCATTGGAAGGGGATTGAATTATATGGAACAAAAAGCAAATGAAACCAACCCATTATGCAGTAAATTAAATTTCTTACCAACATTTGGATGGCCTGCTTCAGATATATTACTTTCTGCAGAACCAGGCTCCGTTTTACCATTAGTACCAATTGGAAGATTGGGAGTGGTAAATGGCACTGAAATAAATAATTATCTTCAAAAAGTTATTCAATATGATCAGGCTCAACAAACACCCGGATCAACAATTGAAAGTAAAGCCTGGATGAAGGATATGATACACGTAGCAGGTGGTAAGGACAGCCTTGAAAATGAAATTTTTAAGCAATATATGAATGGGTATAAAGTAATTGCTGAGGATTCTTTATTTGGAGGGCATGTGGAAACATTTACTAAAACTGCTACTGGCTCAGTTCAGCAGGCAAACAGTCAAAGGATAGAACAGTTATTTGATAATGGCATTGGTTTCATTGGATATTTTGGGCACTCATCTGCCAGTACTTTTGAGTTTAACCTGAGCGATCCTCAGATTTATACCAATACAGGAAAATATCCTTTCTTTAATGTTAGTGGATGCAGTGCAGGAAACTTTTTTGTATTTGATCAGCTAAGGCTAACAGGCAACCTCTCTCTCTCCGAAAAATATGTTCTTGCAAACCAACGCGGCAGTATTGGATTCCTCGCAGATACTCATTTTGGGATTCCACCATTCCTGAATTTCTATAACACTAATTTTTATACAGCTTTCAGTCGTTCAATGTATGGTAATTCTGTAGGTAACCAGATAAAAGATGTGATTCAAAATCTTGGTGGTTCAAATCCAAACATCGATTATTATACCCGGGTGCATTTAGAAGAAGTAACCCTGCATGGCGATCCTGCTATAAGTATCAATGCATTTTCTAAACCCGATTTCGTAATAGAAGATCAATTGGTAAAGATCAGTCCGAATATTATTTCTGTAGCCGATAATAATTTCAATGTAAAAATAAAAATGGCCAATATCGGCAAAGTTGTAAATGATTCAATCTGGGTATCTGTAAAAAGAAAATTACCAAATGATACCATTCGTATTTTATACAATCAGCTAATACCTGCAATCAAATACCAGGACTCACTTGACCTTACGGTTTCGATAAACCCGGTAACTGATAAAGGTTTGAATCAAATTATCGTAACGCTTGATTATACAAACAAGATTGATGAATTGTTTGAAACAAATAATACGATCACAAAAGACTTTTATATTTTTGAAGATGAACTTCGTCCGTCATTTCCGTATAATTTCTCAATAGTAAATCAGCAAAATATTACTTATGTAGCCAATACTGCAAACCCGCTCAGTGGTCAGAGGCAATATGTAATGGAAGTGGATACAACAGAATTATTTAATTCTTCATTCAAAAAAATATATAACAAAACCGGCCCGGGCGGACTTATTGAATTCGTTCCTGCTAATATAACTTTTACTGATAGTACCGTTTATTACTGGAGGGTTTCTATGGTGCCCATTGGTAACCTGCCATACATCTGGAATAGTTATTCATTTATCTACCTGCCCAACAGTTCAACAGGATTTAATCAATCACATTATTACCAGCATTTAAAAGATAATTATTCAAATATTAATCTGAATCCTGATCGTACTTTCAGTTTCCAGCAGGTGCCCAGAAGTTTAACGATCAGAACAGGCTTATATCCATTTTTCACATATGACAGAATAAATGTTAACCTTGATTTTGATCAACTGGAATTGTATGGATGTGTTTATAGTAATATTCAGTTTTATGTTTTCGACAGCACAACACTGGCTCCCTGGAGAAACAGGAATACGGTTTTCAATGGCAATATTCCTACCAATGGGTTATATGGCAGTTTTAAAGTATGTCAAAATGGGGCAACACCAACAGATACGACCCGAAGGTTTTTTGAATTTCCATATGCCAATCCGGGAGGTATACCTTACCGTAAGCGGGCAATGGATTTTATCGATCTTATACCCAATGGTATGTATGTAGCGATAACAAACCTGGGCAGAACGACTAATACATCCTTTATCGATTCCTGGAAAGCAGATACATTGTTGTATGGATCAGGTAACAGCCTTTACCATAAATTAAAGTCAATCGGCTTTTCTAAAATTGATAGCTTTACCCGTAATCAGCCATTTTTATATTTTTTCCGTAAAGGAAATAATTCATATACAGCAACACAGATAATCGGACCTAAAGATTCATCATATATTGATCACTCTTTTCCTTTAATTACAACCAATACCAATGGTAGTATTGAATCGCCGGTTTATGGCCCTGCAGCAAAATGGACCGCTTTGCATTGGAGAGGTTCTTCCATTGATCCATTGCCGCTGAAAGATCAGGTCAGCGTTGAAGTATGGGGTATCAGGTCTGACGGCACTACCGATAAACTTGCTACTGTTGCACCTGCCCAGGACAGCAGTCTTGCTTTCATTGATGCAGCTATTTATCCCAATATCAAACTTAAAATGTTAAACAGTGACCCTACTTTTGCAACACCATACCAATTACGATATTTGAGGGTAAATGCTGATTATGTTCCGGAAGGTGCTGTAGCTCCGAATATTTTATTTAAAATGAAAGACACCGTGGAGCAGGGTGAGCAAATTGCTTTTTCACTCGCTTTTAAAAATATCAGCCAGGTCAGGTTTGATAGTATGATGAAAATAAAATTCAGCATTACTGACAGGAATAATTTTACAACAGTAATCAACATTCCTAAAGGAAAGGTTTTGATCGCAGGTGATACACTAACGGTTAACTATACAATTGATACACGAAATTATCCGGGTTATAATATTTTGTATATAGAATTTAATCCCGACAATGATCAGAAGGAACAGTATCATTATAACAATATTCTCTATAAAGGGTTTTATGCAAAAGAAGACAGGGTAAATCCATTGCTTGACATCACCTTTGATGGGGTGCATATCCTGAATAAAGATATTATATCTTCTAAACCGGCGATCCTGGTAAAATTAAAGGATGAGAGTCGTTTTCTGGAATTAAAAGATACCTCTTTGATAAAATTGCAGGTCAGATTTCCTGATCAGTCAATACATAATTATTACTTTGGAGATACGATGCATTTTAACCCTGCAAATTTGAGCAGTGGTGAAAATACTGCCAGTATTGAGTTTAGGCCCTATTTCCCTGATGATGGCGAGTATGAACTGATCATATCGGGTAAAGATGCAGCTGGAAATAAAGCGGGAGCAATTGATTTCCGTGTGTTGTTTACAGTCATTAATAAACCGATGATCTCTAATATGCTGAATTATCCAAATCCCTTTACAACTTCAACTGCTTTCGTATTTACTCTTACAGGAAGTGAAGTGCCTCAAAATATACGTATACAGATTTTAACAATTACCGGAAAAGTGGTAAGGGAAATTACAAAGTCAGAATTAGGGCCGATACACATAGGCAGAAATATTACTGATTTTAAATGGGATGGTACTGATATGTATGGAGATAAACTGGCCAATGGTGTTTACCTCTACCGTTTCCTTACAAATCTTAAAGGAAGAAAAATGGATGGATTTGATCAAATTAATAATCAAATTGATAAAAACGGCCAATTTGACTATTTCATCAAAGGCTACGGTAAAATGTACTTAATGCGATAATATTCCCAAAAACGGAAAAGAACAAATGGCTGCTTTTTACAGGCAGCCTTTTTTATTTTTACTTTTGCAGTTAAATTATTTTAAACAGTATGGCCAGAATAGGTATTAATATAGCAACCGGAAGTTTGCAAAAAGAAGAAATGATCGTGGGAATAGACCTCGGTACTACCAATAGTTTAATAGCCATCATTCACCCCGACACTAAAAAAGCGACAGTTTTAAAAGAACACAATGGCAGTGCATTGGTACCTTCAGTTATTCATTTTGATGAAAATGCTAATGTTACCGTTGGTGATGAAGCAAAGGAATACCTGGTCACAGCTCCGCAACAAACTATTTTTTCGGCAAAAAGGCTGATGGGAAAAAGCTATAATGATATAAAGAATAATTCGTCATTCTTTACCTATAAAGTGATTGACGATAATACTGAAAGCCTGGTAAAAGTACAGGTTGGTGATAAATTTTATTCACCTATTGATCTGTCGGCTTTCATTTTGAAAGAATTAAAACAACGTGCCGAACACATATTGAAAACACCGGTAAATAAAGCAGTAATAACTGTGCCGGCTTATTTTAATGATGCTCAACGGCAGGCAACAAGGGATGCAGGTAAACTGGCAGGTATAGATGTGTTAAGGATCATCAATGAGCCTACAGCTGCAAGTCTTGCTTATGGAATTGGCCTGGATAAAAATGAATCAAATATCATAGCAGTCTATGATCTTGGTGGCGGTACATTTGATATATCGATCCTGAGGATAAGTGGGGGAGTTTTTGAAGTATTGTCTACGAACGGAGACACTTATTTAGGTGGTGATGATTTTGATAATGTTATTGTAAATCATTGGACCTCACTAATCGGAATATCGGCAGAGGAATTTTCAAACAACAAATCATTGACACAGGCTCTTCGCTTAAAAGCGGAAGCTGCAAAAAAACATTTGTCTGCAAATGATCAATTTGAAGATGAATTGAATGGCTATAAACTTTCTTTGAGTAAAAAACAATTTGAAGAATTGGTAAAACCATTTGTTGATAAAACAATAACCTGTTGTAAAAATGCCATGAAGGATGCCGGTTTAAAAATTTCAGATATTGAAACAGTAGTAATGGTAGGAGGCAGTACCAGGGTTCCATTTGTGAAAGAATCTGTGAGTAAATATTTTGGAAGAGAAGTAAATGATTCAGTTGATCCGGATGAAGTAGTTGCATTAGGAGCTGCCATACAGGCTGATATACTTGCAGGGAATAACAAAGAGTTCTTATTACTGGATATAACTCCATTGAGTCTTGGTATTGAAACAGCAGGTGGATTAATGGATGTATTGATTCCACGCAATGCAAAGATCCCTTCAAAAGCTTCGAGGCAATATACTACTCAGATTGATGGCCAGCCCGGAATGCGTATCAGTGTTTTCCAGGGCGAACGTGACCTTGTAAAAGACAACAGGATGCTTGCTGAATTTAATTTGAAAGGAATACCAGGGATGCCTGCAGGTTTACCGAAAGTGGAAGTCAGTTTCCTGATCAATGCAGACGGGATACTTACCGTGTCGGCAAAAGAATTAAGAAGCGGCGTTGAACAAAGTATAGAAGTTAAACCTCAATATGGACTTACAGATACACAAGTGGAATCTATGTTACTTGATTCTATAACACATGCAAAAGACGATATTGCTGTAAGAGCATTGACCGAAGCAAAAACAGAAGGCGAGCAATTACTAAAAACTACTGAAAGATTTCTCCAAAAAAATGCAGCACATCTGATCAGCGATGAATTGATTCAAACGGCCAATGGCATGCAGGCGCTTCAGCTAGCCATTACCATGAATGATAAGGATCTGATCCTTAAAAAAATGGAGGAACTTAATGACATCTCCAGGCCTTATGCAGAAAGGGTGATGGACGAAGCTGTTTCATTGGCAATGAAAGGGAAGTCAGTTTGATCATTCTTGATCTATTTTTCGGGATAAATACTTTTTATGGCATCGGCTATTAGCAAAGAATAGATCCTGGTGCCGGGTTCATTTAAATGTATATCATCTACAAAATAAGCATCTGTTAACAGATCATTGTTTTCAAAATGAAAATTTGTTAATTTAAACTCCTGCTGAATACCCTTGAATACAGAATCTGCCAGCAATCTGAAAGCAGTATCTTTTTTTGCTGAAGAATGTTTTTCCGGCGGAGTAACAAATACAACCATACTTCCTTTTAGTTGCAGCATTGACACCGTATTCCGGAAAAAGGCAATGGCTGAATCAGACAATTCACTTCTTTCTTCTTTTTCATTATAAAGCCCTGCTACTTTACTATTGATATCCCGGTGGATATTGATAAATCCTTTATGAATATTATGATCAAACCGGGGGTATGGTTTCCCTTTGATAAATATGGATGTTCGATTGTATTCATCAAAGAAACTATATTTTGTAAAAGGAAATATTTTTATCAAAGAAGTAAAGAAACCTGCCTGGTGCATGTATTTGCTGATCGTATCATTTCCCAGGTAAAACAAATAATGAAAGCGTGATCGTAAGATGTCATTTATTAAAAGAGCGCCTTTGTCAAGTGAAATGATGACCAATTTTGGTGCCGGGTGTTTTTGTAAATAAATATTTGCGGTTAGCATGATATCTTCTGCATCTGCGCCTCCATTGCCAAAATTATAGCTGTTCAATTTTGTTACTGAATCTACATAGTAAGGATTGATTCCGAAATGCACCCTTGAATTACCCAGGAATATGACATCATAGTTTTTATTCCCTTTGATCAATTCTTCCGATTTGTCAAAGAACAACACAGCCCATCTTTTTTTGTACTGTATATCCAGTATCAAGCCGGTTGAATAAGCAGCCAGTAGTATAATTATAAAAACGATGAGTAGCTTTTTGATATACATCATTAAAATTGAAAGTAAATAAAACTTGTTTTTTGAAATACGCCGAAAAACAGGATCAATAAAACGGAACTGGCAAAAATGCCGGTACCTATTATTTTTTTTGAATTTAGTTCATACATTTTCGGGGTTGTATATTTTTCAATTATAAACATATAAGTGATCATGAAAAATGAGAATGCCATGGTAAAATTTCCAAATTCAAGTTTAACGCCCGGTATTATGATTTGGCTAAATGAAATATCATAAAGGTTTACACTTTTTAGAATGATATCCGTCGCAACTGATAAAGAAGTTGACCTGAAAAATATCCATGCAAAGCCTACACAAATACCGGTGATCAGCCATGAAAGAAAGTTTGGTACTTGAATGGAAGTAAAATATTTTTTCAGATTATCATAGATCAATGTATAGGTGCCGTGTAATATTCCCCAGATAATAAATGTCCAGCCAGCACCATGCCAGAGTGCACTTAGTATAAATGTGATCATCAGGTTTATATTTTTTCTAGATCTTCCTTTTCGGTTACCGCCTAAAGGAATGTAAACATAATCTCTGAACCAACTGGAAAGAGAAATATGCCAGCGCTTCCAGAATTCCCTGATATTTATTGACTGGTAAGGTCGGTTAAAATTAACACTTAGGTCTATACCCATGCAACGTGCTGCACCTATTGCAATATCTGAATAGCCTGAAAAATCTGCATAGATCTGTATCCCGAAGAAAAATATGGCAAGCCATACGTGTAAAATACCCGCTTGTCCGGGATGATTAAAAACCGAATCGGCATATTGACCGATGCGGTCTGCAATAACGAGTTTTTTAAAAAATCCCCAGGCCATTAACCGGAGGCCTTCATATAATTTCTGAAATGAGAATTGCTGTTCTTTAAAAAATTGCGGAAGCAGGTTTTGCGGCCGTTCGATAGGTCCGGCAACCAGTTGTGGATAAAACATCACATACAATGCATAATAGCCTGGATGCCTGATTGCTTTTTGTTTTCCACGATACACTTCTATTGTATAACTTAATGATTGAAAAGTATGAAAGGACAAACCGATCGGTAATATCCAATTCAATAAAATGAAATGAGAACCGTTGAGGTCATTGATATTGCTGATGAAGAAATCATAATATTTAAAAATGCCAAGAAGAGAAATGTTAGCTACAATGCTGATTATAAGCCATCGTTTTTTATTCTTTTGTTTTTCAATCAACAGTCCTGCAGTATAATCAATTACAATAAGTAAAAAAAGGATCAGTAAATATGCAGGGATAAAAGCTGCATAGAAGATACAACTGGCCAATAACAGGTGTAACCATCTGAACTGATGTGGTATTAAAAAGTACAGGATCGTTACAACCGGAAAAAAAACAATAAATTCTATGGAATTAAAAAGCATAGCTGTTTTTATACTTTGCGTTTATTTTTTAATATCATTCCGGCTAACAGCAAAAGGTAGATCAGTAATGTGATAAAACTGAACAACATTGCTTTCCTGATCATGTCAGGTTCAAAACTCAGTATAACATCGGAAGTACCTTTATCAACAGGAATGCGCATATAATTTAAGCCTTCCTTTTCAACCGGTTTTTTATTTTCCCTTATCTTATAATACCAATGGGGATAATAATTCTGTTGAACAACCAACAGTGTGTTACTATCAGCAACCAGTACAATATTTATTTTATTCGGATTAAAAGAATTGATTCGTACTGAATTGTTTTCTTTTTTATCCTTTAAAAATAAAAAGGGTTCATTGAAATAGTCCAATCCTTTACCTTTATTTTCAAAAAACAATTTAGTATCCTTTAATTGAATGGGATAGGGGACTTCCACTAAAGTGCCTATTTGTTTATTATACATACTCCAGTTGCCTAACAGGTCTTTTTCAGATACAGGCAACGTATCATTTCGATTGATAGGGTGTAAAGCAGGAATTGGAATCCCTTTTGGAGATTTATTTAATACTTGTTGAACCTGTGAAAGAGACGCTTTGCCGGCACCTGTGAAAGGAATATTGAATAGCGATGCTAAAATAAGGTCTGTTGCAACTATCAATGTAAGCAGACTTATATTCTTTTTTTGTAAGGAGTATTTAATTGACCACCATAATAACAACTGAATGATCCCTTGCATCCAGATGGTATCATAAAAACTGATCGAGTCTACAATAAATTTTAATTTATCCGGAATTCCGTTATGCAAACCGATCTTATCTGAAAGGAATAATAAACTTTCTTTTCCTGTATAACTCTTGTATATTCCCCAGACAATGGCTGTCATTAAAATAATTTCAACAGAATAATAAAGCCATTTCAGACTTCCGCCAAATTTTTTATTTTGTAAAAAAAATTTATCCAGTTCTATAGCAGCTGCAATGATAAAGGCAAGTAAAGCAAATATCCTGAATTCGCCATTCAGCCTTACATAGCCGATCATGGGTAAAAATTTATAGGCAAATGTTTTAAAAATACCTCCGGTAGATAATAATAGAAATAACAAACCGGTTAACAACAGAAATTTCTGCCAGTTGTTTTTTTTACCCAGGTATGCAAGAAGTAAAAACAATAATAAAACCAGGCTGAAATAACAATCTCTCATTGAAAGGTCTGTATTAAATAGAACTGCGTTTTTTACCGTGGCAAAAGGCAATAGTACACTGATCCATGAATGTATTCCGGTAGAATCAGCAAGTGAGGCTTCCAGGCTGATCTTTTCTCCCCGGGCAAAATGGGGGAGGATATCGGCATATCCTGTAAGCATACCAGCCGACAGCAGCAATAATGCAGCAATAAAAATGAAATGGCCATAACCTGTTTTACGGAAACGTTCTTTTAACGAAAGGGAATGTTCATTGTTAAAAAAATAAAATATCAGTATAGCTGTAAAGAAATAAAAAGCACCGATACTGATACCCGGATGAGCTGAACTGAATAAGAGGTAAAATAATAAAACATTCCCCAGTATGATCTTTAGTGAAGGAGTTTTTAGTAATAACAGGTAACTCCAGAAACACCAGGGTAAAAAGGCAGAACCGCTCAACCAGTTAAAATGCTGCAAGTGGCCAACATGATAACCACAACACATGAATGCCATTCCTGCAATGATCCGGATGTTTTTCCTAAGATCCCAAACGCCAGTCAACTGGTACATACCAATTCCACCCAATAAAATATACAGCAATGCTTCAATAGTAAGTGTATAGGCATTGTAACCGATGGTTGATGCAACCAGCCAGGTTACAGGGCTCCAGTATCCTGCGCTCATATCACCATATTGAGGGAATCCGAAATTGATATATGGATTCCATAAAGGAAGGTAACCGGCGTGTATACTTTCACTCATAAAAAATTTAGGAGGGAAATAACCGTTGAATGCATCATTCTTTAAAAAAAAAAGAAAACTGGAAATGGGGAGATAAGCAAGAAATAAAACTACAGCAAAAAATAAAAAGGTTTTAATAGAAAGCCTGTTTGTTTTTGTGTAAACTTGCATTGGATAAAAATACATTATTCGGCCAAAATGGATAAAAGAACTTTTGATGATTTTAATGCGTTTGCAGATAACTACAGGGAAATCCATACACAAAACCTACAGATCTCAGGTGCTGATAGCTTTTACTTTGCTGAGTTGAAAGTGAAATT
>JANMMS010000058.1:0-21900 GCA_031373525.1 Ferruginibacter sp.
CCTCCATATGCGCTCGTCATGTTACTAACGGGTGCGCCTGCTCCGGCAGCACGAAATATATTGGTACGGGTAATAAGGTAGGCAACCTGGTATCCGCCCCAGCTCTGTCCCTGTATAGCCATCCTGGTACTATCTACCCAGGGCATTTTTGACAGATATTTTG
This sequence comes from Ferruginibacter sp., assembly GCA_031373525.1. GTDB lineage: Bacteria > Bacteroidota > Bacteroidia > Chitinophagales > Chitinophagaceae > Ferruginibacter. The sequence goes on from JANMMS010000058.1 coordinate 164, forward strand.
CAGCACTTACCACACTGTTGTAAGCACTTTCTCCGGGCTCTCCTGTTTTGTAATAAATATTCGGATCAAAGACAAGGTATTCATTACTAACAAAATAAGGTATGTTGACTGTAGATGCACTGGGTGCCGGTGAACGGTAATTATATAATCCATCTGCATTTCGTTCATAAAAATAAAAGATGATTGGGTATTTCTTTTTAGGATCAAAATTCTCTGGCTTGAATAAAAGGCCCTCGCTCATTTTTCCATCAAACATTTTCCATTGTACCAATTCGGCATTTAGCCAGTTATAGTCTTTTTGCTGTAATGAAATTTCGGTAAGCTTATTCATGTTTTTCAGGTCATTACCGGCAAATAATTCAGATTCATTTATGCTGCCACGTTGAAATATATAAGCTTCTGCATTCTTAGCTTTCATAGGTGAAGCATTATAAGTAAACGGCCCGTTAGTGAGCAGCAAAGGATTGCTTCTCTCATTGATCTTCAATGTAAAGAATCCTGTATACTTGGTCGTCTTATCAAATGACTTTATTACAATCGTTTCAGATTCATCAATGAATCTTTTTTCCCTGTCGAAATTCAGATAAGAAAACTTCGTTTTATTTTTCTTCCCCCAGCCATTGCAGATATTGACCGGCTGTTCTATAGCATTGGGATCCGACTGCCAGATATCGTACACATCATTTACAAGGAAATAACGATCATTAGCTGTCCACCCGGTAATACCCGAAGCCCTGGGAAAATCAGGAACATCATTTTCAATATCATACAAGGGTTCTTTGATCTTTTCAGTGACGTTCTTTATTTCAGCTGATAAAATATTGTAAGTGAAATAATTTTTCAATTCGGGATCATACCAGTATATATATTTTCCTTTGGGTGATGCTGTAAAATATCCCGGGCTATTTAATTGAACCAGTTTCCTTTTGCCATCATTGGTACTGATCATGTAGACGGTTGATCTTGATCTTCCTTCCCATTGCAATGCGGTACGGTTATTTTTTGTACTTGTTGCAAGGACCCAGTCTGCATTTCCTTCATCAACCAAAGAAATATTTTCAGCATCCGCTGCACCCAGTTGTATCAATTCGGTTGCTCCGGGCCGTATAACTGCACTATAACTTCTTTTAAGTTCCTGTGTCAATTGTTTCAGTTGTTGCGGCTGCAGGTAATCGTCATTGTAATGCCAGATATCCAGGCGTGCCAATTCAAAATCAACAAGAGTTGTATCTTTCGCAGGTTGTATTGGTGCCACTCCAAAAAATATTTTTCTCCCGTCCTTACTGAATATTACCGTTCCATTTTCGCTCACCGTACTGCCTAACCGCATTCCGATGGTATTCTTTTCAGCAAGCATCACTGCAGAATCCTGCCCGGCTTTATAATACCATAATTTATAAAATTTCTGCAAGGCCTTGCTGCTGCTGTCACGTTCGGCTACAAACGCTAATTGCTTACCCTGTTCATCAAAATTATAATTTTTAGCATCATTCAATCCCCGCATAATGGTATCAATACGATCGGCCTGCAGATCGTACATGATCATAAAGGCCTTACTGTTGCTATCCTTTGCAACTTTTGTAGACTTGATCAAGAGTTTTGTTCCCTTCTCATCAAATAAGTAATCGCCCACCAGCTTAAATGTTTTTTCTGCAGCGGTATTTAAATTACGAACGATAAGATCTGTACCATCTGCACCGGAACCTCCAGATGCATCATCGCCATCTGCATCAGCATAATATCCAGATCCGATGGCATCTGCTTTTTTATAAATTTCTTTTACAGCTTTTTGTGTTGCTTGTATCAGTTCTTCTTTTTCAATTTTCCCTTTGATCGAATCAAGTGACCTTCGAATGACTGAATCCGCCATTTTCACCAGCACATCAATTTTGATCTTCACAGAATCAGGTGCTGTTTTATTTTTACTGGTATCAGGCAATGGTTTTTCCAATTGATAAGCTAACCATCCGGCTGCTTTTAAAGGAGTTTTAAAGGATCTTACCCGAACGATCTTTATAATACTGTCTTCACCAAAGGTTACAATTGCCAGTGAATCTTTAGGCATATCATCTGCAGTTTTCTTTTTTATTTTTGCCTGGCGGGTATCCTGGAAAAATGGCTTTATTTTAAAAATGGCATAACGGCTGTCTTCGGTGATAATGGCTCCATATCCCCGGGGAATTATTTTCTTGTAATTTGTTTTAATATGCTGAATGACCATTTCCCCATCGCCTTCCTGCGGATTAATATTATACACAACATAATTTCCATCATTGCTGATCATTCTTTCTCCCACAGATCTCCAACCATCATATACCGTATGATCGAGCGGCTTTTTGTTTTGGCTGAATACCTGCAGGCTTATCATTAATAAGAAAAAGATAAAATGTATGCGCATAAATAAATTTTATGTATTAAAGTTATTGTAAACAGGTTAAAGAACTAAGGATAATTATAAATGGGTGTATTTCAAATGGTCGTTTGTGAAAAGACTATTAGTTTTTGGAAGTATATTTAATTGATATGTTCTTTTTACTCTTAAGTAATAAACTAATAAATTATTAAATTTTATACTCTTCTTTTCCTTAATGAAAAGAAGCAAAAATCAAGGGCTGCAGAAAAAAAAGCTAAAAATTTAAAGCCTGGCTAAAATGAAATAAGTCACAACTGTTGAATATAATCCAGGCTGTTGTGCGACTTACCTGCTAAGAATATTTCCAAACTTCAGTAACATCAATTTCATTTTTTAACCTGCCTACCGGCAGGCAGACGCCAGCCTTTAAATTTTCTTAACGCATTTTTTTCTGAGGCCCATACTTCAAAACCCTTTGCTGATTAAGGTGTCATGGCCTCATTCATACTGTTGTTACTTTTCCTGTTTTGGGGTTTTGACTACCCTAAGCCGTGGCCAGTGTTTTCAACGGCCACAATAATGACTTTGTATATTTAAAGTATGCAAGCCTAAGATTCATCATTGATAAACCCCCAATTGGTTTTCAGCTGTTCAAAAGCCTTACCCTCCAGTTGCTGCTGATCATAATGGCCGGCGATGTTTTTCTGGCGATAAGCTTCATATAAGGTAACGGCACAGGCAACAGAAATATTCAGTGATTTGATGATGCCAACCTGTGGAATGATGAAATTGCCGTCGCATAATCCGATCAATTCATCGCTTACTCCGCTGTGTTCATTTCCAAAAACCAGTGCAACAGATTCCGTCAGATCAAGTTTATACAGATCAACAGCATCTTTGCTAAGGTGGGTAGTATAAATTTTTGAATAATGCTTTCTCAATTGTTCAAAACAAGTTTTCACATCTGTAAACTGGTGAATGGTCAGCCACTTGGCTGCACTTGAACTGCTTTTGGAACCCCATTTCTTATGTTTTTCAAAATCTGTGTTCAGCACATAGATATCTTGTATCCCAATGGCATCACAGGTACGCATCACTGCAGAAATATTATGCGGATCGGAAACATTTTCCAAAACAACCGTAATGCCCGGCTGTCTTTTGCTCAGTACTTTATTCAGTCGTTCGGTTCTTTCAGGCGTCATAACTGCGAAAATCGGATAATTGTTTAGATAAATGTAATACCTCAATATATTTTTTGCCATTGATTCACAGATCAATTCGATTTCAAGCCAGCCTTAAATCTGTGAATCAGTGGCAAATCTTGACCTTTCATCAAAATATTTTTCAGCACTTGAAATGATTCCATATTTTTAATGATAAAACATATATATAATGAAAAAAATAATGGCATTTTTTGTATTGTGTTCAGGTTTTTATGCTTGTAACAATAATGATAAAACAACAGCTGCCTCAAAAGCTGACGTGCTTGCATCCAATATGGATACAACCGTAAGCCCGGGAGCTGATTTTTTCGATTACGCAAATGGGGGTTGGGTAAAGAAAAACCCGATTCCGGGTGAACAATCCAGTTGGGGTATCGGCAACCTGGTCATTGAAGAAAATCTGAAAAGACTCAGGGAGATCAGCGAAAAAGCTGCTGCATCTAATGCTGCCAAAGGAAGTGGGGATCAAAAGATCGGTGACTTCTGGACCACAGCAATGGACAGTGTAAAAATTGAAGCAGACGGATTGAAACCTATTCAACCTTTAATTGATAAAGTAAATGCGATCACTGATGTGAAATCATTATTGTCTGTGGTTGCTGAGCTCAAAAAGATCGGTTCATCAACCTTGTTTTCTGAATACGTAGGCCAGGATGCAAAGAAGAGTGATGTAATGGCATTCCAGTTATGGCAAGGCGGACTTGGATTACCAGAAAGAGAATATTATTTTAAGACTGATTCTACTACAGTTAATATCAGAAATCAATACCTCAAGTACATAGCAAAAATACTTTCCATGGCCGGAGATGACACCGCCACTGCTGCTGCTGCTGCAAAAAATATATTAAAACTGGAAACAGATCTTGCCAAAGCATCCAGGAAAATCGAAGACCTCAGGGATCCTTATAAGAATTACAATAAAATGGCCATAACAGATCTGGGTAAAATGTCATCCAATATTGAATGGGCATCTTACCTGAACAATATGGGCGTAAAATCTGTTGACTCCGTAATTGTTGGCCAACCCGAATTTTTTAAAGCACTAAATAATTCATTGACTACAACAGCTATTGCAGATTGGAAAAGTTATGTAAAGTTTAATCTCGTTAGCGATTTGGCAGGTGTATTACCCGATGCGTATGGTGATGAAGCATTTAATTTCAACAAACTATTCAGTGGGGCAAAACAAAGAAAACCAAGGTGGAAAAGAGCTATCCAAATGGAAGAAGGTGCTATGGGTGAAATGCTTGGCCAGCTTTATGTAAAAGAGTTCTTTAACGAAACGGCAAAAAAACGTTACAAAGATATGGTTGAGGCCATTCGTGATGCACTCAAAGACAGGATCAGCAAACTAACCTGGATGGGTGATAGCACAAAACAAAAGGCTTATGCCAAATTAGCAGCTATTAAAAGTAAAGTGGGTTATCCGGATAAATGGAAGGATATGTCTGCTTTAAATATCGATAAAGAAAGTCTTGCAAAAAATTACATGAATGCAAGAGTCTTCTGGCATAATTATGAATATAATAAATTAGGCAAACCGGTAAACAGGGATGAATGGGATATGAATCCGCAGGAATACAATGCCTATTATAATCCAAGCAATAATGAGATCGTTTTACCGGCAGGCATATTCACTGTTCCGGGTTACAGGGATGAAGAACTGGATGATGCAGTGGTTTATGGGTATGCAGGTGCCAGTACGATCGGGCATGAGATCACCCATGGCTTTGATGATGAAGGAAGGCAGTTTGATGCAACAGGAAACCTGGTAAGCTGGTGGACAAAAACCGATGAGGAATCATTTAAAAAAAGGGCTGATGTGATGGTGAAACAATTCGATGAATTTGAACCGGTAAAAGGATATCATATTAATGGCAAAGCTACTTTAGGAGAAAATATTGCAGACCTGGGCGGTATCTTATTAGGTATCGAAGCATTTAAAAAAACAGCCCAGTTCAAAGAAAATAAGAACATCAGCAACTTAACACCCATGCAAAGATATTTTATGGGATATGCATTGGGCTGGTTGGGACATACCAGGGAAGAACAATTGAAAAACCGTTTATTAACAGATGTACACTCTCCTGCTAAATACAGGGTTAACGGTCCTTTTGTTGATGTTGATGAATTCTATACTACTTTTTCTATCCTGCCCGGAGATAAAATGTATAGGGCCGATAGTTTGCGGGTTAAGATATGGTAAGTATATTACCGCTAAGACTGGAAGACGCTAAGAAGAAATAAACTTTGCGCCTTAGCGTCTTAGCGGTTTATTTTTTATCTTGTGTACATGAGAACAACACTTAAAAAAGACGAAAAAATTTTATTGATCATTAGGCATCACTGGTTAAAACTGGTGATGCCTTTTTTTATCTGGATACTAATTGCCATAATATCTATTTGGATTGCTAATGCATCTGATAGCTTTAATACTTCCGGAGTGCTTACTGTAATTTTATTAACTGCCATTTATCCCTTGTGGATCTATTTTAACTGGGTTCATAATATCTGGGTAGTAACGAACCTGAGGGTAATTGATGAGGAAGGATTTTTTACCAGGCATGCGAAAGAAAGCCCGCTGGAAAAAATAAATAATATAGAATATTCCCAATCGTTCTGGGGAAGGATAATGGGTTTTGGAAATGTAGACATACAGACTGCTGCAGAAATGGGCGATACAAGTTATGTTATGATACATCAACCCAAACTTTTAAAAGATACGATCACGCATGCACAGGAAGCGTATAAGCTTTCACGTGAAAGCAACCAGGCACAACAACTTGCCAAAGCTATTGCCGAAAATTCAGGGGCCAGGCCATCCCAGGCAATGATAGCAGATGAATTGCAAAAACTATTTGACCTGATGCAAAAAGGTGCGATCACACAGGAAGAATATATTTCGCAGAAGAATAAATTAATGCGTTAGAGTAATATTGAACAAGGAACAAGGAATACTGAATGTCGAAGTATGTAACTCCGATGATAATTCGACATTCCTTGTTCCTTGTTCGATATTATTTATGTTCCTTGTTTGATATTCAAAAATTCTTAATGTCAATTCCTAACCCCGGTCCTTCTCTATAAATAATCTTCCCGTTATCAAACTTCACCCCTTCAGCTAAATCTTCCGAAAGCAGCAACGGACCGTCCATATCAACATAATCCAGCATTGGTGCCAGTTGCGCAATAGCTGCTGTTCCAATGGAACTTTCATTCATACAACCCACCATTACTTTAAGGCCAAGTTCTTTTGCCTTTGTGATCATTCTTTTTGCAGGAGTGATACCGCTGCATTTTGTCAGCTTTATGTTGATACCATGGAAATGTTCAACACATTTTATTACATCTGCTTCTTTTACACAAGACTCATCTGCCATTAAAGGAAGTGATGAATTTTTATATAAAATGTTCATGTCATCCCAATTGTCTTTTGCCAATGGTTGTTCAACAAATTCAACTCCCAATTTTTTCAATAATGGGATCTTTTGCAATGCTTCTTCCAGTGTCCATGCTGCATTGGCATCAACCCTGAATACGGATTCGGTCTCAGCTCTTAAAGCCGTGACCATTTCAATATCATCTGCAGTACCAACCTTTATTTTATAAACGGGCCATGGTTTTTCTTTTATTTTTTTTACCATGGTTTCTATTGTGTCGATACCGATCGTATAATCTGTAAGCGGTGCAGCAGCCAGGTCGAAACCCCACAATTCGTGCAGTTGCTTTCTTTTTAATTTACCATAGATATCCCAACCCGCCATATCCAGGGCACAAACGAGGAAAGGATTTTCCGGAAATAAATGATGTAGATAATGCCAGTATCGTTCGGGATCAGAAAAAGAAAATTTTTCTACAAAAGTTTTCTTCTGTTCAAGATCCGAGATCATTTTTTCTACCGGAATATTGTAATAACTGATGGCCGGCGCTTCCCCATAACCTTGTACTCCAAAAAAATCCAATTGCACAATGAATGTTGGCTGTTGTGATTTTGTTCCCTTTGAAATGGTAAACGGATATTTAAAGGGCAGGCTGTATGTCTTATAGGATACTTTCATAATAATTCATCATCGTCCGCTCTGCCTGATCATATCATGCAGATTTTGTATGAAAGAAGTATCATTCAAAAGACGCTCCAGTGTAATGTGCATCCGGTAATTCCAGTTATGATTAGGATCTGAAGGAATATTGATCCTTTCTTCTGACGGATTTTCTCTCCTGATCTTTTCATCCATACTTAACATATCCTGGAATAAGAATACTGCCCACATTGCAGGAGAATATAAGTGCTGTTGAATGATCTCCCTGCTAACCCATGGCTCGCAATAATAGGGAGCATTTCCTTCATGCCCCAATATGTTCTTATAAAAATACTGAGTCGTTTCCCTGTCTTCTTCCCACCACAAACGCAAAGGACTCATGTCATGTGTTGAAGGCGTAACTACACTCAGGTATGAAGCATTTTTTGGATGAGAAAATTTCTCCTCGCTTTTTTTAGACATCCGTTGAACCTGTAGTGAAAGTATCTCCCTGCTCAACAATACACTTTCAACAAATTCAGGAACCATGCCAAGGTCTTCGGCACACAAAAGCATGGAAGTATTTTTTTGTAAAGCATTTAATTTTTTTTCTACTTCATTCTTCCAGAGTTCATCCTGCATTTCAAAAAAATAACGTTTGTACAGTATATTTAATTTTTCCCGGAGTGAATGATCAAGATGTTTATATGATTCAGTAAACTGATTATTTATTCTAAAATGATAATGCCCCGGTTGATCTGTATCTTTGATCAACACTACATTTGATAAGAGGTCAAACAAACCATGTTGTAAAGATGCTTTTGCAGGATTCTCTTTAAACCAGGCTGCGATCTTTTGTTGGGTACCAAATGTTTTTTTGAAACCGTTCTTGTCCAATACATTATCCTTTACCCAACCTTCATTGCCCGGAAAAAAAGCAGACAATAGCTGATCCGTTATAAATGGTTTGCATAAACGATCTTCATCAAAATATATTCCTGTGGATTCAAAATCATTTTTGCTTAAAGGTAATGCCGGTACAAATTTTCCGAGTATTCCTTCAATGTCCTGTTGAGGGATGCTCCATATCCTGAAAAACCCCAGTATGTGATCAATTCGTATGGCATCAAAATAATTGCTCATGTGCTCCATGCGCTGGCGCCACCAGGCATAATCATTTTTACCCATCTCCTCCCAATTATATGTCGGAAATTCCCAGTTCTGTCCTTTAATGGCAAAAGCATCCGGTGGGGCACCTGCCTGCATATCCATGTGAAAAAGTGTAGGATACATCCAGGTATCCACACTATGACGGCCAACACCAATCGGAAGATCACCCTTTAGTACAATGCCATTTTTATGTGCATAATCAACTGCGTCCAATAACTGAAGGTGCAAATGATATTGTATAAAATAATGAATGGCAACTTCATCATAGTGAGAATTATCCGGACTAACCAGTTCCTGCACTGCATCTTCATTGTAAATTTGAAACTCTTCCCAAGTTAAAGGATCGGGTGAATTGTAATGATCTCTTAAATAACAAAAAGCAGCATAAGGGACCAGCCAGTTGCGGTTCAGATCAAAAAAATCAAAAAAAGCAAAATCATCTTTAAAAGAAAATTTGTCTTTAAAATATAATTCTTTGATCGCGGCAACTTTTATTTTTATCACTGACTGGTAATCCAGATGTGGCAGGTCATTCAAAACTTTTATTCGCTGAAGTAATTCCGCTGAAATTTCTATTCCTGCAGCAATGGATAGTTTGTGAACATTCAGAAATAAAGGGTGTAATGCAAAAGCAGACATGGATGCATAAGGATATGAATCCCTGATGGTATGAGTGGCTGTTGTATCATTTATTGGAAGTAGCTGGATCATTTTTAAACCGGCATTTGCTGCAAAGTCGATCAGCAAATTCAGATCTGTAAAATCGCCAACACCCCAGCTTTGTTCAGTCTTAATTGATGATAATGGAAAATTGAGCCCGGCTCCCTGCCATTTAAATTGATGAAATCCCGGAAAATTATTATATAAAACGGTTTTGTCTTTTCCCGAAGGAGCGTCAATCATTCTGTTATTCCCATCTTCATAGTAAATAAGTTTTTTCTCGTTCAGGTCGTATACGCCAAATTTATAAGAGACCGGAAAATCTTCCTTATTCAAATTAAGGCTTACCATCCATGCATCTTTTGCTTTATGCAATAAAACGGGTTCAACTTCTGACCATTTGTTCATTTCCTTTGCTGAACCAGTCATACAAATTACTTTACCATCCTGCAAATGAGGTACAAAAACTTTAAAAATATGCGTGTACTTTTTGACTTTTTCTTTCTTGCCCCCTTTACTGATACTTTTATCAAAAACCTGTTCAAAAGGCTTACTTGAAAAAACGTTTTCATATAATGGTACTACCTGCCATTCATCAACTACATCCAATGTATTGGTCTTGATCTTTTTAAAACTGAAGGATCTTTTTTTACAAAGGTCAGTTTGATCTTCATGCCCATATTCCTTTAGAACATAATTATAAGAGATCCCGTCAAGCAACCCGAAATCATCAGTTTCAACATATGCATTCCAGTATTCATCATTGAGATACTGCATAGGTATCTCTTTCTTTTCCGGATTTTTGTCTTTTGAAGAGCTGTTTATACATATATATAATGCCTGTCTGTAATGTGACTTGTATTTTAGTAGAAACTGAATGACCATATTTTAATTTTCAAGACGCAATTTAAGCAAATAGAAGTATTGTAATTATTCAATTAATTTAATCGTAAAAACGCTTGTATTTATTTCTTCTATCATATATTTGCCAAAAATAAATAACAAATGGAAACAACTAAAAAATCAAGAGGTCTTTATTGGCTTTTATTTTTTGTGTCAGTTGGCGTATTTTTCTGGGTGTACCAAATTGGTGGTGGATACTGCTCTATGATATTGCCATTCAACGTTACGTTTTTTGCTCTTTCACTTGATTTGATGTAAAATTATGTTCATATATAACAGAAATGCCCTGTTTTTTCAGGGCATTTCTGTTATACAGATATAAGTTATCGGGGAAATATCCGGTTTGAGAATTAATATAGATTCTTACAGTCTTTTAACCAACCTACGCAATAAAAAATACTTGATAAGTAAGATACTTTATTTAAGCTTTCTACAGTGTTTGTAATGATGATTTGCTGCTTGTTCAACTGAAACAGAACAAGAAGAAAGTAATCCTGTAACAGCTATTACTAAGATTGAAAATGCTATGATCTTTTTCATTTGAAGAGTTTTTCAGGTTAATAAGAACTCTGTTAACGCTGATCTGGTAAGAAAAGTATGTAAAAGGCAAAAAAATCCCCGAATTGATTTCGGGGATTTTATATTTTATTTTCTATAGTGGTTTGGCTACTTAAGTGGCCAGGCCACTATACTTGCTTTTTTTACTTAACTTCCTCAAATTCCGCATCAGTTACATTCTCAGTACCAGCTCCGTGAGCGGATTGTTCCTCGCCGTTATGCCCGTTTGCCTGTTGCCCATCGGGGCCTGGTGCCGCTCCTTCCTGCGTAGCTTTGTACATTTCCTCACTGGCAGATGTCCATGCAGCATTTAGTTCAGTCATTGCTGTATCTATCAATGTTATATCCTGAGCTTTATGAGCTTCTTTCAACTTAGCCACCGAAGCTTCAATGGTAACTTTTTTATCTGCAGATATTTTATCGCCGTAATCCTTCAATTGTTTTTCTGTCTGGAAGATCAGACTATCTGCCTGGTTTATTTTTTCTACTTTCTCCTTTTCCTTTTTATCTGATTCTTCATTTGCTTTTGCATCATCCTTCATTTTTTCAATTTCCTCTTTGCTAAGGCCACTACCTGCTTCAATACGGATCTTTTGTTCTTTTCCTGTGCCTTTATCTTTTGCGGTAACATGAAGAATTCCATTCGCATCGATATCAAAGATCACTTCAACTTGAGGAACGCCACGAGGTGCCGGAGGTATACCGTCCAGGTTAAACATTCCAAGGCTTTTGTTTTGATTCGACATAGGCCTTTCTCCCTGTAATACATGTATCTGAACACCAGGTTGATTATCACTTGCTGTACTGAAAGTTTCAGATTTTTTTGTTGGAATGGTAGTATTGCTTTCTATCAGGCGGGTCATAACACCACCCATGGTTTCAATTCCAAGACTTAAGGGAGTAACATCCAGTAGCAAAACATCTTTCACTTCGCCGGTTAAAACAGCTCCCTGAATGGCAGCTCCAATGGCTACAACCTCATCCGGGTTTACACCGCGGTTTGGTTTTTTACCAAATAGTTTTTCTACAATTTCCTGTACTTTAGGAATACGTGTACTACCGCCAACCAAAATAACTTCATCAATTTGTGAGGTACTCAAACCGGCATCTTTTAAGGCTTTTTCACAAGGTTTTAAGCAACGCTCAAATAATTTATCCGCTAATGATTCAAATTTTGCCCTGGAAAGTTTTTTTACCAAATGTTTTGGTACACCATCTACAGCAGTTACATACGGAAGATTGATCTCGGTTTCTGCTGAAGATGATAGTTCAACTTTAGCTTTTTCTGATGCTTCCTTTAACCGTTGTAAAGCCATTGGGTCTTTACGCAGATCGATGGCTTCCTCCTTTTTAAATTCGTCTGCTAACCAATCCATGATCACTTTATCAAAATCATCACCTCCCAGGTGCGTATCGCCATTGGTTGATTTTACTTCAAATACACCATCACCCAACTCTAATACAGAAATATCAAACGTACCGCCACCAAGGTCAAATACAGCAATTTTCTGATCTTTTCCCTTTTTATCAAGTCCATAAGCCAAAGCTGCTGCTGTTGGTTCATTTACAATACGGCGAACATTTAACCCCGCAATTTCACCTGCTTCTTTGGTTGCCTGACGCTGAGCATCATTAAAATAAGCAGGAACTGTAATTACTGCTTCATTTACTTCATGGCCCAGGTAATCTTCAGCAGTTTTCTTCATTTTTTGTAATACCATCGCACTTAATTCCTGTGGGGTATACATTCTGCCATCTATGTCAATTCTAACCGTATTATTGTCACCTTTTACTACCTTATAACTCCAGTGTGTACTTTCTTCTGTGACCTCATCGAATTGACGACCCATAAAACGTTTAACACTTGAAATGGTATTTTGCGGATTGGTTATGGCCTGACGCTTGGCAGGATCACCTACTTTTCGCTCTCCATTCTTTAAAAAAGCAACAACAGAAGGAGTTGTACGGCGCCCTTCATCATTAGCAATTACTACCGGTTCATTACCTTCCATTACGGAAACACAACTGTTAGTAGTTCCGAGGTCAATTCCTATTATCTTTCCCATGATATATAATTTTATTATTCATCAATAATTTGACAATCATTGTGCCAATGGAGAAATAATGCAAAAATGGCAGACGAAGAGCTATAAGCTATAAGTTGTTAGCTATTAGCCAAATACAGGATGATAATTTTGGTAGGAAATTTATAATCAGTTTTTTAAAGATACAAATATTCATTGGCCAAATTTGCCAGCTAATGGCTTATAGCTTGCTGCTAGTTCAGACTTCTTTTACTACTCAGGTATTTCTTCCTGATAACAGTGCTCATGGGCTGGTTATAAACCTTCCCTTCAACCCATGAAATGATATCCAGATAGGCAAAGGAACGGGTTTGAAAACGGCTTTTTTCAAATTGCTTGATCGTTTTTAAAAAACTTTCAAATTCCGGTTGTAGTTTTTTAGCAGGAATATAAAAATTATTTCTAAGAAATTTGAACATAGACTCTTCTATCACCGTAAGATTTTCCATTTTTGCCATGAACCTGTAAACAGAACGGGTAAGATGTTCCATGAGTTCGTAATTCCCCAATTCATAATGAGCCATCAGGTGTAATAACCTGGTATAACATTGCAGATCTGTCCTGAGATCTACATGATCATTTATTATTTTTTGGAGATAATCAATTGACTTCCCAAAATCGCCTTTGCCAAAATACAACATTGCGATCTTATAATTGAAAACCAGGATTCGATGCCTGTCGAGATACAAACTATATTCTTTTAAATGTTCTTCAATTTCAGGAACCAATAAAATACCTTTATCAAATGTCCCCTCCATGATATGTTGATTCAGCTTAGCACTGTTTATATAGACAAATGCCTGTATCCGGTTATTATCATGCTGAGTAGCAATGTGTGAAATTGCGAAAGTCTCAAATTCGTTAAGTGCTTGATGAAATTTCGGATAATTGCGCAGGTCGAAATGAGCATTTAGTAAATTATGCATCCCTTTAATAAAATGACCCGTTTCTACTTCTATCATTAATGGAGATTCATTAAACAGGTCGATCCATTTTTGAGTATATCGATAATACATTAAAAAGTCCTGCCGTATAAATGCAAACCAACAAAAACTTTGGAATAAATAAAGGCGTTCATAAAACCCTGTTAATAGAAATGCGTTTGCAGGCAAACTTTCTTTGAAAAATTCCTTGACTCCATTTTCATCCTTTTCATTTCGTGCATGGCCGTTCTTTATATACCAGCTATACAGTTGTAAAGCCAGATTGGATAGTGATGTGATATTTTTTCTGTTCTCATTTACCGTTTCTGCTTCAGTTGAAAGCTGATCAGCTCTGTCTTGCATACTTCGTGTTATATGCAAGGTCTCTATCTTTTTCTCAAGTGAAATGATCTGTATTAAAAAGCTATCCTGATAATAATTTTGTGCAAGCTCTTTCGCTTTATCAAGGATCTTTAATGCATGCATATAAAGTCCTTTGTTATAAAGTATGCGTGCATAATCCAATTGTTCATGCAAATAAAGATCAATGCTTTCTGTACTATTCAATAAACGGAGGCTGGAAAGTAATTCTTTGTACAAATGCGTTTTGACATTTGCCAGTTGAGGTTTTTTTATTGAAGTAAGTTTTTTTAGCAGTTGTGATTCATCATATTCCGGCAGTTTGTCAATGGCATCAAATAATTCTACAATTTTCAGATCTTTTTTGCCCGAACTTCTTGTAATAAAAAGTTTAAAATTCCTTTTTTCAGATTTCTGAAGTGAATGAATCAATTGAAATAATATATCTGTGGAACGGTTAGGCATCTTTAATTAAGTCTTACATAAGTATATAAAGGAAGTATATTAAAAGGCATGCTCATTTAAAATTGTAAATAGACATTTATATAGTATTTATTATCACGGTACCACGTAATGATATTCCGCAGATGATTAAAAATAATTAAAAAAGCAGGCAATCGCAGAAAAAATAACAAGCAATCGTAAAGATTTGAAATAAGGATACGGATATACAAAAGAGAATATTAAAAAATGACGACAATTGATCCCGTTTGCATAAAAGATTATTGCTTCAAATAAAATATTTTACAGTAACAATTAGTTAACATCGATTGTTGGGCATCATTAATAATTATTTGCAAAAATCAATACTGGAAAGGATTTCATAGAATTTAGCAGCTTTTAAACATAATAAAACGGCTTCAATTTGGTTTCAATTATCTCCATGCGATAGTTATTTTCGCTTTAATAAATTAAAAAGGCAGTCAGTTGAAGAAAAAACAAGCTTTGATCGGGAATCATTTGAAATATGGCTCAATCAACGATTCAAAAAGTATTTAAGATTTTTTTATATAGCAAGCAATCGTTAAGCCCCTCCGTTTCTACGGAGGGACTATTTTTTTTCCCTGAAACTAAAACGCTTCTGTGTTAAATAACTCATTGTAATAATAATGCCTGTTGTAATAACCTGACTTAAAAGCGCATCCCATAAAAATATCTCCACCAATAGCTTTAATAAAAAATAATTGAAAACCAGGCTAAGTGAAAAACTGAGAAAGTAACGGAACAGTTGAATCCTGCCTTTTAAAATAGACCCGGTAAAAACTACATATTTATTCAAAAGGAAACCAAAAGAGAACGAAAAACAAAAAGACAAGAACATAGCTGCAATATGTGGTTTGAAAGCAAAAAAACCAAAATCAAATATCTCCCTGGCAAAAATATATTGATAACCAACAAAATAAACCGTCAGTCCTAATACCGTATTCATTCCTCCACATGCTGCATACCTGAATGTTTGTAATGGCATGAGCTTTTGAAAAGGCGGATAAAAAAAATCCAGTACTGATGTAAATTTTTGTTTCATGCTAAAAGCTGTTAGCTATTAGCCGTTAGCTATTAGCCATACAGTATGATTGTTAATGGTATCCTGTTAAATATATTAATATGATAATTACAAAACTCACTATTATGATCAAGAGCTAATGGCTCATAGCTTGCGGCTAACAGCTTTTTAACTATATAACTCCTCTCTCATAGCCTTTACTCTTTCATCTGATAAATACTCATCATAGGTCATCAACTTATCTATCATACCTTTTGGAGTGATCTCAATAATCCTATTGGCAACTGTTTGCATAAACTGATGATCATGTGTAGTTAATAAAATGATGCTATTATATGCTATCATATTATCATTGAAAGAAATGATACTTTCCAGATCAAGGTGATTGGTTGGTTCATCTAAAATCAGCACATTAGGGTTTTGCAACATCATCTTACTTATCATACAACGAACTTTTTCTCCTCCGCTGAGTACATTTGTCTTTTTTAGAATTTCATCTCCGCTAAATAACATTTTACCCAGAAAACCGCGTAAAAAGTCCTCATCAACATCCTTAGTTGAAGGTGGTACGTACTGGCGTAACCAATCCATTAAATTATAGGAACTGCCCGTAAAATATTCAGTATTATCATTGGGAAGATAAGCTGTAGTTACGGTAGTTCCCCATTCGTAAGTACCGCTATCAGCTTTCACTCTGCCATTGATAACTTCGAAGAAAGTTGTGAGCGCAATTGGATCACGGCTTATGAATGCGATCTTCTCCCCTTTCTGTATATCAAATTTTATGCGATTGAAAATGGATTTCCCATCTATAGATTTGGCCAGGTTATCTACTTTTAAAATTTCATTCCCAACTTCTCTATCCTGTTTAAAAATAATACCGGGATATTTTCTATTACTTGGAGTGATGTCTTCAAAAACCAATTTATCCAATGCCTTCTTACGGGAAGTTGCCTGCTTAGATTTAGAAGCATTGGCACTAAATCGTGCTATGAATTCCAACAGGTCCTTTTTCTTATCTTCTGTTTTTTTATTTTTATCAGAAGCCTGACGGGCAGCCAGTTGTGAACTTTCGTACCAGAACGTATAGTTTCCGGTATAAATTTTTATTTTTTGTTTATCAACATCTGCTACGTGTGTACAAACAGAATCCAGAAAATGCCGGTCATGACTGACAACTAAAACAATATTCTGGTAATCAGCTAAAAAATTTTCGAGCCAGCTGATCGTTTCTACATCAAGATTATTGGTAGGTTCATCCAATAATAAAATATCCGGATTACCAAACAAGGCCTGTGCAAGCAATACCCTAACTTTAAGGTTGGCACTGATATCTTTCATAAGTACCTGGTGCAATTCGTCTTTTACGCCAAGTTCACTTAAAAATGTTGCGGCATCACTTTCAGCAGTGTATCCACCCATTTCTCCGAATTCATGTTCCAGTTCACCTGCTTTTAATCCATCTGCCTCTGTAAAGTCTTCTTTAGCATAAATTGCATCCCTTTCATGCATAACTTTCCACATCTTTTTGTGGCCCATCATCACGGTATTTAGAACTGTTTCTTCATCAAAAGCAAATTGGTTTTGATTCAATACAGCCATTCTTTCCCCGGGAGTGATATCAATAGTACCTTTATTTGGTTCAATTTCCCCGCTGATGATCTTTAAAAAAGTGGATTTCCCGGCACCATTGGCACCGATGACACCATAACAATTCCCTTTTGTAAAATTGATGTTCACTTCATCGAACAAAACCCGCTTGCCGTATGCCAGCGTAATATTATTTGCACTTATCATAATTATTAAAAAGTGCGCAAAGGTAATTGAATATCGAACATGGAACAAGGATAATTGAATGAAGGTCGTAATTACCAATTCTACATTCGAAATTCCTCGTTCCCGGTTCGATATTTTAAAGCCCTATCCCATGATGGAAGAGCTTTATTAATGATGAATTAAGTACATTTGCTGGCATCGAAATCTAAATATGTCCATTTTACACATCTTACAGGTTAAAACTATTGAAAAACTGGAACTGCTATATGGCCGTCCGTTTACAGAAAATGATTTCCAGGTTAATCAAACCAAACCCGAATTTGAAGGTGATTATACCGTTGTTTTATTCTCCCTTATAAAAAGTTTACAATTATCACCGGAAATCATTGGCAATCAACTGGGAGAAAAAATCACTCAGGATCAATCTAACTTATTTACCGGATTTAATATCATAAAAGGATTTTTGAACTTAACTGTTTCAAATGAATACTGGCTGGAACTTTTACATAAAAACCATAATGATATCTGTTTTGGAAAACAACCCATGAACGGAAAAAAGGTAATGGTTGAATATTCTTCCCCCAATACAAATAAGCCGCTTCACCTCGGCCACCTTCGCAATAATTTTTTGGGATGGAGTGTAGCAGAAATATTAAAAGCCAATGGATTTGAAGTTTTTAAAAGCTGTATCGTTAATGACCGTGGGATCCACATTTGTAAAAGCATGATCGCATGGCAGTTGTTTGCCAACAGTGCTACACCTCAATCAACCCATACCAAAGGCGATCATTTTGTAGGTGAATACTATGTAAAATTCAATGATGAATATAAAAGACAAGTAAAAGAACTTACAGATAAATCTGTGCCAACTGCAATTGCGGAAAAGACAGCTCCGATCATGCTGTCTACACAACAGATGCTGCAAGATTGGGAAGCAGGCGAACCATCAGTAATGGAACTATGGAAAACAATGAATAGCTGGGTATATGAAGGATTTGATGTCACTTACAAAAATATCGGAAGTGATTTTGACAAAACATATTACGAAAGCAATACGTACCTGCTGGGAAAAAAAATAGTTGAGGAGGGTTTGTCTAAAGGGGTATTTGTAAAAGATGAAGATGGTAGTGTATGGATCGATCTTACCAACGACGGATTAGACAGAAAGATCGTTCAAAGAAAAGATGGAACTTCTGTTTACATAACACAGGATATCGGGTTGGCACAACAGAAATACGAAGAATATAAAATTGACCAAAGCATTTATGTGATCGGCGACGAACAGAATTATCACATGAAAGTACTGAAACTGATAGCAGAAAAATTACATCTCAGCAATGCAAAAAATATTTATCATTTAAGTTATGGCATGGTGGAATTGCCTTCAGGTAAAATGAAAAGCAGGGAAGGAACTGTTGTTGATGCTGATGATATGGTAGCTGAAATGATTGCAACAGCAAAACATCACACGGAAGCATTAGGAAAAGTAAAAGACTTTACCCCTGCAGAACTCGAAACGTTATACAGAACAATAGGAATGGGTGCCATGAAATTTTATTTATTAAGGGTAGACCCAAAGAAAAAAATGATCTTCAATCCGGAGGAATCTATAGATTTTCATGGATTCACCGGCCCTTTCGTTCAATATACGTATGCAAGGATCAAAAGCATTTTACGTAAGGAAGTGTGGATTGAAAATTTATCTTCCGGCACAGACCTGTTGAAATTAGAAAGAGAAATATTAGTTACACTGGAGCAATATCCGTCGATAGTAATTCAGGCGGCAAAAGAATTAAATCCATCTGTTATAGCAAATTTCATTTTCACTGTGGCAAAGGTATTTAACTCATTTTATGCAGAACATTCTATCGCAAATGCAGAAACAGAATTGAAAAAGCATTTGCGACTACAACTGTCAATGATGACAGCCAATGTACTAAAAAGCGGTATGCGTTTACTCGGAACCGATGTTCCGGAAAGAATGTAAAAATATCCGAATAAATAATTACTAAAAAAATATTATTATAAAGCATGAAAAAAATTACAAAGATCGGCGTTTTATGCAGTGGTGGCGATAGCCCCGGAATGAATGCCTGTATACGTGCTGTTGTACGTACAGGTATTTATTATGGCATGGAAGTATATGGTATTATGCGGGGATACAGTGGTTTGATAGAAGATGATATCATAAAAATGGAAAGCAGGAGTGTTGCCAATATTATTCAACGGGGCGGCACAATTTTAAAAACTGCACGGTCAAAAGAATTCTTAACTCAAGAAGGAAGAAAAAAAGCGTATGACAACCTGAGGAAAAGAGGTATAGAAGGCCTGGTTATCCTTGGTGGAGATGGAAGTTTTCGAGGTGCACAAATATTCAGCAATGAATTTGAAATAGCGTGTATTGGTGTTCCAGTAACAATTGACAAAGATATTGCCGGAACAGATTTTACCATTGGATTTGATACTGCAGTAAATACAGCCGTAGAAGCCATTGATAAGATAAGAGATACGGCAGATTCGCATGACCGTTTATTCGTTATTGAAGTAATGGGCCGGGATGCCGGTTACATTGCACTGCATAGCGGTATTGCCACCGGTGCAGAAAACATTTTAATCCCGGAAAGAAAAACAGACCTAGAAGCAATTGTTCTTTCACTCCAGGAAAAAGAAAAAAGAAAGAAACTGGTAAACCTTATTGTGGTAGCTGAAGGCGATGAATTTGGTGGCACTGAACTGGCAAAACTGATCATGGAGCGTTTACCCATGATGGAAACCAGGCTTTGTATACTAGGCCATATTCAACGAGGAGGTTCGCCTACCTGCTTCGACAGGCTCATAGCCAGTCGTATGGGTTATTCTGCTGTAGAATGTTTAACGGAAGGAAGACATAATGTCTTTGTTGGCATAGTAAATAATAAGATGCATTATATCCCATTAAATGAAGCAGTTAAAAAGAAACAACGGATCAGTGAAGAATGGATGAGGATCGTAAAGATACTGGCGACATAAGGCAGATACTGGATTCTTGATACTGAATTATGTTGACATAACTCGTAATCAGTATCACCGTCCGAACGTCATTTAGCCGGGCGGGCAGCATCCAGCATCCAGTATCGAGTATCCAGTATCTAAATTTAAAAACTTACTAACAGAAATAATTATAACTATGAGCAAGAACATCAGTAAATACCTGCATCAGCAGATGGATAAGGAAGCGGGTAAGGCACACTCTCAAAAAAGAACAAAAATTGTAGCTACGGTTGGCCCTGCTTGTGATACATATGAAGGCTTGCTGGCATTAGTAAAAGCAGGTGTAAATGTATTCCGGTTGAACTTTTCACATGGCACACACGAAGACAAAAAAAATGTGATCGAAAATATATGGAAGATCATTAAATCTGAACCTTATAATATTTCAATACTGGCAGATCTGCAGGGGCCAAAATTGCGTGTGGGTGAATTGGAAAACGGAAGTATTGAACTCAGTGATGGAGATAAATTTATTTTCACTACAGAAAAAATGGTGGGTACTAAAGAAAAAATATATGTCTCTTATCCGCATCTGTGTACAGATGTAAAAGCAGGTGAAAGGATCTTCCTGGATGATGGAAAAATGGAATTGAAAGTAGAAAAGATTTTAAATGCTACCGAAGTTCAAATGAGTGTAACCCTTGGTGGAATTTTATTCCCAAAAAAGGGTGTAAACCTTCCCGATAGTGAGTTAACAATGGCTTCACTTACAGAAAAAGATCTCAAAGACCTTGAATTTATATTTACACAAAAAATAGACTGGCTGGCACTTTCATTTGTCCGGAAGGCTGTTGATATCATTGAATTAAAAAAGATCATAAAAGAAAACAACAGTAAATTGAAGGTCATTGCAAAAATTGAAATGCCTGAAGCATTAAAAAATCTTCGGGCCGCGGCATCAGCGGCAAGCCCGACTATGTGCGCGAGTGCTGCGACGCGTCGCTGAAGCGCCTCGGCACCGACTACATCGACCTTTATTACCAGCACCGGCCCGACCCCGCGACGCCGATCGAAGAAACGGTCGGCGCGATGGCCGCGCTCGTAAAAGCCGGCAAGGTTCGCCACATCGGGTTATCCGAAGCAGGCCCCAGCGACATCCGCCGCGCCCACAAGATTCATCCAATCGCGGCGCTGCAGACGGAATACTCGCTATGGAGCCGCGATCCAGAGGTGG
>JANMMS010000065.1:0-10705 GCA_031373525.1 Ferruginibacter sp.
GTGGTTGACATTTATAAACTGGCTGATGCATATGAAATGCCAGCGGATACAATTGATGGAATGAGTCCGGAAGCTGTGCATGATGGAGTAGGTCGTGCAGTAAAAAGAGCAAGAGAAAAAGGCGGGCCAACATTACTGGAAATAAAAACGTACCGCTATAAGGGTCATAGTATGAGCGATCCGCAAAAATACAGAACAAAAGAAGAACTGGAAGAATACAAAGAAAGAGATCCGATTGAACATGTTTTAAGTGTGTTAAAAACGCAATACAAAATCAGCGATTCCGATATAGAAACGATTCATGAAAGGGTTAAAAATGAAGTGGAAGATTCAGTGAAATTTGCAGAAGAAAGCCCATGGCCGAATGATAATGAATTGTTGAAAGATGTTTATGTTGAAGATAACTATCCTTTTATTTTGGATTAATTTTTTAACCAAAACTATTTTGTATAAAAGTTTATAATACTATAAATACTAATAAACAATTAAATAAAAATAAAAAAAAAGCCCCCGTCATTTCTTATAAATGCTGAGGTACAAATTAAAATGGCAGAGAAGAACATTACTCCGACAACAACAACAGAAGCTACAGATGTAGTTACAAGAGCAAAAGGATTTTGGGATAAATTCAGTAAACCGATCATTTATATCGGCTCAGCAATTATTCTAATTATTGGTGGCTGGTATGCTTATCAGAACTTTATTGTTTTGCCAAATGAAAAAAAGGCCAGTGAGGCAATATTTCATGCAGAGAATTTATTTGATAAAATGGCATCAGCCAGTTTTAATAAAGATTCTGTAAGCCTCGTATTAAATGGAGGGAACAATAACGGAACTACTATTACAGGTATTCTGAAAGTGATCAGCCAATATGGTGGAACTGCTGCAGGTAATCGGGCTTATTTCATTGCCGGAGCTTCTTACCTTCATATTAAGGAATTTGACAAGGCTATTAAATATCTGAAAGAATTTAATGGTAAAGATGCTGACCAGGTTCAAAGCAAAGCGTATATCTTACTTGGACATGCCTATTCTGAAAAAAAGAATATAGAAGAAGCATTTAGTTATTATAAAAAAGCTGCAAATGTTAATTCTAAGGATGAATCAATAACCCCTAATGCTTTATTTATAGCTGCTTCTTACGCAGAAGCAACCGGTAAATTAAAAGAAGCCATTGATCTGTATAAAGAATTAAAAGATAAATTTCCCACAAATGCATCAGTTACTTCCGGTGATGTTGAAAAACATCTGGCAAGTTTAGGTATATTTGAATAAATGCATTCCCGGTTGATTCTTATTGAATGGAAATCTTTAAATAGTTCAGCTGCAATCGCCGGAACTGTTATTAGATTAGCATGTAAAGTTTCATAAAATGGCAATGAGTTCATCTGATATTATTAATACAACAGGCATCCGGCTGGCAAAGGATGCCTGTGTTATTATTATTCGTACCGATTGGAATTCGCAAATTGTTGATATACTTGAAAAGGGTTGCGTTGATGTGTTGAATAAGCATGAAGTTCACTATAAGATCATACATGTTCCCGGTGCTTTTGAGATCATTTATGGCATTAAAAATTACTGGGATAATCACAAGTACAAAGATGATAAGCCTCATGCATTTATTGCCCTGGGTTGTATTTTAAAAGGCGATACTCCTCATTTTGAATATGTTTCTCATGCTGCAACCGAAGGTATACTCCAATTAAATTTATTATTACCGGTTCCCACGATCTTTGGCATTTTAACAGTTAATAATCAGGACCAGGCTGATGAAAGAACCGGAGGCAAGCATGGTAACAAAGGAGCTGAATCAGCTACTACTGCATTGAAAATGATGGCTTTATCAGAATCGTTTAAGAAATAATGTAAACCCTGAATTACACGAAATATAACTATTCACCAAATCAGCCATGAAAGTTCAATTATTCATACCATGTTTTATTGATCAGTTGTATCCCCAAACAGCTTTTAATATGATCAAGGTACTTGAAAAAGCCGGTTGTGAAGTTGGATACAATACCAACCAAACCTGTTGTGGCCAACCTGCATTCAACGCAGGTTTTGTAAATGAAGCAAGAGATGTAGCCACAAAATTCATTAAAGATTTTGATACCGTAGATTATATTGTTGCCCCAAGTGCAAGTTGTGTTGGTTTTGTAAGAAATTATTATCCTAAACTTTTCGATAATGGTGCCTCACACAACAAAGTAAAGCACCTGGCCAAACGGGTATATGAATTTACTGAATTTTTAACCGAAGTATTAAAGATCGAAGATTATGGCGCTTATTTTCGGGCTAAGGCCACTTATCATGATAGTTGTGCTGCATTGCGTGAATGTAAAATAAAAGAAGGTCCACGTAAATTATTGAGCCATGTAAAAGGCCTGGACCTTGTTGAGATGTTAGACAATGAGACCTGTTGTGGATTTGGTGGAACATTCTCTGTAAAATTTGAATCAATTTCAATTGGCATGGCCGATCAGAAAATTCAAAATGCATTGGCTACCGGTGTTGATTATATTATTTCAACAGATCTAAGTTGCCTGATGCAATTAGATGGGTACATAAAAACAAAAGGGATCCCGTTAAAGACAATGCATATTGCAGATGTACTGGCCAGTGGGTGGGAGTAATGATCTTTTTCTTTTTCACATTTTATTTTCTTTATTATGCCTTATTGGCTCATTAAATCAGAACCATTCAAATATAGCTGGGAAATGTTTGTAAAAGACAAACAAACAACCTGGGATGGTGTAAGAAATTATGCTGCACGCATTCATTTAAAAGCTATGAAGAAAGGTGATGAAGCATTTTTCTATCATAGCAATGAAGGCATGGAGATCGTTGGAATTGCAAAAGTTGCTAAGGAATTTTATCAGGACCCAACCACTGAAGATAATAACTGGGTGGCTGTAGATTTTAAGACATCCGCAAAATTAAAAAAGCCGGTAACACTCACTCAAATGAAAGCAGATAAACGTTTGGCAAATATGGCACTCATCAGAATCAGCAGGCTTTCAGTTTCACCCGTTACAGAAGCAGAATGGAATATTATTATGCAGATGGCTAATGAAAAATAGCATGATATTTTTATTTACATGAAGAAAAAACAAATTGTTGTTTTAACCGGAGCAGGCATTAGTGCAGAAAGCGGACTAAAGACTTTCCGTGACAGTGATGGCCTTTGGATGGGCTTTAACATAGAAGATGTAGCAACACCAGGAGCATTTAGAAGAGATCCTCAATTGGTATTGGATTTCTACAATATGAGAAGAAAGGACGTTGCTGAAGCAAAACCTAATACCGCACATACAGGCATAGCCGCTTTAGAAGAATATTTTGATGTAACGATCATAACTCAAAACATTGATGACCTGCATGAAAGAGCAGGATCAACAAAAGTGTTGCATTTACATGGGGAAATATTTAAAATGCGAAGTACTGAAAATGAAGATTTAATTACAACCATAACAGGAGATATTAACCTGGGTGATCTGGCTTCAGATGGTTCACAACTTCGTCCACACATCGTTTGGTTTGAAGAAGCGGTTCCAATGATCCCCCTGGCTGCAACTATTATGACCGAGGCAGATATTTTTGTATTGATTGGCACTTCCCTCCAGGTATATCCCGCAGCAGGCTTGCTGGATTATGTTCATATGGAAGTTCCGAAATATATAATTGATAAAAAAATACCAGCAGTAAACAGGTATGAAAATATTATTACAATAGAAAAATCAGCTACTGAAGGAGTAGGGGAGTTGATTAAAATTTTAATACCTTAACCGCGGAGCCGCAAAGACACAAAGACATATTGCTTTACGGCTCCGTTCCTTCGCGGTTAAAACATTATACAGAAGTTCTTGTCTCTACGAATTCAATTCCATGTTTCTTTAATTCTTCTAAAACGGGTTCATAAATTTCTTTTGACACAGGAATATGTATTCCCTTCATCCTGATCTTTCCGTTTAAAATTAATTTAGCAGCAATTCCTAACGGAAGGCCAACCGTTTTTGCCATTGCGGTATGAATACTATCATCGCCTTTAACCAGCAATGAACTGTGAATAAAATTCTTTTTCCCTTTCGCCGTATATTCGATCTCATGCAGCATAACGATCATGTCTTTATCCGTTGGATTTAATGCTAATTTTTTTTCCAATGCAAGTTGCAATACATCCGCTGCTGCACACAATCCTTTATTGATCATCGTTTCTTTATCATCAATTCCCAGGTAAAAAAGTTGCTTCAGCGTCAGGTTTGCTTCATGCATCTTAGCTGCGATGGTGCCGGCAGCCATTGATTTCACTTCATTTAACTCAATACTTTTAAGGTCCCCGCTTTCATCAACTACCATAAAATCATCGACCGGTTCTTCACTTGCCTGTTTTGCTTCTTCTTCAACTTCCATAATTTTCATCAGGTTCTCAAGCATCGATTTGGTTTGCACAAAACGTTCGGTTAGTTTTTCTTCTAACCAGTCACCGAATCCGTTTTTAGAAAGATGTTCTTTATAAAAATCAAACAGATTTTTTCCGTTGGTCTCATATTCAGCTTTTTCATCTGTCAGATTCAGATCTATG
Organism: Ferruginibacter sp.; assembly: GCA_031373525.1. Lineage (GTDB taxonomy): Bacteria > Bacteroidota > Bacteroidia > Chitinophagales > Chitinophagaceae > Ferruginibacter. Next base: position 4,586 of record JANMMS010000065.1, read on the forward strand.
ATATTTTTCCATCCATACATAAAATCAGGGTAGCGAAGGGTAGTTCTGATAAAAGTTGCTGCATCTTGCAATCCATAAAGTTCAATATATGGCAAACTATTCCTGTTGGGATAATAACTTAATTCAGGCACTGCATCATTACCGGTCATTACTTTACGATCTGCATCAAATAATGATTCATATTTTTCTGTTACTATTTTGTTGTCTTGCTTGTAAATTGCACCCGATTTTCCTGCAAGGACAATATTCCTTGGATTCCAGGTAATCTTATAGTGCCAGGGATTATCATCACTTTCAGGAGCTACCAATCCGCCGCAATGGCTTTTAAAGGAATTTACAACCCCTCCGGATGCTTTAATTTCATCCAATAATTGCATCGCACTCATATGATCGATACCCGGATCAAGTCCCATTTCACACAAAAATAAAATGCCTTTCTCCTCAACAGACTTTTGAAGGCTTTTAATTTCATCATCAGCGTAAGATGCTGTTAACAGATTTTTACCGAACTGAATACAATCTCTGGCAACTAAAATATGCAGGGCAGGAGGCATCATTGAAATGACAATATCTGAATGCGCTATCAACTCACGCCGCTTTTCATCATTCGTGATGTCAAGTTCTACCGGTTCCGATCTGGGATGATTTTTCGTCTTTTCTTCGATCAGTTTTTTATTGTAATCCGCGATCATAATATTCCAGTTATTTTCAGTGGCCTGTTCAAGTAAATAGTCAATTAAAACAGAGGCTGATTTTCCGGCTCCAAATAATATGATCTTTTTCAATTTTTTATTTTTTTTGCAAGTTATAAGATTTCAATCAAAGCGGCTAAGAAAGAGGCTAAAAGCCGCAAATTAGTTGCATTTTAAGACTATGTATTGCCTTTGCTGTGCCGGGCTATATTAATTCTCCACATATTAAATTTTTTTGTGTAAAACATTCGTAAAAAAGCCTGTTTTTGATGCTGAAAACTGGCTATAAAATGTTACTTTCGCAACCTATAAAACTATATGGAAAATCAGGATAATTTTGAAGGAGGAAACCTTAATAATCGCGGTAAAATAATACCGGTGAATATTGAGGAGCAAATGAAAACATTTTACATCGATTACTCGATGAGTGTAATTGTTGGACGAGCACTTCCTGACGTAAGGGATGGACTTAAACCTGTTCACCGCCGGGTTCTTTTTGGAATGAGCGAACTGGCAAATTACAGCAACAGGCCATATAAAAAATCTGCACGTATTGTTGGAGAGGTAATGGGTAAATACCATCCCCATGGTGATTCATCCATTTATTTTACCATGGTTCGTATGGCACAGGAATGGTCGATGCGTTATAAAATGATCGATGGGCAAGGTAACTTTGGTAGCCAGGATGGAGACCCACCTGCAGCTATGCGTTATACAGAAGTAAGGCTGGAAAAGTTTGCCGAAGCCATGATGGAAGATATTGATAAGGAAACGGTCGATTTTCAGCTCAACTTTGATGATTCTTTAAAAGAGCCCACAGTATTACCAACCAGGGTTCCACAATTATTATTGAATGGAAGTAGCGGTATTGCTGTAGGAATGGCTACGAATATGATGCCACATAACTTGTCTGAAGTGATCGATGGATGTGTTGCTTATATTGATAACAATGAGATCGAAATAGACGAACTGATCAAATTGGTTAAAGGCCCTGATTTCCCTACTGGCGGTATCATCTATGGATTTGAAGGTGTAAAAGCTGCTCTTCATACCGGTAGAGGAAGGGTAGTAGTTCGTGGTAAAACCAATATTGAAACTGACAGCCGTGGAAGAGAAAAGATCATTATAACAGAAATACCTTACCTCGTAAACCGGGATGAACTTACTCAAAAAATTGGTGACCTCATCAATGAAAAAGTAATTGAAGGTATCAGCGATGTAAACAATGAGAGTAATAGTAAAGAGGGTACCCGTATAGTTGTAGAACTAAGAAAAGAAGCAGTTGCTCAGGTTATCATCAACCAGTTATACAAATATTCCGACCTGCAAACTTCCTTTGGTATTAATAATGTTGCACTGGTAAAAGGAAGACCAAGGATACTTAACGTAAAACAACTGATTGCTGAGTTCATTGAATTCAGACATGAAGTTGTTGTAAGAAGGACAAAATATGAATTACGTAAAGCTGAAGAAAGGGCACATATTTTAGAAGGATATATTATAGCGCTTGATAACCTTGATGCAGTTATAAAACTGATCAGGGAAAGTGCAACACCCAATATTGCACAGGATGGTTTGATGAGTAATTTTGGCATGAGTGAGATACAGGCAAAAGCAGTGCTGGAATTACGCTTACAGCGTTTAACCGGTATGGAAATTGATAAGATCAGGGAAGAACATGCCGAGATCATGAAACTGATAGCCAGGTTAAAAGAAATACTTGCAAATGAAAGCCTGCGTTTCGAGATCATTAAAACAGAATTGCTTGAAGTAAAAGCAAAATTCGGAGATGAGCGTAAATCGGAAATTGTATATGCCGATGACGAAATAAACATGCTGGACCTAATTGAAGAAGAAGATGTGGTGGTAACAATTTCTCATTTGGGTTATATTAAAAGAACTTCGGCTACAAAATACCGTCAGCAACGTCGCGGTGGCCGTGGTGCAAAAGGAAGCAGCACCAGGGAGGAAGATTATATTGAACATTTATTTGTGGCATCAACACACCACACTTTATTATTCTTCACGGAAAAAGGAAAATGTTTCTGGCTAAAAGTATACCAGATCCCTGAAGGCGACCGAACCAGTAAAGGAAGGGCTATACAGAATATGGTACAGATTCCACCGGATGATAAAGTTAGGGCAATCATAGATGTCAAGAATTTTGATGATGAAGATTATGTGAATCAGCATTACATAGTATTGTGTACAAAAAAAGGTACTATTAAAAAAACAAACCTTAAAGATTTCAGCCGTCCAAGGCAAAATGGTATCAATGCCATTAACATCATTGATGGCGATCAATTACTGGAAGCAAAAATGACTGATGGTAATTGTGAGATCATGATGGCAGTGAAAAGTGGCAGGGCAATACGTTTCCCTGAATCCAAGGTTCGCCCAACAGGTCGTGGTGCCATTGGCGTAAGTGGTATTGAGGTTGATGATGAAAAGGATGAAGTTGTTGGTATGATCTGTGTAAACAAAGAAGATAAATCTAAAACCGTATTGGTAGTGAGTGAGAAAGGTTATGGTAAACGTACTTTCCTGGATGATCCGGAATCGAATGAAGCAAATTACCGTGTAACTAACCGTGGAGGTAAAGGGGTAAAAACGATCAATGTTACTGCAAAAACAGGCGGTCTTGTTGGTTTACTGGCAGTTACTGAAAAAGAGGACCTGATGATTACCTGTGTTTCAGGTATTACAATACGCATGGCAGTAAATCAGATCAGCGAACAGGGCCGTGCAACACAAGGTGTAAAACTGATTAAGGTTGATGAAGGAGATGAAATTGCTGCGATAACACAACTCGATGAAAAAGAAGAAGAACTGGATGAAACAGTTGCAGCTGAAATTACGGACTCAGATGTTACAGCTGATGATACAACAGCAAATGAAACCGATACATCAGCATCATCAGAAGATGATACTGATGCAGAAGAATAACTTGAATAAGTTTGGGTATATTGACTTATGAAATTAATAATGGCTGCTCATTGAGTAGCCATTTTAATTTACAGTAGTAAACTATATTGGAATATTTAAATATTTTTTGCAGGCATTCGTTCTATTGGTTACACACAATTTCCTGTAACCATTTTGTAGATGTTTTTTAAACGTATTGATGGATACCTGGTTATAGAATGCGATCTTTTTATATAAATTTCCATTAAACTGCGGCTCCAGGGTTTTTATTTATGATTTGGTTAAGGATTGATTTTACATGATTTTTTGATTTAACTGAATGTTGAATTTAAATTCATCGAACAATTAATAAGGTACACTTTAAAGTACCAGCAAACCATTTCCTTTTTTAATTTAACAGAAGAGTGGTTTGCATATGGAACACAAAGTAGGTGTAAAAGCAATGTCTTATTCTATTTAACATAAAAATTAGTTATACTTAAACGTTAGTTCCTTCATTCGCCTGTTGCGATTTTTTAACTGCCAAAGGGCAACTAAATGTTAAAAAATCGCAACAGGCGAATGCGAACTGCGAAGCAGAAAAAGACACAACACTGGCGTTTTGAGTATAACTCTATATTATGTTACTCAGGTTAGCCTGTGACAGGGGGTGAAAGTTAAGTTTTGATAGAAACTTTCACCATGAAGGGCGGGAAATAGCGTGGCCGATGTACCCTGTGTTTTTGTTTTTCTTTAGCTGCGGAGCATCACTTTGAAAAAGTGAAGAATACAAACGTAATTAATTAAAAAAGCACCCCAAAATGGGGTGCTTAAACTTCGGACACCACTGTTATCTGTGTATTAGATACCAGATGATTAGGTTAGCAAAAAGGAGTAACGCCTTGTTGCTGATTTCAACTTTTATTTTCATGATAAAAGTTTTGCGACCGCTTTTGTGATACCATCGCAGAAGCGGTTCGGTTATATGGGTACCACCCATTTTGAAATATGCAAAGAGCACCACTGTTTGCGTTTCGGGTATAATCAACGAAATACCATTCCGTTATTATCCGCTACAATCTACTGCATAATCTACTACGTAGGTGTGGCTCAGGAAAGAAAAATAAAAAGGCAGGGTGCAGACGTGCGCCTGTTTAACATAATATTAATTATACGCTTTTTTCATTGTTCTAATTATTTTTTTAAGGCATCCGCTATGTTGCGATTTTTTATTTTATATTTGCTTGTTAAGAAACAAGGCAAAATAAAAAATCGCAACATAGCGGATGAAGGAAATAAAAAAAGCCTATAATTAGCGTTATATTAAACTGGCACACAAAAAGTTAGAAAATATTTGAAGATAAATTGTTTAAGCCATTGCCACGTGCGAAGATATTTTAGAAGATTAAATTATAAAAAAATGGATAGGGTTATACTGGAATATAAAGTTATAAAAGGTGAAACAAATGAAGGTATTACTTACCAAGTAAACAATCATATAAAAGAAGATTGGCAACCTGTAGGTGAAGTTAAAGTAACATCCGTAACAGATGAACATAAATACACCGAAGTTAGTTTTTATCAACAAGTTGTTCTTTTTGAACAATAGATTTATCTCCTATCCTATGCTTTAACAAAGCAGCTATGTAACAGGATTTTCTATAAGATAACCCGTTTAATATCAGCAATATCTTATCAATAATTTCATCATTGATTTTATCATTTTTTTCAGACAATTTTTTTGCTTGTAGATCTGTTATTTTATTCATAATACTGTTTTTTAAATTTTAGTATCCTTTTTAATATTAATAACAAAGTATTCGACTACTGAAATGGCATCTGTTATTGATAACCCTTTAAGCAATTTTTTTATTGCTTCATAATTTTATTTTTTCACATCTTCGGACATAATGATAATTTTAATTGTTTGATAATTTACTTAGCGATTTGGGTTAATTGTATATTTAGGATATTCTTCAAAATTAAGAGTTAGAATTGATGGATGCTTGAACGATGGCAGCGTTAAGTTTGAAATGGAACTCATCAGGGAAATCCTTAAATCCAGGTATAACTGATATTCTGCTTTTATCTTTCCCACTTTCAGAAATATCTTCTTTAGTCATTAGCTTACCAGTATGTAGTGGATGGATTTTTTCAAAATCCTGCTCCGCAACTTTTAAACAATTAATCCCCAAACATTTTCTAACTCTCGCTAACACAATGAGGCTAACCATTTTAACATAACGCCATACATTATAGGTAAAAGAAAATAATTATTCTGTTTATTCCGCTAAGGCGGTATTGAACTTGCTTTGTTGCGATTTTATGCCTACGCTACGCTCATGTAACGGCATAAAATCGCAACAAAGCAAGTTTTTGAAATTATTTCCTTTTACCTATAATTAGTCGTTATGCAAAATAGGCACGTAAAAATTAAATCTGAAAATGCACCTACGCCACCCCAGAGCGTAGATTGTAGCGATTTAAGTAAGTTAGAAAATTTACCCATTTCTATTTTGAAATC
>JANMMS010000096.1:0-48027 GCA_031373525.1 Ferruginibacter sp.
ATATTTTCCATTATTCATGCCTGATTTTAGCAGAAATAATACGAATTCATTTCAAATCGTCACCGTTTATTTTTCGGCTCAAATACACGTCTATTAGGAATTTCAAAGAACTTTTATATAGTTTTACAGGACACTAGTGAACCGAAATATTAAAACAAAAGCCAGGGAAATTAAAAATAAACCATTACCTAAGAATGTGTAATTGATAAAAAATACATTGAGCCAAAAAGGGTGAGGATCATTTAAAGGTTTCAGTATAACAGTGTTCCCAAAAAAGAATATTGTGATGGAAGCTATCAAAAAAAATATGCAAGCCCTCCGGAAGAATAATTTATTCCCGGAGATCATTCTGTTAAAATCATGTTTCATAGACCTGTATTTTATAAAGTTTTACACTTTGCAAAATAAACCGGCTACTTTACCTGTATATTAAGTAACTATTAAACTAATATTACCAAAAAAGGCGGCCCTATAGGTTCCGCCCGGCATTCAATGCCTTGAAGATTACTTACTAACCATTTATAGAGATCGCCGAATGCCTGATTAAGATTGATTTAGTAAAGAATTCATTGGTATTTTACCCTTTTGAAATCAATTTAAAAAAAGACCACCAATAAGAATAAAGGTGGTTCAAGCATGATTAAAACTTGCTATTTGCTTAATGAAAATCTTAGAATTTATTTTTCTTTGTGGATGTAAGTTGCAATAAATTTATTGCTACTCATCATTTTCCGGATTAAGGAATCATTAAATATTATTTTGTAGTTTTTATTTTCTTTGCTTTCTGGTTATACTTATTGTTACTATTCGTTTAATTGATAATATTTTCTGTTGATACAAGATCAGTCATTGGATATTGCTTGTGAGTATAATACTATCCGCTTGCTTATTTTATCAAAAAGCTTTAATGAAGAAAGCAGCCAAATGGCTGCTTTCAAAAAAATATTTCATTAATTTATGTATCAGAATTTTGTCCATACTTTCCACCAGGTATCTTCAACCGCACAAGCTCCTTTATAAGAAACCGCTGTAAATCCATTGGCAACTTTAGGATGTGTAAAGCTTGCTCCTCCTGCTGCTGCTGAACCTGCAGTGGGATTGAAATCAGGGTTAGTGTAATTGAACGGAGCAATTAAGCCTGCCGCCGTATTGTTTGTAAGGATGCTGTTACCATACGTAGCCGAATTAAACCATGCAGTAATGGTTGCTGTTGTATTTGCCGTTATTGGAACATTTGGATTTGTTCCAAGGCTATATAAAATTGGTGTAGTGCAACCGGCTATTATTGTATTCTGCACAAATAAAGAACCGGGAATATTATTATCAGTAGGAACTCCTTTGGTGGCATCAATATACAAACCTGTTGGATAACCCATCACAACTGAATTGAACAATGACATACTTGAATTTCTCCTGATCTGGGCAGCTGCAAGGAATAAACTGCTTCCTGTATTAGCTAATGTAGCTCTTGGCCCCATTACAGTCATATTTGAAAAAACCACTGAAGTTTGAGGTAACAGGGAACTACCGGCTGCGTCATTATCACTTTCAAATGATTCACTTTTAGAAATATCTGCAACTGAAGAATCCCTTAAGACTATACCAAACTGAACCTTTCCGTTATAACCATTATCGGTATCAAAATCGTCATCCAGTGTACGGAATGAAATCAGGTGCTTACAATTCACAGTACCACCAAACCATTCAAAAGAATCATCATTTGCATAAGATACCTGTACATTGTCAACGATGGTTTGATTACCAACTCCACCAAATGTCAACCCATTAATTTCTTTATCGGGTAAGAAAGCATAACCGGCATATTCAATACGAACATAACGTAAAATACCACTGTTATCTGCCGGATTTTGTGCTTGAGTAGCAGGGGTGCCATACAAACCTAATCCATCGCTGTTATTGATACCTCCTTCAATTTCTCCTACACCTGCAACACCATTAAAAGACGCATTTGTTGGTGCATTGCCCAATATTACCACACCTGCCCAATCTCCGCGTTGTGGAGTAGCTGCTTCAGAAGTAAATACAATTGGTTTGCTTGCTGTTCCATCTGCAATGATCTTACAACTGCGGGTAATGATAAGTCCGCCCGTTCTGCCGGTTTCTCCAACAATTTTTGTTCCGGGCTCAATCGTTAGTATGGCTCCGTTTGTAACATATACGAGGCCACGAAGTTTGTAAGTAAAATCTGCTTTCAATGTCCTGTTAGAACTTATTCGGCCTTCGAGGATCGTATTCTCATTTGTTGTACCACCTCCATTATTATTGCCCGTGGTATTCCCATCTACTTCTATTTTACGGCAACTTAATGCAGTTGCAGCGATCATAACGGTTAAGAGAAATAACTTTTTCATCTTTTTATTTTGTTTGTTTTAAAATGTGTTTATATTTTTTCAGTCTTATTAAAAATTATATCCGAATGAAATACTTACGTTGGTTCCATAATTTCTTTTAATAGCGTATGCATCTGTACCCTTATCGTATTTTTTATTATCGTTAAGGTCATTATAAAAGATCGCTTTCTTGTTGAAAATATCCGCAATATTTAATTTCACTTCTCCTTTATCCTTTAATACTTTTTTGGCTATCTGGAAATCAAGCACGGGCCTGGGATTTTCCCATATTGGCGGTTGATCGGAACCGCCAACAAAAACAATTCTTCTGCCTATTTGATTAAACAACAATGTTGTAGTTAATCCGTATTTTTCAACGTCATACTGAATGCCTGCATTCAACAAATAAGGGCTTTGGCCCTGCATAGGCCGATCCAATGAAGTACTTTGGCTGGATACCCTGTTATAGATATAAGAAACATTCCCTTGTATAGTGAAATTTTTAAGGCTCCTGTTAAAATCAAGTTTCTTTCTAAACTCCAGTTCAGCACCAAAACTGTTTGCCTCATCAGCATTGATAAAATTATACGTACTTGACCCGCCGGCACCAACATTGAAATAAGCTTCAATCGGATCTTTAAAATATTTATAAAAAATACCCAATGTAAATAACTCTCCGCCTCTTGGATACATTTCATAACGCAGATCAAGATTGGAAACCTTTGTCCTTACCAATGCAGTATTTCCTGCAACAGTTGCCCCAAGGTCAAAATCGAAGAACTGGAAAGTGCTTAACTCCCTGAATTCCGGACGAATAACTGTTTGAGAAGCTGACAGTCTTACATTTGTTTTATTATTTACTTTATAAGTAATATTCAAACCGGGCAGGTAATCAATGACTTTACTGTAAACATGTCGTGGATCATTTTTATTCATGCTACCAACAACCTGGTCAAAATGTTCAACCCTTAACCCCCACACCGCACGTATCTTATCGGTTATTTGATTATCAAACTGTAGAAACCCGGCATTCAATATTGAATTGGCGATATAACGGTAACTAGAACCTGACAATTCATTAAATGCTAATTTATTATCGAAACCGGTACCGAAATTCTCCGGTGCAAAAACCTGATCGGCACTCAAATGGCGTAAAGCGGGATTGTCTGATGGTAGATAAATAGCGAATGGCCTTGAGTCGAACAACCTGTCTTTAACCTGGAAAAAATAACCGCCCTTTACCGTTTGTGTCTTATCTTTTATTAAAAATGTTTTGTCGAGATCAGCACCGGCTGTATATACATAATCATTTAAAAAACCATAATAACGGCTGCCACTTTTCTGAGAAGATTTTGATGCACCGATCAATAAAGAGTATGGAGAATTCGGATCGGTAGGGTCATCCTGGTTATATTGAATACGGCGTTGGTCCGGGATATACTGGTCTAAAATATTAAAGCTGCCAAACCAATGCAATTTAGCCGCGTATTTCTTTATATTATGTTCTCCGGAAATTTGTGTATTGAAAAATGTATTTGCCTTAAATGCCAGTTCAGAAGCTTTTATATTGTCTCCTATTGAAGGATTAGTTTCAAAATCTTTTCCGTTCCTGATCGTTGTATAATTTGTTGTATTTATATTCAACATATTTTTGAATGATATCTTGCTGTTGTTTCCGATCTGTAGTGTTATGTTAGCCAAAGCACCTGCTAAAATATCTTTGCTATATTTATTATTATAATAATCAAAGTTTAAACTCGCCACATTATTCTCAAAAAGATTAATCTGGTTTTCAAACGCGGTTCTTTTATTACTTCTGTTATAATTTATTGCAAGTATAGCTGCCAGTTTGGTTTTTTTGCCCAGTTTTTTATTAAAACCACCATTGATCAAAAAGCTTTGATTTAGTGCAGGAGTAAAATTTGAGTTGTTTTTTTCTGCTGTCCAGATATTTGAAAATTGTTTACCATAAGCAGTTTTAGCCCCGTTATCTAAATTAGCATAAACAGCTTTTCTCGGAAAATTTGACGGCAATGCTCTTTTTCCATTGTCAAATCCCAGCCAGTCGGTACTGCTTCCTTCATAACTGTAAAAATCATTATTGATGGTCTGTGTATTAAAACCGGTTCCAATTTGCAGATTTAAAAAATTCTTAGCCGGAACATCTTTGGTATTGACCTGGATCAAACCACCTGCCCACTCACCCGGCAATTCAGGAATAAAAGATTTATTGATGATAATATTATCAATCATCGAAGAAGGTAAAATATCAAAACTGAATGTCTTACGATCAGGTTCAGTACTGCTTAATAAAATACCATTCAACATGGCCTGGTTGTATCGGTCAGCCAATCCACGAACTACCAGGTACTTACCTTCCTGGATAGAAGTTCCGGGAACCCTTTTTAAGACCTCCCCGGTATTTTTATCAGGTGATCTCCGGATCGCTTCTGCACTGATAACCTGTGCAACAACTGAAGTGTTTTTCTGATAAGAAATTAATGCTGCAGTAGTTTCTTTTCTTGATGTAGAACGAATAACTACCGTCTCCTGTGTTTTAGTGATTCGATCTAAAATAATATCCAGGTTAAGTGTTTTTCCTGCCAGTACCTCAACTTCTTCCAAAACCTTAGACTGATAACCTACAGAAGTTAATGTTATTGAATATTTTTTTCCGGACATTAATGTTATAACAAATTGACCATCAATACCCGAAGTGTATTTTGAAGGAGCCCCGTCAACTAAAATAGAAACCCCACTTATTCCAGCTGTAGATTTTGAATCTGTTACCTTTCCTTCAACCTGGCCGGTTTGTGCAGTTGCAAAAAAAGAAATTGAAAAAAAACCGATCAAAAAAGTAAATAGTTTCATGCCGCTCATATTTGGCACAAAGAGAAACTAAACATGTTACGACATGATGAACAAAAAGTTACGGAAATGTTACTCTAATGTTACGAAATTGTTACCTAACCTCTAAAATTTGAATTGTACCCTACAGGTAAATACATTATCCTTAACATCACTTGTAAAACCGGAAAGTTGTGTTTTTTCATTTGTTATTCTATCATACCACAGAACTAATTTTGTATTTTCGGTTAAATAAAAAATGTAACCAAACCCTAATGTGCTGTATTTGATATTGGCTGTATTTATATTACTACCTGCTTTTCCTATATCATTTGTATTTACATCAGTATTGGGATCATACCAGTCATATTTTATACCAATCTGGTGATGAGTACTTCCCAAATGTTGCAAAAAACAAAAATATGCACCATTGAATTTTCTTATATAATACCCTTCGCTGCCGGTAAATGACAGCCCAGGTGTTTCACTACTGGCTTCGGATGCTGTTTGTTTACCAGTGATAATTTCTGCCCTCATTTCTGAAAAGCCAACTTTATTTTTAATTTTTAATTGTGCATCCAACCCGTAATAATGTCGTGGAGCAATCTTACCAATATTGGTAACAGAAGAATCAACTACAAAATTTTTTATTCCCGCATCAAATCCTGTTTGATGAACATACTTTGTATTTTGCGATAAGCCTCCATATAAAACCGATATTGCTGCCCCAAGTGTGATCTTTTTTCCAAGTGGCTGTGGTTTTAAAGAAACCCTTCCAATGATATCTTTGTGACTGTCGTAATCAGTTAAGGACGAAAGCCCGGGGCCATTAAATAAACCAATATCAACTTTTAAAAACTTAAGTTTACCGTTTTTATTACGGGAATCAAAAGTAAACATAGCACCGAGGTCTCTCTCTGTCCTCATTAAAATCTGGCTCATACGGCCACGTTCGGGACTTTCACGGTCACTACTTGATAGATTTAATTCAAAACTGAATGGCCTTGCAAACAAACCTAAAGTAAAGGCAAAGTTTTTATACTTGTTTTCAAAAAATCTTCCCCATACATCTCTTACAAAGACACCTCTTTCAGTTGCGTCAAATTGAAAAACGAATTGAAGAGATGGGCCAATTGTTTTAGGATAATGTATATAATCTATACGAACGCGGGCCCTTCTTAACATAAAACGGTTATTGCTGTTTGTTGCAAAATCGCCACCGGCAAAACTTTTGGCCCCTTTAATTCCGGTAATTTGGAATTGAGGTTGAATATAGCCGCTCAGTCTTATTTTATCAAGCCTGCTATACATGGCTAACATTCCTTTGCCTATGTCTTTTGACGTATCCGTCATATCCATCAAATACTGAGCCTGTAGCAAGTGGCTTAATATTATGGTTGTGAAAAGCAAAAACAGTTTTTTCTTAAGCATACAATTCAGCTTTAAATAAAGGAATAACAATTTAATATTACCTCTATGTTAATAAATCATTACCATTTTAAAAGAATTTCATTTTTTTATTCTAAAACATAACCTTTGACGCTAAATTCACATTTATGGCTGGTTTAAATTCAATTTTACAGATCTTTTTACCCAAAGACAGGGTTTTTTTTCAATTATTTGAAAGTGTCGTAGATGTATTGGTTAAAATGGGTGAAAAATTAAAGGAAGTTGTGCATGAACCAGATTTTGATGAAAGGGGAAAGCTGATCAAGGAAATTGAAGACATGGAGCATGTGAATGATGATTATACGCACCAGATATTTACAGAATTGGGCAAAAATTTTATAACTCCATTCGACAGGGAAGACATTCACTACCTGGCTTCTGCACTGGATGACATTGCTGATTATATTTATGCTTCAGCCAAAAAGATCAATTTTTACAGGGTAAATCCAAATGATACTGGTATTCATAAAATGTCTGATGTCATAGCACAAGGTTGTGTTGCTGTTCATGATGCAGTTATGGAATTGCGTAATATGAAAAATATGCGCAAGATCACAGATGCATTGGTTACCATCAACAGCATAGAAAACCAGGGTGATGATATTTTTGATATGAGTATTGAACGTTTATTTGCCGAAGAACCTGACGCAAAAGAAGTAATAAAGAAAAGAGAAATTTACCAGGTCATGGAGATCGTAACGGATAAATGTGAAGATGCTGCGAATGTAATAGAAGGTATTATTGTAAAATACGCTTAAAAAGTAGCCGGCAAGTTTTCAAAACTCAACTTTAACAAATGACTTTAGTAATAGTAATCATTGCACTTGCATTAATTTTCGATTATATCAACGGTTTTCATGATGCTGCAAATTCAATAGCTACAGTTGTTTCTACTAAAGTACTCAGCCCTTTCCAGGCGGTGGTATGGGCTGCCATTTTTAATTGTGTAGCATATTTCATTTTTAAAGATCATGCAGTAGCCGATACCATCAGCAAAACGGTTCATAAGGAATTCATTACCCTGCCGGTTATACTCTCCGGGCTTATAGCTGCCATTTTCTGGAATTTACTAACCTGGTGGTACGGCATTCCTTCCTCTTCTTCACACACTTTAATAGGGGGATTTGCAGGTGCGGCAATAGCTCATGCTTTGTTGATCAATGGAATCGGTTTTAGCTGGGGTAAAATTGTTGAATCGGATATAATTTTCAGTACGATCATATTTATTTTTCTTGCCCCACTCATTGGGATGGGAATCTCTATATTTATTACTGTTGTAACGATCATGAGAAATATTTGGGCCAGGATCGGAATCATAGCATTGGTCACATTTTTAACCGTTTTATTGTTCGACAAATTTGAAACAAGTAAAATGGATGAAAACCTGCAAAAGTTTTTAAAAATTGACAAGTATAAAAAAGAGGTTCAAGAATCACTGGCTAAAAAAGAATTAAATCCTGCTGATACTGTAACAATAAAAGCATGCAATACTGCCAAAGAAAAATTAGATAAAGCAATACCGAATTACGAACATATTAAATTATTGGTCAACGATTTTGATATTCTTGGTGCAAAAAATATTGCAAGTGAAGCTTATCAGAAAGGGTGGTTAAAAGATATTGAAGCAAGCAGGTTAAAAGATGATGTACGCAATGCAAATAATTTCCTTGTAATTGAGGCAAAATCTTCCAGTAATAAGGATTTTAAAGCAATATATAATATTGAAAAAGAAGCAACGGAGAAATATAAAGAGCCTTTAAAAAGATATTTGGCAAAAGAAATTTCTTTAGACAGTACCATGATTGCCTTGAATTCAATTTTTGTGATTGATAATGAAAATAAAGAAAAGGTAAAAAAGAAAATTACTTCCTTCAGCATTGAAAAGGCACTTGCCAAGGATATAGATAAAGCCGATAACAGCATGATCGTTTGGGGCATCATTTTTACATCGATCTTATTTTGCCTGATTTATTTATATGTAGAAAAGATCAGAACGCCCACAGCTTATAAAGTAGCCAATATGTTTAAAAGACTACAGTTATTCAGTTCTGCAGCTTTCAGTATCGGGCATGGTGGTAACGATGCACAAAAAGTAATGGGTATTATAGGTGCAGCTTTGATTGCCAACGGCAGTATTCAGAATTTTTCTGATCTGCCCAATTGGGTTCCGGCTGCATGTTACCTGGCTATAGGCTTAGGTACCATGAGTGGTGGATGGAAGATCATCAAAACCATGGGTACAAAGATCACTAAAGTTACACCGCTTGAAGGTGTGGCAGCCGAAACTGCCGGTGCATTTACATTGTTCTTTACCGGACAAATGGGTATCCCTGTTTCTACCACACATACTATCACGGGAAGTATCATTGGTGTTGGTGCTACAAAACGTTTAAGCGCAGTAAGATGGGGTGTAACGGTAAATTTATTGTGGGCCTGGGTTTTGACAATTCCGGTAAGCGGTTTACTGGCTGCCATCACTTATTACATTGTTCATTTCTTTTTTAAATAAGAGAAATAAAATTCTTTTTACAGATCACTCAATCTATTGAGTGATTTTTTTGTTTTCTTTACATGATATAACAATCTGATAAATTGAGCATTAAAAAATAACTTTCACAAATGAAAAAAATATTGGTTACCGGCGGATGTGGTTATATTGGCTCACACACCATTGTTGATCTGCTTCAAAACGGGTTTAAGGTAATTTCGGCCGATAATAACAGCAGAAGTAAAGCCGGAATATTAGAGGGTGTTGAAAAAATCACCGGTGTTAAAGTAAAGAACTATACAGTAGATCTTTGCATTTTTGATGATACGCATGCCATTTTTCAGGAAAACCCTGACATAAACGGCATCATTCATTTCGCAGCCTATAAATCAGTTGGAGAATCGGTTGATAACCCGTTAATGTATTTTGAAAACAATTTGAATTCGCTCATAAATATTTTACGATGCGCTTCGGAATTCAATATCCCTCATTTTGTTTTTTCTTCTTCCTGCACAGTTTATGGAAATCCTGTTGAAATTCCTGTTACTGAAAAAAGTTTATTACAAAAAGCAGAATCGGCTTACGGGTTTACAAAACAAATGGGTGAACAGATCGTAGAACAAACGGTTCTTAGCAATAATATACAAGCTGTTTTATTAAGATACTTTAACCCGGTGGGTGCACATATTTCTAACCAGATCGGCGAAATGCCTGTTGGAAAACCTGCAAACCTGGTACCGGCCATAACGCAAACGGCTATTGGAAAACTGCCGCAAATGCTTGTATATGGCGATGACTATCCTACCAAAGATGGAAGTTGTATCAGGGATTATATTCACGTTTCAGATATTTCACATGCACATACATTGGCACTCAATTATCTGATCAATAAAAAGAATGAAAGTAACTGCGATATTTTCAACTTGGGAAGCGGCAACGGACATAGTGTTTTGGAAGTAATTAAAACTTTTGAAAAGGTCAGTGATCAGAAACTGAATTATGTGATCGGTCCACGAAGACCGGGGGATGTGATCTCCATTTTTGCAAATAATGAGAAAGCAATGAAAGTTTTAGGATGGAAACTTAAATATGACCTTGAGGATATGATGGCCACTGCATGGAATTGGGAACTCAAATTAAAATCTGACGAAACACTTTTTAACGGTCCGCAAATTAGTTTGAATTAGATGAACCGTTTCTAGTTTCTTGTTTCTCTTTAAGTATTAAATGTATTTAACCGTTGTGAGCAACTTTCTCAATTAACCTTACCCGCAATCAAATCTTTCTTTTACTTTTGCGGCTTCAAAAACAGACCAACACATGCTCAATGAAATTCAGGTAACCGGTAATAAAGACACCAGAAGCGGGTTTGGCGATGGAATACTGGAAGCCGCCAGGGAAAATAAAAATATTGTTGCCCTTACTGCCGACCTTGCCGGATCTTTAAAATTAAATGGTTTTATTAAGGAGTTTCCTGAAAGATTCATTCAATGCGGTATTGCAGAAGCAAATATGATGGGAATTGCAGCCGGGCTAACAATAGGAGGAAAAATACCCTTTACAACCACTTTTGCAAACTTCAGCACGGGCCGTGTTTACGACCAGATAAGACAAAGTATCGCTTATAGTGGCAAAAATGTTAAGATATGTGCATCTCACGCCGGGTTAACATTAGGCGAAGATGGTGCAACACACCAGATCCTGGAAGATATTGGCATGATGAAAATGTTGCCTGGCATGACCGTGATCGTACCTGCAGATTATAATCAAACCAAAGCCGCTACAAAAGCAATTGCAAAATTTGAAGGCCCCGTTTACCTTCGTTTTGGCCGACCGGTATGGCCTATATTTACAAAAGAAGAAGATTTTGTTATTGGAAAGGCTCAAAAGATCTCTGAGGGTAAAGATGTCACTATCTTCGCCTGCGGACATTTGGTTTGGACAGCCATTGAAGCAGGAAAAATACTGGAAGCAAAAGGGATCAGTGTTGAAATAATAAATATTCATACTATCAAACCATTGGATACTGATGCGGTAATTGCTTCTATCAAAAAAACAGGTTGTGCCGTTACTGCTGAAGAACATAATATTATTGGCGGATTGGGAGATAGCATAGCGCAGGTTGCATCAAGAAACTTGCCGGTTCCGATAGAATACGTTGGGACCAATGACACTTTTGGCGAAAGCGGTAAACCAACAGAGCTATTGATCAAATATGGCCTGAGTGCTGCAAATATTGTTTCTGCAGCAGAAAAAGCGATAGCAAGAAAAAAATGACTGAACGATATTATTAAACTTTTCAGATTAAAACCAATCTTACGATTGGTTTTTTTAATTTTGGTATACTTAATTAATTTATGGCCGAACACCTGGATGATAACGAACTGCTTTTTCAATTTAAAATTGAAGCAACCAAAGAAGTTGCTTTTACCAGTATCATAAAAAAATACCAGGAAAAACTGTATTGGCATATCCGCCGGATGGTTGTTGAACACGAGGATGCCAATGATGTATTACAAAATATGTTCATCAAAGTATGGAAAGGCCTGGATAATTTCCGGGAAGACAGCCAGTTATATACCTGGCTTTACCGTATTGCAACCAATGAATGCCTAACATTCCTTCAGCAACAAAAAAAACGCAGTTCAATTTCCCTGAGTGATGATGATAATACACTTAGCAATAAAATAAAGGCAGATGATCACTTTGATGCCAATAAACTGGAATGGAAATTGCAATTAGCCATTCAAAAACTACCTGAAAAACAACGAACTGTGTTTCATTTACGCTATTACGATGAGATGCCATATGAGGAAATGAGCAGGGTACTTGAAACAAGCGAAGGAGCATTAAAGGCCAGTTATCATCATGCAGTAAAAAAAATTGAAGATTTTATACTGAACCGTTAAACTAATTACCTGTAAATAAGTCATATTTATCAATGCCCGACAATACTACCATACAAAATGAGTTGAAAGAACTTAATTCCTTGCTTGCTGATATTTCCAACGGAAATGTATATTCAGTTCCCGATGGCTATTTTGATGTCCTTTCTTTTGATATTTTACTTACTGTTAAACAACCAACAAAACAGGTGGAAGTTGCGGGTACTCTTCCAACAGGATATTTTGAAGGCCTTTCTGGTTCAATAATGAAGAAAATAAAAGCAGAAATGACGGATGATGAAGGATCTGTTTTGCTTAAGGGGCTTAAGGATATAAATGTGTATTCTGTTCCTGTGGGATATTTTGATGATCTGGCATCAGGTATCATAGAAAAGTTACATCAGCCTGCAAAAGTTGTTGTAATGCAAAAACGTTCTTCTTTTTTCAAGTATGCCGCCGCTGCAGTTATTACCGGTCTCATGGGGTTAAGTGTAATTTCTGTTTTTGATAAAAAGGAAAGAGCTGATTCTATAAAAATAAGTCATGAAGTAGCTTTTAATTTTGATGAAGCGTTTTCTACACTAACAGATGCTGATATTGTAAACTATCTTCAAAAAGAGGGCCAGGACGTAAATGCAGCATTGGTAGCATCTGTGTCAGATGATAAGAGCCTGCCAGACCAGGAAGATTATTTAACCGACGAAAACACATTGGATAATTTATTAAACCAGTTAAAGGCTGTTGAATCAACAACTAATTAATTTTATCATCATGAAACATATTTTACTTTTTTTTACCCTTTTTATCGGATGTATTTCATTCGGATATGCACAGGAAAGTGATCCGGATCCTGTAAAAAGAGAACAGAATATCCGGGCGCTTTATGTGGCATATATCACACAACAATTGAATTTAAACGAAGAAGAAGCACAGAAATTCTGGCCGCTGCATAAACAGTTTGATTCTGAGTTAAAAGCAGTAGACTTTAGTATGCCTGAGTTAAAAAAAGAACAGGTTGTTCTTGACATTAAGAAAAAGTACCAGGATAGATTTTCAAAGGTTGTAGGAAATAACCGAACAGACGATTTTTTCAGAAAGGATACAGAATTCAGAAAAAGGCTTGTTGAAAGGCTAAGAAAGGTAAGGCAACAAAATGAAGGTACCCGCCGGCCACCAAGAAGAAACAATCAATAGTTTAATAATAATAGCTATTTTAATATAAAAAGACCCTTTCTTATTTGAAAAGGGTCTTTTTTTTTAACTGTAATACTGCTATTGATTAAAGAATAAGGGGCCTATACTTAGAAAATAAAAATAATAATGCTTGAATATGAAAAAAAATAATATATTTTTGCTATAGGTGTTTTTCATAGGTTAGCAACGGCCAGCTCTTTTTAGGGCAGGCCTTCTTTTTTTATAACACGATCAAAGGAGTTTTAATATCATGATAAAAAAGAAAAGTCCAATTTTCCGATTGCCCCTGTTGCCACCATTTGTTTCTTAATTCCATACTCCTTCTGCCATCAAAATCATATTTAGCAATAAACCTGTTTTTCATCTGTTGTAATTGCGGAGCTACATCTCCTCCATAAAAAAAGATCTGATCATTTTCTTTTATCCAAAAAACAGTATGATACGGACAATGTGCACCGCTCATTTCATAATGGATATGATCATCAATTGTTCCTTTTTCATCCAACAGAATTAAATCTGCCGATTCATTCAGTAAGGAAAAATCTTCAGGAGTATAGGATGCGTTTATATTTTCCCTTGCAGATACCAACTCCTTTTTGTTGACATAATAAGTAGCGTGTGGAAAAGCAAGTTCGGGTTGATGTGTTGCACTGCTTGTATTCTGAATCCCTCCTGCATGGTCTTTATGCAAATGGCTTAATAGTACTTTCGTGATTTTGGTTGGATCAATTCCATTACTGATCAGATTATGATGCAATTGCATCTTTCCATCATTTGTATGAAAGCCCAGGCCGGTATCCAGTAACAATATGTCATTTTTTGTAATAATTACAAAAGGTTGAATCTCTACCAACAGGCTCCCAGTACCACGTTGTTGCAAATCATCGGTGGCTTTATCAAATGGAATAAAAACTTTAGTCTTATCAACTGTAAAACTTCCTTCACTTAGTGGAAATATCTTCATGTAGCAAAAGTCCTTTAAATTAAGTAAATAATAAAATCAGCGAAGAACCATTTGCCTGTCTGCATCCAGCCTGATCAGAATAAAAAGTAAAATTGTAAAAGTTAATAAAGAAGAACCTCCATAACTCATTAAAGGAAGTGTAATACCAATAACAGGAGCCAGCCCGATGGTCATACAAATATTGATGGCCACATGAAAAAATAATATTCCTACAACCGAGTAAGCATAAACCCTGCTGAAGGTACTACGCTGCCGTTCAGCAATAAATACGATCCTCAACATCATTCCAAAATAAAGTAACATGAGGATAAGGCTGCCAACAAACCCAAAATTTTCGCCAACTGAAGTAAAAATAAAATCGGTATGCTGTTCCGGTACAAAATCTCCTTGTGTCTGAGTGCCTTTTAAAAAGCCTTTTCCTAAAATACCACCGGAACCAATGGCAATTTTAGATTGCTTAACATTATAATTCTCTTTATCCGATTTTGCTTTTTTGGCAGAAGGATCAACAAGGGCAATTGTTGCCGTATTTGAATCCACAAAAGGATTGTCTCTTCCAACCATACTAAAGATCCTGTCGGCCTGGTATTTTTGAAAAACGTGCTTAAATAAGAATGGAACTGCCACACCAACAAATAAAGTTGCAATGAGCCATAGCCCAATAATAATAAATAAAAGCCCCTTATTTCGCTTGATCTTTCTATTTGAAAAATAGATTGTCAGTAGTGCAATTACTGTTAATGCAATGATCAAACTGAGCGGAGGAAACAATAAAGTAATTACCAGTAAAACGCCCAATGATGCCCCTGAGATAAGATATCCCGGAGGTAATCCCTCCCTGTACATGGGCAATAAAAAGGAAAAATACACCAATGCCAATCCTGTTTCATTTTGTAAAATGGAGAATACAACAGGTAAAAAAGTAATGCCTGCTGCAATAAGCTGTGATCTTGGTTTACTGAAATCAGTATCATTCCTTGAAAGGTATTTTGACAGTGCAAGAGCCGTGAATATTTTACAAAGTTCAACGGGTTGAAGATTCATAAACCCCAATGGTATCCAGCTTTTAGAGCCATTCACATTTTTCCCTACTACAAATGTTGCCAGCATCAATAATATTCCAAAAATATACAGCAGGTTTGGTGTGGCAGTAAAAATTTTACTGTCTGTTAATAAAATAAATGCAGCCAGTATGATACAAATACCAAAATACAGGAATTGCTTGCTATAATTTTTCTTAAATTCAAAAAGGCTTTTGAAAAAATCTGTATTGCTCTTATACTCAACAGAAAATATACAAACCAGACCGAATAGCACAATGATGACATAAAGCCAGATCAACAACCAATCTTTTCCTTTTGATATATTACTGTTCTTTTGATACATAAATCCCAAAAGGATTTTTTAATTACTTGATGAATCTTTTTGTGTCCTCTTTTTTTCATCAGGCAAAATCGCTGCCGGATTAAGTTTTATTTTGTTAGAATTACTGTCTTTTTTTAACGGCTTTCCTTTAACATCATCATTGGCTTTTTTTAACTGGTCCAATGCATCTTCCTCATCCGTAGCATCCATTCCCATGGTATCTTTCAAAGATTTAATATAGCCTTTTGCTATCAGGTATGCAGAGTCTTTAGCGTGTGTAAGCGAATCTCTTTTCTGAATCTCTTTATAAATACGGGGAGGAATTAAATTCAGTTTTGACAACTGCTCCACTTTATCTTGTCTTACTTTACCGGCAATAGAATCATTTAAATATTTTTCAATCATCAATCCCACAATGGGTGCAGCATAGGTTCCTCCAAACCTACCGCTGTTTTCAACTACACACATGATCGCAATTTTTGGATTATCCCTGGGAGCAAAGCCGCAAAAAAATGCGTGGTTGGGTTGTTTGATTAACCCGATATAATTTTCTACCGTTCCGGTTTTACCACAAATTGCTATGCCGGGAACTTTTGCAGCTATTCCAGTTCCATGATCTACTACTCCCTGCATTCCATCATGAACAGCTTCAAAGACACTATCCGGGATATCAATAGCATTGTGTTTCTTTTTGAATTTTTCCAGTAACCCAAATTTGTCTCCCCCCTCGATTGAATCTACCATATGGGGAATGATATACCAACCTTTATTGGCTATATAAGCCATTTCATTCGCCACTTGAATTGGTGTAACATTCACTTCTCCCTGTCCGATACTTACCGAACGGAAACTGCAATAATTCCATTTTCCTTTTCCATGAACTTTATCGTAATATGCCGGCGTAGGAATATTGCCAGGCTTTTCAGAAGGAACATCAATACCCAGTTTATGTCCAAGGCCGAAGGCATACATATATTGATCCCATTTTGCTAAGGCACTGTCCTGGTTCGGGTATTTGGGATTATTCATCACTTTTTGCATTACGGTGGCAAAGTAAGTGTTGTCGGATATTGTGATTGCACTGCGCAGATCAAAAGTGCCACGATCCAGGCATTTCATTGGTCTTCCTCCACCACAACCATAAAAAGCCCCCGAGCAGGAAACCCTGAAACTTGTTTCAATAACCCCTTCATGTAAACCAATCAATGCCTGAAGCGTTTTAAATGTTGATCCCGGTGAATAGGTTGCGGTTACAGACCTGTTAAATAATGGCAAAGCAGGATTCAATAACAGGTCGGCATAGTGCCTTTTCCTATCAGCACCCGTTAAGAATTTAGGTTTGTAAGTCGGGCTGCTTACCATTGCAAGTATGCCTCCCGTTCTGGGATCAACTGCAACGATCGATCCCAGTTTATTTTCCATTAATTTTTCTCCTAATTCCTGTAATTCTATATCAATTGAGGTATACATGTTTTGGCCTGCAATGGCTATAGTATCATAAATCCCTTTTTCCATCCTGTCTGTTAGCCTGTTCTTATTATCACGTTTCCAAAATTCAATACCACGCTGCCCCATCAAAACTTTTTCATAGGTTCTTTCCAATCCGGTTTTACCAGCATAATCTCCTATAAGATACCCTTCATCTTTATGATTCTTTAAAAAATTGGTATCAACCTCTGATAAATATCCCAATATATTTCCTCCTGCATCATAGGGATAATCTCTCACCGGCCTTTCCTGTAAATAATAGCCGGGTGCAAATTTGTACATGTTTTCACTAAGCTTTGCTTTTTTTTCTTCTGTAAGCAATGCTTCAAATACCGAAGGGCGGTAACTTTTATTTTTAATAATGGCAGTAATGATCCTTTTTCTGAATTCTGCAGTATCTATTTGAAGGATATTACAAAGGGCAGTTGTATCAGTTCCTTTGATCTTTGCCGGTACAACCATCAGATCATATATAATTGTATTCTGCAGAATGGCCCTGTTCTTCCTGTCAAATACAATACCCCTGTCGGGGTAAACTACTTTTCTGAAGATACCCTGGTCTTCGGCTAAAATCTTGTATTTGCTTGTAATTACCTGCAGTGTAAAAAGCCGGATAATGATAATAATAAACATGCCTATAAATATCAACCTGATTACATTTTTTCTTGATTGGTTAAATACAGACACTTTGTTGTTTATTTTTTACTGGGGAAATAATTGATAAAGTTAATAAAGTTGACAGATGCGTTTTATAACCATTTCAACTTTAATTAATTTTTGACTGTATTCGTCCGGAATTTCTGCTTACGGGTAAATATCAATTCTGCAATTAATATCAATAATAAACTAATAACAGTAGATAAAATTGTTTTAATAATAAAATACCACGCATCTCCAAATTGCCATGCTTCCAGGAAAAAAAGCCATCCGTTGTGCAGCAGGCTTAAAATGCCGGTATAAATCAAATAGGGTAAAAAACCACCCATGCTTTGAAAAGAGGGTTCTTCATAATTTTTTTCGGCTCCTTCCTGCTGTATCAGTAAATTAATCAGAAAAGGTCTTAAATATGCTATTAAAACACATGCTGCTGTATGAAAGCCCGGATGGTGTCTGAAACTATCCAGTGTGAATCCTAGTAAAAACGCAATGAGCATTAGTACTGTACGGTTCATTTTAAAAGGCAACCATAAAATAAATAAAAAATAAAGATAGGGTGTAACCATTTGATGCAGGTGTATCTTATCCAGTACATAAACCTGGAATAATATCAAAAGCATGAAACGGATAATATATTTAAAAATGTTGTTCATTGTAAAACATCAGTGCTGTTGTTTTATTTTATCCAATATTTTATTAATGGGTTCCTGTTGACTATTCTCAATTGCATATACAAATTGAAGGTTATAAAAATTTGCAGCAGTAATGAAATTGATCCTGAAATTACTTGTACTGGTTTCAGAATAAATTGCAGTAACGCTGCCAATAATCATTCCTTTGGGGAAAGTTGTACTGAATCCGCTTGTAATAACAGTATCTCCTTTTGCGACTTTTGCGCTTTTGGGAATATTTGACAAAGTAATGATATTGGGTTCCTTTCCATCCCAGTTCAACGTTCCGGTCTCTCCTCCTTTTAATAATTTACCACTGAGGTGGCTGTCTTTATGCAGCAGGCTCATAACAACAGCAAAGTCGTCTGTAACTTCTGTAATGATACCTACAACAGCATTATTAATATCTACTATACCCATACCTTCGTGCAATTGTTGTTTTTTACCTCTTGATAAAACGATATAATTATTTTGCGTTGAAATGGAGTTTGATACTACCCTTGCAGGGAGGTAAGTATATTTTTTGTATTGAATTAAAGAATCTACACGGATCGAATCGATCCTTTCTTTGGAAACTGTATCAGGCAGTTCAAAATCTATTTTTAGTTTATTATATAAAACCTCATTAGCTTTTAAAAGTGAATCATTCGTTCTTTTGAGATGAAAGTAATTATCTATCCGGCTGTATTGTACATTAACCTTGCCCGTTATCTGGTTGGATAGATTACCAAATGCAGCATGATGATAGTTGCTGTAATGAATAATTAAATAAATACTTAATCCCTGTAAAATCAGGAAAAAGATCAGATTAAAATAAAGGCGAATAAACAGAAAGATATTTCGCAACGGAGAAAGAATGTTTTAAATTTTAAACCTGCCTATCGGCAGATAGGTTTTAAATTTTGAATTAAAGACTTTAAGTTTTAGGTTGCCGTAACAACTTTCTAACTACACTTAACATTCAACATTTAAAATAAAAAGAATTACCGCATAACAAAGGGATACCGGTCATAATGTTTCAATGCGATCCCGGTACCTCTTACAACACTTTTCAGCGGATCATCAGCAACATGAACAGGCAATTTAATTTTTGCGGCCAACCTTTTATCTAATCCCCTGAGCAAAGCGCCTCCACCTGTAATATACAAACCACGGCGATAAATGTCGGAAGCAAGTTCGGGTGGCGTTGTTTCCAATGCTTTTAAAATAGCTTCTTCAATTTTGAAAATACTTTTATCCAACGCTTCAGCCACTTCCTGGTAACTAACCATTACCTGTTTTGGAATTCCGGTAACCAGATCGCGGCCATTGACGGGAATATCATCGGGAGGATTTTCCAGATCTTTCATAGCAGCTCCAACCTGTATTTTAATTTGTTCAGCAGTTCTTTCTCCAATCAATAAACTATGATAACGTCGAAGTGCTTCCATAATGTCTGCTGTAAATTCATCTCCTGCAATTCGAATACTCTGATCGCAAACAATTCCGGCCAATGCAATTACAGTAATACCCGTTGTACCTCCGCCAATATCAATGATCATATTTCCTACCGGTTCTTCCACATCTATTCCTATTCCCAATGCTGCAGCCATTGGTTCATGTATCAGGTAAACTTCTTTTGCTCCTGCCTGTTCAGCGCTATCTCTTACCGCACGTTTTTCCACTTCGGTGATACTGCTGGGAATACAGATCATCATTCTCCAGCTTGGTGCAAACAATGGTTTTTTGGGATAGATCATTTTGATCATTTCCCTGATCATTAATTCTGCAGCATTAAAATCAGCGATAACACCATCTCTTAACGGGCGGACAGTTCTGATACTTTCATGAGTCTTCTCATGCATCATCAGGGCTTTCTTTCCTACCGCCAATAAATTCTTAGGATTATTTCTGTCTAACGCAACAATGGAAGGTTCATTTACAACCACTTCATCATTGTGAATTATGAGGGTATTTGCCGTACCCAGATCTATTGCAATTTCTTGCGTAAAAAAATTAAAAATTCCCATATTTTTTTGTGTAACAACTGAATGTAAACAATGCAGGCAAAGTTGAAGGAAAATATTGGATTTAACAACGGCAAAGATTTTTATTTTCCACGTTTTGTGAAAGCATTTTGTTTATTTCTTTTTTTTAAAATTATAGTGCCTCATTTTTTTGCTAATTTATTTAGTTTCCTTGTCTTTTACAGCAATAGAATTCGCGTATGCTTCTATGTTAGTATTCAATCTTATTTACCTGAATAGTTCCCGGTCTTATTTGAATTCATACCCGATATCATTCCTGTAATACATATCATCAAAATACAATTGCTCCATCATGTATTCTGATAATTCTGCTGCTTCTTTGATATTACTGCCAAAAGAGGTTACAACCAGCACCCGTCCCCCGTTTGTGACCACCTGTTCGTCCTTTTGTAAAGTTCCTGACTGGAAAACGAGGCTATCTTCCAGGGTTTCATCCTTTAATCCATTAATGGGTTTACCCGTTTCATATTTTCCCGGGTACCCCCCGCTGGTTGCCACAACAGCAACTGCAGCTCGTTCATCAATATCTATTGAAATGTTATGAAGATTTTTTTCAGCAACGGCAGAAAAAAGTTCTACCAGGTCATTATTGATCCTTGGTATGATGACTTCCGTCTCCGGATCTCCCAGCCGGCAATTGTATTCAATAACAAAGGGTTCTTCCTGAATGATCATTAATCCGAAAAAGATAAATCCTTTATAATCCAGGTTGTCTTTTTGAAGCCCTTTGATGGTTGGATCGATGATGCGGTCAATGATTTTTTGTTTCAATGTTTCAGTAAAAAAAGGCAGTGGGCTTACAGCTCCCATTCCACCTGTATTGAGGCCTTTATCGCCTTCCCCGATCCTTTTATAATCTTTGGCTTCGGGTAATAATAGATAGTTCACTCCATCAGTCAGTGCAAATACACTCATTTCAATTCCGTTCAAAAAAGATTCAATAACAACTTTATTTCCTGCTTCACCGAATTTAGCCCGGTGAATGATCAGTTCATATTCTGCCAGGGCTTCCAGGTGGCTTTGACAGATCAATACCCCCTTTCCGGCAGCAAGACCATCTGCTTTAATGACGATTGGCAATGCATGATCTTTAATATAAGCAACTCCCTCTTCAAAATTATCTGCAGTAAACTCTTTATACGCTGCTGTTGGAATCTGATGCCGTTGCATAAATGATTTTGCAAAAGCTTTGCTTCCCTCCAATTGAGAAGCAT
Organism: Ferruginibacter sp.; assembly: GCA_031373525.1. Taxonomy (GTDB): domain Bacteria; phylum Bacteroidota; class Bacteroidia; order Chitinophagales; family Chitinophagaceae; genus Ferruginibacter. The sequence goes on from JANMMS010000096.1 coordinate 21,601, forward strand.
TTTTAGAGGGCCCGATAACCTGGATATGCATTGTTTCCTTTGAATATGCAAAAAAATCAACAATACCTTTTACCAACGGTTCTTCAGGACCAACAATGATCAATTCAATTTTATTTTTAACTGAAGCCTTTTTTAATGCATCAAAATCATTGATATCAATGGGTAAGTTGATGCCCTCCAACGCTGTACCTGCATTGCCGGGTGCAATGAAAAGATCATGACATAATTTACTTTGTTTCAGTTTCCAGGCCAATGTATGTTCCCTGCCGCCTGATCCGATTATAAGGATATTCATAGATGAATTTTAAAAAGATTTTAATCTTCTGAAAGCAAAATTAAAATTATGAAGTCTTATATCCGTATAAATTTTACCAACGGCAGAAAAAAGCCGGGTAATTTCAAGTCTGATTTTTTAAAATTGGGAAATTGATTTTGTGTGTAGTAAAAGAATTTCGCTATTTTGAGATACTATATAAAAACCTTTAAGCACTAAAACCAACTAATATGAGTGAACAAGCAGTAAAACAACAACATCCTAAGGGTCTATGGGTTCTCTTCGGTACTGAAATGTGGGAGCGTTTTAATTTTTATGGTATGAGGACCATTTTAACGCTTTTTATCGTTAATGCCCTAATGATGAGTAAAGAACAATCCTCTATTATTTATGGTGGATTTCTTGGTTTATGTTATTTGACACCCATGCTGGGTGGATTTATTGCAGATCGTTTTTTAGGTAACAGGTTATGTATCATGCTGGGTGGATTATTGATGGCAACCGGACAAATGACACTATTTTTTAGTGCGAGTATTTTCAGTTCTAACCTTGAATTAGCAAAAACGCTTCTTTACATTGCCTTGGGTATTATCATATTGGGAAATGGTTTCTTTAAACCAAATATCTCCAGTATGGTTAGTAATCTATATCCTAAATCTGAGCGAAATAAACTGGATACTGCATTTACTATTTTTTACATGGGGATTAACCTCGGCGCTTTTTTGGGTCAATTGATCTGTCCTTTAATTGGTGATGTTGTTGATAAAAGTGGTGTTAGAGATATTTATGCTTTTAAATGGGGATATCTGGCTGCTTCTATAGCAATGCTCATTGGTGTTACAACCTTCTTTTTATTAAAAGATAAATATGTAAGAACCCCTGAAGGAAAACCTATTGGTGGTTTACCTTCTAAAAATGATTCTTCAGATTATGCAGAAGGGGAAGCCCAAAAAGCAGTATTCAGCTCAAAAGCTTTAACAGCTGCAGTTATTGCATTTGCCGGTTTGGGATTGTTATTCTTTTATGTATTCGGACAAAATGTAATTTATTCTATCATATATTCAAGCGGCCTTTCACTTGCCGGATTAATTCTATCAGACAGTTCGCTTACCAAAGAAGAAAGAGACAGAATATTGGTTATTTATATTGTATCATTCTTTATTATTTTTTTCTGGGCAGCTTTTGAACAGGCTGGATCTTCATTAACTTTTATTGCGGATAATCAGACAGACCGAAACTTTTTTGGCTGGAATATGCCGCCATCAATGGTACAGATATTCAACGGCATATTCGTAGTAGCCTTTGCAGTACCATTTAGTATTTTATGGGATAAGCTACGGGCAAAGAACCGTGAACCGATTTCACCGGTTAAACAAGCCATTGGATTGGCACTGATCGCTTTGAGTTATTTTATCATTGCACACAATGTTAAAGATCTTGGTAACACAGGATTATTAGCAGTACACTGGTTAATTCTGCTTTACCTGATACAAACCTTTGGTGAACTTTGCTTATCACCAATTGGCCTTTCCCTGGTTGGAAAATTATCTCCAAAAAGATTTTCTTCGTTGCTTTACGGTGTGTTTTTTTTATCAAATGCATCCGGTTATGCTTTAGCCGGAACGTTGGGATCCATTTTACCGGCAACCGGTGAGCAGTTTACAGAAGCAACAAAAATGGGCATTGATCTGCAGGCTGTACTTGATAAAAAAATTATTCCAACAACTGAGCAATTAAAAATGCTGGCAGAAAAAAAGATCAGTGATCACAATCCTACGTTTGCCGGATTTACTATTCACAATTTGTTTGAATTTTTTATGGTTTTTGTAATATTATGCGGAGTAGCTTCTGTACTATTGTTTTTACTTACCCCAAAATTGAAAAAAATGATGCATGGGATAAGATAAAGAATCTTCATAAATTATTAAAAAGGCGATCATTAGGTCGCCTTTTTATTTATCTTACTGAATTAAAATATGATATGAGTACAACAGCAAAACATCCAAAAGCACTTCCATTCTTATTTTTTTCTGAAATGTGGGAAAGGTTTGGTTATTACCTGATGATCGGTATCTTTCTATTATACCTGAAAAATGTGGAGCATGGATTTGCAATGACAAATACGGAAGCTTCGGACCTGTATGGAACTTTTATAGCATTGGTATTTCTTACACCATTCATAGGAGGTTTACTGGCTGACCGTTATTTTGGATACAGGAGATCCATTATTGCCGGTGGACTGATGATGGGTGCCGGTTACTGCCTGATGGCAGTGCACAATTTGCCAATGTTATACCTGTCAATGGCCCTGGTGATATTTGGAAATGGTTTTTTTAAACCCAATATTTCAACACTGTTGGGTAATTTATATTCTACTCCTGAATTTGAAAACAGAAAAGACGAAGGCTATAATATTTTTTATATGGGTATAAACATTGGCGCCTTCATTTGTAATTTTTTCAGTGCAGCTATCATCATCGTCTGGGGTTGGAAATATGCTTTTGTGGCTGCGGGTGTTGGTATGTTTCTGGGTGTACTCATTTTTATGTCGGGCACTAAACATTATAAATCTGGTGACATCCGAAAGCCGATGTCAAAAGAAGATATGCCTTTTTCAAAGATCGTGTTAACTATATTTATTCCTGCCATCATTGCCGGGGTATTGGGCTGGATCATACCAAAAAATATATTCGGTTCAGATAGCACGGATGCATTCATCTTTGCCTGTATCCCTGTGATCTATTTTTATTCTTCTCTTTATTTTCGTGCAGAAGCTTCTGAAAAAAGGCCTATTGCCGCACTCCTGGCCATATTTGCAGCCGTAGTTTTGTTCTGGGCTGTGTTTAAACAAAATGGCACGGCACTTACCATCTGGGCCGATAATTACACCAACAGGCAGGTGACCGGAACTACTGCTGATGTTTTTAAAAGTCTTAAACAGGCTGAAGATGTTACTTATAAAAAAGATTCCGTGAATTTATATGATGAACTTTTCAGGTTGCAAAAAAAAGACGGAAATGTGATGAAGGAATATAATTATCCCGTTTACTTTAAAAATGTACCACAGGATCGCTTACCTGCAGATGCTGGTAAAGCAACTTTGTGGTCCACTCCCATCAGCCAGTCTATTAACCCGGGATGGGTAATTTTATTAACCCCATTGGTTGTTGCATTCTTTTCATTTTTAAGAAGAAAAAATAAAGAACCGTCCACTGCTACAAAAATTGCATTTGGTTTACTTATCTCTGCATTATCTGTACTGGTAATGGTTGGAGCTGCTTATATTTCCGGAAATGGTGCAGAAAAAGCGAGTGTATGGTGGTTGATGGGTACTTACGGGGTCATCACCATCGGAGAGTTGTTACTAAGCCCGATGGGACTATCGCTTGTTTCAAAACTGAGTCCGGTACGCTTAACTTCTTTGATGATGGGAGGCTGGTTCCTGGCTACTTCTATCGGAAATAAATTATCCGGATTACTTGCTACTATGTGGGATGGTTATGAACATAAAGCAAATTTCTTTTGGGTGAATTTTGTACTGCTGCTGATCGCAACTTTTATCATATTTGCTATGCTGAAATGGCTAAACAAGATCATGAAAGAGAAAGGAGTGAAATGATGATCATATTTTATTTTTTATTCCTGGAAAATTTGATGGGCAAAGTATTATTAAATTTAAATTTTAGAAACCGGGCTAAAGCCCTTATGTAAATCTATATTTAATAGCCCCGGCCTTAAGGCCGGGGCTATTAAAAAAATGGGAAGGGCTTTAGCCCAAAATGCTGGTTACTATTTAAATGAAATTCAAATACGAATATTTATGGCTCAATATCAATTTATCATCTGCACCAAGCCATTTGTTTAACACTGTTGCATAAACATTCTTAAAATCAACTGTATACTTTAGATCTCCTTCATTCAGGTCTGAGAGATCGGGCAATGCATTTAATATACCTTTTTCTTTTAACCCACCACTGATAAAAAACATATTATTAGCCGTGCCATGATCAGTTCCATTACTTCCGTTTTGTGATACCCTTCTACCGAATTCAGAGAAGGTCATCATCAATACATCCTGGAAACGGTTATTCTTTTTCAGATCGGATGTGAATGCTTTTATTGCATCATTCAATTCAGTAAACAATCTTTTTTGTTGTGCTTCCTGATTTACATGGGTATCAAAACTGCCCAATGAAACATAATATACTTTGGTATTGATATCGGATTGAATAAGTGTTGAGATAGTCTTTAGATTTTTTCCCAGGTCCGTATTCGGATAAGTTGCAGATGAAGGATGTAATTTACTTTGCTGGAAAATATAATCAGCACTACTCAATGTATTTCCCATGGTTTTATACAGGTAATCTACTGTTTCTTCTGACGCCTTATGTGATGCATTGATCTCTTTATAAAAATTTTCATTGCTGCTGCTGTAGAGGCGTCGTGGATCTTTGAATGCTAATCCTGAATGTTCATTTCCTTTTAATGCCAGGCTGAGTATGTCATCAATTTCCAAGGCGTGCGTAGGTTTATCACATCCCTTGCACTGAGCATCTAAATAGCGGCCAAGCCAACCTGTATTTATATAATCATTACTGTCACTGGCGCTTTGCCAGATATCCATGCTGCGGAAATGAGACCTGTCGGGATTCGGATAACCCACACTGTTAAGTATGGCCAGGCTGCCATCATCATACAATCCTTTAAAACTTTCCAATGCAGGATTCAGGCCGACTTCATCAGTCAATATGACTGCATTGTTTTTTGCAATCCCAAGTTTGGGGCGTTCTTTGTAGTAAATATCATTGGTAACAGGAATAACCGTATTCAAGCCGTCGTTACCGCCACTGAACTGTATCACTACAACCACTTTATTGCCCGGCGGCACCATCATTGGTTTCTCAAATGCTTTTAAAAATTTGGGAAGCATCATGGATGCGGTTGCCAGTGAGCCTAGTTGAATGAATTCTTTACGTTTGATAATCATAAGTGAGCTTTTAGCTGTAAGCCTTTAGCTATTAGCTGAACAGGTATGTACTGTTTGCATTGTTTAACTAAAGAACTGAATTATTAATTTTTAAGAAAGCCTTTAGCCTTAAGCTATTAGCAAAAAAACCTTTACTGTTTGTAGTCCATAACTAAAGAAATGTATCCTGTCAATTTCCATCTGTTGTATTTGCTAACGGCTAACAGCTTATAGCTAACATCTTTCCTCAACACAACTGGTACTCCGGTGTACTCATTAAATTCACGATCGTACTCCTGATAAAATTCTCCCTGCTTTCTGCATTTACATATTTATCCAGTATAGCTGATGGTATTCGGCTGCCTGTCTGCAAAACCGTTTCTGCGATCTTTTTTGCCAGGTCTTCTCTTTTCGTGTTTTCAAAAATTTTATTCACTGTTGCCCAGTCAACGGTAGCAGCGCCACCCCTGTCGGCATAGGCTTTATTCTTTTTTATCCGGATCTGTTCTTCCATCATCTGTCCCATATTTACATCATCATCTGATTTGGGTCGAATGCTAAGCGATTCTTTTGATGTGATTACCTGCGGTATCTGCAACCGAAGCATAAGGGTACTGCTGTCTATCCAGTTCTTTCCGCCCGGCCAGCCGGCAACATTGGGTGGAAAGAATAATACCTGCCCCAATAATCTTTGAAATAATAATTGCGAATCATCTTTATCTAACTGAAGGGGTAATATTCTGCGAATACCTGCAAGTAATTCAACCGGTGATTTTATTTTTGAACCGATATTTTTCTGATCATAAAACCAATCTGACGTGAAAATATCTTCCAACAATTTTGTTATATCATAGTTGTTGCTGTAAAATCTTTTGCTGAGCCATTGCAATTTTACTTCATCAACATTTTCATTTACCAGGTAACGAACGATCTTTTTACTGATATAATAAGCAGTTTGTTGTTGCTCCAGTAATATGTTCAGTATATCATCACCGGTGAAATTACCTGTCTTTCCAAGGAATGTTTTACTGCCATCATCATGTTGAAATTTTCTGAACACGAATTCTCCCTTCATATTAAATCCCCAACCTGTAAATGCCCGCGCAGCTTCTTTGATGTCATTCTCCGTATAATTGCCCCGGCCCATTGTAAATAATTCCATCACTTCCCTGGCAAAATTTTCATTGGGACTTGATTTTTTATTTTGCTGATTGTTTAAAAACTGCAACATGGAAGGTGATTTGCTGATTGCTTTCAGCAATTCACCAAAATTACCCAGCGCATTGGTTCTTATCGTATGGAGCATTTCCTGTTGAAAATAACTGTTGATAACCCTGCAGGCAAAATGGCCATGCCAGAATAAACTCATCTTTTCACGTAACTGTGCTTCGCTGTTGATCATTTCATCGAGCCATCGTATGTTGAGTACTTTTAAGTCGTCCCTTGATTGCTCCCTGATCTTTCTTCTTTGTTCCGGATCAATGAGCGTTTTCTGCATATCCCCCTGATCTTTTATTTGCTGATAACTTTCTAAAAGTTTCTGAGCCACTTCAATTTTAGCAACCGGTTTTGAAGAAGTTTTTATTAAGAGTTGCCATAGATCCTTTTGTGAAATTGAATCTAAAGAGGCTGCCTGTTCTGCCATAGGGCCAAAGGCTGCCCGCCAAAGCAGGTGTTGATTTTTTAAACGATTGGAGATTACCATAATAAGTTAAGGTGAAAATTAACTTATTTAAGACAGGTACAAATACTTTTAGTTTAATCTTAAACAAAAAATAAATAACAGGGATATTGGCTAAATTTGTTCAGCTAAATTGATGATTGTAATCATGCAGATCAAAGTATTCAAATATCTCTCCCCCATCAGCATTTACCTGCTGGCCATACTTGCTTTTTCAATGGATGGATGGTTTACCTGGTTGCCTATGATGTATGCCTGGGTATTATTACCGATCACTGAACTTTTTATGAAACCCGATGAAAGCAATATGGATGCGGCAGAAGAAGAAATGGCACGAAAAAACAGGTGGTACGATTATATGCTATACCTTATCGTCTTTTGTCAATATGTTATTCTTGTTTACTTTTTATTTTCGATGAGGCAAACCGGGTTGGCATGGTGGGAGATCACCGGCAGGATATTCAGTATGGGATTATTATGTGGTACTTTTGGGATAAATGTAGCCCATGAACTTGGCCACCGGGTAAATAAATTTGAACAAATACTTGCAAAGGCTTTACTCGCAACATCCCTTTATATTCACTTTTTTATTGAACACAACAAGGGCCATCATAAAAATGTAGCCACACCGGAAGACCCGAGTTCAGCAAGATATAATGAACCTGTATATACATTTTATTTCCGCACGATCATTTTATCATACATCTCTGCCTGGAAAATTGCCAACAGTGATCGCAGTAAAAAAAATATAAATCCTTACAGCATTCACAATGAAATGATCCAGGCACATATGATTCAAATTGTACTTATAGGTACTATTTATCTTTTCTTCGGATGGTTGATCTGCCTTTATTTTATTGCAGCAGCTTTTATTGGCATTGCTTTACTGGAAACAGTGAATTATATTGAACATTACGGTTTACAAAGAAAACAAACATCTGAAGGCAAATACGAAAGAACGATGCCCTGGCATAGCTGGAACAGCAATCATACATTAGGCAGGATCATGCTTTTTGAACTCAGCCGCCACAGCGACCATCATTACCTCGCCAGCCGTAAATATCAAATACTGCAGCATCATGAAGATGCGCCTCAATTACCTACCGGATATCCCGGAAGTATGATACTTTCTTTACTACCTCCATTATGGTTCCTGGTGATGAATAAAAAGATAAAAGCACTACAAAAAACAGAGATAAAATAATTTTATTGAATATAACCCTGGCGTAGTCATACCATTAAATGAGCAATTATGTTGTTTAAGAAAGTTTCTTTACTAATTCTTTGCAGTTTATTCGTACAAACATTGCTTGCCCAAAGTAAGCAAAAGAAACTTTTGGAAATAATGAAAACTTACCACAAGTACAATATGTTTGACGGTTCGGTTTTGGTTGCTGAAAATGGAAAAATAATTTACAAGGATGCATTCGGTTTAGCAAATAGAGAATGGGATATTCCTAATACGAGTGATACAAAATTTATGATTGGTTCAATTTCTAAACCAATTACCGCAACTTTAATACTAATACTGGTACAAAAAGGGCTTGTGAGTTTAGATAAAACGCTTGAAGACTACTTACCCGAGTTTAAAAATAAACCTGCTGCAAAAGTTACCATTAAGCAATTACTAAGTCACACCTCAGGGATACCAAATTATGATATCATTAAGGATTTTTTTCCAAGAATTAGCCGTCAAAATTTTACCAGAGAAGATTATGTAAAAATATATAAAGATTCTGCACTTGCTTTTTTACCAGGCACTCGTTATATGTATAGTAGTTGGGGTTATTTTACATTGGGATACATCATTGAAAAAGTAACAGGAAAATCTTATGAACAAGCTATGAAGGAAGAAATTTTTAATAAAATAAAAATGCATAATTCAGGCTCATATTTACATACTCAAATTGTACCAAAAAGGGCTTCGGGGTATGATTACGGTTTTGGTTGTTATGTTAGTGCTGATTTTAGAGACCAATCAAATACTATGGGCACAGGTGATATCTACAGCACTGTTGAAGACCTATTTAAATTTCATATGGCAATTGCTAACAACACATTACTCAATAAAGAACTTACAAAGGAAATGTTTAGTTCAGGCATTAGGCCTGCACAGTATGGTTATGGGTGGTTCAATCAAAATTTTAAATATACAATAACAGATAGCATCACAGCTAATTATCATTTAGGATCTACAGAAGGTTTTATAGCATTTATGATCCGAATTCCTGAAACCAATAGTATGGTCGTGATATTATGCAATAGTGCACCAACTGACTTTTTTGGAATTATAAAGAACTTATTAAAGGTGCTTTATAACAAACCTGTTGTCTTAAAAGAACCTGTACATAAAATAATGGAAAATATATTGGCAGAAAATAGTGCAGAAAAAGCGGTAACAGCATACAAGAAAATAAAAAGTGACACAGCACATTATTATATAGATTGGCTTCAAATGTATTTCCTTGGAGAAAAATTATTGAGTTTAAAAAGATTTGATGATGCAAGAATAATTGCTGAAAATAATGTCATAGATTTTCCCGACAGGGATTATATAGCTTTATCAATGGCAAATATTTATTTGGCACTGAACAAAAAAGAAGAAGCAAAAAAATTTTATAAGAAAACACTTCAACTAAACCCTGAAAGTGAAGAAGCAAAAAATAGGCTAAAAGAATTAGAGATGAACTAGAAAAATTTTTTGTAAAACATAAGAGTTCACTTAAGATTTTAATCTGCAGAAATTATAGGCGCCCCAAAATAACTGTGCAGCACTTTTGGCAAATGGATCCCTTCTGCAGCCTGGTTATTTTCCAGCAATGCTGCAACGATCCTGGGTAGTGCGAGTGAAGAACCATTCAATGAATGTAACAATTGTGTTTTACCATTTTCATCTTTGTACCTGATCTTCATGCGGTTTGTCTGGAATGTCTCAAAATTACTGACAGAACTGACTTCCAGCCATTTTTGCTGGGCAGCGCTGTACACTTCAAAATCATAGGTAAGGGCAGAAGTAAAGCTCATATCGCCACCACATAAACGAAGAATACGATAAGGTAATTCCAGGAATTGTAACAACCGTTCTACATGGTGTACCATTTCTTCCAGCGTATCATAACTGTTTTGTGGGTGCACCAACTGTATGATCTCTACTTTTTCAAACTGGTGTACACGATTCAATCCACGCACATCTGCGCCAAAACTGCCTGCTTCTCTGCGGAAGCAAGGTGTATAAGCGGTCATTTTAACCGGCAAGGAAGTTTCTTTCACGATCTCGTCTCTGTAAATATTTGTTACAGGTACTTCAGCCGTTGGGATCAGGTAAAAACCATCTGCAGTTACATGGTACATTTGTCCTTCTTTATCGGGCAACTGCCCGGTACCGTAAGCGGTGGCTTCATTCACCATCAACGGAGGCAAATACTCTGTATAACCTGCTGCTGTATTATAATCCAGGAAATATTGAATCAGTGATCGTTGTAGTTTTGCGCCCTTCCCTTTATATAAAGGGAAGCCGCTACCGGTGATCTTTACACCTGTTTCAAAATCCACCAGGTCGTATTGTTTGATCAGTTCCCAATGTGGCCGGGCATTACCTGGCAATGAAGGTTTTGTACCTCCTTCCCTCACTATGACATTGTCTTCGGGGGTCTTACCTGCGGGAACACTGCTATGCGGTAGATTTGGCAACAACAGGATCTTGCTGTTGAAATTTTCTTCCAAAGCAGCTAATAACCCGTTTTTTTCAGCCAATTCATTCTTCAGGGAACTTACCTGCAGTTTTTTTTCTTCCGCGGTTTCCTTCTCGCCTTTCCCCATCAATATGCCAATCTCTTTCGATATTGTGTTGATAGTAGCCTGTAAATTCTCTGTTCCTACTTTTTGTTGCCGAAGGTTTTCATCGAGTTGAATCAAATCATCAATCAATCCGATCTGTTGAAATTGTTTAACGGCCAACCTTTGTTTTACCTGTTCTGTATTTTGCCTTATATAATTTATCTGTAACATCAGTAGTATATGATTTTGAATTCTTTTAAGATGGCAAATATAAACCTGAAAAGCTTATTACTTACATTTGCGGTATGCAACACTCTGAAGAAGACCTGCAGGTCAGGTGGTTAAAGCTGCGTATAAAACTAAAAGAACGTTTCAACATAAAACCTGATATGAATGGTGTTTTATTGTTGATTGGTGTTCAGGAACTTGGCCAGGGGCCCCAGGAATTCAGCAAGGAACAAAAGCAGGACCTGATGCATATTGCTGTTTGCACGATATTATCTGCCAGTGGTTTCTATATTTTTGATGGTAAAGATGAAGAAGGATGGCCACATTTTACTCAACTTAAAGCATTGCCGGAATTAGATACTTTTGCACAGGAAGACTTTTTAAAGGACCATGTACTCCTTTATTTCAATAACCTGGAATTCTAGTTTTTGATAAAACGGATGGTGCCAATTTTTGATATTACCTGGTTCCCGTTAGCCAAAACCATCCCATTTGTTGCATTTAATATACTAATATTTTGTTGTGGGGTCGTAGGCAAATTATTATATCCAAAAACATCTCCTTCTTCTGTTCCGGCATCATAAACAAAAAGGTCAACAGACTTATCAATTACCCATTGATTGTTTACAAGAAGATCATACTTATTAATGCCAATAAACCAATCCGGGGATGGCGCTATCATCGATGCAAAACTAAAACAGGAATAATCAGTTGTGAATCTAAAAAGTGAATCTATTGAGCCATTTACTGTTGGAGGGTTTATGCCAAATCTTTCGAGGGCTTTTTGCCTGGCGATCATCGAATCTATTTCATTATTCAATCTTCCATTACTTCCAACTTCTGCTAAAAATTCCAATCCAATGGTTGCTTTCTGCTTCCATAAAAAACTGTCTTTTGAATGTACCATACCGATCAAACGGGTAAAATGAGCATTTGCAGGAACTCCTAAAGGCGGTGAAGACCAATTCATCGTCAAAATTATTTTATAAAATGCCTCCGGCTGAGGTGGTTCTGGTATTGTATTAGTTTCTTTATTGCATGAGATCACTATAAAAAATAATAAGATTAATGCCGGATTTTTCAAAAGATAGGTTTTTGAATTAGATAATATGCACAAAATATATTTATTTAAAAACGAAATGTTTCTTTGAATATTATTAGTTTTGTTATGCAAACATTGTTAATAATAAATATACAAAAATTATGCTCAAAAAGTTTTCGTTGGTTATTTCACTTGTAATTTCAATTTCTTTGTTGACTGTAAATCAAGGATATAGCCAGTCAACAAAAACCCCTGCTAAAAAAAGTACTACAGTAAAAAAGCCTGCAACTGTAAATAAGAATACTAATACCAAACCTGTTGTTCCTGTTAAAAAAGATGAATCAATCCGAGTTAAGATCACAACTGATTCAGGAATAATGATCGTTAAATTGTATGATTCTACCCCACTACACCGTGATAATTTTGTAAAACTGGTTAAACAGGGTTTTTACGACAGCCTGCTTTTTCATAGGGTTATACCAGGCTTCATGATCCAGGGCGGTGACCCATTGAGCAAAAATGCCATTGCTGGTGATATGTTAGGTAATGGTGGTAGCGATATGGAACGAATTCCTGCAGAATTTAAACCAAGCCTGTTTCATAAAAAGGGAGTATTAGCAGCTGCCAGAGATGGCAACCCTCAAAAGGCCAGCAGTGCCTGTCAATTTTATTTGGTAGAAGGAAATATAATGAATGAAGCCCAGTTAAGTGGTATTGAACAAAACAATGGAATAAAATATACACCTGCACAAAAATATATTTACACAACAATTGGAGGCACCCCATTCCTTGACATGGAATATACCGTTTTCGGAGAAGTTGAATCGGGTTTGGAAGTGATCCATAAAATTGCCAATGTACAAAAAGATAGCAGGAACAGGCCAATGATTGATACAAGGATGTACATTGAAATTGTGAAGTAACTGACCGGTAAATTGGTTTGTAAAATTAATCAATAAAAAATTCACTTAAATTGCATTATCTTTTCATAATTCATTTTTAAAATTATTTCGATGAAATATCCAGCTAACCTCAGGTATACAAAAGATCATGAATGGGTTTTATTAGAAGGAAAAACAGCAACAATCGGTATTACAGATTTTGCTCAACATGAGTTGGGAGATATCGTTTATATTGATATCAGTACCAAAGGAAAAAAGTTATCTGCGGAAGAAATTTTTGGAACAGTTGAAGCCGTGAAAACTGTGAGTGACCTTTTTTTACCTGTTTCCGGAACTATTACTGAGATCAATCCTTCCCTGGATGCAAAACCTGAATTGGTCAACAGCGATCCTTACGGAGAAGGCTGGATGATAAAAATGGAAGTAGACAACCCGGAAGATGTTGAAAAATTAATGAATGCTGATGCATATACAGCATCAGTAGAAGTATAACCGGCAAACTTGTCTATTGCCTAGTTGATATATTATGGATAATGATCTGCGTCAATCTTCCCTAAGTGACATCGGTTTAAAAAAATTTGCCCCTGCATTAGTATGTTTTATGGCAGTGTTGGTATTGGTATGCATTCCGGAATCCAATTTACCTCAAACCAATGAATGGGAATGGCTTGACATCACTAATTTAGACAAATGGGTACATGCTTTCATGTTTGCCTTAATGACATTCTTATTTCTGCTCCCGGTAGCACAATCTTCTTTGTTCAAGCAACAAAAACGGCATTATCTTATAAGAATCACTTTATCAGCCTGTATTTGGGGTCTGACTACAGAATATATTCAAAAATTCTATATTCCTTCCAGGGCATTTGAAGTACTTGACTGGGTAGCGGATTCTACTGGTATTTTGCTGGCTTATCTATACACCAGGAGGTTTCATCTACGTTAAAATGCTTTCTCAGCTTGTTTCATATTAATTAACTACTTACATTTGTATATATGCTAAATGTTGAGAACATGGAGTACAACACCACCCGCAATCATTTAATTATGAGAGAATATGGCAGACATATTCAAAAAATGGTGGAATACCTGTTGACTATAAAAGATAAAGAAGAAAGACAGCGCAATGCTTTTGCTGTTATCGAATTAATGGGGTTTTTAAACCCCCACCTTAAAAATGTAGAAGATTTCCGTCATAAATTATGGGATCATCTTTTTCTGATAAGCGATTTTACGCTAGATGTAGAAAGCCCATATCCCATACCAACCAGAGAAACTTTGAAAGCCAGACCTGAAAGGCTCAGGTATCCTAAGAAATATCCCAAATTCAATCACCTGGGTAAAAATATTGAAATAGTTATTGATAAAGCTTTGAAAGAAGAAAACCCGGAAAAAAAACAGGGTTTCGCAAATGCCATTGCTTATTACATGAAACTTACTTATAGCAACTGGCACAAAGAACTGGTACATGATGATTCTATTCAGAGTGAATTAAGTAACATGACCAAAGGGGAGCTTGAATTTAATAACCGCCCATTTGTAAAACATAGAACGGATACTCAGGACAGGGATGATTATGGTGCAGGTCGAAATCAATACCGCAAAAACTTTGGAAGCAGAGACAACCGCGGCGGATCTGGTGGAAGCAGGGACAACAGAGGAAGTAGCGGTGGCAGTAGGGATAATAGAAATAATAACAACCGGAATTTTAAAAAGAGATATTAAAGACTACTGCGTTTGAAATTTAATTCAATCTGGTTATTTAAAAAACCCTGATGTATCAGATAACATCAGGGTTTTTTATTTACGTTTGTTAAATAATACAACTAAAATACAACTTGCAGTATGAGCATATTTGAAGTAAGGGGTGGAAAAAAACTTTCCGGAGAAATAACAGCACAAGGAGCAAAAAATGAAGCCCTGCAAATAATCAGTGCCGTTTTGCTGACTTCTGATGAAGTTGTGATCAACAATATTCCGGATATCATTGATGTTAACTTATTGATTGAATTATTGCAGGAAATGAATGTTAAGGTTAACCGCATTGACAGACATACCTGTAGTTTTAAAGCAGACGATGTAAACGTAGAATATTTACAAAGTGATTCATATCATAAAAAAAGCGGGAGGTTAAGAGGTTCTGTAATGCTTGCAGGGCCGTTGCTTGCAAGATTTAAAAAAGCATATTTACCAAAGCCCGGTGGAGATAAAATCGGCAGGAGAAGGCTCGATACTCATATCATCGGTTTTGAAAAACTGGGTGCCACTTTTAATTATGATGACAATACAGGATTCTTTAAACTACAGGCTTCTGAATTGAAAGGTACCTATATGCTACTGGATGAACCCAGTGTAACAGGTACAGCAAATATATTGATGGCAGCAGTATTGGCAACAGGTACAACCACAATATACAATGCTGCATGCGAACCCTATATTCAACAGCTCTGTAAAATGCTGATCCGTATGGGTGCAAAAATTGAAGGAGTCACGAGCAATTTACTTATCATACATGGTGTAGAAAAACTTTCCGGTACCAGTCATACTATGTTACCGGACATGATAGAAGTGGGCAGTTTCATTGGCCTTGCAGCCATGACTCAAAGTGAAATTACCATAAAAAATGCCGGAATTGTTTCTTTAGGGATGATACCAGAAAAATTTCAACAACTCGGTATCAAAATGAATTTTATTGGAGATGATATTCATATCCCTGCTCAGGATATTTATGAAATAACCAAATACCTGGATGGAGCCATATTAAGTGTATATGATCATCCCTGGCCTGGCTTCACCCCCGATCTGCTCAGTATTGTAATTGTTACTGCTATCCAGGCAAAAGGAAGTGTACTCATTCATCAGAAGATGTTTGAAAGCAGGTTATTTTTTGTAGATAAGTTAATAGAAATGGGCGCACAAATAATTTTATGTGATCCACACCGTGCCGTGGTGATCGGTTTGGAGCGAGAGCAACAATTGCGGGGCATTACCATGAGTAGTCCGGATATACGAGCCGGTGTTGCCTTGCTGATTGCCGCACTGAGTGCACAAGGTAAAAGTATCATTCAGAATATAGAACAGATCGACAGAGGTTATCAGCAGATAGATGAGCGTTTAAGAAATTTAGGTGCTGATATCAAAAGAATTGACTAAATATCCGTTGCCTGTTTCTTGTTGGTTGTTTTGATTTATACATCATTCGAAAAAAGAAATAAACATCGATTTAATAAAAAACGAGAGACAAGAAACGGACTAAGAAATTTAATTCAGCCTTTGCCATATTTATTATTTCTTTGCTTATGAATTCCATTCACCAGAAAATATTAATCATAACCGCACCATCCGGTGCCGGAAAAACATCAATTACAAGACATCTTATGAAGGTTTTTCCAGTGCTTGAATTTTCAGTATCAGCTGCCACCCGAACACAAAGAGAAAATGAAACCAATGCGGTTGATTATCATTTCATGAGCCAGGAAGCATTTAAAGAAAAAATCCACAACAAGGAATTTGCCGAATGGGAAATGGTTTATGAAGGAAAATATTATGGCACTTTAAAATCTGAACTAAAACGAATATGGGGCTTAAATAAGGTTCCAATTTTGGATATTGATGTAAAAGGAGCCATTCATATACAGCAACAATACCCGGAAAATACGCTCAGTATTTTTATAGAGCCCCCTTCTGTAAATGAATTGAAGAACCGATTGGAAAGCCGTGGCACTGAATCGGCAGAATCATTAGATGCCAGAGTTAATAAAGCAACTTATGAACTTTCATTTAAAGAGCATTTTAATAAGTCTGTTGTAAATGATAACCTTGAAACAGCCTGTGCAACTGCTGTAAAACTTGTAGACGAGTTTTTAGAAAATTGAACTTATTTGATTAAAAAGCAAGTTTTAGCTGTTTTTCTTATTTTTATACTATGGATTGGATCGCACTTCTTGCAATAATTGCATCTTTGATTTTAATTGGATTTTTTGCAGGCATTGAAATTGCTTTTGTTTCTGCCAATAAGTTATCAATAGAATTAAATAAAAAACAAGGTACTTACAGTGGCAGAACCTGGGGTAAATTTGCTGATAACCCAACTAAATTCATTGGCACTACACTGGTTGCAGTAAATATTGTGTTGGTTATTTATGGTTTGTTAGTTGGAGATATGCTTTTCCCGGTATGGAAATGGATAGAAACAAGATTGCCCGAATCTTCGGCTGCTTATGTTAAATATATAAAGTTATTGGTTGAAACACTTTTGTCAACTGCTATTATATTATTTGTTGAATTCCTGAGTAAAGCTTTTTTCAGGGCCAGAAACAACAGTATTTTGAGTGCTGATTTTATCAGTTATATTTCCCGTTTTTTTTATTGGTTGCTGTCATCCTTAGCGGCATTTTTTGTAAATACTGCTGAATGGATGTTGAAATATGTTTTTAATGTAAAAATTAATAACAAAAAAGAGGCTTTTAGTAAAGTTGACCTGGAACATTTTATACAACAGACAAAAAATAATGATGAAGAAGAAAGTTCAGAATTAAACAAGGAGCTGTTTGAAAATGCCTTATCCCTAAGTGAAGTAAAGTTGCGTGAATGCCTGATTCCCCGTAAAGAAATCGAAAGCATCGCCAGTGATACCGGTATTGAAAAAGTTAAGGAGAAATTCATAGAAACCAAACTCAGCAAACTGGTTGTTTTTGAAAATAACATTGACAACATCCTTGGCTATGTTCACCAGCTAGATCTATTTAAAGATCCTGCTTCTTTAAAAGATATCTTACATCCCATTCCTACGGTTCCCGAAAGCATGAGTGCTACGGATCTTATGAATAAATTCAGTAAAGAAAGAAAGAGTATTGCATGGGTCATTGATGAATTCGGAGGCACTGCCGGCATTGTAACCATGGAAGATATACTGGAAGAGATCTTTGGAGAAATTGAAGATGAGTATGATATCGCGGAAGAGTTTGTTGATAAACAGATTTCGAGTAATGAATATATATTCAGCGGCAGAATGGAACTGGATCTGATTGCAGAAAAATATGACCTTCATTTTAGCGGAGATGAAGGAGCAGAAACATTATCAGGTTATATCATTCAAAACCATGAATTCATTCCCAAACAAAAAGAGCGGATCATTATTGGTAATTATGAATTTGATATTTTAAGTGTAAGCGATACTAAGATTGAAACTGTAAAAGTAAAAGTGCTGAAATAAATTTACGATGACAATTGCAGTACACATTAATTTTTCCGATGAAAAAAATAAACCAAAAATAAATTTCAATTACAGATGCTTTACAATCTTAGCAGCAACGCATCCTGAACATCAATTTATTTTTATTTTTGATTCCCCTTTTGACAGATCCCTCATTTCACAAAAAAATATTAAGCCTGTTATAGTTGCCCCGCAAATAAAGAACCGGCTTTTAGGGCATTACTGGTATAACTTTAAACTACCTGGCGTACTAAAAAAAAATAATGCAGATTTTCTTGTAACCAATGGTATATACTGCAGCATCCGGACAACTGTAAAACAATGCATTCTCCTACCTGACCTCAGTTTTTTACAAAAAGAAAATATTTTTTCCAGGAACGACAGGAGGTACTTAAAAAAATTTTTTAAAAAATTTATTTCAACGGCTTCTTGTATTGCAGTCTGTAATGACCAGGTCAGTAATTTGTTGTCAATTTTATATCCGGATACAATAAAAAAGATATTTAAGATCAGTTATCCTGCAAATGATCCGGTTAAATCTTTTGTTGACAGTGAAATGATAAATACCAGGAACAGATATACAGAAGGAAAAGAATACTTTTTATGTTATGTTACCGATGCATCGCTATCAAATACCACTACCCTTTTAAAAGCATTTTCTGCATTTAAAAAAAGACAACTTTCAAACATGCAATTGGTTCTCCTATTTTCAACACCATTTAAAGAAAATCCTGTAAAAGATTTTGCTCTATATAAATACAGGAATGAGGTTAAAGAAATATTTCCGGATAATGATGAGCTTTTGTCAGAAATTACTTCAGCAGCTTATGCTGCTATTTACCTGCCTGCAATTGAACTTATGGAAGATATAGGTATCGTTACACTTAAAAATAATATCCCTTTGATCATTTCCAAAAGTGATTTTAATAAAAGCCTGTTCCAAAATGCTGCTTTATATACAACAATAGATGAAAAAAACATTGCTGAGAACATGATGCTGCTTTATAAAGATGAACATACCAGGTATGAACTGATAACAAAAGGAAAAGAGTTGGCAAAAACCATTTCCTGGGAAAATACAGCATTCAATTTATGGGAAGCGATACAAAAGACAACAGAACAATAAATACTTAACTTTGCTTTTCAAAAAAATCATTAGATTTTTATGCAAAAATCGACAATCACAATTGATGTGCTGCTTGATCCCAATAAGATACCACAACAGATACTATGGGAAGCAAGTGACAGTAGTGCTGAAATGAAACAAAAAGCAAAGGCTATGTGCCTGGCTTTTTGGGATTCAGGGGATAAATCGGCATTACGAATAGACCTTTGGACCAAAGATATGATGGTAGATGAAATGGGTGATTTTTTTTACCAGATGCTTACAACAATGGCTGATACTTTTAAAAGAGCTACAAACCAGGATGCTTTGTCGGAAGAGATGAAAGTATTTGCAAAAAATTTTATTGAAAAATTCAGGGCAGAATTAGCGAAGGAGCAATAAAAAACAGTTAGTATTTAACCATTAGCTAATTGCAAGCTTTCTCAAATTATTGATCTTTGGATTTTAACTAAAAGCTAACAGCTTATTGCTTATAGCTACATCACAAACTTAAAAGTATAACACAATGGCATTAGAAGAAAAAATCATGGCAGAAATGAAAGATGCTATGAAATCAAAAAATGAAGCACTATTGCGGGGCCTCAGAGCTATAAAAGCTGAAATCATTAAGGCCAAAACAGAGCCGGGTGCGGGCGGTGAAATAGATGAGGCAACAGAACAGAAATTTTTACAAAAAATGATGAAACAGCGTCGGGACTCCCTTGAAATATTTGAAAAAAACGGACGGGAAGACCTTGCTGTAAAGGAAAAAGAAGAAATGGCAGTAATTGAAAAATTTTTACCAAAGCAAATGAGTGAAGCAGAAATAAAAGAAGCTTTAAGCAAAATTATTACCGCTTCCGGTGCCAGCACGGCAGCAGATATGGGGAAAGTGATGGGTATTGCATCAAAACAATTAGCCGGAAAAGCTGATGGAAAGACCATAAACCTAATAGTTAAAGAAATGCTTGGATAATCTTTTTTAAATACTATGTTTATTGATATTTTCTTTGCAATACTATTAATCCTGGCATGCCTGAAAGGTTATCAAAAAGGATTAATAGTGGGTTTGTTTTCTGTTATTGCTTTTGCTATAGGGCTTGCTGCTGCAATCAAATTATCTACAGTTGTTGCAGCAAGATTACAATCCAATACTGATATTTCATCAAAATGGCTTCCCGTAATTTCTTTTCTATTGGTTTTTATTATAGTGGTTATATTGGTAAACTTATGTGCCAATATGCTGCAAAAAACAGTTGAATTAGTGAAACTTGGCTGGGCTAACAAACTTGGGGGAATTATATTCTTTATTGTACTATACAGCATGATATTTAGTATTTTTTTATTCTTTGCCATCCAGTTACATTTAATAAAAAGTGAAGTTATTGCTGATTCCAGGTGTTATTTTATCTTAAAGCCCTTAGGCCCCGGAGTAATTGACAAGATTGGTATCATTATACCATTTTTTAAAGATATGTTTAGCCAGTTACAGCAATTTTTTAGTTCGCTTTCCAATAAAATATAGCTTTAATTTGAATCATTATCTTACTTTAATGTAATTTTAGCTTAATTGGGTTACTTTGCGTGATATCGCATTATAAAATATACGTTCTAAACAGCATGAGCTACGAGATAAAACAAGACGGTAAATTTAAATTCATTGAAGAAGGTGAAGGTGATGTACTTATGCTTTTACATGGTTTATTTGGTGCCTTGAGTAATTTTAAAGATCTGATTGAACATTTCCGGAAGAAATACAAAGTTGTAGTACCGATTCTTCCTTTACTTGAACTTGATCTGCTTCATACATCTGTAGGTGGGTTACAAAAATTCGTGAACAGGTTTGTTGAACATCGGGACTACAGGGATATACATTTAATGGGAAATTCATTAGGAGGCCATGTTGCATTGGTTTACATTTTAAAATACCCTGAGCGCATAAGATCACTTACACTTACAGGCAGTTCCGGCTTATTTGAAAACGGAATGGGCGATACTTATCCAAAACGTGGAGACAGAGAATATATCCGTAATAAAACAGCCCTAACCTTTTATGACCCATCTCTTGCAACAGAAGAACTTGTAAATGAAGTGTTTGAGATAACCAATAACCGTTTAAAAGTTATCAAGATTATAGCTTTGGCAAAAAGTGCTATTCGCAACAATCTTGGCGAAGAGATAAGCCAGATCAAACAACCGACCTGTCTGATCTGGGGTAATAATGACAGTATTACACCTCCATTTGTAGGAAAAGAATTCCACAGGCTGATTCCAAACAGTGAATTACACTTTATTGATAAATGCGGTCATGCTCCTATGATGGAAGTACCTGCTGAATTCAATGAAATTTTAGAAGGTTTTCTTGCAAAATTAAGCTCACCAATTGCAACAGTTTAATGTTTTATTTTGTCTATTAAATAAAACGGACTGTAGATTTAATAACTAAATGCCCATAAAGACAATTGCAATATGCTGACAGCAAATCTTATCAATAATAATATACCCCGGCTTCAGCCTCTTGATTCTGTTAGTAAGGCATTACAATTGATCAGTGATTTCAAGGTTACACATCTTCCGGTTGTATCAGAAAACAAATTCCTCGGTTTGATCAGCGAGGAAGACCTGCTTGATTCCGAAGATGTAAAAACAACAATAGAATTATTACATATACATTATATCCAGGCCTCTGTTTATGACCAGGCTCATTTTTTAATGGCAGTAAACTGCAGTATCCAGTTTGACACAAATGTAGTACCGGTAATAAATCAGGCCAATGATTTTATAGGCGTTATTACTACAACTGATCTGTTGAAAACACTTGGAAATTTCTCAGGCGCCAACGAGATTGGCGGCATAATTGTACTGGAAATGGAGCGGTCACAATTTGCTATTTCTGAAATAAGCCGTATTGTAGAAAGTAATGACTGTACAATTCTTCATTTAAATACAACGGTTCAACCGGAAACCGGAATATTAACAGTAACAATACATATCAACAAAAGAGAAATATCAACAATAGTTGCGACATTTGAGCGCTATGATTATAGCGTTTTATATCAATATGGTATTGAAAATTTTGAAAATGAGATTGATAATAATTATCGGAATTTCATGCATTATCTTGATATCTAAGATCAGCTTATTCCCGACGGTCTATAATAATTAATCTTCATTATTTTTATACAAGATTATATCTGAAGCAAAGCTATGTAGTATGACTTACTTTAAAATAATAATTTTCATCTGCTTTGTATTTTTTTTAAATCCCACATCTGCTGCCCAGAAATTGAATAAAATTCCGGCACCTTTTTATCAGAATTTAAATATTACAAACCCAGACCCGGTTGGAAAATTAAAAGTACGTTCAATTAAAATTACCGGAAATAAAAAAACAAAAAAATATATTATTCTTCGTGAGATGCTTTTTAAGGAAGGGGATTCCCTGATCATTTCTACCCTGCAGGAAAAGCTTGAACAAACCCGTTACCTTGTTTATAATTTGAATTTATTTTCAGAAGTAGCAATAACCCCCGAGATCGTTTCAGCTTTTGAATGTAATGTTAATGTGACCGTAAGGGAAAAATGGTTTATTTATCCTACTCCGCAATTTCAACTTATAGACAGAAATGTTAACGAATGGCTGAAAACCTATAATGCAGATTGGGAAAGAGTAGTTTACGGTATAAAGTTTGCCCATTATAACTTCAGCGGCCGTGGTGATCAGTTACGTATTTATCTCTTAAATGGTTATACCCGAAACGTTTCATTTAGCTACAATACCCCTTTTAGTAACAATAAACTTACAGAAGGATTCAGTGTATCGGGCGGTTATTCGCAAAATCGGGAGATTGTCTATAAAACAAGCGATTCGAACGGATTGATGCTATTTAAAAAACCCGGATTTGTCAGAAATAATTTATTTTTCAGCCTTTCTTATCAATCACGCAAAGGTTTTTTTAAACGAACTTCCTATTCTCTTTCATATACTTACGTAAATTTAGATGATAGTATCATTAACCCAAAATACAATCCCTTTTATTTTGATAACAACAAATCTTCGCTCGGAATTATTGACCTGAGTTTCTCTCTGGGATATACGAAAGTTGATAATATCAATTACCCTTTAAAAGGGAAAATTTATGGATTTACAATTCATAAAAGAGGATTGGGCTTATCAGGTGGAATTAATATGCTATCTATCTCAGGATCACACAGCAAGTATATAACACATAAAAAAAATTGGTACAGTACAGCCCAGTTATATTCAAAAATAATACTTCCATTCACTAAAGCATATATTAATCAGCGTGCGATTGGCTATTCAGAATTTTACCTGAGAGGATTGGAATATTACGTGATAGATGCTGCGGCCTCGGCAGTAGCAAAATATACGTTTAGGAAAAGATTATTTGGTTTCAATATTCCCATACCTTTTCATATAACTGCTGTACCAAGAATTCCTTTTAATTTTTTTGCCAAAACATATGCAGATGCAGGCTATGGTTATATACAAAAACAATTTGATACCAGATTAAATAATAGGCTTCTTTATACCTGCGGATTTGGAATTGATCTGCTTACATTGTATGATGCAGCCATTAATCTGGAATACAGTTTCAATCAATTAGGTGAAAACGGCATATTTTTACATGCAAAAATCGGATTTTAATTAACCAAAAATAATTTGATGAAAATAGCAATATATAGCCGGGGAATTGAAAACAATCAAATTCAGGATATCGGTTTACTTATAAACGAAATTGTATCACACGGTGCTGAGCCCATCTTTTTCCAGGATTTTTTTAACCAGTTTTATTCTGCTGTAAATATAGAAGGTAAATATTCAACTTTTAATTCAGGTGAAGACATGGATGCCAGTATCGACTGCATGATAAGTCTTGGTGGCGATGGAACATTACTCGATACCGTTACACTGGTCAAAGATTCGGGAATACCCATCTTAGGAGTCAACTATGGAAGGCTGGGGTTTTTAGCCAATATCGGTAAAGATGAATTACACACAGCATTTGATGCACTTGTAAACAGGAAGTATGTACTGGATAAAAGAACCCTGATTCACCTGGATGCAAATATTCCGCTTTTCGGTGAAACAGCTTATGCACTAAATGAGTTCTCGTTGCATAAAAAAGATACTTCTCCAATGATAAAAATTCATACATATCTCAATGGTGAATTTTTAAATACCTATTGGGCAGATGGGCTGATTGTTGCAACACCTACAGGATCAACCGGATATTCACTCAGTTGCAATGGTCCTGTTGTTTTTCCGGATAGCGCCAGTTTTGTTATTACACCTGTAGCACCTCATAATTTGAACATTAGGCCAATTATTGTACCTGATAACACCATTGTTTCATTTGAAGTTGAAGGAAGAACAGATGGATTTTTATGTACCTTAGACAGCAGGCGTGAGATCGTTACAAAAGAAATTCAACTGGCAGTTAAAAAAGAAGACTTTGGTATTAATCTAATTCGGTTAAACGAAAATAATTTTTTACAAACACTACGAAGCAAATTATCCTGGGGATTAGATAAACGGAACTGATTAAAGTGAATATACCGTTGATCTAAACTTAAAATATTTTGAACGATCTGATGCCAAAATCAAAAAAAATACGACTGATCTTTATATTTTACTGGTTCCTGTTGGCATATATCATTGCAGCATTGGTTTGGTGGTTTATAGCGCTAAGCAGGCAAAATGATCAAATGTCACTTTTCAAAATTCAGGAAATTAAAAAAGGCGAGCCGAATTATCAGAAAAAGTATGCGAAGATAGCATCAGAAAAAAAAAGGAAAACTGCCCAATACATAGGCGAAGGTTCAATATTTTTTTTATTGATCGTTGCCGGAGCGTTATTCGTATACAAAGCGGTTAAACGTGAATTTAAACTCAGCCAGCAACAGCAAAATTTCATGATGGCAATTACACATGAATTAAAAACACCCATTGCCATATCAAAATTGAATTTAGAAACACTGCAATTTAGAAAACTGGATGAACCCCAAAAAGAAAGGCTTATCAATAATACATTACAGGAAACAAACCGGCTGAACACGCTTTGTAATAATATACTGATATCATCTCAAATTGAGAATGGAGGTTATATGGCTGCTCATGAAGAAATAAATATCGGTGAATTAGCAAAAAACTGTGCTAACGATTTCAAGAACCGGTTTCCAAATAGAATGATTCAATCTATTGTTGAAACAGAATTATATGTTAACGGAGATCTGCTTCTGCTGCAAATAGCGTTGAATAACCTAATTGACAATGCCATAAAATATTCTCCTAAGGAAAAAAAGATAATAGTACAGGTACTAAAAAAAACTCCAAATGTAATTATACAAATAATAGATGAAGGTCAGGGAATTGCAGATGAAGAAAAGAAAAAGGTATTTCAAAAATTCTATCGCATCGGTAATGAGGCTACAAAAAGTGCAAAAGGCACCGGGCTTGGTTTATCACTTACACAAAAAATTATTTCAACACACAAAGGATCTATTTCAATAAAAGACAACACGCCCAATGGAAGTATCTTTATTATAGAATTAAAAGAGGCATAATTATATACAATGACTTATAAGAAAATCTCCATATTGCTGGTAGAAGATGAAGAAAACCTGCATGAAGCACTTAAGCTGAATCTTGAACTGGAAAACTATGAAGTTACCGGTTCTTTCGACGGTGCAAATGCTTTAAAACTTGTTCAACAGGAACATTTTGATTTGATCATACTTGATGTAATGTTGCCGGAGATTGATGGAATTACAGTTTGTGAAACCATTAGATTAACCAATCAGGAAATTCCCATTTTAATTTTAAGTGCTAAGAACAGCAGTGCCGACAGAGTGATGGGCCTTAAAAAAGGCGCTGATGATTATCTTACAAAACCATTCAACCTGGAAGAATTATTGTTGAGGGTAAGTAAACTTATTAAAAAAAGTGAATTGCTTTCAATCCGGCATCCATTGCCTGATATATATCAATTTGGTAAAAATAAAATAGATTTTAAAGCACTCGAATGCTACAGTAAAAACGGACACAAGATCACCCTTACCAAAAAGGAAGTCATGCTGCTCAAATTACTGATTGAAAATAAGAATGATGTTGTTACAAGGGAAAAAATCCTTCAATCTGTTTGGGGATATAATGTATACCCCACCACCAGGACGATAGACAATTTTATTTTGAATTTCAGGAAATATTTTGAAA
>JANMMS010000004.1:0-2590 GCA_031373525.1 Ferruginibacter sp.
ATATTTTAATGAACTGTCATTAAGTAATATTGGGAGGATTGACATTTTAAAAGGGCCTTCCGGAAGTTTATATGGTGCAGGAACAGGCGGGGTTGTGTTATTGAAAAGCAATTTATTTTCTGCTAAGGAAAAAAGTATTACTATACAAACAACTGCAGGCAGCTATGGCGCTTTTGCTGCTAATGTTTCTTATGACCGATCTGATAGAAATTCCATAAGTACTTTATCTTTTTCCCATCAACAAAGCGATGGCTATCGGGTACACACAAATATGCGAAGAGATGTTGCAAATTACACCTCAACATTTATCCTGAATGAGAAACAACATATAAGTGCCAATATTTTTTACAGTGACCTGTATTATCAAACACCGGGTGGATTAACACAGGCTGAGATATTAAAAGATCCCAAACAGGCAAGGCCAGCCTCTGGTATCTTTAAAAGTGCCGAAGCACAGAAAGCAGCTTTATACCTTAGAACATTATATGCCGGTTTTGCAAATGAATATAGTTTCAACAATAAATGGAATAATACAACATCAATATATTTTTCAAACACTAATTTCAAAAATCCTACTATAAGGAATTATGAAAGAAAAACGGAGCAGGGTATTGGTGTACGTTCAGTAACGAAATACCAACATAAAATATTTACCGGAATATTTGGAGGAGAATATCAATATGCATTTACAAACACAAGCACTTTTGGCAATAAACTTGGGCAAACTGATACCTTGCAAATCCACGATGAGATACATGCACGCCAATTCAATATTTTTTTACAGGCAGATATTTGTTTGCCTTTGGCATTTATCCTGAGTGCAGGAGTGAGCTACAATAATTTTCATTACGGGTTTATAAGATTGAATAAGATTCCTGCTGTAAATGAAAGCAGCGATTTTACTCCTCAGTTTGTACCCCGTATATCACTTTTAAAAAAAGTTAAGAATCGAATAAGTATATATACCGCTGTAAGCAAAGGGTATTCACCTCCTTCAATAGATGAAGTGCATGCAGGGGATGGTATTTTCAATAAACAACTGAATGCAGAAAAAGCTATAAATTATGAAACGGGATTCAAAGTTGATATTATTCAGCGTAAATTATTTGCAGATATTTCTTATTATTTATTTGGTTTGGAAAATACTATCGTGAGCCGCAGAGATGCAAGCGGTGCTGATTATTTTGTAAATGCAGGTAAAACCAGGCAACAGGGATTTGAAGCATCTGTAAACTATACACCGTTTTCTAACAACAATAAATTTGTGAGGCAAATAAATATCTGGATCAACTATACAAATATCCATGCTAGGTTTGTAAATTATAAACAAGGCGTTTTCAATTATGATGGAAATAAACTTACCGGAACTTCACCGAATGTACTAGTTGCAGGTACAGATATAAATACTTCTGCCGGATTATATACAAACCTTACCTATAGTTTTACTGATAAAATACCGTTGAATGATGCCAATAGCTTTTATTCAAATGCATACCATTTACTTTTTACCAGGTTGGGATGTAAAAGAAATATTACTAAAATGATCTTTGCAGATATATTCATAGCATATAATAACTCCTTTAATACTCCCTATAGCCTTGGTAATGATCTGAATGCTTCATCCAACAGGTATTTCAATCCTTCAGCTCCGCAAAATCTGTCGGGAGGTATTCAAATTAAATTTCTTTTAAAATAATTATTTCTGATTTCATTTTAAAGCCTCCTTTCATAGGTTTATATTTGCAAAAATAGATCGTATGGATTTTGAAGGCATATCAGTAAAAGAAATAGTCACAGTTACTTTTACACTTTTTGCTATCATTGATATGATCGGGAACATACCTGTGCTGGCTTCATTGCGGATCAAAATGGGAGGTAAAATAAGATCGGGCCAGGCCACACTTGCCTCCGGTGGGTTGATGATCTTATTTTTATTGATCGGACAACAGTTTTTAAATATCCTGGGGTTGGATGTAAAATCTTTTGCCGTTGCAGGAAGTATTGTGATCTTTATTATTGGATTAGAAATGGTATTGGGGATGGAGTTTTTTAAACCCGACAGTGATCCGAAAAGCGGTAGTGTTGTTCCAATAGCTTTTCCGCTAATAGCAGGATCTGGTACGTTAACAACCATCATGAGTTTAAAGGCTAATTATAATGATGCAAATATTTTTATTGGTATTCTGATAAACTGCATTGTAATATTTTTGGTTCTAAAATCATTGAGTTGGATAG
Source organism: Ferruginibacter sp. (assembly GCA_031373525.1). Taxonomy (GTDB): domain Bacteria; phylum Bacteroidota; class Bacteroidia; order Chitinophagales; family Chitinophagaceae; genus Ferruginibacter. The sequence continues at coordinate 2,236 of JANMMS010000004.1, forward strand.
AGAGAATGCTTGGTCCTAATGGTATGATCGTGATAAGAAAATTTTTCGGTGTAATATTGCTGGCTATAGCGGTAAAGATATTTGGTACCAATATCCAGGGATTTGGGAAGTAGTGGTTGGTTTACTGGTTTAATTGTTTATTGGTTTATCAGTAAAACAGCTTTGCAATTAATATTCCAGTAAACTAATAAACCAATAAACAAAATTCTTCATGGCCTCGTAGTACAATGGATAGTATAAGAGTTTCCGAAGCTCCAGACCCAGGTTCGATTCCCGGCGAGGCCACAACAAATCTCCAGACTCAGGTTCCCTGCCTGACTGCGTCAAGCAGACAGGGATTCCCGGCGAGGCCACA
>JANMMS010000009.1:0-23933 GCA_031373525.1 Ferruginibacter sp.
CAAATCCCTTAAAAGAAATGATAAAATTGTAGCCAGCATTGTTGCATCATCAAAACAATTAACCCTTGCCTTATGGGATGATGCTGTTGAAGATGGAGACAGTGTTTCAATAAACATCAACGGAAAATGGATCGCCAAAGGATTCCCGGTGAAGAAAAATCCACAATTCATCACTGTAACATTAGACCCGGGGCCTAACACAATTACTTTTGTAGCAGATAACCTGGGATCAATTCCCCCAAATACTTCTGTATTGGAGATCATAGATGGAAAGAAAAGAAAATCTTTTACCATTGAAACTAACCTGGAGCAGAATAACCTCATCAGGATATTATACGATTATAAACCACTGGATTGATCTTGATACATCCTGTTTTTATTTTCTTTTTTTGAAAAATATAAAATTTGCAGGCTGAAGTACTAACTTTAAAAGATGAAAATCTTTTCATCTGAACAAATAAAACGTTGGGACAACTTCACGATACAGGAAGAAAATACCTCTTCAGCATTTTTGATGGAAAGAGCAGCAGCTGCCTGCTGCCAATGGCTTTTAGTTAATGGGTTTACGGAACAACCTATCCTTATTTTTTGTGGCAAGGGGAATAACGGAGGCGATGGCCTGGCTCTTGCCAGGATGCTAATACAGAAAAATATAAATGTAATTGTATATATCCTTGAACTTGGTAAAACGGGCAGCCAGGATTTTCAAACAAACCTTCAAAAATTACACCTGCATACTTCCAATATTCACTTTATTCAATCAGAACATTTCTTTCCTGGTATTGAAAAAGATCAACTGATCATTGATGCATTATTTGGAACAGGTTTAAATAAACCATTGGATGGAATAGCAATTCAGTTGGTTGATCATATAAACAAATCCGGTGCCCCTATCATTTCGATTGATATTCCCAGCGGACTGTTCTGTGATAAAAGCACTTCGGGATTTACAGCAATTCAAGCAACGCATACGTTGAGTTTTCAATCAATCAAACTAGCCTTCTTATTTGCTGAAAATGACAGAAGTGTTGGCGCATTTTACATTTTACCTATTGGACTTAGCAGTAAATTTGAAAAGGAAGAACCGGCAGTTTTTGAAATGATCGATAGAGCGGTTATTCAGTCAATCATTAAACCAAGAAACCAATTCTCGCATAAAGGACAATTCGGACACGCAGCAATCATTGCCGGAAGTTTTGGAATGATGGGCGCTGCAATACTTGCTGCAAAAGGATGTATGAATTCAGGCGCTGGTAAAATGACCAGCGTGATCCCTTCCTGTGGTTATGAGATCATCCAAACATCCGTGCCCGAGGCAATGTGTATCATTTCAGGTGATAAACTGATCAGTGGAAACATAGATGTTTCGGGATATGATGTTATTGGGATCGGCCCGGGCATAGGATCACAAAAAGAATCTGTTGCTTTATTAAATGAAATTTTAAATTCCCGGAATAAACTGCTGGTAATGGATGCTGATGCATTGAATACATTATCTGCTGATAAAAATTTATTGGTAAAAATCCCACCTGGAACAGTTATCACCCCTCATCAAAAAGAGTTTGAAAGAATGTTTGGTAGTTCTTCAAACGATTTTGAAAGATTACAGAGAGCCATAAAAAACGCATCTGTTTTAAATATTTACATCGTTTTAAAAGGCCATTACACTGCAATCATTACACCAATGGGAAAGGTATATTTTAACAGCACAGGAAATGCAGGCATGGCAAAAGCAGGGATGGGAGATGTACTAACGGGAATGATAACAGGTTTAATTGCGCAAAAATATCCATTACCAGAAGCAGCTATACTGGCAGTTTATTTGCATGGACTTGCAGGAGATATCGCCTGTAAAAAATATTCGCAACAGGCGATGCAGGCTTCCGATCTTGTAACATGCATTGCTGATGCATGGAAACTATTGGCTTCAAAATAAAAAAGCACTTCATAATTGAAGTGCTTAAAATACAGTTTATCAAAACCGCTGTTTATTGCTTGGTTGCTTTATTGGTTTTACTTTTAGCAGTTGTTTTGCTTTTTTCTTTTGCCGGTGTTTTAGTTTTAATTGGTTCAGTCGCTTGTTTTTTTTCTACTGTCACTTCCTTCATATCTGTTGCTAAATTTTCTGAAGTAGCCGGACTTAATTCTGTTTCAGGATTAGAAACTTCCTGGATCTCGTTTCTCTTTTCAAGTCCCTTTCGCAGTTTATTTTTTTCATCCGCATTCTCAGCCTGAAGTTTCAGATCCGCTTTTTTATCAATTCCACTTCTTTGAGAGCCCCTTTGTTCAGCCAGCTTTTTTTCATAGGCCGCTTTTTCAATTTTTGCTTTTTCAACTTCAGCTTCTTTGGAAGATTTAGCAGCATTTTCCTGGGCAGAAGCTAAAAGAGAAATTCCCATAAAAATCGCAGTTGTTAATAAAAACTTTTTCATAATAAACTTAATTTATTCAAATAATTGTGAATTTAGATGCCACTAAGATAAGTTTTTTGAATGCATCAGAATCTTAATTATAAATTTTTATACCAAACAATATATACTCACTTAGAACTATTACTTCCCTGGCAGTAATAAAAATAAAAAATCAAGTTACTGAAGGTTTATTTCGAATAAGTCTGATAAAAAAAGACCCTATATCTAAATTACATAGCTGTTAATACGTTGATTTGGTGGTTTTACCCTATTTTTGCCCACCAAAATTTAGTACGACTATGATGGAAAATTTGATTTATGCAGTCCCGGTAATGGGCTTAATTGGCCTTTTTTACACTTTTATCAAGTTTTTATGGGTATCCAAACAGGATGCAGGTAATGACAGAATGAAAGAGATCAGTAATTATATTGCTGAAGGCGCCATGGCTTTTTTAAAAGCAGAATGGAAAGTATTAGGCTATTTTGTAGTTATTGTTGCAATTCTATTGGCAGTAATGGCCCAGGCAAATCCACAATCACATTGGAGCATTGCTCTTGCGTTTATTTTAGGCGCTATTTTAAGTGCTACAGCCGGATACATTGGTATGAAAGCTGCTACCAAAGCCAATGTGCGTACAGCCCAGGCGGCCCGGACCAGTTTGAGTAAAGCCTTGAATGTATCTTTTACTGGTGGTGCGGTGATGGGTGTTGGAGTTGCAGGGCTGGCCGTTTTAGGCCTTGGTGGTTTATATATTGTATTAAAACATTTTTTTGCTCCAACGGCTGCTATAGATTCTGAAGAAATGGTGAGAACGATAGAAGTATTGACCGGTTTTTCACTAGGAGCCGAATCAATTGCTTTGTTTGCCCGTGTGGGCGGTGGTATTTATACAAAAGCAGCGGATGTAGGGGCTGACCTTGTGGGCAAAGTAGAAGCAGGAATACCGGAAGATGATCCAAGAAATCCAGCAACTATTGCCGATAATGTTGGTGATAATGTTGGTGATGTAGCCGGAATGGGTGCCGATCTGTTTGGCTCTTATGTTGCTACAGTGTTGGCAACAATTGTCTTGGGTCAGCAAACTAAAGTAATTGGTGATGGAATTGATGTATTAGGAGGATTTTCTCCGATCATACTTCCCATGCTGATCGCAGGAGTTGGTATCCTTTTTTCAATAGTAGGTACTTTATTTGTCAGGATCAGCGAATCTGCAGGGATAAATACCAAAACTGTTCAAAATGCATTGAATATGGGTAACTGGGGATCAATGATCCTGGCTGCAGGAGCAGCTTTAGGATTGGTTTACTGGTTGTTACCTGAACATATGGAATTACGTGGCATTCCTTTTACCAAATGGGGAGTTATGGGTGCAATACTCGTTGGATTAGCCGTTGGTGCCCTGATGAGTATTATCACAGAATATTACACGGCCATGGGTAAACGCCCTGTACTGAGTATCATCCGTCAATCTTCTACAGGTCATGCAACCAATGTTATTGGTGGTCTGGCTGTTGGAATGGAATCAACTTTTTTACCAATATTGGTTTTAGCAGGTGGAATATGGGGATCATATGAATGTGCCGGGCTTTATGGCGTGGCTATTGCAGCCGCAGGTATGATGGCAACAACCGCAATGCAATTAGCGATTGATGCATTTGGACCGATCGCTGATAATGCAGGTGGTATTGCTGAAATGAGTGAACTTCCTCCCGATGTACGTGAAAAGACTGACGTATTGGATGCTGTTGGTAATACAACTGCTGCTTCCGGTAAGGGTTTTGCGATCGCTTCTGCAGCTTTAACTGCACTGGCATTGTTTGCTGCTTTTGTTGGTGTTGCCGGCATTACCGGAATAGATATTTATAAAGCAAATGTATTGGCTTGTCTCTTCGTTGGTGGAATGATACCTTTTATATTCTCATCTCTGGCTATCAGGGCCGTAGGTGAAGCTGCTATGGCAATGGTTGAAGAAGTTCGCCGCCAGTTTCGTACGATTCCCGGTATCATGGAAGGCACAGGAAAACCGGAGTATGATAAATGCGTAGCGATCTCTACACAAGCTTCACTTAAAAAAATGATGTTACCCGGGGCTATTGCTATTATTTCACCTTTGATCATTGGATTTATGCCTGGCCTTGGTGCCGAGGCTTTGGGTGGATTTCTGGCTGGTGCAACTGTTTGTGGCGTATTAATGGGAATGTTTCAAAACAATGCAGGCGGTGCCTGGGATAATGCAAAAAAATCTTTTGAAAAAGGAGTTGATATTAACGGAACGATGTATTATAAAAAATCGGAACCACATAAGGCTTCCGTAACCGGTGATACCGTTGGAGATCCTTTCAAAGATACTTCAGGCCCTTCTATGAATATTCTAATTAAATTGATGAGTATAGTAAGTTTGGTTATTGCTCCTACTCTTGCAGGTATGCATGCAAATAATCATACAGCAGGTAAAATTGCAGAAAAAAACATTGTTGAAAAAAATATCAGTATTATCAATGAAAATGACTCAGCCGTTACCGAAATTGGTAATAAGGAAGACATCAAAATCAATACTGAAAAAATTGTAGAGGCACTGGCGGCGGAAGGTTTACTTGATAAAGCAAATTATGACCTTACTGTTGATAAAGGAAGTATTATAATTAATGGTGTTGCCCAATCACCTGTCATCAATGAAAAATTTTCTCTATTTTCTGAAAAATTTGGCAGTTCAGTTGTAAAACTTCATGCAGAAAAAAAATAGCTTATAGAATTATAAAAATAAATTACATAATTGATACAAAAGACCGGCTAAATGCCGGTTTTTTGTATCCTGGATTTTACTGGCGTTATAATTGACATTCATTAAGAGGAATTCAATAACCGCCTTATGAAAAGTACTTCTAATTTATTATTTTTATTGTTTTTTTGTACCGCTGCAATAAGCCAAACAGCAAACTTCACCTATCAAAGTACTACCGGTTCATATTGTTCGCCTTCTTCGATAAAATTCACACAAATCACTACTGGTAATCCAACAGGGTTTGTATGGTCATTTGGCAACAATAACGGAAGTAATTTAGCTAACCCCACTAATATATATACAACATCGGGAACATTTACCGTAAGGCTGATCGTGATCTATAAAAAAAAGACTATAACCGTTACCAAGAACATTGTTGTTAACCCTGCAGTTGTTGCTCATTTTGAATTGGACAGGAATAATATATGTACTCCCGGTATGATACAATTCAGATCAGTTCCTTATCAAAATATTTCATCCTATGAATGGGATTTTGGGGATAATACAGCCATCGTTTCAACTACATCCCCAAACATAGGGCACCACTACACAGATTTTGGAAACTATCCAATATCATTAAAAGTAACGGTACTGTCTGGATGTAGTGGTAAATCTTTTACATCTGTTGTTGTAAAAAAACCTTTACTCCATGCAACAGTTACCCCGGAATCAGGTTGTACACCTGCTGCGGTCACTTTCAATGCTACTGTGAGTTTACCACCGGCTTCAACCGTTGCAAACTATACGTGGCAATATGGTGATGGAAGCCCGAATACAACAACTACTGCAGCTAATTCAACACATACTTACCTGGTTGCAGGTAATTATTACCCCAGAGTACAAATCACAACTAATGATGGTTGCACTAATGATTTTATTTTTAATAAAATTGCATTTGGAACAGCTCCTACCAATCATATTGCCTATCCCAGGTTGTCGGAATTTTGTGGTTCAGAATCACCAGAGTTTGTTTCAAAAGCATTAAATGCTAATAAATATTTCTGGGATTTTGGAGAAGGAGACACCACATCTGTAACTGATACTGTTATGCGGCATAAATTTAAAACACTTGGTTACAAGATCGTAACTGTAACACCTTTATATAACGATTGCCCCGGAACCCCGATCAGTTTTCCAATAAATGTCATTGGCGTTATTGCATCCTTCAATTATTTGAATACCTGCAGTAATACAAAAACTTTTACAATCAATAATAATTCCCAGGGTAATCTATCTACCATCGCATGGAACTTTGGAGATGAAAGCCCGGTTTTACAATCCCTGCATGTTATCCATTCCTATCCGGATACAGGTACTTTTAATACCAGGCTAAGCATAACAGATAGCATTACCCGGTGCATTGATTCGTATAGCAGGAATATATATACTGCCGTGCCAATACTGATTAATCCGGATAGTTCTATTTGCAGGAACAGCAACACTACATTTCGTATCCTTTATAACTACAATAATCCTGCTGCTTTATACAACTGGAACGTCGTAGGTATTCAACAGGGACCGGATCAAATTGTCCCGTTAACGATAAAAGCAAATATCCACGGCATCTTCAACAATAATTTTGTAATAATAGACAATGGTCCGCAATATTGCCCGGATACTATAAACCTGCCTAACGTTATTATAGTGAGGGGACCATTACTTGATTTTAATGCATCATCAGAAATCTGCTTAAGTAATCCGTTTACTGTAACAAATACATCCAGGCCATTTATACCAACGGATGCAATAAATAACTGGAAATGGAACTACGGTACTCCTGACTGGAAAGACAGCATATTTCAGCCACAACCGTATTTTTATCTTTATTGGGGAACTTTTAGTGTTGTACTTTCTGCGATCGATATAAATGGTTGCATAGATACACTTAAAAAAACTGTCATTGTTCGCGACATGCCTTTTTTACGAAGTATTCCTGATATAGATACATTGTGTGCTGGGCAATCTACAACACTTATCGCTTTTCACAATGATCCGATTACATGGTCACCGGTGAATTCTATTACCTGTTCCACCTGTGATACCATCATTGCAAATCCATCGGTTACAACTACCTATTATGTAAAAGCAACAAGCAGGTTCAATTGCAGCACAACTGACAGTATCTTAATTCATGTTTATACTCCATTTATTGCTACAACAAAAAAAATAAATAATTACATATGCGCCAATGAAAGTATTCAATTGGAAGTAAAGCCCGGGATGAAAAGGGTAAGTTGGTCTCCGAAAACAGGTTTATCAGATAGTACTATTTCCAATCCTGTTGCTTCACCGAAACTAAGTACAACTTACATTGCCACACTAACCGATTCGGTTGGATGTTTCAGTAGCAGTATAGCCATTAAAGTATTTGTAAAACCTTTACCGATTGTCGATGCCGGTCCAAATAAAACTTATCCATATAATACAAATTATTCTTTTACCCCAACATATAGCAGTAATGTGAGTACGTACACCTGGACTCCTTCAACATTATTAAGTTGCGGTTCCTGCGCTATACCTGAATGCATTGCAACCAGTTCCCAAACTTATTCAATAACAGTTATTTCAGACAGCGGTTGTATTGCAAATGATAAAGTATCAGTTTTTATTGAGTGTAATGGAGCCAGCCTTTTGTTACCTACTGCATTTACACCAAACAGGGATAATCTCAACGACTATTTTTACCCTATCTCACGTGGTATAAGGAAAATATTACGATTTTCAATTTACGACCGACAAGGGCAAATCGTTTTTGAAGCAAAAGATTTCATACCAAATAATAAATTGATCGGTTGGGATGGCAACATAAAAGGAATGCCTCAAAATTCCGCTGCATATGTTTATTTTATTGAATCTGTTTGTGAAATAGGCCAACAACTAAATAAAAAAGGGAGTTTTATGTTGATCAGATAATAAGTAAAATCTGAATACTTACTATATGCTAAACCATTTTTAATACTGATTGACCTCAATGTCTTTTACCCATTATTTAGTGTATCAATGATTTTCATTTAATCTACTCTTCACTACTTTTATACAAAATGTTATATATTAAGGAAATTTATATACCAATAATTTTTAATAGATCAAAAAATTGACACATTTACTTTGATTCTAAATAAATAATCCGTTTCTTGTGCTTACTAATCATGTTGCACCCATTATCGTGAAAATCACTATTCTGTTAGACTAAACAAAAATCGTTTGGTTTTTTTACAACAGAAATACCTAACTATTCTTACAAAAACTTTTTATCAGCAAATCCCCAAGCTGTTCGGATTGTTCATTACAATCTTTTGACCTGGTTAAAATAACCGGATCAATTGCTCATGGTTTAGATAAAAGGTTTTTCACAATGAAGAAGGTATTTGCTTTATTAATTTATTCCTTTATTATTTCAACTGGCAATTGCCAGACTGCCGATTTTACCTGGCAAAGCACCACCGGACTTTATTGTACCCCTGCAGCAGTTAAATTCACCAACAGATCTACCGGAAATCCTATCGGTTATGCATGGACGTTTGGAAATAACACTATAAGTAATGCAACCAATCCTACAACAACTTTTTCAACTGCAGGCACCTATACCGTAAAACTGATTGCCATTTTTAAAAATAAAACGGTATCTGTTTCAAAGACAATTGTAATTAACCCTGCTGTCAGCGCTCAATTTAGTTATGACAGAAATACAATGTGTAAAGATGGATCTATTCAATTTATAGGAAATCCGAATGTACCTATTGCATCATATCAATGGAATTTTGGAGATAATACCGGAACCGTATCAACGAATTTACAAACGATAAGCCATTACTTCTCCGGTTATGGAACATTTCCGATTTCATATAAGGCAATTGCACCAACAGGATGTTCAGCGCAGTCTTTTACAGCTATCACCATAAAACAACCCATCATCATTGCTTCATTAACGCCTGTTTCAGGTTGTATACCTGCTTTAGTAAGTTTTAATGCAAACGTTTCTGATTTACCACCATCAGGAACTGTAACAAGTTTTAAGTGGGAATTTGGAGATGGAAGCCCTCCAATAACGACATCAACTTCGAGCATATCACATACCTATCTCTCAGCTGGTAATTATTTCCCCAGACTTATCATTACTACAAATGAAGGTTGTACCAACGAATATATTTTTGAAAAGATCGCTTTTGGGACTCCCCCGGTTAACCATATTGCATATTCTAAAAAACTTGTTGTATGCGGTTCCGAGTCACCCTGGTTTGTTTCCAAAGCCACTAATGCCAATAAATATTTCTGGGATTTTGGTGAAGGAGACACTACAACGGTAACTGATACCACCATACAACACAAATTTAAAACCTTAGGCACAAAAACTATAACTGTAACAGCTTTTTATAATGATTGCCCGGGAAACCCCATCAGTATGTCAATAAACGTAATTGGAGTAATAGCATCGTTCAATTATTCAAATACCTGTACAAATAAAAAGCAATTTTCATTCAATAATACAACACAGGGTAATCAATCAACAATAGAATGGAATTTTGGAGATGGAATTTCATCGCTGCAAACAGGAAACCAAATTCATAACTTTCCCGATACAGGCACTTTTAATACCAGTATCAGTATATCAGATAATATTACAGGATGTATTGATTTATTCAGAACGAATATATATACTGCAAACCCATTACTGGTAAATCCCGATAGTTCTATCTGTAAAAATACCATCACTACTTTCAACATCCCTCATAATTATAATAACCCTGCGGCTTTGTATAAATGGGATGTTATCGGTATCCAATCAGAGCCTAACATAAATGTACCCTTAACAATTAATGCTGCTATGCATGGTCACTTCAACAAAAATTATGTAGTAATTAATAATGGCCCGCAATATTGCCCCGATACAATAAATTTGAAAAATAATATAATTGTACGTGGCCCATTGTTGAATTTTACAATACCCGCCGAAATTTGTTTAAGTAATCCAATAAATATTATAAACCTTTCTATTCCTTTTATCAGTTCTGATACTATAAATGTTTGGAAATGGAATTATGGAATTAATGGCCAAAATTCAGATAAGTTTCAACCAATACCTTATACTTATCCGTATTGGGGGTCATTTGAAATAAAACTTTCCGCTATTGATATCAATGGATGCAAAGATACCATTGTAAAGCCGGTTAAAGTTCATGAGACCCCTTTTTTACGAAGTATAACTAACGTTGATTATATATGTGCCGGACAATCTGCAACCCTGACTGCATTTCATAATGACCCAATATTATGGACGACAGCATTGAACTCACTATTATGTAATACATGTGATACCATAATAGTTAAGCCATTGGAAACTACCACGTATTATATTATGGCAACAGGAGGATTCAATTGCAATACAAGAGATAGTATTACAATATATGTGCATGAACCATTCAATGCTGAATCAGCAAAAAATCAAAATTATATTTGCAAAAACGAAAGTATTGAATTGAATGTAAGTCCAGTCAATAAAAAAGTAATATGGTCCCCTTCTACCGGTTTATCAGATAGTACCATTTTTAATCCAATTGCTTCACCAAAACAAAATACCACTTATACAGCAAATCTATTTGATTCAACTGGTTGCTTCAGTAGCAGTACTCAGGTAAATGTTACAGTAAAATCAATACCAGAGGTTGATGCCGGTCCAAACAAAACCTATCCCTATCTTACAAACTATACTTTCAAGCCTGCTTACAGCAATAATGTACAATATTATAACTGGGAACCATCTGTATTATTGAATTGTAAAAACTGTGCAGAACCAATCGGATCAGCAGCATTAACCCAAAATTATACGGTAACTGTAATTTCCGACAGTGGATGTGTTTCAAAAGATAATGTAACAATTTATGTTGAGTGCAAGGGAGCAAATATATTATTACCAACGGCATTTACACCTAACAGGGATAATCTGAATGACAATTTTTACCCAATGACGAGAGGCATAAAAAAAATTGTACGATTTACTATTTATAACCGACAGGGGCAATTGGTCTTTGATAAAAAAGATTTTTTACCAAATAATAAACAATCCGGGTGGGATGGGAATATCCAGGGAATGCCACAAAGTCCCGGGGCATATATTTATGCTATTGAAGCAGTCTGTGAAATAGGTGAAACCATCTACTCAAAAGGCAGCTTTGTACTGATCAGGTAATACGATTAATGACCGTAAACTGAATCAAACATATCAATCATGCCAATATCAGATACCGGCATGATTGATTACTATTATTATTTTACTTCCAACAATTTAAAAAACTGATCCAACTGGGGAAGGATCACAATCCTTGTTCTTCTGTTGGCTGACTTTCCTTCAGCAGTCGTATTATCTGCTATCGGTTTATATTCACCTCTTCCGGCAGCAACCATATTTGCCGGGTTCAAACCGTATTGACTTTGTAAAACCCTGACAACAGATGTTGCCCTTTTTACACTAAGGTCCCAGTTATCGAGCATTACGGTATTACCTTTAAACATTACATTATCAGTATGTCCTTCAACCATAAACTCAATATCCGGTTGGTTCTTTAATACAATGGCAACCTTTCCTAAAACTTCTTTGGCCCTGTCAGCAATCTCAAAACTTCCGCTTTTAAAAAGCATTTTATCAGAAATATCTATATAAACAACCCCTTTATCAACTTTTATATTGATATCCTTGTCATCCAGATTACCAATGGCTCCTTTTAAATTCATAACCAGGGCCATATTCAGGGAATCTTTTCGGCTTAAAGCAGATTGAAGATTCTGAATATAGCTATCCTTTGCTCCAATATTATCCAATGATTTTTTTATACTCTCCGCCTGGGAACCTGAAATAACTGATAGATTCTCCAGTTGCTTTAATGCCTGGGTATTATTGTCTTTTAAGAACCCGATCTGTTTTTTTAAATTTTCAATCTCTGCTTCCAGTAATGATTTTTTTCTGGTTTGATCAGCTACACCGTCACTACAGTTCTTTAGATCATCCTGCAACTTAAGATACTGTGCCTGAAGTGTTTCATATCGGACTTTTTCTTCTTTCATTACTTTCTTGCTAACACAAGAATTAAAAATCACTATACTTAACAAATAAATTACAGCGAACTTAATGATCTTCATAACGGTAGATTTGATTTAAGTGGCAAAACTATTCGAATTCAATTAATTAGATTTACAAAAAACTGAACATTTTGTTAATTTTTTTCATTTAAAAATGATTCTGAAGAAAAAGTTAAAAAAGTTGATAAACGGCCTTTATAATTACGAATTAATTCATACATTGCCGTACGAAACAAATCGTAATATGATTAAAATCAAACAATCAAAGCCCACAGAAAGTGAACTGGAAATACTATCTGTATTGTGGGAAAGAAAAAATGCTTCCGTCAGAACCGTCCATGAGGAGCTTTGTAAAACCAAAGATGCAGGGTATACCACTACTCTTAAACTTATGCAGATCATGTTTGAAAAGAAATTGGTAACGAGGGATGACAGCAACAAAACGCATATTTATACTCCTGCTGTTACGAAGGAAAAAACTCAAAACCAATTTTTAAACAGGATGATAGATGGATTATTTGCAGGCTCTTCAGCCGACCTGGTCATGCAGGCTCTGGGCAATGCAAATACTACCAATGATGAACTCGATAAAATTCAACAATTGATCGATGAATTAAAATTGAAAAAATAACCAAAACGGTTTATGGAGCATTTTTCATATAGCCTTTTCTTAAGTTTAATCCACAGCACATGGCAGGCTGCACTTTTGGTATGCTTATACTCAATAGTCAATGTTTTTATTAAAAGAACCAACCCCGTTATAAAAAGAAATATGTTATTTCTTTTTTTAGTAATCCAAATTCTGACTACAATAAGCACATTGATTTTTTATTATTCAGGCTCTTCCTTTTTTGATGTTGCATATTTTGTTAACACCATGAATGACCTGCTGATTGTACAACCAACTATTGCAATTATTGCCCCCTGGTTGACAATTGTTTACTTTGTTGTAATTACTTTTAAAACAACACAGTTGATCGTACAATGGGGAAAATTTAAATACATCGGCCGTTCAGCCTGGATCAAACCTCCTATTGACTTGAAATTATTCTGTATTGTAAAAGCCAATGAGTTCGGCATTCAAAAAAAAGTAATCCTGTGGTACAGCAATGCCATCCATACACCGCTTACGTTTGGCTTTTTAAAACCGGTTATTTTGTTACCTGTTGCGCTTGTAAACAATTTATCAATGGCAGAAACGGAATCATTGATCATTCATGAGTTATCACATATAAAAAGCAATGATTATTTTTTTAACTGGTTACTCATCATTAGTGAAACCGTTTTTTTCTTTAACCCTTTTATACTTATTATTATCAACAGAATAAGATTAGAAAGGGAAAAAAATTGTGATGCCAGTGTATTACAATTTAATTATTCTGCAATTTCTTATGCTGAAACACTTTTAAAAGCAGCAAGGTTCAAAACAACAGCTGCACCATTTTTTCTTGCAGCAGCATTTAAAAATGCTCAACTGATAAAAAGGGTCCGTTTCTTTACTGAAGAAAATAATCTTCGTTTTTATAAAAAAAATTATAGAGCCGTTGCCTTTCTGCCAGTTGTTTGTTTGTTCTTTACCTGTGTTTATTTTATCAATCTCATTAATATTAAACCGGTTGAAAGGTTTACAAAAAATGTACAACAGGATTTTAAAGTGAACAATATCAATGACGGGTTTCCAAAGGCAATTTTACCAGTAAGTAAACTAGATTACCCTGTCATGAAAATCAGTAATGATGCTGCAGGTAAAATAAAAATAGATCAAGGGCATTTGAACATGAATAATTCTGATATTGAATTAAATCATGAAATTGTAAAACAACATACTGCTTTTGAAGAGCTTGCTTTGTCTGTTGCACTACCTGAAGAAGAAACTACTAGAGAAGTCATTCTTAAAGAAGAGAATTCTGCATCCGGAAAATCTACAACCAAGGTTTATAAAATGCAATTGGTTAAGGGTAAATGGAAAGCAACATTATTGTGGACGATAAGTGAAAGCAGACCTTTGTATGATAGCTTATTGCTGCTAAGAGATACTATCGGATTTAATAATCTTTCGCAATAAAAAGAGCTGGAATGTTTTAAATTTCGGTTCTCTAAGTTGTACAAACTTCAAACTTCAAACCTCAAACCTTTTACCTTTTACCTTTTACCAAATATTCCTCGGACAAGTATCTCCATATTTATTTCCGAGTAAAAAGCCTATCATTATTTCATGTGTATTTCCTGTATAAGCCCGTAACCTGCTGGTAGTAGCCACTTCATAGGAATAAGTTACATTTACAGTATTGGAAATATTTACACCGGCATAAGCAGCATAACCTGATATCTGGTCAGAAAGACGGTAACTCCCTCCTACCCATACCTTATCTTCCATTTGTAATTTCACATTAAAATGTGCTCCGGTAAGCTGGGGTTGCCAGTATTGTATCATGAATGAAGGCAGTAAACTAACTTGTTCTCCCAGAGCTATTCTATATCCGG
The DNA here is from genome assembly GCA_031373525.1 of Ferruginibacter sp. Classification (GTDB taxonomy): domain Bacteria; phylum Bacteroidota; class Bacteroidia; order Chitinophagales; family Chitinophagaceae; genus Ferruginibacter. The sequence continues at coordinate 14,753 of JANMMS010000009.1, forward strand.
CGGTAAAAAAATAATTTGGGGTGTAAAATGTTCCATATTTATCATTCTTAACAAATGATGCTTTTCCGGGTATGATATTTAACACAGAAATTCCCACAAAATACCTTGCAGAATAGATCCATAATCCGGCACCTATTTCCGGTTTTATTTTTTTTAATTCTCCGGAACTATATCCTACTGCAGGATCATTTGGATCGAGGTTTGCCCATACAATTTTATTCCTGTCTATATTCACACTACTAATACCTAAGGAAATGCCGGCTGCCAGGGTTGTACGGTATCCCAATGGCTTATGGTAAGCATAGTTTGCACCTATCGACCACCGGTTTATGTAACCTGCTTTGTCATTTAGTACAGTTAAACCTATACCATGATGAGGTGCTGAAGTTTCATACTGTTTCCAGTATTCAGGCCCCCGCGGATTATCTCCCGGCACAGCAAATGATGTTGCGCTTGTTCGAAGGTCTTGTTTTCCTATTGGTCCGTGAATGGTAACATATGAAGTAACGGGTGCTCCGTCAATTCCGGTCCATTGATGCCTGTTACTTAGTTTAACGTCTACATAATTCTCAATACCCGTTAAAGCCGGATTAAGAATAAAATTGTTTAAAATATACTGTGTATATGAAGGTTTAGCCTGGCCCAGAGCCATCATTGAAAAACATACAACACAAAATAACAAACTCAGCTTCTTCATATTTCAAAATTTCTCATCACAGCAAATATAAAATTTGCAATGCATTTTTTTATAGTATCTCAATAAGTAAATCTTTTGCTGAATCCAAAAAGCAAGTATCATTATTTACTTAATAATCGTCACATATCCTGTTACGGGTTTTCTGCCGTTTTCCGGTTCAACAATATAATAATAAGTATCAACAGGCAATGACTTACCGTTCATAGTACCATTCCATGGAGTTTTATATCCCCTGGATTCAAATACCAACTGTCCCGTTCTGGTAAATACCTGTACCCGGTTGTTTGGATAAGTATCCAGGTATTGAATTTCCCACAGGTCATTGATACCATCATTGTTTGGCGAAAAAGTATTCGGGATCTTTGGCATGGGCAATACCTTAATAAAGACCTGGTCAGTTGCAATACAGCCACCCCTTGCCGTTACAGACAAAGTATAAGTGATGTCCTGGAATGGTATACAGGTAGGCGACAAAATCCGGTAATTGTCCAGATATAAATTAGGGGTCCACAAATACTGAAGGTCATTACCGCTTACATCAGGTTTTATTACTGTTCTACCACCTTCCAGAACAAATTTATCTGGTCCGGCATCTACAACAGGGTAAGGATATACATTAAAAGGTTTACTTATGGTATCACTGTTACACCCAAAACTATTTATACTAAAGAATCTCACCTCATAAAGCCCGATATTACCATATGTATGTGAAGGATTCTGCAATGAAGAAATATTACTGTCACCAAAAACCCAGTCCCAGCTTTTTGGCACTCCGTCTTTTGTGTCTGTAAGATCCCTGAATACCACATCATCACCGATACAAACACTTGGTTTATTAAAATCAAATGCTGCTTTTGGTTGTGGGTGTATGGTATTTAAAACAATGGTTGTATCATGAATACATTGTGCCCCACTGGTTACCTGAAGCCGGACATTATATGGTCCAACGGCTGTGTACTGGTGAACAGGGTTCATTGCAGTAGAAGCATTGGATAAGCCACTAACGGGATCACCAAAATTCCACAAGTAAGTAAAAGCATTTTCTGTGCCGTTGGCAATCGTTGATAAATTATTAAATTGTATCACAGCATTTGGCAGACAGGTTGTATCCGTAAAACTGAATTTTGTTTTTGGTTCAGGTGAAATCAACACAGCCTGTTGTTTAACAAGACTATTACAGCCATCATTGGTTGTAACAAACAATTTCACCTGGTATGTTCCCGCATTTATAAATGTGTGCGTGAATGGAGATGCATTGTTCCTTATCACAGGAAGACTGCCATCAGCAAAATCCCAGGTCCAGGTAGTGATGTTACCTACAGTTGAAAAAGAGGAATCTGAAAATAACAAGGTCTTCTTTTCACATGCAGGATTACCATAACCGAATTTGGCAACCGGTGCTACAAGTACACGTACCTGTTGTGTTGCAGAATCGATACATCCCATATTAGATGTAAAAGTATAATGTATGTTGTAAAGGCCCGGACCTACTGAAACCGGATCGAACAAACCGGTTGCTGATACACCTGGGCCAGAAAATACAAATGATCCCGGCACAGCCCCTACTTCACTTGCCTGTGTGATCTGGTATGGAGCAATATTTAAACAGGTATTTGGTATATTGTTAAACTGAACTTTAGGCGCAGCATTCAACACGATGGTTCGAATTTTATCATTCACACATACGCCTCCTGAATAAGCACGGAAACGAATGGTGTAATTTTTAGTAAGCGGGCTTTGGAAGTTTGGATACAAATGACTGTAAACACTTCCGCTAAAGGGAACATTGTCAGTTTCAAAAACTGCAGGTTGCCCGATATTGTCCCAATAGATTTCCACCTTGGTTATTACACCCGGGAATACTGTTGAGGTATTGGTGATCCTTACAGAATCATTTGCACACAATGATGCTGCATTATTAACAGTAAAATTGGAAACTGGGAAACTACCGCTTACATACAATAAATGCGTAACGGTATCCTTGCACCCCAGAGCACTGGTAACAATTAGAAACGATGTATACGTTCCGGTGGCTGTATAACTATGTGTTGGATTTTGTAAAGTAGAAGTATTGGGATTGGAAACAGTAGATAACCCATCTCCAAAATTCCACTGCCAGCTAGTAATACTTCCTGCGGCAATAGTGGTAGTGTCCAAAAATTGAGCATAGGTATCATTCAGACAAACCTCGGGTACAATGTATCCCGCTTTGGGTCTAGAGTTTACAGTTACAGGTTTGCTGAATATGGCACTTATGCAACCTTTATCTGTTGTTACCGTCAGTGTAACATTGTAAACGCCCGATGCGGCAAATGTATGTATGGGATTTTGTAATGTTGATGTATTGGCAGCTCCACTGGAAGGATCATTGAAATTCCAAGACCAGCCGGTAAGCACACCTGCGTTAGCAACAGAAGCATCCGTGAAACTGATCGTTCTTGTTTCACAGGAAGGAGAAGCATAATTAAAATTGCCGGTTGGCAACGGATTAATAAGCACCGTACGCGTTATCGTATCACTCAGGCATCCATTAACCGTTTTTATCCAATGCTTAATAGTTTTTATACCAGATGAAGCATATATATGTGAGGGGTTTTGAACTGTCGACACCGGTGAAGCATCGCCAAAATCCCAGTAATAATTTGTAATAACAGCGCCGCTACCTGTACTGGTACTGGTAAACACTGTAGCATCATTCAGGCAATTTTCAGCATTTACTGTGAAATCGCTTTGTGCCTGGGCATAAATATCCGATATGCTTATAACAGAATCCTTAACACATCCATCAGAACTGGTAGCCGTAAGAGTTACATTGTAAGTTCCGATAGCTGTGTACAAATGTGTTGGATTGGTTAATGATGAAGTATTTGCTGCACCACTAACCGGATCACCAAAATTCCAGGTATAACTTAGTGTACTGGCATTGGCAACTGTACTTGTGTTTGTAAATGCCACAGACTGGAATGGCAGACAGGCCTGTAAATGAGTAAATTTAGGAACAGGCAAAGGATTGATCGTAATACTCCTTATTAAAACAGAACTAACACAGCCTTTATCAGTGGTAACTTTTAAAGTAACCGTTTTAATACCGGCAACTGTATATGAATGGGTAAACGGACTATTGTTATTTAAGGCCAGTAATGTACCGTCTCCCAGATCCCAATTCCATAAAACAATATTACCGGCATTGGCTGCAGATGCATCTGTAAAAGTGATGTTCCTGGCAGCACAATAAGGTGCATTGGTTGTAAAATTTGCTGTTGGCAGCGGATTGATAACAACAGTACGAATTGAGGTATCACTAAAACATCCTTTATCCGTTTTAACCCAATGTTTGATGGTTTTAGTTCCGGCAGTTAAGTATGTATGTGTGGTGGTTTGTCCGGTGCCGGTAGTAGCATCACCAAAATCCCAATACCAGTCTGTTATAACGCTTCCGCTGCCAATACTTGTACTGGCAAAAGATGAAACATTATTCAAACAATATTCAGGATTCACATTAAAAGTAGCTAAAGCTCTTGGGTACACTGTTGTTAATATCCTGGTTGTATCTTTTACACAACCGGCAGCAGATGTTGTTGTTAGTTTTACGTTAAATGGACCTGCATTATTATAAAGATGAGCCGGGTTTTTTATAGTGGAAGAATTATTTATACCGCTTGGAGGGTCACCAAAATTCCAAAGGCTGGTTAATCCTGCAACAGTTCCATCGGCTATTGTGCTTGTATTAATAAATCGGGCAGAATCATAAGGAAGACAAACTACTGCCGGCATTGTAAAGTTTGCAACCGGTATCGGGTTCACATAAAGTGCCAGTGATTTTACAAGGCTTTGACAACCACTGTTTGTTTCTACAAATAATGTAATGGTATTATTCCCCCATGGCACATAGGTATGTGTGTGATTATTGCCGTTAAGTAAGGTATCTTTTATTCCATCGCCGTAATTCCAATACCATTTAACGAGTGTACCGGGTGCAGAAGCAGATGACAGATTGGTAAAAGTAACCGGAAGTCCGTCACAAACAGGCGATGATAAACTAAAGTTTGCTGTTGGTACATTCGTTACCGTTACCTGGTACACAGCCGTATCACTGAAACAGCCAACATTGCTGATCATTGCAAATTTTACTGTGTATGTTCCGGGGGTAGTATATTTATGTTTCGGATTTCTTACGGAATCTAAAAAACCATCCCCGAAATTCCAGTACCATTTATACGAAAAAGTACCGGCAGCATAATTTGTAATATCATTGAACCGGACCGTATCTGTAACACAACCGTTGTTTTGCCAGTTGAAATTTGCCACCGGAGGATCATATACAGCAAGGTCAAAATCTCTTTCGAAACTGTTTCCACAACCTTCTGATGTAGTAGTACCGGCCGTGATGGTTACAGGATAAATACCTGCAGGTGTATACATGGAAGTTGTTGGTAACTTGTACCTCCAAACCTGCCTTGTGCCAATGAAATAAGTTGCATCCAATATCAATAACGGGTTAGGTGTGGTTACATTCGGTAATGGAGAAGATAAAGGAAATCCATTAAAATTCCAGTATAACGAACTTGGCTGAAATGGAAAAGTTACACTGTAATAAAATGGTGTTCCTGTACACGCAACAGGATCAATGGAAATACTGTAAGGATTGATCGGCGTAAGAAAATTATACAGGTCACGGATATTCGTACCCGCATTATACCCATAGGATTCAGCATTACCAAATCCATAGGCCACGGCATTAAAGCCTGAATCTGATTGAATGGTTCGAAACCCAACGGGAACACTTTGAGTTAAATATGAATAAGCAGGATCCTGGGGATGTACAGTGAATAAAGCAGGATTTACAGCTACTCCGTCTAATGTAAATGAACTGATGGCTGTACCTGTATTAGGTATGACCACGTTTATATAATGTTGAGTAATATTAAAATTACCAGTAGCATTCCAGATAACTTTTGCAATATTCTGTTCAACAGGGCTCAGGTAAATCACTTCCGGGTCTCCGGGTGTACCATTGCCGCAATTACCCTGTGATGTTATGTATTGTGCAACGATGATCGGTAAATTTGATTCGATCTTTAATTGGGCATTTGTTGCCGGAATTTCGTAATAAAAATTGTTTATCAACGGATAAGCAATGGGAAGCCCGTTAACGGTAACAACCGTTAACGGATCTGCCACACAAACCCTGTAGATATTATAAGTCATGTTACCTCCTGTATGAGCAGTGAGGTATTTTTTCCCCCAGGCAGTTTTTGGAAATGCCTGCACCATATAATTGTCAGATGATGAACCGTTTCCGGTACAATTGATCCCAATACGCCCACTACCTGAAAAAACACCTATTCTTTTACAACTTCCTGTTGCACTGGCAATACTTTTTATTTTGGAACCGGTTAGATCAACACCGGTAAAAGCCGCACCACCTCCTCCTCCTCCACCACCACCACCGCCCCCGGTTAGTTGACCCATGATATTATAAATCTGGCCCTGGGTTAAGGTAACATTAAATGGAACACCTGCTGCATGGTTGATCGTAGAAGCACTTGGAGTAATTTCAACGGTTGTGGTACCGGTATCACATGCCACTACATAAAACCAGCAGTTGGAATTACTGGTATTGGAATTATTTTTATAATTGATAGAGTAATATTCTTTACCCAGGGTATTTGTTGGAAATAAAATGGAAGCGCCTGAAACATTGGAATTATAAATATGAGCATATGCAACAATTGGCTTGTCGCTAACAATATGTATTCCTTTATTTTCCGGAGCAATTGATTCTGCCCTGAGTGATGCATCCTGTGCGCCGGTCTTAGGTATTGCTGCAGATGTAAGTACTGTAGGCAATGCCCCGCTGGTTAAATTTTGAACATAACCAGTTCCCGGAATAGTGATCGTAATATTTGTTACCTGGTCGGTTGCAAAATATAAAACCATGTCCTGACTGCCGCCGCCTCCCCCATTTGTCATTCTTTCATGATACCCGTATCCCACCCAAAAATCCTTTCCCTTATTGGAAAAGTCTTGTGAAGTTGCTGAAAATGTAGAACAAACTGTTGTAAATAAAAGTAGAAATTTCCTCATCTGAGATGATGTAAAATAATTAGTAATGAAAAATATAGCTTTCTAAGGGTTTCAGAGTATATAGGAGGACAAAATGCAGCCTGTAAAATACTGAAGAAAATCCACAATTTATTAACTTAAAGGCGTTTTATTTACAATTGAAGTAAATCAGCCTGTTTTAAAGGTTTTTCGACATAAAAAAGAGCCACATAGAAATGCAGCTCTTGTTAAGAATCTTACGATTCTGTAACCCCCAAAGAAAACATCTTTATAATAGTCCCGGTGTTTTACAATTTACTCCCGGATTTGTTATTTTTTGATTCAGGTTTAGCAAGCTTTATCAGGTAGTTTAATTTTTTTATTCCCCTTTTTCTTGCTATTCTATTGTAGATAAACCAACTTACATATGTCTATTTATCTTCTCATTTTACCCATATTCTTTTCCACTTTTACCGGGATCAGCGCCCAATACGAGGGCAATGGTTGAAAACTTTTCCCCATCCATACTGCTTTGAACTTCCCGTTAATTTGTTTCAACTGACCCATCAGTTGATCATTCGATAAATAATCTGCCATCTTTTTCATATCCGATGAGTTTAGTGATAATGATTTTTGTGCCTGTTACTGTAGGCTGTGCCCGGCCGTTCAAGGCTCCCAATAACAGGATGATCAATATGTATTTTACTCTATTCATTGCCGGTTCCATTTACTATTTGTAAACTTTTTTAATCTTGCAATGAATATTGGATATGAAGTGATTTTTAAAAGAAGCTGCCCTTTGTAATACTGACAGCTTCTTATTTTGTCAGGCGATTAATTCAGTTAAGAACGGTCTTTATAGCCTGCAGACCGCTGTAATTGGAAAGTATAATGGTTTGTTTGAATACAATGTTTGTTATTTTTAATGTTTGATGTTTCATTGAAAACCTTTGAGACCATTTTATTGATTCAGGGCAATTCCGGAACAAATTGCATGACCTTCAATTTTACAATGAATTATTTAGATGTTTTTACAACATTACTGGCAGTAGCAGTATAATTGGCTCCTACAGATAAAACCCTGTAGTAAACCTGGCCAGCCTTCATTTTGGTAATGTCTTGCTTAAAAGCAAAGCTGTTGTTGTTTTGCTTTGGATCAGCACCCATAACGATACCTATTGTAGAAAAGTTCTTACCATCTTTACTGGCTTGTACTTCACAAATGTTAGAAGCAATAGCATCTGTAACATTCCAATTAATTAATATATTATTATTCTTAATTGTAGCATTTAAGTTACTGATGTCAGAAGTACCAGGTTGAACTGTTTGAGCGAAAGTATTTGAAAACGCAACTGATAAAAGAAGAACAACGATTGTGTTACGTAAAATAGTAGAGTTTGTTTTCATTTCCCGGGTTTGAGGTTGAGGTATTTAGTTTTTGAAATTTGGAAAACCAAGTGAACCGTAATCCTTATTTCTAACACAAACATAATACTCATTTTTTAAACCTCATAGCTTTTCCGCCGTAATTTTACCATATTTCGAGGTTTTATACCTAATTCATTCAAATCGGTAAAATTATATACCATCCTTATATATCTATTAGATATTTTCTAATATATTTTAATATTTTTAAAATAATTTATCGAAATAATAAAATATTCAATTAGTTATTACACAAAATCTATTATAAAGTATATACATTCAAACTGTATGGTAAATACCACACTTTTTGATTAAATAGTATGAAACAAAATTCATAATTATAAGATTAACAATGTTTTATATACTAATATTTAATTATCGATATTAGTTTTTAAAATTATATTATAACACAACTGATTATTATACACACCGTTTTATTGCTTAAGCCCTATTTGGTTAAGAACTCATTTAATTTGTATATGCTTTGTAAATTTCTGCAGCAGTATTTTCCATGGAAATGGCAAAAATAAAAGACCCGTCACTGTATATTTTGTGACGGGTCTTTGCAATTATTTGATCAGATATTATTCTATTCCTTAATTAGCTTTTCAATGAAGGTACTTTCATCAGTTACCAGTTTCAGCGTATATGGTGCCGATGGAAGCTTAGCCAGGTCGTTTACCACGAACCAGTTAAAACCCTTCAAACCTTTTACCTGCTTACTATAAACGACTTTTCCGCTCATATCAATAAAGCTAAATGAAACAGTACAAGCATGAGGTAATGTAAGATAGATATCCAGTTTACCGGTGAACGGATTAGGCATTACCCTTGTGGTTAAAGTTGCCACATCCGAATTCAGCTTTATGATAACAATCTTACTATAGTCAAAAGCGCCATCCTTATCAACCATTTTCAGTCTGTAATAATTCAGTCCTTTTACCGGCAATGGATCTACTGCAACATAATTTGACTCTGTGTTGCTGTTTCCTTTTGCTCTCACAATCGTAAATG
>JANMMS010000034.1:0-45113 GCA_031373525.1 Ferruginibacter sp.
TTACAGAACAATTGCTTATGCCATTGGTGTAGCACCTTTAGCAGCCACTTATATTGCTTTATTCATGCTTGCTTTTCAAACAGGTATAGGTAAAAAATTAATGTCTGTAACAGCACCTGTCGGCAAAATGGCTTTCAGCAATTACATCATGCATACCCTGATCGGGAATTTTGTTTTTTTAAATGCAGGACTCGGTTATATGGGGAAAGTAGGCCCCGTTTATTACACATTATTTGCCCTCCTTGTATTTACCATGCAAATAATCATCAGTACCATCTGGCTAAAGTATTATAACTATGGCCCGTTAGAATGGATATGGAGAAGTGCTACATACAGGAAATGGCAGCCTTTAAAAAAAGACATATTAATAAAGTGAAAGTAATAATTAAAAAATATATGCGGATGAACTGTTGAAACTATTTATTCAGTAACTCAATAGCTTTCTTTACAGCATTGTCTTCTTTATTGCTTACTTCAAAATATCCTTCATTGCGCCATAACTGACGGGCAATGGAAGTCTTTAGTGATTTATTTAAATACAATTTTTCTTTTTCATTCAATCCCTTTACATCAATTGAATCAGCTATACTGATGCTTTCAAAAAATTTCCAGTTTTCTTCGGACAGCTGAAATGATTTTGCGAATTCTTCAGGCGATCTATATGATTGAAGTATGGAAGTATTTAACAGGTAGTATTTGTACCCGTAAGTATTGATCAATCCTTTTTCATAGATGCTGACAATCGTGTTGCTCATTTTACCGGTATCAGCTCCGATAAAATAATCCGGGGTAATACCGCCACCGCCATAAACCTTTTTTCCGGATGGGGTCTTATACATTTTGCCGGTAATATTTTTTACTGAGTCTGCATAAATATTTTCACCGTCTTTATAACGGTTAGCAATATCTTCATAATAAGCTTTCCCACCATTTGCATAGGAACGCTGAATGCTTCGGCCGATAGGAGTGTAATACCTGGCAATGGTTAGGCGAATGGCACTCTTATCACTAAGGTCAAACTGATCCTGAACCAATCCCTTCCCAAATGTTCTCCGGCCAATGATCGTAGCCCTGTCCCAATCCTGTAATGCGCCAACAAGCACTTCACTGGCGCTGGCGCTGCCCTCATCGATCAAAACCACCAGTTCTCCCTTTTCAAATTGTCCTTCGCGGCGGCATCTGTATTCCTTTTTAGGTGAATGCTTGCCAACAGTATAAGTGATCAGTTTATCCCCATCTAAAAATTCATCAGCAATTTCTACCGCTTCATCCAGAACACCGCCTCCATTATTGCGAAGATCCAGGATCAGTTTCTTTAACCCCTGTTTTTTCAGATCCTCCAGGCTTTTCATAAACTCACGGTATGTTTGCTGGGAGAACATGTTTAGTCTGATGAAACCTATACTACTGTCGATCATATAACAGGCATCTACACTTGATAACGGGATCACATCTCTTTTGATATTAAAATTCATTTTTTGTGAACCTCTTAAGATTTCTACTTCCACGATACTTCCCCGGCTACCCCTGAGTATGGATCTTATTGAATCGGTTTTTACAATCTTTCCTGTTAATGCATAGCTGCCTGCTTTTATTATTTTATCCCCGGTTTTAATTCCGATTTTGTCGCTTGGCCCATCTTTAAAAACATGTATTACGTTCAGACTATCATTAATGATGCTGAATTCTATTCCAATACCGTAAAAACTGCCGGCAATTTCTTCATTTACCCTTTCCAGTTCTTTTGCAGGAATATATACAGAATGAGGGTCAAGTTTGCTTAGAATAGCCTGAATGGCAGTATCGGCCAACACATTCAAATCTACATCATCAACATACTTGTTCTTTAAAAGATCCATGATCTCATCGACCGGCTTCCGCCTTTCCATATAAAAAAAACCTTTACCCGGTATTTCATCCCGCATTTTATACCCAACGAATATCCCTGCGATCATTGTAATACTGAAAAGCAAAGGCAACCATACTTGTAATTTCTTCTTCTCCATACTATTTTTAAATTCTATCCCGCATACCCAGAGGAACAATTTGGATGCGAAGGTAAATTTTTGTTACCATCCTTTTATTTTTTGTGGTTTTTGCCCTGAATGTTTTACCTTGATCTATAATTAAAGTTATTACAATGTCGCATATACTTATTGCTGATAGTGGTTCTACAAAAACAGAATGGTGCCTATTAGAGGGAAATAAAAAAAAACTGATCAATACTCAGGGGCTTAGCCCTTATTTCTTATCCGGAATACAGGTGAAAGCCATTTTAGAAAAAGAATTATTACCCAAAATTAAAAATGTTATCCCAACGCAGATATATTTTTATGGAACAGGTTGCAGCAATCCGAATAATGTTAAGATCATCAAAGATGCACTAAAAGCTGTTTTTAAAACTTCAAAAATATCGGTAGATCATGATCTCTTGGGTGCAGCCAAGGCATTGTGTGGTCATGAAAAAGGAATTGCCTGTATCCTGGGCACCGGTTCAAATTCCTGTTATTATGACGGAAAGAAGATCGTAAAGAATAGTCCTGGCCTGGGATATGTTTTAGGAGATGAGGGTAGTGGCGCTTACCTGGGTAAAAAAGTGATCCAGTATTTTTTGTACAATACATTCGAACCCGACCTGATGGACCGCTTTAATGCAAAATTCAAAACCAATTCGATTGAGATCCTTGATGCAGTATATAAACAACCGCTTCCAAACCGGTACCTGGCAAATTTTGCTGTATTTCTGAAAGAGAACAGGGGTCATTATATGATAGAAAATATTATTGAGGATGGTTTCAATGACTTCTTTTTTAACCATATATATAAATACCGTGAAAGCTGGACCATGCCGATCAATTTCATTGGAAGCATTGCCTATGGCTTTAAAGATGTATTAAAAGACATGTGCCTTTCTTATGAACTCAAGCTGGGGAAGGTTTTAAAGAATCCGATGGAAGGATTAATAAAATACCATCAATAATATTTTTACACCCCGGATATGTCCTTCAAAAAAGTCACAGAATCGCCTTCACTGTATCGCCATCTGGAAAAGATGAGTGTACGTGAGTTGCTGGTCAATATCAATGAAGAAGATAAAAAAGTACCAGCGATCATATCAGGTATCATTTCTTCAATTGAAAAACTGGTAAATGTTATTGTTGATAAAATGCTTGCAGGCGGCAGGTTATTTTATATTGGAGCGGGAACAAGCGGCCGGTTAGGCATTGTTGATGCCAGTGAATGTCCACCAACCTTTGGCATACCTTATGGTTTGATCATTGGAATCATTGCCGGCGGGGATAAAGCTATTACCGAAGCAATTGAGTTTGCAGAAGATGATACAAACCAGGGCTGGGCCGATTTACTGGCATATAATATTAATGCTGCCGATGTAGTTATCGGAATTGCAGCCAGTGGCACTACTCCTTATGTGATACATGCCCTTAAAAATTGCCATGAAAATGAAATAGTTACAGGCAGTATCAGTTGTAACCCCGGTTCGCCAATCAGTAAAATTGCTGATTACCCTATTGAGATCGTAACCGGACCTGAATTTGTAACAGGCAGCACCCGGATGAAAGCTGGCACTGCACAGAAGCTGGTTTTAAATATGATCTCTACTTCAGTAATGATCATGCTCGGAAGGGTGCAGGACAATAAAATGGTAAATATGCAGTTAACCAATGATAAGTTAATAGACCGGGGTGTAAAAATGGTTATGGAGCATTTTAAAATAACCGACTATGAACAGGCGAAAACGCTTTTATTAAAATACAAAACTGTTAAAAAAGTGTTGGAAAATTACCACCCATAAAAAAATTTTGATAACAAATCAATAAAGTACTAAATTAGAGTTCTATTTTAAAACTATAAATAACTTATTTATGAACATCAAATCTTTACTCTCATCTGCTTTTATTTTTGCCACTTTATCATCAAATGCACAAAGTAATAAAGCATATGCTATTACAGGCGATGGTAACAACGATTATGTATGGATGAATATCCGTGAAGTTGACCTGGCTTCAGGACAGGTAACCAAAACATTATTTGAGCGTAACAAGTCGTATTTTGTTATGACGGATATTGCTTCAAAAAAATCAATCGAGCAAACTGCTACCGCCCAGGGTAATATCCGTACATCAAGAGATTATCCTACCAGTACGATGGTTGCTGCTGCAGCATACGATAAAAATTCAAACAGGCTTTATTTTATTCCAATGCGTATGGGTGAATTGCGTTGGGTAGACCTCAATGCAAAAAATGAAAATACTCAGTTTTACACGTTACAAACGGATGTTTTAAAACAAGCGAATTATAATGATGAATCTATCAATATTACCCGTATGGTAATCGGTGCAGATGGCAATGGTTATGCACTAACAAATGATGGCAATCACCTTATTAAATTTACTACCGGAAAATCACCTGTATTAACTGATCTGGGAAACCTTGTTGATGCTGAATCAAATAAAGGGATGTCTGTTCATAATAAATGCAGCAGTTGGGGTGGAGATATGGTTGCTGATGCTTTTGGAAAATTATATGTCATTTCTGCCAATCACCAGGTATTTTCAATTGATGTTAATTCCAGGATAACTACACATTTAGGAGCAATTACAGGATTACCTGATGGTTATACTACCAATGGAGCTGCAGTAAATACTGATGGCGAAATCGTTTTAACCTCAGCTATAAAATTTGATGGTTATTATAAAGTTACATTGTCAAACCTTAAAGCTGTTAAAGTTGAAGGTTCTGATATTAAATACAATGCTTCTGATCTTGCAGGTTCAAATTTATTATTGCAGAAAGAAGCGGATGCTGCAAATAAATTCTCAATGGCAAATTCCAAACTTGCTCCATTAGATTCAAAAAGCGAATCAAAAGTATTTCCAAACCCGATAACAAATTCAAGTTTCAATGTTTTGTTTGACGGAAACAAAGAAGGTATTTATACAATCATTCTAACTGATCTTGCCGGAAGATCGTTGCAATCTCAAAGTGTAAATATTGTTAAAGGGGTTCAGACTGAACAGGTAAATCTTACTTCAAGGCCTGCAAAAGGTATGTATATGGTAAAAGTATTGGATGAAAATAAAAAGATCGTTCTTACAGAAAAAGTAGTAATACAATAAATATCATTTGGGTTAATAATTCGAGGCTGCCTTACTGGTAGCCTCTTTTTTTTGGTCTGACCCTCGGTCTGACCAAAAAAAAGAGTTATCCAGTATTAATTTATGTCAGACCAAGGGTCATACATAAATTAATGTTGCAGGCCGATGATTAGACCAAAATTGATAATTCAGAATTTTTACCGGAATTTTGTATTCAATGATATTATTTGAAGTATGCAGGATATAGAACCATTTTATAACTGGAGGCACTTATACATAGCCGAAGAAGACAAGCAATCTCCATTTTATGGCCGTTCTTACAATGAATTTGAATATTCCCAAACCATTTATAATTATTTCATCCATCCTCAATGGGATGATTTTGGCTCAAAAACTTTGTATATGAAGATCCTCTATACAGATTACGACCAGCACTTTGCAGTTATTGAATTGCTGGGCGAATGGAATGATGCCATTGAAAATGATATCATGACTTTAAGAAGGGATATAACCGATCATTTATATAAATCCGGGATCACTAAATTTATTTTAATTTCAGAAAATGTATTAAATTTTCACAGCAGCGATGACAGCTATTATGAAGAATGGAAAGAACAACTGGAAGACGATCATGGTTGGGTGGTAGTAATTAATATGCCTGAGCAAAGTAAGTATGATTTTAAAAGGGCCAGGTTAACCAATTATGTTGAATTACTGGAACTACCCCAATGGCGTACGCTAAAGCCCGACATGATCTTTCAATTGATAGACAATGAAATGTTGAGGCGACTTGAATAGTTTATCATTTGTACAGATTATTACATTTTTTTATAATAAAAACTATCACAAATTATTTTTTTGAACAGTTGTACCTTACATTTGTTATACATTTATACAACTAGCACTTTATGACCTGGAAACATTTTTTTACTTCCTCAATCGGTAAAAAATTCACAATGGCCTTTACCGGTCTTTTTTTGATAACTTTTTTGATCGTACATGCAGGCATTAATTCCTGCATTTTTCTTAATGATAATGGAGAGACTTTTAATACTGTTGGTCACTTTATGAGTCATAACTGGATTGTCAGGTTTCTGGAAGTGGGCCTTTTTGCAGGTTTGATACTTCATATCATTCAGGGACTATTGTTATGGAAACAAAATAATAATGCAAGGCCAATTGGGTATTATCAAAACAAACCTGAAAAGAACAGCAAATGGTACAGCCGTTCTATGGGAATATTAGGAACGTTGCTTTTATTATTTCTGATCATGCATCTCGCACATTTTTATGTTGGAACAAAAGTTGCTTTATATGGCGGGGATGTTCCGCATAATTTGTATGAAGAAATGCAGGAAGTATTTTCAGAATGGTGGATCGTTGCATTATATCTTGCCGGTGTGATCGCTTTGTTCTGGCATTTGTTTCATGGTTTTCAAAGTGCATTCCAAACATTTGGCTTCCATCACAAAAGATTTACACCGATCATTAATATGTTAGGAACCGGTTATTCAGTTATTATTTGCATACTGTTTGCTTTGATGCCACTGGCTATGTATTTTAAATGGATCAACTAGAGAAAATAATCAATTCAAATAACAAACCAATCAACCATATGGCTTTAGATGCAAAGATCCCATCAGGCGAAATGAAAGATAAATGGGATTATTACAAGGGGCACGTAAAATTGGTTAATCCTGCCAATAAACGCAAACTGGAAGTGATCGTTGTTGGAACAGGCCTTGCAGGTGCTTCTGCAGCCGCTTCTCTCGGCGAAATGGGGTATAAGGTAAAAGCATTTTGTTTCCAGGATAGTCCGCGCAGGGCTCATAGCATTGCAGCCCAGGGTGGTATCAATGCTGCCAAAAATTACCAGAACGACGGCGATTCTGTTTTTCGTCTTTTTTATGATACTGTAAAAGGTGGCGATTACAGAGCCAGGGAAGGAAATGTGCACCGGCTTGCAGAAGTTAGTACATCCATCATTGATCAATGTGTGGCACAGGGAGTTCCTTTTGCAAGAGAATATGGCGGTTTGTTAAGCAATCGTTCTTTTGGAGGAACTCAGGTGCAGCGTACCTTTTATGCTGCCGGTCAAACCGGGCAGCAACTATTGTTAGGTGCCTACAGTGCCCTGGAAAGACAGGTGGCATTGGGTAATGTACAAATGTTCGCACGCCATGAAATGCTTGATGTGGTTATGATCGATGGAAAAGCCAGGGGCATTATCGCAAAAGATCTTATTAGCGGTGAACTGGAAAGACACTTCGGTCATGCGGTACTGTTATGCAGTGGCGGTTATGGAAATGTTTTTTACCTGAGTACAAATGCCATGGGAAGTAATGTTACCGCTGCATGGAAAGCTCATAAAAAAGGTGCCTTTTTCGGCAACCCTTGTTTTACTCAAATTCATCCAACCTGCATACCGGTTAGCGGAGATCACCAGAGTAAACTAACGCTGATGAGTGAAAGCCTCAGGAATGACGGAAGGATCTGGGTACCCAAACAAAAAGGAGATAACAGGAAAGCAACGGATATACCCGAATCAGAAAGAGATTATTACCTGGAAAGAAGATACCCTGCATTTGGCAATCTTGTACCAAGAGATGTTGCCTCAAGAGCTGCCAAAGAAAGATGTGATGAAGGATATGGTGTAGGTACAACCAAGATGGCTGTTTACCTTGATTTCAAAGATGCCATCATGCGATATGGCAAAACCGAAGCCGGGAAAACAGGAAATGAACACACAGATGATAAAACGATATGGGACCTTGGCCAAAAAGTAGTAGAAGAAAAATATGGTAACCTGTTTGAAATGTATGAAAAGATAACAGGGGAAAATCCATATAAGCTACCAATGCGTATTTATCCTGCAGTGCATTATACCATGGGTGGATTATGGGTTGATTATGAGTTACAAACCACAGTTCCCGGATTGTATGCATTGGGAGAAGCGAATTTCAGCGATCATGGCGCCAACAGGCTGGGAGCATCCGCTTTAATGCAAGGTTTGGCAGACGGATACTTTGTGATTCCATACACTTTGGGTAATTACCTGGCTGATGACATAAGTACCAAATCGATTCCTACAACACATCTTGCTTTTGAAGAAACAGAAAAAGCTGTATATGAAAGGATAACAAGACTGATGAATATCAAAGGAAAACAAACAGTAGAAAGTTTTCATAAACGTCTTGGAAAGATCATATGGGATAAATGCGGAATGGCAAGAAATGAAGCAGGATTAAAAACAGCCTTGGAAGAAATCAGAAAATTAAAAATAGAGTTCTGGGCTGATGTAAAAGTACCGGGAGAAATAAAAGAATTCAACCCGGAATTGGATAAAGCAGGCAGGGTTGCAGATTTTATTGAATTAGGTGAGTTAATGTGCATCGATGCCCTGGACAGAAATGAAAGCTGTGGCGGACATTTCCGTGAAGAAAGCCAGACCGAAGATGGCGAAGCAAAAAGAGATGATGTCAATTACAGTTATGTTTCTGCATGGGAATTAAAAGGAGAAGGTAACTGGGAACTGCATAAAGAACCTTTGAATTTTGAAATTGTTAAACCAACACAAAGAAGTTATAAATGATTTGAATATTTGAAGATTTGATGATTTGGAAATGTGATACCATTTCACAGACTCAATCTTCAAATTTTCAAATTTCCAAATCTTCAAATCGAATATATGGAACATTACAATATGAACTTATCGCTAAAAGTCTGGCGTCAGAAAAACAGCAAAGCAAAAGGAAATTTTGATACATATAAAGTGACTGACATTTCTTCTGAAATGAGTTTCCTGGAAATGATCGATATTTTAAATGAATCATTGATCATAGAGGGGAAAGACCCAATCGCTTTTGACCATGATTGCCGCGAAGGGATCTGTGGTTCATGTAGTATGTATATAAACGGACAGGCTCATGGGCCGTGGCAAAAAAATACAACCTGCCAATTGCATATGAGGGCTTTTAATGATGGGGATACCATTGTTGTAGAACCATGGCGCAGCAAAGCTTTTCCGGTTATCAAAGATCTGGTTGTAGACAGAACCGCTTTCGACAGGATCATACAGGCAGGTGGATATATAAGTGTTGATACGGGTAATGCACAGGATGCAAACAGCCTTCCAATTGATAAAAAAAGTGCTGATAAAGCATTTGATGCTGCATCATGTATCGGTTGCGGGGCTTGTGTTGCAACCTGTAAAAATGGTAGTGCGATGTTATTTGTAGGTGCCAAGATCTCACAGTTGGCCTTGTTGCCTCAGGGACAGCCTGAAAGAGAATCAAGAGCTTTAAATATGGTTGCACAAATGGATAAAGAAGGATTTGGAAACTGTACCAATACGTATGCTTGCGAGGCAGAATGCCCTAAAGGAATTTCAATTGCTAATATTGCAAAAATGAACCGGGAATATTTAAAAGCCGGATTACAGACAGAAGAACAATAATTTAAAAAAATTAATGTTAAATAGATACCTTCTGAACACCAGGAGGTATTTTTTTGCAGCATACACACTTGGTACGGCATCTTCTTAATAAATACTAATTTTAGCATACATTTTTAAATAAAAGTTTGAATCACAAAAGGATATACTTATTTTTTCTTGCCCTTGTATTTGTGCAATTGCTCTTTGCGCAAAAAAATGCTGCTCCAATATCCAATCTTCGTAAAAAATATATTTCGACAAAAACAGATTTTCAAAGAATTGACACTACCAGTATTGCCCCTTATACATTTTCTATTCTTAATGTGCCGGCAAATTATTATCGCATTGATGAAGTAAATGCAATGTTATATTGGTTATTAAAACCTTTACAGGATAGCGTTTGGGTCAGTTACAGGGCATTTCCTATAAAATTAAATGCGGTTGCTCAGCGTTACGATTTTGAAAGTATCCGGAATAATTTTCTGGCAGAAAGGCCATTTGTGATAAAAACAGGTGGTAAGCAAACAAATCCATTTATGGATTTTGGGAGTATACAGTCAGAAGGAAGCATCGGGCGAGCTATATCTTTTGGAAACAGCCAGGATGCAGTTGTAAACTCAACATTGAATCTACAGTTAAATGGCATTATAGGCGATTCCCTTGAACTAACAGCCGCAATTACGGATAATAATATACCCATTCAACCGGATGGCAATACACAAGACCTAAGAGATTTTGACAGGATATATGTACAAATTAAAAAAAGAAAATGGCAGGCAAATTTTGGGGACATCGATATAAGAGAAAGTAAAAACTATTTCCTTAAATTCTATAAACGATTACAGGGTGTATCTTTTCTTACTGATAATAAGATCGGTAGAAATACTAACAATTCTTTTTTACTCAGTGGAGCTATAGCTAAAGGAAAATTTACACGGAATATATTACCAGCATTGGAAGGTAATCAAGGCCCATACAGGTTAAAAGGAGCCAATAATGAACTCTATTTTGTAATTCTTGCAGGAACTGAAAGGGTTTTTATTGATGGCGAATTAATGCAGCGGGGGGAAGATCAGGATTATATAATTAATTATAATACCGCTGAACTGACTTTTACACCTAAGCGGTTAATTACAAAGGACAGAAGGATACAGATTGAATTTGAATACGCAGACAGGAACTATTTGAATTCACAAATTTATGCAACCAATACAGTTAATTACAAAAACAAACTTATTGTAAACATTGCAGGCTATTCAACACAGGATGCAAAAAATTCTACTATAGATATTTCACTTGATAATAAACAGAAACAATTTCTGTCTGATATCGGGAATAATATCAATAATGCTTACTATCCAAGTGCTGTAAGAGACACTTTTTCATTAGGAAAGATCCTATATAAAAAGATTGATACATTATATAATACAAATATTCACGATTCTATTTTTATACTTTCTACAAATCCGGCTGATACTTTGTATTCTTTATCATTTAGTTACCTGGGGCCCGGTAAAGGTAACTACAGGCAGATCATCAACGCAACCAATGGAAAGACTTTTGACTGGATTCAACCTGATTTGAATAATGAAAAACAGGGAGATTGGGAGCCCGTAACTTTACTGATCACACCAAAAAAACTTCAGGTATTTTCATTGGGTGCTGAATATGTTTTTTCGCCGTCAACAAAACTTTCAACAGAATTTGCTTTGAGTATTTATGATGTAAACCTTTTTTCTTCTAAAGATGAAGGAAACAATAAAGGTTTTGCTGCAAAATTCAATTTGCAAAATGAAAATAAAAAAATAAAACTTTTTGGCCGGCAAATATCATTGCAATCAACTTTAGGTTATGAGCATGTAGCAAAACAATTCAAACCACTTGAAAGGCTTCGTAACATTGAGTTTCTAAGAGACTGGAGCATCCCATTTGAAACGGTAACTGCTGACGAAAACTTATCAAATGCTTCTTTTAAATTGCAAGATAATACCGGAAACAGGTTGCGATATGAAATTACAAATTATAACCGGAGTGATCATTACAATGGTTTCAGGCATCTCATCGAACAGTATACCTCATATAAAGATTGGAAAATAACAAGTACAATTAGCCTTGTACATTTTAACAGCAACATTCAAACAGGAGAATTTTTAAGGCCCACCATTGACCTTAAAAAAGAAATAAAAAAAATCGGCCATCTTCAAATCGGCCTTAAATATACCGGCGAACATAATAAACTATTTGACAAATCTTTTGATACACTTACGCCTGCAAGTTTCGCATTCAATATTTATGAATTGTATATAAAATCGAATGAGGCAAAATTAAATAAATGGGGCTTTGGATTTTACAGAAGAAATGATCTGTTGCCTTCAAAGAACAAACTAAAAGAAATTGATAAAAGTAATAATTACAATTTTTTCACCGAACTATTAAAAAATGAAAAACAGCAACTCCGGCTGAGTGTTACCTATCGGAAACTCAAGGTAATCGATCCTGCTTTAAGCAGGCAAAAATCAGATGAAAGCCTTTTAGGGCGGACTGAATATTCTGTCACTTTATTAAAAGGATTTTTTAACGGAAATTTTTTGTATGAACTGGGGTCAGGGCAGGAACTAAAAAGAGAATTTACATATGTTGAGGTTCCGGCCGGACAAGGCATTTATACCTGGATAGATTACAATAATAATGGTATACCGGAATTAAATGAGTTTGAAATTGCCATTTACCAGGATCAAAAAAAATATATCCGGATCTATACACCGGGCAACCAATATGTAAAAGCAAATTACCTACAGTTCAATTACAGTATTGATCTGGATCCTAAAGCAATTATTAAACCTGCCACTACCGGAGGAATTAAAAAAATATTATTAAGAACAAGTACCACATCGGCATTACAGATAAGCAAAAAAAACCTCGCGAACGGCCGTTTTCTATTTAACCCCTTCAGCCAGGAGTTGATTGATACAACACTTATCAGCCTTAATTCATTTTTTTCTAATACATTTTATTATAACCGCACAAGTTCCAAATGGGGGTTTGAGGTCACACACAGTAAATCTTCCGGAAAATCTTTACTGACATATGGATTTGAAAGCAGGAATCTCAGCACTTTGCTTAGCCGGGTAAGAATAAATATCAGCAGGAATTTTGTTAGTAATATAGTTCTGAAAAAAATTAATAATGAACTGATCACTACCGGTGTGAAATTTGACAACAGGAATTATAATTTGATCCAATATTTCATTGAACCAAACATTACTTATGTTTATAAGTCAAATTTACGGGCGGTAATTGGCTATACATTTATAAATAAAAAAAATCGTATTGATTCAATGGAACGGGCAGATAATCATTCATTATTTGCAGAAGTAAAATACAATATTCTTTCAAGCAGCAGCATCAATGCGAAATTTACATACAATCAAATTGATTTCAAAGCATATCCCGGGGCATCCAATACTACTGTGGGTTATATACTTTTAGACGGCCTGTTACCAGGTAAAAATTATCTCTGGAATGTTGATTTCACGAAACGGCTTGCAGGAAATATTGAAATAAATATGCAATATGAAGGAAGAAAACCTGGCACTTCAAAAACGGTACACATAGGCAGAGCTTCCATACGTGCCATATTTTAATTTACTGGGAACCTGAACAGATTTATCCAAACAATCCGCCTTTCTTCAGCGGTAATATTGCTTCACCAATCTTAAATCCGTTGTTAAAAACTTCAATTTTATAATTACCTATATTGAATTTAGAATTTTGTTTCCAGTCAAAGTTTATTGTTTGTTTTTTATTTTGAGTATAACTTACTTCCATTTTTTGTGTATAGATCTTATCCTGTCCTTCCCTGGTAGTAAACTTCCCCGATCCCAATGCTTCTACTCCAATTGCAGTGCCGTCGGGTGCTGTAATACAAATGTATATATCTTTTTTACCGGATTGAGCGATCAGGTTTTCATCCAGGTCAAATGAAATTCTCAATTTATCTACTTTTTTAGCAGTACTGGTTTCTTTTTCCTTTCCACGGGATCTTTCATTTATTCCAATAATATTAAAATTTGAAGCGTGTAATGTTGAGCCAACATTGATAATATCCTCTTTCCCTTTAATTACATTTTGAGCAGAATCAAAAGCTTTTTGAACTTTATTACGTTCATCTGTTACAGTGGCTTTTTCCTGTGTCAGTTGAGTATTTACACCTTGCAGAACTTCAATTTGTTTTCGATAACCTTCTATATCTCCATTCAAGGATGTGATAAGGCTACGTGCTTCTCTTAGTTCAGATTCTTTTGCATTTATATTGGAAAGTAAAGATTGAATGCGGGATTTTTTCTCTTCAATTTCACGGTCTCTGAAAGAAATTGTACTGTCTTTTTTCGAATTGCTGGTTTTCAGATTGTCATATAACATCGTAGCATCTTCCAGCTCTTTCTGCAATTCATCGCGTTGAGTTGAAGTAGTAGCAATAAGATTTTGTTGTGTGATATCTTTCTCTTTAACTTTATTCTTATCCCAGATAATATACCCCCATGTTCCCAATAACGCAGCTACAAGAATTATGGTTAATAAACTTCGCATGTTATTTTTAGAGGTATCCGGAACTACTTTTTCAGATCTTTCTGATTCAGGAAAATTTTCGAAAGCCATAATGATAAGATTTAAATGTTCATAAAAAATATTAACTAATTTGATCGGCAGTCAAATGTTTACAGCTATAAATTAGATATTTGCATAACAGTAAATTCCATACAAAAATATGTCATATATATTTAATGATAAAAAATGCCCCCTGAATTTCAATAACAATCCAAAATGTTTAAATGAGTGCTGAAAAAATAATTTCGGGCTGGAAGAAAAAAGAATTCAGGCCCCTGTATTGGTTTGATGGTGAAGAGGATTATTATATCGATATGCTGATGAATTATGCAGAACATCACCTGCTTTCAGAATCAGAATCTGAATTCAATTTAACCGTATTCTATGGAAGGGATGCCGATTGGGCTGCAGTGATAAATGCCTGTAAACGTTACCCAATGTTTGCAGAAAGACAAGTAGTTTTATTGAAAGAAGCACAACATATGAAAGAGATTGAAAAGCTTGAATCATATGTTGAATCGCCGCTTTCTTCTACAATATTTGTGGTTGGATACAAATCCAAGTCATTAGATAAACGTACCAAACTATACAAACTGCTTTCCAAAAATGCTGAGATGTTTACGGCAACCAGGATCAAAGATGAAAAAATTCACGACTGGATCGCTGAACTATTGAAAACAAAAGGCTTTAGTATGCAACCCAAAGCCATTAGCTTACTGGAAGAGCATATTGGCAATGACCTGAACCGTATTGCCAATGAGATCGATAAATTGTCACTGAATCTGAAGGGAAAAAAGAATATTGATGAAGATGATATTGAACAATATATCGGCATCAGTAAAGAGTATAATATTTTTGAATTGCTGGCTGCGATTTCAAAAAAAGATATGGCCAAAGCAATAAAGATCACCAATTACTTTGAAAGTAATCCCAAAGCTGTTCCCATTCAAATGGCACTACCGGCTTTATATTCGCATTTCAGTAAAGTATATGCTGTTTATGGTATGAATGATCAGAGTGATACAACATTAAAGCCTTTTTTTTATTTCAATCCCAACTCACTGAAACAGGCACGGGATATTATGAAAAATTATGGTTACAGTGGAGTAGAGAAATTATTGTTACTGCTGCATCAGTATAATTTAAAAGGAGTAGGGGTGGACGATTCAGGCACTTCCGGCGCATCGCTGATGAAAGAAATGGTAGTAAAGATGATGGTCGATTAAAATATTGAATAAGGAACAAGGAATACTGAATTCCGACCGGAGTTAACACTTCATAATTCGAAATTCCTTGTTCCTTGCCTGCCTGCCGGCAAAGGCAGGTTCGATATTATTATATCCGTATTCCCGTTCTAAGATAGCGCAGTTATCGCATCCATTTTATCCTTCGCCAACTGTACTTTTAATGCATCCAGTCCATTGAATTTTACTTCACTTCGCAATCGTTGCTTTAGGGATACTTTTATCGTTTTACCATATATCATTTCATCAAAATCAAAAATATTCACTTCAATAACTATTGTTGTTCCTTCAACAGTAGGCCTGATGCCGATATTCATCATGCCTTTATATTTAAGGCCGCCTTCCACACTTACTTCAACAGCATAAACTCCATTGGCAGGTACTAATTTCTGTGCATCGGCAATATGAAGATTGGCTGTTGGATATCCAATCGTTCTTCCAAGCTTATTGCCTTCTATTACTATCCCGTTGAAAAAATAATGGTATCCTAAAAATTCATTGGCTGTATCAATATCTCCTGATAACAAAGCTTCCCGTATTTTAGTACTGCTGATCGTTACATTTTGTAAAATATGCTCCGGTATTTCCTTTACAACATATCCGTATTTCTCCGCTTCATCTTCCAATAAATGATAATCCCCGGATCGGTTCTTTCCAAACTTATGGTCGTATCCTATAATGATCGTATGCGGATGAAATTTTTTAACAAGAAAATCTTTGATATAATTTCCCGCAGGTTGTTCTGAAAATGCCCGGGTAAATGGTACCACTACAATATTATTGATACCGGCTTTGTGCAACAATTCGTATTTTTCTTCCGGCGTATTCAAAATGAACAATGGCTTTTGAATAGAGGTAACAACCTGCTTCGGATGTGGATAAAAAGTGATCAAAACCGGCATACCTTTTACCAGGCCTGCTTCTTTTGTAAGTTGCCGAATGATCTGTAAATGACCAAGGTGAACACCATCAAATGTTCCGATGGTTATTACGGCATTTTTAAACTCGGGCAATGATTCGATATCTGTATATACTTTCATAATATAAGCGGTGCAAAACTAATTGATAATTTATTAATGGATTATTGATAATTGAAATATAGTTTTGCATCTCAAGTTTCAATATGAGCCTTTACAGTAAAAGAGGAGTTTCAGCCCAAAAAGAGGAAGTACATGCCGCAACAAAGCACCTTGACCAAGGTTTGTTTCCAAATGCTTTTTGCAAAATATATCCCGATTACCTGGGTAACGACGATGCTTTTATAAATGTGATGCATGCAGATGGTGCCGGTACAAAAAGTATTCTCGCATATTTATATTGGAAAGAAACCGGCGATATTTCGGTATGGAAAGGAATTGCTCAGGATGCAATAGTAATGAATTTGGATGACCTGTTATGTGTTGGCATTTATGATAACATCGTTTTTAATTCAACAATTGACAGAAACAAGCATTTAATTCCCGGTGAAGTGTTGGAACAGTTGATCAATGGTTCACAACAAATTTTTGATGAATTGAAAAGTTTCGGGGTTAACATACATTTTCTCGGAGGAGAAACTGCAGATGTAGGTGATGTGGTAAGAACCATTGCAGTAAACGGAACCATGACCTGCCGCTGGCCAAAGAATAAGATCATCAGTAATGATAAAATAAAAGCCGGTGATGTGATCGTCGGGTTTGCAAGTTACGGCCAGGCAACTTATGAAACTTCATACAACAGTGGTATTGGCAGCAATGGCCTTACCAGTGCCCGGCACGATGTTTTGAATAAATTCTACGCAGACAATTTTAAAGAAAGCTATGACAATTCCCTGGTTGAAGAGGTTGTATATATCGGTAAACACAGACTCATGGATCCAGTATCCAGTATCCAGTATCCAGCATTTAGTATCCAGCATCCGGCATCCAGCATCGGTCAGCTCATTCTCAGCCCAACCAGAACCTATGCTCCTGTCATGAAAATTTTACTTGAAGACCATTTTGATAAGATCCATGGCCTCATTCATTGCAGTGGTGGCGGACAAACCAAGTGTATGAAATACCTGCCCGGTAATTTCAGGATCATCAAGGATAATTTATTTGAAATACCTGAAATATTCAATATCATTAAAATTAACAGCGGAAGCAGTAATAAAGAAATGTATGAAGTTTTCAATATGGGTTGCAGAATGGAAATCTATTGCGATGTTTCCGATGCTGATATCATGATTCAAACTGCAAAACAATTTAATATCGATGCACAGGTGATCGGCAGGGTAGAAGCGGGAAATAAAAAAGAGCTGCTAATTAAATTAAAAGATGAAGCGCTTTTATATTAACGAATCATTTACTTATTCGCATTAAAAAAACTTTTCATCACTCGTACAAACGATTAAATTTGCGAATCTCCCGATAAACAAATAAACAAATAAACAAATAAACAAATAAACCAAACATGCCTCAGTCAATAATAGAACTTAAGAATGTGAACATTTACCAGAGTAAGAGCCTTATTTTAAGTGATGTGAATATAACGGTAGAAAAAGGAGAATTTGTTTACCTGGTTGGAAAGACCGGAACAGGAAAAAGCAGTTTGTTGAAAACAATGTACGGAGATCTTGAATTAACAGAAGGACAGGGAACTGTTGCAGGACATAATCTTCGGGAACTAAACTGGAAAACAGTCCCATTCCTTCGCAGGAACCTGGGTGTTGTTTTTCAGGACTTTCAATTGCTGACTGATAGAAATGTAATTGAAAATCTGAAATTTGTTTTAAAAGCAACCGGTTGGAAAGATGAAAAATTAATGGATGAAAAAATTAATGATGTTTTAGATAAAGTTGGATTGAAGACCAAAGGCTTTAAAATGCCTTTTGAGTTGAGCGGCGGAGAACAACAACGTATTGATGTAGCAAGAGCATTACTAAATTCTCCAAAGCTGATTTTGGCAGACGAACCAACCGGAAACCTTGATCCTGAAACCAGTGATGAGATCATGCAACTGCTGTTTCATATTTGCAAAGATTATAACACAACCATTGTAATGGCAACTCATGATTACATGGTAATAAATAAATTCCCGGCAAGGACCATTAAAACAGAAAGAGGTAAAGTGTGGGATAATGCTAGTATATCCATGCAATAAGCTGTCGGGCATTTTTTTCGTTATCATAAATTGCCTGTAATCGGTCTTGCCTTTCTTTTATCTCCGATTCTGTAAAATCCTGTTCAAATAAACTGGCGATCTTTGATCTGAAATCTTCTGCACTCTCAGCAATATGACAAAG
This sequence comes from Ferruginibacter sp., assembly GCA_031373525.1. Taxonomy (GTDB): domain Bacteria; phylum Bacteroidota; class Bacteroidia; order Chitinophagales; family Chitinophagaceae; genus Ferruginibacter. The sequence goes on from JANMMS010000034.1 coordinate 18,670, forward strand.
ATCCTCCACCAAAGCACCAGCTTCTCCGGCTTCATTTACCAGGCAATGCCTGCCATTATATAAGGCATTCAATAACTTTAATTTTACACCTGTTTTATTGAAAGATGGTAAAATATTTATTTGAGCTTTTTTAATAAGATCCTGCATTTCTGTATCGGAAGGATTTACTACAATACAGGTGTGATTATAGGTGTGGGCAAGAGTCTGCAAAGGAAGGGATGGATTTTTTCCCGCTATTACAAATGGAACTTCCAGTGTATTAAAAACATTGTTCAGCAACCAGTCGGCGGCTTTTTCATTTTCATTGATGGCAAGGTTGCCATGGTATAAGCAAAAGTATCCTTTACCGGGCTTTGTATCTACTTCTTTCCATGGTAAAAAAACAGGTAAAAAATTAATGTTGCCCGCGTGGAATTTCTTTTTATACAAATCAGTATCTGCAGAACTTACCGGCCAATAAGTTGCTTTATTGGCAATGGATCTTTCATAATTTTTCAGCAGGAAACTTTCATTCAGGTAAAACATTTTTTTAAAGAAATTACTTTCATGTTTTGCAAGTTGCCGATAATATTTGTATTCAACATTGTGCAGCCTGACAAAAACTTTGCGATCATTCAATAATCCTTTCTTCAATAAATACGTACTATGAATCCCTTCCAGTAAAACAGGATGTTTGTCTTTTTGAAGATTTTTCAATAATGACATATCACTCCTTGATCTTACGATATAAGGTAAAATAAATGAAGTGCCTGGTATGGATTTTTTTCTCTGATAGTAATGAACGCTTTCACAGTATTTTAAAAGTTCCTCCTGTTCTAACTTGCCTTTACTGAAAAAACAATGAAGGTGAATTTTTACATTTAGAGAATGCAATGATCTTATTTTATAAAACAGGTCTACCACACCACCATAATCGGCGGGCCAGGGTATATCATGGGTTACGATATGTAAATGCTTATCCAAATAATTTTTTATAAAATAACAGTAACTTTTTTTCTTCTTGTTGCCAGTTCAAAACTCTCCTGGCATTCATGCAATTTTGTTGAAGTTCATTGTAAATTTTATCTTCGGTAAACAATGTATTGATCGCAAGTTCAATTGTTATTGTTTCCAGGTTATCGATCAATAAAGCCACTTTGTATTCATTATTTATTTTTTCATATTCCGGAAAATGCATCGTTACCTGAGGAATTCCCGCATGAATAAAATCAAAGAATTTATTTGCCAGTGAATAATATTGATTCAACCCATTCTTCTCTACCAAATTGATTCCAATGGTTGCGTTGCCGGTAATGATTTCCAGTTCCGATGGCAACAACTTCCCCTTCATAAACACTTTACCCTGTAAATTGTTTGCCCGGATCAGAACCCGGGTTTGTTCCATAAAATTCCCATCTCCGTAAATATGCAAAACTGCATCTATGTTCTTCATAGCCGGAATGAGAAATTCCAATCCCCTTGCTTCATTCACTGCACCCTGGTATAAAATAATTTTCTCTTTGCTTTTAAAGGATAAATCTGTTGCATGATCTTTCAGTAAAGGAATATTCCGGATCACTTCATAATTCACATCGTATAATTTTTTAAATTCACTGCTGATACATTCACCCACAGTATATCCCTGTGGAAATTTTGGCAAATATCTTTTTTCTATCCCATGCCATATTTTATAAATGACCGGCCTTCTTATGATCTCCTTTTGCTGGGAGAAATATTCATGTGCATCATAAACCCTTTTTATATTTTTCATTGTTGAAACATAATAGCAGGGGAGAATCGTATCCAGGTCAATGGCGCAAATGGCATCCATTCTTTTAAAGAGTAAAAAAAAGAAAAGCCTGAAATTATACTCGAGATAGAACATTTTTCCTTTTTCAAACCGGCAATTCAATCTTTTTTGTTTGAATGGCTGGTTGCTTAGTGGGACTGAATCAGTTTTTTTTCTGCCAACCAGTGTAACCTCATATCCATTATAAGCCAATGATGTACATATTCTTATCATTCGATGATCATATGAAAGATCGTTGGTAACTGTAAAAAAGATTGCTGGCAATACCTTATTTTTAAGGCAAATAAAGGGATTTTTATTGTACAGGCATATTCTATATTTTTTAAATTTAAGATAGCCTGTTTTAATATTCCATTTTCCATAGACCCTGTATATAAAAAACATCTGTCAGCTTTCCCGTATAAAAAAACTACAGATCTGCCTGAAATTCAATTTTTTTACGTTACTTTTGCAGCCATTATAAAAGAAATTAAAACACAGGTTTTAAAAAAAACAAAGAGATGCCGTATTTAACAATCGAAAAAAAAGCAAACATTTTCGCAAACTTTGGTGGTAAACCCACCAACACAGGGTCTATAGAAGGCCAGATAGCGCTGCTTACAGAGCGTATCAATCACATTTCCAATCACCTTAAAGGCAACAAAAAAGATTTCTCTTCACAGAGAGGTTTAATGCAGATGGTAGGTAAACGCAAACGTTTATTGACTTACCTGAGCAAACACGACCTTACCGGTTACAGGGCTTTGATTGAAAAATTAGGTCTCCGTAAATAAATTATTCAAGTATGTAATTTGAACATTCCCAACAGTTTTTTGCCGTTGGGAATTATTCTTTGTACGTACAAACTATTCATGATAACAGGGTCTCCTGTTTGAAAAAAAATTTCACATGTCAGCATTACAACCAAAATCAGTTACGTTCGATATCGGCGGCGGCCGTATGGTAACGATCGAAACAGGCAAAATGGCCCGCCAGGCCGATGGAGCAGTTACTGTTCGTCAGGGCAATTGTATTCTATTAGCAACAGTTGTAGCTAATAAAGAACCAAAAGAAGGGCAGTCATTTTTCCCTTTATCAGTTGATTACCAGGAAAAATTTGGCTCAGCCGGACGTATTCCCGGTTCGTTCTTTAAAAGAGAAGCCCGTTTAAATGATTATGAAATTCTTACCTCCCGTTTGATAGACAGAGCTTTAAGGCCTTTATTTCCGGAAGATTATTTGTGCGATGTACAGGTTTTGGTATCATTGATATCATCAGATGATGAAGTATTGCCCGATTCACTGGCTTGCCTGGCTGCTTCTGCAGCTTTAGCTGTTTCGGATATTCCTATCCAGGAGATCATTTCTGAGGTAAGAATTGCCCGTATTAATGGCGAAATGATCATTAATCCTACACGTACCCAATTAGCGCAATCTGATATGGAATTCCTCATTGCTTCAACCGACAAGAACATTATGATGGTTGAAGGAGAAAGTAATGAGTGCCAGGAAGAAGATCTGATCAAAGCAATTGAATTAGGTCATGAAGCAATTAAAATACAGGTTAAAGCACAGGAAGATCTAAGAGATCTTGTTGGAAGCAAAACCAAAAGAGATTATACCAAACCTTATCGTAATGAGGAATTGAACGAAAAGATCACTGCCTTTGCAAAGGATAAAATGTATACAATTTCTGCCTCAGCATCAGCAAAACATGAGCGTTCTGATGCTTATGATGCATTAAAGAAAGAAGTAAAAGAATTTCTTGGAGAAGAATTACCCGAAGCTGATGCTAAACTGGTTGGACATTATTTCGGTGAATTACAATACTACGTTGTTAGGGATATGATCCTCAACGATCGCAAAAGATTGGACGGACGTGGTACGGAAGATATCAGGCAGTTAACTATGGAAACGGATATTTTACCAACACCTCACGGTTCTGCTTTATTTACAAGAGGTGAAACACAATCACTTACAACAGTTACTTTAGGAACGCCATTAGATGAATTACTGGTTGAAAGTGCACACAAATCTGATTATACAAAATTCATTTTACATTATAATTTTCCTCCGTTCTCAACTGGCGAAGTTAAAATGATGCGTGGAGTTGGCCGCAGGGAAGTTGGACATGGAAACCTTGCCATGCGTTCACTGAAGAAAATGATGCCCGGTTCTGAATATCCTTATACTGTAAGAGTTGTAAGTGATATCCTGGAAAGCAATGGATCATCTTCCATGGCTACAGTTTGTGCAGGTTCGCTGGCTTTAATGGATGCTGGCGTTCCGTTGAAAAAACATGTTAGCGGTGTTGCTATGGGACTTATTAAAAAAGAAGATAAGTATGCAGTATTAACAGATATCCTTGGAGATGAAGATCATTTAGGTGATATGGATTTTAAAGTTACCGGAACCAAAGATGGTATTTGTGGTGTACAAATGGATATAAAAGTTGATGGTTTAAGCATGGATATCATGAGAAGCGCATTGGCACAGGCACGTAAAGGACGTTTACATATACTGGATGCGATGTATGCAACTATGAATGAAGCCAGGGCAGATGTTAAGCCTCATGCTCCGCGTATGGTTAAGATCACTATTGACAAGGAATATATCGGTGCGGTTATCGGACCAGGTGGTAAAGTGATACAGGAAATACAACGTGAAACAGGTGCAACTATCAATATTGAAGAAGTGAACAATGCAGGTGAAGTAAGCATTTTCTCAAAAGAAAAAGCCGGACTTGACAGGGCATTGGCATGGATAAACGGATTGGTTGCTACTCCGGTTGTTGGAGAAACGTACGAAGGAACAGTAAAAAGTATCAAAGAATTCGGAGCTTTTGTTGAATTCCTGCCTAAAAAAGAAGGGTTGCTTCACATCAGTGAAATAAGCTGGAAGCGGCTTGAAACCATGGATGGCATCTTTAAGGAAGGAGATAAAGTAAAGGTGAAATTATTGGATGTGGATCCACGCACCGGTAAATTCAAATTAAGCAGAAAAGTGTTGATGCCAAAGCCTGAAACTCAGCAAAAACCACAGGGAGAAACCAATTAATTGACCGAAATAATATAATAGCTGCAGCAACAATTTTCGTTTCTGCAGCTTTTCTTTTTTATGAAATATTACCAGTTTTTTTTTGAAAAATTATCGGAAGAAAAAATAAGTATCCTGATTGCCTTACTAAATAACATTGGTTTTACAGGCTTTGAGGAAGCAGAAGATTCTTTAAAAGCATTCATCAACACGGTTGATCTGGATGAGGACCTTTTTCAAAAAGTAATAGCTGAAACTTCAATACAATTTTCAAGAACGGTTATTGAAGAAATAAACTGGAATGAAAAATGGGAAGCAGGTTTTGAACCTGTAACCATTATGTATCCGGAAACAGAAAATCCCTTTGTTCATTTGAGAGCAGATTTTCACGCAGCAGGTGAAGATGCAAAGCACGACATTGTCATTACTCCAAAAATGAGTTTTGGCACCGGCCACCATGCAACAACTCATTTGATGATTGAACAAATGAGCAAGATCAATTTTGAGAACAAAAAAGTGATTGATTTTGGTACAGGAACAGGTGTTTTAGCCATTTTAGCTGAAAAAATGGGTGCTGCAAAAATAATAGCTATTGATCATGATGACTGGAGCATTACAAATGCTGCGGAGAATATTATTGCTAATCAATGTAAACGGATCGTATTACAAAAAGATGACAGTATATCAGTTTCTCAAAAAGCAACGATCATTCTTGCCAATATAAACCTCAATATAATCGTTCATAATATAGAGGCCATTAAAAATGCTTCTGAAGTAGGCTCGCTGATACTTTTAAGTGGAATGCTGTTACTAGATGAACCAATCATTATAGCAGCTTTAAAAACAGCAAATATTGAAATAACAGGTGTTTATTCCAAAAATGGGTGGATAGCTGTTCTGGCAAAGACATAGTCATATTTAATTAGTTATCAGCATATGTGTATTACTTTAAAGTTAAATTTCATGTATATTCTGTACATTTGCATACTTCAACTTTCTAAAGAAACTAGATGAAAGAATTAATTCTTATCATTATTGCCTATTTGCTTGGATCAATTCCTACGGCCCTGATCATTAGCAAAAAATATTTCGGGATCGATATCCGCGACTACGGCAGTGGAAATATGGGAGCCACTAATACTTTCAGGGTTTTAGGTTCAAAATATGGGACGATAGTAATGGTTATCGATATCCTTAAAGGGATAGCTGCTGTAGCCCTGTTTAATTTTCTTCCTCACTATTTAAGCAATGAACTGGAACGCACAAATTTTATGATTGGCTTGGGGCTTGCTGCTGTTATTGGACATGTTTTCCCCATCTTTGCCAATTTCAAAGGTGGCAAAGGTGTAGCCACACTTTTTGGAATGATACTGGCTGTTCAGCCTGTTGTTGCAATTAGCTGTGTGGGTGTTTTTTTATTGGTGTTATATCTTACAAGATATGTTTCATTAAGTTCTATTTTAGGAGCTTTGATGTTACCGGTTTCTGTTTTGTGGATATGGAATGAACATGAGATCATGTACAGGATATTTGCTTTACTCGTAGCATTTATGGTATTAATAACACATCAGAAAAATATCGGCAGAATATTAAAAGGGGTTGAAAGCCGCATACCGATCCTTAAACACCGCGACAGAAAAAAATCCCGACGTTCTGAAGATTAACCCAATCATTTTCATTTTTATTGAACTTTTACTAAAGTTGGTACGCCTATTGCCTATTGTTAGTATAAGAATCAATCAAACATAAAAGCTATGAAAAAAATACTACTCCTAATATCAACGGTCTCTTTTTTTATTGGATGTACAACGAATGCTGTAACAGGCCGTAAACAACTGGCTCTTTTCCAGGAATCAACTTTACAACAGGCTGCAATTTCCCAATATCAGACATTTTTAAGCGAAAATAAAGTTGTCAGCCAGAATACAAATAAAGATGCCGAAATGGTAAAACGTGTTGGGACCAGGATTGCTCAGGCTATCACTAATTATTATGGTCAAAAAGGATTAAGCCAGGAACTGGAAGGGTATAAGTGGGAATTTAACCTGGTAGACAATAAAGAAGTGAATGCATGGTGTATGCCTGGTGGTAAAGTAGTAGTGTATACCGGCCTTTTACCCATAACACAAAATGAAGCGGCTCTGGCAATAGTTCTTGGCCATGAAATAACCCACGCTGTTGCTCATCATGGAAATGAAAGAATGAGTCAATTAGCTGCTGCACAAGGCCTTGAAATAGTTGGTAATATATTTACTCAAAATAATCAAAAGGCCAATTCCATATTCAATAATGTATTTGCACCTACTGCACAAGTAGCAGTGCTATTACCAAATTCAAGAAACCAGGAATATGAATCGGATCATTTTGGTTTGATATTTTCCGCAATGTCTGGTTATAATCCAAGAGAAGCAATTCCATTTTGGCAAAGGATGTCTGCAGCAGGAGGTAAGAATGGAGCTCCGGAATGGCTGGCCACACACCCTTCTGATGAAAACAGGATCGCTAAATTGCAAAGTTATATGGATGAGGCATTAAGCTATTATAAGCCTGTAAACAGCAAATAACATATTGTATATATTATTAATAATTAAAAAACGCTGCATTCCTACAGAGTTTTTTTAGATATTATTAGCATGTAACGATCATAATTAGTAAATTTGCAATCTCATTAACCCATTGCTTCTATTTCGATCCTTACCCTAATTATTGGGATTGAAGATTGGTTTTATTGAAGTAACTGTTTTTATCACATAAATTACCTTTACTTATGGCTCTTCAAACAGTGTTGGAAAAATTGCAGATAACAAACGAAAAAAACATTTTAATACAGGGTCTTCCTTCTTCCATCGAAAAGCAATTCATCAAGTTAAATTTTGCAAAAAGTGTTACTCCGTTATTGAGAACAAGGAGAATCGATTTAGCCATGGTATTTGCTATCAGCAGGAGTCAGTTATCCGGCATTTTGAATGATGTAATTCCAGCACTTCATGAAGATGCCAAATTATGGATCGCTTATCCAAAATTAACTTCCAAGATCGCAAGTGATCTATGCAGGGATTGTAACTGGGATATGATATCATCGATGGGTTTTGAAACAGTTAGTCTGCTTGCTCTTGATAATACCTGGAGCGCTATTCATTTTAAAAGGTTAAAAATGACTGATTTAAAAAGAAACGGATCTGCAAGCTATACACAAGTCTCAGATTTAAAACCAAAAGGAGTAATTATTCCTGAAGAATTTTTATATGAATTCCGAAAAAATAAAGATGCAGGTATTTTATTTGAAAGCCTTTCAGTTACAAAGAAAAAAGAATATGTAGAATGGGTTTCTGATGCAAAAAGAATTGAAACCAGAATAAAAAGACTTGCATCCGTACTTGAAGAACTCAGTATGGGGAAAACGAGTGTTGTTACTACCTGATTATTTATAGATCACTGTTCCTACTTCACGGGTAAGTTCAATTTCCATTTGCTTTAAATATTGGTGCATTTGAAGAAATATCATTTGTTCCTCAGGTTTAGTTGCTTTCTCAAGATCTTCCTGATTTTCACCGATCATTCTTTTTATTTTACGCAGTTTAAGGTAATTCAAAGTTGACAGAACTTCTTCTTTAAAAAGATCTTCACGTGTTGGAATATGTCCTTCGTAATGTTCTTTCCAGTTTGGGCTTATTTCTGTATTTACATCCATGATATTGATCACAAAACTATGCAGTTGCTGATCTTCATGGTATAAGAAATTTTTAGCAGTAGGTTCCAATCCTTCTCTGTACCATTTTTTATAGATCTCAATAATATTGATCAGCGTTTTGTTGTCGATCATTTTATCCAGTTCATTTTCTTCGATCTGGTTAAAAACAAAATCTGCAACTGTTATCTCATTATCCCATTGTTTCATTCCAAATTCAATCAAACTTCTTACCATCGCCTGTTCCTGCATCTCATCTTTATTAATCAGGTTCAGGATTTCTCCATCTGCCGGATTTGCAATAGTTTCATCCCTGACAATAATTGGATTGTTGGCCCTCGATTCTTCTTTTGAAACTTTTTCACGAATGAATTTATTCACCAAAGCATTCAGTCCGGTTTCTTCAATTTTTAATATTTCAGATACCTGCTTAATATAATCCTGTCTTCGGGTAAATTCTTCTGTTTTATTTATTTTAGAAATGGTTTCTGCAACCTGGTTTACGATCATTGCTTTTTTTGAACTGTCGTTTCCGGCATCTTTCAATGACACTTCCAATTGAAATAATATAAAATCCTTTTTGTTTTCAGCAACGAATTTTTTAAATGCTTCAGCGCCCAGTTTGTTTACATAACTGTCAGGGTCTTCCTTGTCAGGGATCAAAACCAGTTTTACATGCAGGCTTTCTTCCAACGCAAGGTCAAGCCCTCGCAATGCTGCCTTTATACCTGCAGTATCCCCGTCATAAATAATAGTAAGATTTGTTGTGTATTTTTTTATCAGCCTTAATTGATCCGGAGTTAATGAAGTACCTCCACTGGCAACAACATTTTCAATTCCGGCCTGGTGCAGACTTACCACATCTGTATAACCTTCTACCAACAGGCATTCATCTGCTTTGTCAATTGCCAGTCTGGCAAAATAAGATCCATATAATATCTTACTTTTTACATACAATTCGTTTTCTGCTGTATTTATGTATTTAGGTGCTTTGTCATTTGTTTTAATGATCCTTGCCCCAAATCCAAGTATCTTTCCGCTTTGATTGTGTACCGGAAAAATGATCCGGCCTCTATAATTATCCAATAGCTGTTCATCCCTTTGAACTACCAATCCGCTTTTCAACAAATAATCTTTATTGTACTGTGCGCTTAAAGCTGCCTGTGTAAATTCATCACGGGCTGTTGGATTAAATCCTAATTGAAATTTGCGGATGATCTCTTCCCGGAAACCACGTTCTTTTAAGTAACTCAGGGCTATATCCTGGCCTTCTTCAGAATTGAATAACTTATCAGAAAAAAAGGTTTGCCCGAAACTATTTATGATATACAAACTATCAGCAGCCTGTTGTAATATCTTAAATTCAGGGCTTGTTTCCGATTCCTCTATTTCTACATTATATTTATTAGCAAGCCATCGCAGGGCTTCAGTATAACTGTATTTTTCCTGTTCCATTAAGAAACCGATGGTATTCCCACTTTTCCCACAACCAAAACATTTATATATTTCTTTTACAGGAGATACAGTAAACGAAGGGCTTTTTTCATTGTGAAAAGGGCATAGGCCCAGGTAATTTGCCCCCCTTTTTTTGAGTTTTACAAATGAACCGATGATTTCAATGATATCTATTCGGCTTAATATCTGTTGTATGGTTGCCTGGCTGATCAATTTATTAAATAGTTGGTAAAATTAAGATTCTAAACCGTAACCTGCCATAAAAATTGTTTGATCTATTTATTAAATAAAAGCCCGAATGATTTGTGAAAAAATGATTTAAAATTACCATTAGTCTTACAAATCAAATATCTTTAACCTATCAAAAAATCATAAATATGAAGAAATTTTATACTGTAATGTTGTTGGTATTTTCAACCGTATTCGTTTATGCACAATCATTGGATGACATCAACGATATGATGGACAAAAAAAATTATGCCGGAGCAAAAACTGCAATAGACAAATACCTTTCAGAAGCTAATAATAATACAAAACCTGATGGCTGGTATTTTAAAGGAAGGATATATAATTCACTTTCTTATGAAAAAACAATTCCGGAATCAGAAGTGTATGATCTTAAAAATTCTGCTTACGAAGCATTCAAAAAATATCAGCAACTGGACCCGAAAGATGTAAGAATGAAACTTGAAAATTATGGTTCGTACCTGGACCTTTATTATAGTTTTTACGACCTGGGAGCAAATTTTTTCAACAATAAAAACTACAGCGGTGCCTACAATTCTTTTAAGAAAGCGCTGGAAGTGGAGGAATTTATCATTGGTAAGAAGTATACGTATGCACAGGCAACCTTAAACAATTTAGATACTGCTTTGGTATTAAATACTGCTATTGCAGCTACGCAGGCAAAAAAAGAAGATGAGGCGATTCCATATTATAGAAAATTGGTTGATGCTAATGTTGCCGGACCTGGATATCTTGATGTATATGAATACCTGGTTGAATATTATGATAAAAAAGCTGATATGGCCTCATTTAATGAAATGCTAGCCAAAGGAAAGAAGTACTATCCAACTGATAATTATTGGAATGAAATAGAGATAGCCAGCTTAAGTAAAACGGGCGATCAGAAAGCATTGTATGCCAAGTATGATGAAATATTGTCAAAAGATCCGGGTAATTATGTGATCGCTTATAATTATTCAGTTGAATTGTATAAAAAAATAAATGAAAAAGATGTTAAACAAACCGACGATATCACATTAAAAGATAAATTAACCTCTGTTTTGAAGATGGCCATTGCAAGTGATACAGGAATCGACGCTACTGTCCTGCTTGCCAATCACTATTATAATATGGCGTCAGATTATCTAACTGCAACCAGTTTAGTAAAGGGAACTAAACCTGATGATGTAAAAAAGAAAAATGAACTTAAAGTATTATCAACTAAAAATATGGATGAGTGCATTATTTATTCTGATCTCGCAGTTAAATATTTTGAACCAAAAACTAAACTTAAAGCAATACAATCGGCTAATTATAAAATTGTACTAAGTTATTTAAGTGAGATCTATAATTTAAAAGGTGATAAGAAAAAAGCCGATGAGTATGATAAAAAACTTGCTGCTTTAAGATAAATAAATTTACTCCCATAAAAATAATTATGTATCAGAAAGAACTGCTTTTAACTGAATGGGAACAGGAACTTGCCAGTACCCGAAAAATACTTCAAAACGTTCCGGGTAATTTTGACTGGATGCCACATGAAAAAAGTATGAGCCTTGGCCGCCTCGCTACACATGTTGCAGAAATCCCTTCCTGGATGACTGTTACATTGGAAACAGATGAACTTGATTTTTCAAAAGGGTATACACCTAATGTTTGTAAAACAACTGAGGACCTGCTTACCTTATTTGATAAGTCGGCTGCAGAAAGTAAAATAATATTACATGCAATTACTGAAGAAAAGATGAAAGAAAACTGGACCATGCGTAATGGAGAACAGGTTTATTTTACTATGCCTAAAGCGGTTGTTTTACGTACCTGGGTATTTAGTCACCTGGTACATCACAGGGCACAATTAGGAGTTTACCTGAGGCTTTTGGATGTTCCTTTACCTGGAACTTATGGGCCAAGTGCCGACGGAATATGATCTAAAACAATAATGGCAAAGTTTTTAACTTTGCCATTATTCTAATATCAAACCATCAATTATTATTGACCTCCCATCCTGAATTGTGTGCCACCTGCGCCCTGCATCATTGATTGAAATTCTTTCATTGGTTTTACTTCAAAATCTTTAGGTATCTCAAATTCCTTCTGAGCTATTTCTTTTTTGATATCGACCTTTGTTACTTCAACGATCATTCTTCTTCCCCTGCGCATATTCATTTCATATTGCATTACAAATCCATCTATCTTGTCAAGGCCATTGAGTGAAGTAAAATTTCCAACATTACCGAAGCCTCCAAAAGAACTGGTACCACCTGTTGATGCAATGTTTTGTAATTTTATTTCGGGGTTATACCAAACTGCTACCGAATCTTTTAATCCTAATATACGCGTAGTAATTACCAATGCTTTTTTACAATCATAACCTGCAATTTTCTTTGAACCTTCCACATAACTTATTTCAACAGGATTTGTAGTATTACCAGATAAACGTTTGGGTTTTGTAGTATCAGCGTTTCTTCTGGCTTCCATCATGCTGTCCATTTTTATTTTCATTTCAGCCTGCTCAGCATCCGTAATAAAAAAACCGGTTTTATTTCCCATAATTTCCAGCAGGGTAGTAGTAAGTTTGGCGTCATTATTACGAATGATTGTAGAACGGCCAATATCACTTTTCATAATGGTCTTTACCATGCTGTCCTTCAGATAGGTTGTAGATTTTGTTTCACCATCCCCGAAATTCCTGAACATTTGATTTCCTCCTCCGCCACCACCTTGTAAATTCTGCACATCCTCTCCTTCAGGAGCTATTACAGTTGTGGTAGTATTGATAACAGCCTGCTTAATTAACTGTGGCTGAGCAATTAAATTAGTGGATGCCATCAGCATCATTGAAATAAAGATCGCTTTCATTTATAAAATTTAGAACTCAAAAATAGTGGCATTAACTGAATCGGGAACTTGTTTTGCTTAATTATACAAATATTTAACTAGTGGATAGGCAAGTAGGTTTAGGTTTAGGTTTAGGTTGAGGTTAAGGCACTAATCCCCCGAACATCGAACTTCAAACTATGAACTATGAACTATGAACTTCTCTTCAACTGTATCTCACAATTGATCCTCACTTCTTCACTTACAAGCAAACCACCTGTTTCCAAAGCTGCATTCCAGTTAAGGCCCCAGTCTTTCCGGTTAATTTTACCATTGATACTGAAAATTGCTTTTTCATTTCCCCAGGGATCTTTTACAACACCCCCAAATTCAACATCCAGTTTTATCTTTTTGCTGATGCCTTTAATAGATAATTCGCCCCATAATTCATAACTGCCGTCATTGTCCACATTTTCAACCGTATTTGCCAGAAAAGTGATCTGGTGATGATTTTCAACATCGAAAAAATCGGCATTTCTGATGTGTTTGTCCCGGTCCTCATTTCCGGTATCCACAGAAGCAGCATTGATCCAACAATCAATTTCTACACTCATAAAATCATTTCCTGTTGTGTAAATACTGGCATCAAATTCCCTGAACTTACCTTTAACATTACTCACCATCAGGTGTTTAACTTTAAATTCAATTTCGCTGTGGGTTGTATCGATTACCCATTTTTCTTTGATCGTTGTTTCCATAATATTTTTTTTGAATAACAAATTTCAGCTTTAATTGTTTACAATTGGATAAAATCATAAAATAGATTTTGTCCAGCATCCAGTATCCAGCATCCAGTATCAAGTATCCAGCATCCGCTACCCATGTGACAAAACTGTGCATAATTAACCTTCCAACCAAGCCTGAATAAAGGTTTTCATTGTTTCATTCCAGTATATTTACCTCAGGCTATTTTTTTTCCAAAAATTTTCAACATCGGGAAATTATCAATCATTTTCACGTAGGTTTGCCGCCTTACAAAAATTAAGAAAAAGTGCGTTTAAAGAGTTTAGAAATAAAGGGATTTAAAAGTTTTGCAGATAAAACTGTTTTAAATTTTGATGAAGGAATTACCGGGGTAATCGGGCCAAATGGCTGTGGTAAAAGCAATATTATTGACAGTATCCGCTGGGTTATTGGAGAACATAAGATCAGTAACCTCAGAAGTGAGAACCTGGAGAGCCTTGTTTTTAACGGAAGTAAGACCCGAAGTGCCAGCGGACTAGCAGAAGTAAGCCTTACTTTTGAAAATACGAAGAACCTGCTCCCAACAGAATTCAATACAGTTACTATAACCCGCAAATACTATAAAAGCGGTGAAAGTGAATACCGTTTGAATGATGTAGCCTGTAGGTTAAAAGACATCCATAACCTTTTTATGGATACTGGTGTCAGTACAGACAGTTATGCTATCATTGAACTGGGCATGGTGGATGATATTATCAAGGATAAGGAAAACAGCCGCCGGAAAATGCTGGAACAGGCTGCCGGTATCACCATTTATAAAACGCGTAAAAAAGAAGCCAAACTTAAGCTTGATGCCACTGAACAGGATCTTGCACGTATTGAAGACTTGTTGTTTGAAATAAATAACCAGTTGAAAAGCCTCGAAAGCCAGGCAAAGAAAGCAGAGAAATATTTCGAAATAAAAAAAGAATACAAGGAGATAAGCATAGAACTTGCCAAAGCAGCATTGGAAGGATTCAATATCACTTACAAAGACCTTAATGAACAACAACAACAGGAAGTTGACAAGCGTATAGAACTGGAAACATCCATAGCAAAAGAAGATGCTTTACTGGAACAGGAAAAACTTGCATTCGTTGAAAAAGAAAAGGCATTGCAACAAATGCAACATGCTTACAATGAAATGCTTGATAAGGTGAGAAGCAAAGAAAATGAAAAAAGCCTTAGTTCTCAAAAATTACAACATTTAAAGGAAAGGCAAACCGGGTTAAATGAGTTCTTAATGAAAGCTGCAGGACAATTAAGCGGGCTTGAAGAAAGTATTGCATTTTCCGGGCAGCAGATCAATGATGAACAAAATAAATTAGTTGAACTGGAAGCTTCTCTGCAAAATCTTAAGGAAGCAGTGGAGCAAAAGCGGGGAATATTTGATGAGAAACGCAGCAGTATTGATAATTTGAGAAGAGAGAACCAGGCCATCCAAAGAAACCAGTTTGATGCAGAGAAAAAAGTTGCTGTAGCAGATACGTCTATCCAAAACCTGCAAAGAGCCATCGCTCAGTTACAGGAAGAAAAAGCACAACGCCAGGCACAACTCACCCAACTTCATGCTGATAAAAAAATAAAAGAAGACGAGCTTTCTCAAAAACAAACTGACTTGCAACAATTGCAGGAAGAACATGAGTTTACAAAAGAACAGATCCTTCAAACGCAAAATATGCTGGAGGGGCTGCGTAATAAGCTTGCAGAAGAAAACCGAAAACTGGATGCAAAAAAGAATGAGCATGACCTGTTAAAGAGCCTGATCGATTCTATGGAAGGTTATCCTGAAAGTGTAAAGTTTCTGCATAAAAATACAAACTGGAACCATAAAGCACCTTTATTATCGGATATCATTTATGTAAAAGAACAATACAGGGCTGCAGTAGAAAATGTTCTGGAACCATACCTCAATTATTATGTTGTAAATAATCTGACAGAAGGTTTACAGGCTGTTCATTTATTAGATGATAATAAAAAAGGCAAGGCAAACTTTTTCCTGCTTGACAAATTCGCTGAACCTGAAATTTCGCACCAGCCTAATGGCACAATTCCTGCTATGGATGTGGTGGAAATAGATGGCCAGTATGCTAAACTGGCAAAACATTTATTGGGAAATGTTTTTATTGCCGAAGATGAAGAAGCATTGCAAAACAGCAACGGTGCAGTTGTGCTTGAAAAAACAGGAAAATATGTAAAAGGAAAATATTCACTGAGTGGTGGAAGTGTTGGTTTATTTGAAGGTAAGAAAATTGGGCGGGCTAAGAATCTCGAAAAATTAATTAAAGAGATCAATGCTCAGGAAAAGATTGTTCAGGCATCAAAAGCAGAGATACAACAAAGGCACAATGAAGTGATCAGTTTTAACAATCAACTGAAGGAAAATGCCATCAAACAAACCCAACAGGATATCAATAACCTGACCAACCACGTTTTCTCTTTACAAAATAAGGCAGAGAATTTATTACACCTGGAAACAACCAGCAGCAGCAGGGTTGAAGAACTTGAACTTCAGTTACAAAACAATCACAACGCAATTTCCAGTACACGACTTGAATTGGAAGATTTTAATACCCAGTTGTCTCAGCTATCAGAAAAAATGCAACTGGTTGAAACAGATTATTCAACAGCTGAGGAAGCATATAATGCAGCAAATGCCAATTTCAATGAGAATAACCTGCAGTATACCAAACAACAAAGCAAAGTAAATTCAACAATACAAGAACTGGAATTTAAATCGAATCAGTTAAATGATCTGAATATCCAGGTTGGAAACAGTACTGCCCAATTAAATGAAGCAACAGCGAATATTGAACAAACTGCAGCAGAGTTAAAAGAGCTTGAATTGCTTCTTATTAATATGTTGCAGAATAAAGAAGCTGAAGAAAAGAAATTGAATGAAGCCGACCAGGAATATTATAATATCCGGAATATCCTTACTGAAAAGGAAAGTGAATTAAGGCATAAACAAAAATCAAAAGAAACCATTGATCATTTACTGAATGAGATCAAGGATAAATTAACTGACCTTAAATTACAGCTTGCCGGTATGAAGGAAAGGCTGAGTGTAGAATTTAAAGTTGACCTGGATGCTATTATTGATGAAGCCAGAACAGGTGATGTTTCATTGGAAGAATTGAAAGAAAAGAATGAGCGTATGCGAAAACGACTGGAAAATATGGGTGAAGTAAACCCTACCGCCATAGAAGCATATACAGAAATGAAAAAACGGTATGAATTTATCCTGGAACAGAAGAACGACCTGGTAACGGCAAAGGATAGCCTTATGCAAACCATCCAGGAAGTGGAAGCAACCGCCAATCAGCAATTCCTGGATACTTTTAATAAAACAAGGGAAAATTTTCAAAAAGTATTCAAGGCATTATTTACGGATGAAGATACCGCAGACATGATCCTGGTAGATCCTGATAACCTTTCCGAAACAGCCATTGAAATTGTGGCAAAGCCAAAAGGCAAGCGCCCCAGCAGTATTGGCCAGTTAAGCGGTGGTGAAAAGACCTTAACAGCAACCGCACTATTGTTTGCCATTTACCTGATCAAGCCTGCACCTTTCTGTATTTTAGATGAGGTGGATGCACCTTTGGATGATGCCAATGTGGGTAAATTCACGAATATGATCAAACAGTTCAGTGAAAATTCTCAATTCATTATTGTTACTCACAATAAAATGACGATGAGTGCAGTTGATGTGATCTATGGAGTTACGATGCAGGAAGCCGGTGTGAGTAAACTGGTACCGGTAGATTTCAGGAGCCTTAATTAATAACAGGAATTGAAATCATTAAAAGTACTTTAACCCAAATGAGATATACCTTAGACCCGGCGTTATGCCGGGTTTTTTAATATTTAACAATCATAAAAAAAATAGCTCTTTCAGCGAATTATTTTTTATTCTATGTTCATGAATATGATATCACTCAACACATCAAATTGCTTTAAGGCTTTTCGTACTTTGGTAATTTTAAAATTAAAGCAATTTTTATAGTAGCGTTTTAAAAATGTAATAAAATATTCAATTTGCAACTATATATCATTCTGCATCTTCAAATTTTCAAATTTTCAAATTGGCTAATTTTCAAATCAGTATTCCAGTTTTCCAATCCTCCCACCACCACCGGCAAAAAATACTGACTTCCCTTTCTTAGCTTTCCTGCACACATGATAACCATCTTTGCTGATCCAGGTAAAGGTATTTCCTTCATCTGAACTGTAGTCTACACCATTCAATCCGCAGCTTACCCAGTTTTTCTTATCAATGTATTCGATACAACTCCTGTAACCATGCGGAAGAATTTCAGGAGCTTTCCATGTTTTCCCGGCATCCATGGTCAGGATACAATTTTTATATGTTGAATCCTTTGTATTAAAATCACCACCAACAACCATAAATGTTTTTTTATTTTTAACTGCTATAGAATTTGCGCCGGTTGACTCCTTGCCCTGTATGATGGGCATTTCTATTTTTTGATCTCTTATAAAAACACGGGATCTTTTTCCTCCCGTTATAAAAACCGCTTCCGCTTTATTCAGTTTCCTGATATTGGTTCCGCTGCTTGCAAAACAGGCTTCTCCGCTATCAACGGCAGGCATATACGCTTCCGGTATGCTTTGCCAGCTATTTCCGGCATCAAAGGTTCTTGCAATAAACATTTTTCCATTAATGGGGTCTCCGATCACAATTCCTGATTGCTCATTCCAGAATTCCATTGCATCCAAAAACATGCCCGGCGTTTTATCTTTAAATACCAATTTCCATGTTTCACCGGCATCTGTGGTTTTTAAAATCACAGCAGGTGTATCAATTCCCATAATGATCGCAGTTTTAGTATCAAAGGCTTCAATGTCCCTGAAATCTGTTTTATCATATCCTTTTACACTGATCCATTTCCAGGTATTCCCACTGTCAACAGACAAACCTACGGTTCCCCCGGTTCCACTCACCCAGATTGTTTCATCATCAACTACACTTAATCCACGCATGGATATTTTTTTTCCGCTGGTAAGCAGCTTAACCGTTTGCGCATTTGTATATTGAGAAAAAAGGCAAATAAAGGCTGCAAAAAGTATTTTTTTCATGCTCATTGTTTATGGGTTATACGAATTTTTCTAACAGCAATACTTTTCATTTCGTGTAATTAACTTTGTTTACTTTTGAAAAGATAACGACTATATATTACCAAACAAAATTTCTCCGCCAATTGCGGTTTGCTATATGACTTACAACTATTTAAACTTCGATAAGAGCCATACCAATTTCCATCAAATTAAAGATCTTTTAGGATCCAATTTGCACATCTCTATCTCACCCGACTCCCTTGATTTGGTGCAGAAGTGCCGTGACTACCTCGATAAAAAAATAGCTGGTTCTGATGCATTGTTTTACGGTATCAACACTGGTTTTGGTTTTTTACACAACGTACAGATCGACAAAGCACAATTAACCGAATTACAAAGCAACCTTTTAAAATCACACGCTTGCGGAATGGGAGAGGAAGTTCCAGGGGACATTGTTAGGCTGATGATCGCTCTGAAAATAAGATCATTGAGCTATGGTCATTCCGGAGTCCAGGTGGATACTATTAAGCGGCTTATTGACATGCACAACAATGATATCCTTCCTGTGATATACACGCAGGGATCATTGGGAGCTTCCGGTGACCTAGCTCCGCTGAGTCATTTAAGTTTACCATTACTCGGATTGGGTGAAGTTTATTCAAAGGGTACAAAGATACCTGCTGCAATTGCTTTGAAACAATTACAATGGGAACCCATCTCCTTACAAAGTAAAGAAGGGCTGGCATTGATCAATGGAACACAATTTATGAGTGCTTATGGTTTACACAACCTGATTCATTGCGATAAATTAATGCAGTGGGCGAACATCATTGCTGCAATTAGCTATGATGCATTTGAATGTTGTTTAGATCCCCTGAATGAAAACATTCACAGGGTAAGGGCACATGAAGGGCAAGTTGATACAGCAAAGACCTTACGAACATTATTAAATGACAGCCAAATTGCAAATCAACAAAAAGAACATGTTCAGGATCCTTATTCATTCCGATGTATCCCACAAGTACATGGTGCTACAGCAGATACCATTGCATATGTACAAACTGTTTTTATAAAAGAGATCAATTCGGTAACCGACAATCCCAATATTTTTCCGGATGAAGACCTGATTGTAAGCGGCGGTAATTTCCACGGACAACCTTTAGCGTTAGCTCTTGATTTTTTATCCATTGCTATGGCTGAACTGGGTAGTATCAGTGAAAGAAGAACTTACCAACTAATCAGTGGTCAACGCAACCTTCCGATGTTTCTTATCGGAGATCCCGGGCTTCATTCTGGACTAATGATCCCACAATACACAGCAGCAGGAATTGTAAGTGAGAATAAACAATTGTGTACACCTGCCAGTGTAGATTCTATTTCAAGCAGCAATAACCAGGAAGACCATGTAAGCATGGGAGCAAATGCTGCTACCAAATGTAAACGTGTAATAGATAACGTAGAAAAAATACTGGCAATTGAGCTATTAACAGCTGTACAGGCAATAGAATTCAAAAGGCCATTACGAACCTCTCCTTACCTGGAAGAGATCATAACCGCTTTCCGTAAAAAGGTTTCTTTCAATAAAGCCGACAGGATCCTGCATCATGATATGATCATGGCAGTATCTTTTATACGGGATCATAAACTATAATATTATTGGAATAGCATTATGGATATCCCAAAATATTTTTATCTATTTGATCTTGCCTAAACCCTCCAGACATGAAGCATCAGCCGGCCGGTTCAATAAAGCTTTATTGAACAGTATTTTGGCATCATTATTTTTGCCCATGTTCAGGTACGTCCAGGCAAGCATATGATTGCCGTCATAGTCAAAAGGGTAGAGGTTCACGATCTTTTCAAACAACTTAGATGCAGCTTCATATTTTTTCCTGTTATATTGAATAACACCTCCCCAATAATTGGCGGTATAATTCTGAGCATCTACTTTTAGAATATCTTCATATTGCTGCATTACTTTATCCAGGCTTTCAACAGCAGACAATGGTTTTACAAGTCCCAATTTTGCTTCAACAGAATAAGGTTTTTGCTTTACGGCAAGCTGGTAAAAATTTTCCGATTGTGCATAATTCTTATTTGAATAATGAAGCCAGCCAAGTCGCAGATTCAACTCATAGTTATCTGCATTATATACTTTGGTAAGAGAAGCAATAGCTTCAGGATATTTTTTATTATACTCCTGCGTATAACTATCCGTAAATGCTTTTAGCAATTCAGACTGCGATTGTGCTTGTACCAAAAAAGCGGACAGCATAATAAATGCTGTGATCATTGTTTTTTTTAAAATTTCCATGATAAACCTCCTGTGATTGAATGTTGATTAAATGTATTGATGGTTTTATAAATCTCTCTTTGTTCAAATGTATATCCTGCCTGTGCGATCAGTTTTGATCCTATAGACAGGTAAATCGTTGCACCTGCTTTGATCTTGTTCTTATCAATAGCGTTATATAAATACATGGCATCATTTTCAAAAAGATTAGTGAATGAACCCAGGGTGGCATTTCCTTCCAACCAAATATTTCTTAATAGTTTTACCCCGATAACCTGTTTAAAATTAAATCCGGAGTTATTTTGCCTGCTTCGGTACATAGCAGTAGAAAAAGAATAAAGATTTAAATTTCCAAATGGGTATAGAGACACCTGAAGGTTATATTGTTGTTGTGTACTGTCTGTTACCCTGGCAATGATCGCATCTGCCTGAACATTAAAATAATTCCTGTGATAACGGATGCCTGCCATACCCACGTGATTCTGATAAGTTAAATTATTAAATGGAGTATAGATGTAATGATATACTGTTTTTAATTGCAATCGGGGAGATAAATTTATGGTTAACCTGTTATAATATTCTTTTTGATTAATAGCAATGTTCCTGTTATTTACCACACTGAATAATGTTCGTTCATTTATTGTCTGGTTAAAAATTGTACCAGATTGATCCATATATATATTCCAGTTCCATCTGTTTTGCAGGTCCAATCGTGCATAAAATGAATTACCCCTTGTAGTAAGATCTGTTACTTTATAACTGGATTCTGTTCCAATACTGGTGAAAGCAATTGAATGAAGTTTTTCTTTTGCTCTCATATCTTTTGAAAAGTATTTAATATGTGTTCCTGCAAGTTCATTTTGGTTCAGGTATTTAAGACATAACCAACTATAATAATGTGCGGTCTCATTATACCTGTCCAGTTTGATCACTTTGGCATAATGCTTTAAAGCTTCACTAAAATTATTCAAAATAAAGGATGCATAACCCAATCTTAACCGCAGCAATAAAAAATCCTGTCCTTCGGCTATGGCTTCTTTTCCATAGTGTATTAATTCCTTCCAGTTTGCTTTTTGATACAGTTCATAACTTTTATTATTTACTTCATCATAGCTTAACGTTTTTTGAGCACTGGCAATGATGCCTGGTAACAGTAAAAGTAAAAGGCATATTAACTTTCTGATTTGCATGATACCTCAATAGTTTTATTTGGTAACTGAATATTAAAAGAGTGTATAATCCCGTTTTTAATAAAAATAGATGCAGTAGATTTTTGCTTGCTGTTCCAAAGCAATTGTTGCAACTGTTTACTATCAATGACTATGTTTCCGCCGCTTAATACATTTCCGTCCGTTTTAATTTTACTTTCAAATTTTAATTTGATAAAAATATGAAAAGGTGCCAGCATATCCTGTATCCATCTTAAAGGATTGTATCCAAATACATTTAACGGGTAAGTATCCGTTACAGCCATACTGATCTCGGAACTAAGTACTACTTTATAAGCAGCGAGGTAAAATTGATAAAGCAGTGATTGTTTTGTTCCGAAATAATTGGTAAAGTAGAAAACGGTTCCGTTGTTGATGAAATAAGCATATGCATTATGCTGTTTGCAATAAAAGTATGATTCATTATAAACGCTTGTAAAAACTTCCCATTCTTCCTGTTCAGATCCTGCTGCATTTACCAACAGGCAGAATCCCGGTTGAAAATTGAATGCCTGTTGTAATTGCGGATCCCTGGTGATATTACTTACAAAACTTCCTTCAACAGGTACTGAAAAATTATTCAATGAAGCATCAATTTCTTTTCTGCTTTTGAAATAAGCAATGGGGTAGCTCATCGTTTTGGAACCGATATAGGGTGTGGCCTGTAACTGAAAATGTAAATGTGGTTCCGGTGATCGGCCTGAATTTCCGCACAAAGCCACTATATCTCCTTTTTTAACATAAGCACCCTTGAACACTTTTGCTGAATGTTTTTTCAGATGCGAAAGTTTACTGTACAAACCTTCTGCATGTTTAATGACTATGGTATTACCCCAGTTCTCAGCGGTATTATTTTTACCGATCTCATTGTCGGCCACATGATCTACAATTTCCTCTACAATGCCATCTCCCGGACTTAAAACAGGTTTATTATAACAATAAAATTGCGAAGTCAAATTACCGGGGTTAGTATAGGTCTTCATTTCCTGGTCCAGGATCACAAAATCAAGCGCCTTACTCCATTCGCCTTTATGTGTCATGGTTCCGTTATGGCCCTGGCTAACCATCCATTCACCAAGAAATGGCAATTGCAGCTGGAAAAAATAACTACTCATCAATCTTTCCCGGCCATTCAGGTAACGGTAAAGGTTGATCTCCGGTGAAAAATACTGAACTGGTGTCAGCATGAGCTTTCCGGGTAAGTTTCGCAACCGAAGGCTATAAAGAAATAAAATGACAACAATACAAAATGGAAGAGAAAATACAGGCAATCCCCAGCCTGATGTGATCTTACCAAGCCCAATGACCAGTAAATAGGATAAAGGCACTAAAATACAACTCCAGATATATGAGCGAACAGAAGGAATCAGGTAAATACCACCCACTGCAAGGGATACCAGCATATAGTTTGTGCCCAGGTTATAGTAATTAACTACACTGTTAACACCCATGATATGTTGAAATAGAAATGCAACGGAATACCCAAGGATCATTAACGTAAATGCTATTCGGGAAAAAACAATCACTCCCAGTGTCAACAAAATGCCGGCTGCAATATTCACCTGGAATATGATCGCACTCATAGACCTGAAAAATCCGGATATGTAATCAGGCATTGGCCAGTTTTCAATTGTTTGAATAAGTTCCAACAGGGGTTTACCTCCAGTTGCATACACACCATTGAACCAATAAATATGACGTTGGGTAAGCCCGATTGAACTGAATTCATTAGAAGCAAGTATGATGATCCATATACTGAAAATAAACGAAAGGGATAAAGCCGGTAAACTGTTCTTCCCCAACATAGCAGTGAATACAACACTCAGAAAGAGTGTTAAAATAATACCGGTAAATAATAATAGAAAAAAAGCAGGTCCCGGTTCATAATAGGTTCCAAGGCCAAGTCCTACAAGCAATGCTGCATAGCTGTATAACCCATTCCGGATATATTCACTATTGAAACCAAGCAATAAAGAGGCAAACAATGCTATCAATACAGACAAGAATCCGATAAGCCCGGCAAATGGATCAAAAAAGGAAACAAATAAGATCAGTAGCGCAAAGCCTTTGTTCTTTGAAAAGAACAACATAGCATAACTGTTCAGTATAGATGCAAATGAAAATTGCAAAAACTGTATGCTTGATTTCTTTTTCAAAAAAACAGGTTAAAGTGAGATATTTTTTAAATGACCGGGCATTTTTTCCAGTTGTTCAATATATTGAAGGGTTTCTGCTTCACGGATAAGATGCGCTGTTCCTTTTTCATCTATCATCACAACATTGGGGCGCATCTGTATAAATTGCATCCATTGAGTCATATTATAAGCACCTACTTTATGCACCACCACATGATCTCCCCGGTTGAGCAGCGGAAGGTTTACCGTTTCTCTTACCACATCTATGTTCATACACAAAGGGCCATACAATACCATGTCTTCCGTATGATGAGAAAAGTCCTGGGCAGGGCTTATTTTATGTTCATACCAAAAAGAAGTGAACAACAGGTTTACACCAAAATCCATGATGGTTGCCCTTCTGCCGTCGCTCAGTCTTTTATTAGCCAAAACTGAACCCAGTAAATATCCTGCATCATCAATTAATACCCTTCCACTTTCAAGGATCAACAATGGAAGGTCTTCTGTCTTAAATCCGAATCCAAGCAGTGTAGTGGTAATAGCTTCGGCAAATTCATCTACAGAAGGAATGGTGTCGCTTCCCGGCAGGTATGAACCTCTCAGTGTATTGGCCGAAGGAAATCCACCGCCAAGATCCAGGTATTGAATGGTCGTATCTAATTGTGTTTTACAATTCCATGCAAGGTCTGATAGTTTGCTCGCTGCGATTGAATATGCATTTGTTGACAACATGAAAGTTCCTACATGGCAATGCAGGCCTGTAAGTTGCATTTTTCCCGATGCAACAATTTTATTGATGGCACTCCAGGCGGTTCCGTTCTCATAATTGAACCCAAACCTGTCCCACATAGGATAGATGCCAGTATCCATATTAACCCGGATGGCTACACGAGGTTTTTTATCCAGTTTGTCGCATAATTCGATCAGTGAATACAATTCATCAAAATGATCTATGTGGATCAGTGAATCATTGCTAATGGCAAGCGTTAGTTCCTCAGTTGTCTTTTCGGGGCCGTTGAAAATGATCATATTTCCCGGCACACCGTTACCCAATGCTTTCCTGTATTCAAAGCCACTAACAACTTCTGCCCAGCTTCCTTCCTGATGAAATACATTGCAAACGGCATTGATATAATTTGTTTTATAGCTCCAGGCAAACTGAACTTTAGGATACCTGGTCTTAAATGCCCTTACAGCATTCTGATAATTACGGCGCATTTGCCTTTCACTGATCACAAAGAGGGGAGATCCGAATTGTTCGATCAGGCTTTTTACCGCAACTCCATCGATGTGTTTTACAGGTTCATATTCAGTACGTGTACCAAATTTATTCATAAGCCCTGCATTCATCTTTTGTATAACAGGCCTTTCGTATCTTAATTTTTCCATGTGATTATTTAAATAAAAATATTAGTTTAAAAATATCATTAGTGTCCCGTTAAATTAGTTCAATTTTTAATTGTTTGCATTTTTGTTCTTTGACATTCTTATAGACTGGGCTTTTCAGCAATTCATTTAAATGTGTTTTATCAAAAAGAGAAGCACTCATTATTTGTAACATTTCATACGTTGACCGGTTTATTTTGAGTTTACTTTTAATCACGGCAACCAAAGTATATGTAATAATTGCTGTATAGACTTGTGTTTTAACGGCATTCATCGACGTACCCCAAAATGATTTTATTTTCAGATGTTGTTTTATCCATTTAAAAAATAGTTCTACTTTCCATCTATACTTATACAACATAGCAATATCGACAGCAGGCTGAGTAAAATTGTTGGTTAAGAATACAAATGTTCTTTGTTGTTCTTTATCAAAATATTTAATTCTTCTTAAAACAACCGGATAAAATGATGATGATTTTACTCCTTTGAGTTTTACTACCTGGTCACAAATAATGCCATTTGTTTTGTCTAATTTTACAGAACTGATTCTCTTAAAATTAAAATTTTCTTTAGC
>JANMMS010000077.1:0-28760 GCA_031373525.1 Ferruginibacter sp.
ACATTTGGATTTACTGTCAGATTCAAAGTTGCTATTGAATCACAACCGCTACTGCTCAACAGCGTTACATTATAAGTACCACCCGTTGCATAGGTTTGTCCGTTCCAGGTGTATGGAAGTTGATTAACACAGATCGTTGTATTTGTTGTGCTGGTAACATTTGCGTTCACAGCAAGATTGAGTGTTGCTATTGAATCACATCCGCTGCTGCTCAGCAATGTTACATTATAAGTTCCTCCTGTTGCATATGTTTGTCCGTTCCAGGTATAAGGAAGTTGGTTAACACAGATCGTAGTATTAGTTGTACTGGTTACATTTGCATTCACAGCAAGATTCAAAGTTGCAATTGAATCGCATCCGCTACTGCTCAGCAGTGTTACATTATAAATTCCTCCTGTTGCATAAGTTTGTCCGTTCCATGTGTAAGGAAGTTGGTTAACACAGATCGTTGTATTAGTTGTACTGGTTACATTTGGATTAACAGTAAGGTTAAGTGTTGCAACAGAATCACATCCTGCACTGCTTAAAAGCGTTACTACATGTGGCCCGCCTGTTGCATAAGTTTGTCCGTTCCAGGTATAAGGAAGTTGATTGGTGCAAATGGTTGTATTCGTTGTACTGGTAACTTTAGGATTTACGGTCAGGTTGAGTGTTGCGACAGAATCGCAACCTGCACTGCTCACCAGCGTTACCAAGTGTGGTCCACCTGTTGCATAAATTTGTCCATTCCAGGTATAGGGCATTTGATTGGCACAGATCGTTGTATTAGTTGTGCTGGTTACATTAGGTTTTACAGTTACCGGCAAAGTAGTAGTAGTTGCACATTGCCCGGCATTTGGTGTAAAAGTATAAATTCCTGAAGTTGTATTACTCACGGTAGCAGGTGACCATGAACCGTTAATTCCGTTAAGTGAAGTTGCTGGCAGAACAGGAGCTGCTGATCCGCTGCAGAAAGCCGAAACTGTTGCAAAAGTTGGTATAACCTGGGGCGGGGCAACCAGGATAACCTGGGCTGATTGAATTGAAAAAGGAATAACACATCCATAATTAAGATATGTTGCAGTCCCATTTACAGAATAATTAACGTAAGCTCCATTCGCGGCGATATGTGTGCCTGCCTGGTTTGTTAATAAGCTCACATCATATTTGGTTGTATCAGTACAACTTGCTCCAAAGTTCATGATCAGGGTCCTGATACCTGGAGTAGAACTATAATTTCCAAAATGCCCTGATGAATTTCCAGGACACTGAAACATGGCATACAAGGTATCTGTCAGGTTTGCAAAGCTGTTTGCACTTGTAGCAGGAGCGCTGCTTGTTATAAGTACAACGTTTGCGTTTGCAGGTAATATACCGTTAGCGGGTAAAGGTAGTACAATGCCTCCACCTGTGATCGTGGCATTTACACTCGCTATAAAAGCCGGGTTTGGGCATAACCCGTTCCAGGAATCAGCAACCGTAGGCCAGGTGATATTTAAAGACGATGTGTTCAAAGGACTTTGCCCAACCTGGAACAATACCATTTCCTGTTCCCATTCAGTTGCTGAACAAGCATCCACCAAAACACTTTGAATCTGGAAACAGCCGGGGACAGGTGCAGGAAATACTGGCGAAATACAACCATTTACATCTGTTACTGTAACTGTATACGTACCGGCACACAAGCCGGTAATAGTTTGTGTATTGCCAGCATTGCTCCAGCTATATGTGTAAGGTGCAGTTCCGCCAACTACATCTACAGTAGCCGTTCCATCACAAGTTGCAGTACAGGAAGGATTTGTACCATGAGCTATCACTGATGGTAAAGGGTTTACCGTAATAGTTAGTGTTTTACTTGTTGCACATTGCCCAACATTTGGAGTAAATGTATAAGTACCTGATAGTGTATTACTAACCGTAAAAGGACTCCATGTTCCTGAAATGCCATTGTTAGATAAAACGGGCAGTAAAGGTGCTGGGCTGCCACTGCATATAGCCGGAATAGCTGTAAAAGTTGGTGTTGTTGCTGCAGTAACAGTTACGCTTAATGTTGTTTGCGTAGCACATTGCCCAACATTTGGTGTAAAAGTATAAGTTGCATTAGTAGTATTGTTAACTGTTACAGGAGACCAGTTGCCTGTTATTCCGTTTAATGAAGTTGTTGGTAACACGGGTGCAGTACTTCCACTGCAAAAAGCGGGGATAGCGGCAAAAGTAGGTACTGTGCCTGCAGCAGTTACAGTAACAATCAATGTTGTTGGTAAAGCACATTGACCTGTATTTGGAGTAAAAGTATATGTTGTTGTGGATGTATTATTTACAATAGCAGGACTCCAGGTACCTGTGAAACCATTCAATGAAGTTGTTGGTAATACCGGTGCAGTACTGCCACTGCAAATGGAAGCTATTGAAGCAAAAGTAGGAACTGTTGATGTAACCGTAAAATTGAGACAACCCGGAGGCGCCACATTTCCACAAAGGTCTGTAACAGAACCGGAGGCGTTTGTTAAACATACCTGGTAATTCCCGTTAGTAGTAAGTGAAGGAGTTACCGTTAGTACAACATTATTTGTATATGTTGCTCCGGAGGTACACGTTAGCGATGACCAGGAAGTAACAATATATGGACCTCCTGGCCCGGTAATTGTAAAATCGGTATTTTGAATGCTATTGCATAAAATGTTTTCGGAGAAGTTTAGGCTTAACTGGCTTCCGCCACAGGTACTGGCTGCATTTACACTTTGCAACTGTGGAGGTACATTGTCAAAAATGGAAGCTGTAGATGCACCAAAGTTTATACTGTATCCGTCAGCCGATTGAGAAAAATTACTTACGTTGATCACATAAGTTTGTCCGGCAATAACAGGTATCTGTGCATTATAAGGCGTACCTCCAGCTCCTTGAGTGTTTAAAGCAGAGCCACCGGTTGGGCCTGTTGTTCCGGTGGTTGACGAAAAATTGCAACTGACATTAAGTGCAGGATTATTATATATGTTTGAGCAAGTAGCATTTGTAAGGTTATATACTGCCCAGTCATAATCATCCGTTAGTGTATTTGGGGTTATGGTGAAATTTAAGTTTCCGGAAACCGATACCGTAAATGTATACCATACATCAGCTCTTTCGCCATTAACAAGGCAACTGTTGGCCGGATTGATCTCATTGCCAATATTGCCAGTTCCACTATACGATATTGTTTGATTATACACATTCTGGCAAATGGCAATAGCAGCAGGGCAATCCTGAACCGTTGGTGGGGGAGGAATGCTGGCACATAACTGGAATGTACCTGTATTATTGGCACCATATCCCCAAAACCTTACCCAAAGTGTTGCACCCGGAGTTTGGCCAGTTAAAGTTATTGAAGGCATCTGGCCATTTGCACTGGAAAGATCATCACAGGCTAACAGGGTAAGGGTATTACAGGAGCCACTGTAAATAGCCATATTCCCATCTGTCATAGTACCTGTATTTGAGTCAAAAAAGATCGAACCGCCAGGTGGGACAGTTACATTAAACCACACATCAGCACCCTGGTAATTACCGCATCCCGGATTTGGAACTGTTGTACCGGTTGCACCAACATTAGTAAATGTAGAAAAATTACAGGTAATATTAACCGGTAGTGCAATTGCGTTACAAGGTTCATCGTTTGTTGGAGGTGGAGGAGGTGTTGTGACGCAAATGCCGAATGTACCGTTATTATTATTCCCATATTCCCATACCCTGATCCAAACTGTACTACCAGGTGTAAGGCCTGCAGCATTGATCATAGGCATCAGTCCGTTATTACTTGCATCATCGTCACATGCAATGAGTGTAAGTGCATTACATGTTCCACTATAAATGGCCATACCGCCATCTGTTAAAATCCCGGTTTGTGTATCGAATATTAAGCCACCTCCTGCAGGTACAGTTACAGAAAACCAAACATCTCCACCTAAATAGCTTGCGCAGCCTGGCGCTGGAACACCTGTAGTGCCGGTTGCATTTTCATTCGTGAATGTGGCATAACTGCATGCAGCCCCTACTGCAAGTGGAATTGCGTTACAAGGATCATCATTTGCAGGTATTGCAGCAGGTAATGCAGGTGTATTATTGAATAAAAGGCTCCAGTTTATAAGTGTTCCTGCATCAGGGGTAAAAATATCCTGTAAACAAAGGCTCCATACGCCATTTGCATTTTGTCCGTTGTTTACTGTTCCAAGGTTGCCCTGAGGTTTGAAGTTACCCGTAAAAGGAGCCGTACCAGCAGTAATTGAAGTTGCAGCTGTTGAGGTGAAACACGTATTTGTATAATTAGATCCAAATAAACCATTTTGAATCGACAGAGGAATCAGCGTTCCATTCGGTGCTTTTAAATAGATCTCCAGATCTGAAACAAAGGCATGATTGATATTCAGGCATACAGAAGCCAGTCCGTAAGTGCCATTGATTACGCCAACACCGGTTACGTTGATATTAAAACATGTTTGTGCACCAGCATCAGGAATAACACCACCGGTTCCATTAAATGTTTGCGCATCTAATAATGTAAAAGAGAAGATAAAAATAACTAACGAAAGTATAAATTTTGACATGCAAATAAATATCTTGGCTTACCTGCATTCATAAAATTCAGGTCAGCAAAAAAATAATGCAGGGTACAATTAACGGTTAGTTTTTAAAGGAGGGATTATTGATCTAATAAATCTGGCAAGAAAATAATGTCAGTTTTATTATATATCAGAAATAAAGTTAATATTTTTTTTTAAATGAAGAAATTAAAAAATCCAAGCTTTAAGATGTCATCATTTAGTAATAATTCACTTGGATTAAGACTATATTTTCAAAAAATGTTTTTAAATACCAAGCTTATCCTTCAGCTAATGAGAAAATTTTTAAATGACAAAAGATTTTTTTCAATTGCATTTCCTCTAAATAATACAATATGAACATCACTTGTATAAATATCTTCGGGAAATAATGTATTGATAATTAAATTGAATTTTGTCTCTCTACAAATTCTTCAGCTTATGAAGAAAAAATAAAATGTATCTTACAATTTCATTTAGGAAAAAAGAAAAAATAAAGGTTTATGTTAGAAATTAAAACACTAACAGGTCATAGAATATGTCTGCAGATAATAAGATCATAAGAAGTATTTTATTTCAGGGTTTAACCGACAGATCATTGTAACCGTAATAATTACACATGAAAATAACAAATGAGCTCCTTCGGGATACTGCACTTTACGTTGAAAAATATATGAAGGAAAACAATAATCCTTCTTTACTGTATCATAATTACACGCATACATTCAATGTTGTAAGAGCCTGCGATATTATCAGCATGAACAGTGAAATGGGAAAGCAGGACAGAATGGCTATACACCTGGCAGCATGGTTTCATGATATAGGCTATTTCACAAACCCTCATGATCATGAAGTTACCAGTGCTGCAATGGCAGTTGAATATTTTAAAACAAAAGGGTTAGACAAAGACACAATCGGAGATATTGAAGATTGTATACTTGCTACCCGGCTGCCGCAGCAACCCACAACTTTAATGGCACAAGTGATATGTGATGCGGATTTACATCACCTGGGTAGTAAAGATGAAGAGAATATATCTGCACTTTTACGGCAGGAGTTTATATTGCTTAAGGATAAGGTATTTACAGATGAAGAATGGACCAGGCTTAACCTTGACTTTCTTAAAAACCATATTTATTTTACAAATTTTGCACGAAAAGAGTTTGAACCCCAAAAAAGAAAAAATATAACATTTCTGGAAAAACATTTACAAAATTTAGTTGATCCTTCAAATGAATCTCTGGAATTAAGTGATAATCTAAATCAGGTCGATGGTGAAAAAGAAGTTAAAGAATTAAAGCTGGAACGGGGTGTTGAAACATTTTTCAGGATAACATCGGGAAACCAGATGAAGTTAAATTTCATGGCGGATAAAAAGGCAAATATTATTATCAGTATCAATACACTTATCATTTCAATTGTTTTGTCATTATTAGGTCCTAAAATTGATACGAACCCTCAATTGTTAGCACCAGTACTCTTATTGGTTATACCATGTGTTATTGCAATATTATTTGGAGTTATGGCAACCAGGCCAAAAATAATGAAGACAAAAGCGGGAATTGAACCTGTAGATAAGGCAGCTACTAATTTAATGTTTTTCGGCACATTTAATAATATGTCATTGGATGAATTTAAGTATTCGGTTAAGGAAATAATGTATAAACGAGATGATCTCTATGAAGAAATGACCAAGGATATTTATTTTCTTGGTAAAATACTGGCAAAAAAATACCGGCTTATTGCTATGGGTTATTTGATTTTCATGGCTGGCCTGATATTTTCGGTGATCTCTTTTATTACTATCTTTTTAATGAATGCGCCTGTTTAATTTATACATTTGAAATATAGCCGGACGAACAATAATGCATTAATTTCTTATTAATATGAAAATAAATGTTGTCTATTTTTTTTGCTTTTTCTTATTGATTGCCTGTAATCAAAAAAAAGATAAAAAAAGAATTGATCCTGAAAAAGAAATATCAGAAACAAAAAAAAATAATTTAACTGATATTCATTACAATTTTACAGAACCTGATAAAGTTTGGGAAATGCCACCTGAACTTCTTGAAATATCGGGTATATGCTTTAATAAGGAAAGAAAAATACTATGTCACCAGGATCAAAATGGAAAGATCTTTGTTTATAACCTGGATACTGGTAAAATTGAGAAAACCATTAAGTTTTCAAGCCAGGGAGATTATGAGGATATTGCATATGATCAAGATACCGTTTATGTCCTGAGATCAGATGGAAAAATATTTCAGGTCATCGATTATCTTTCAGCTAAACCTACTACCAACCAGATCAATACCTTTCTGGATAGTGATAATAATCCTGAAGGGTTGGCTTATGATAAAGAAAAAAACAGGTTATTGGTTGCCTGCAAAGGAAATTCAGGAGTTGCAAATGCTTCAGGCAATACCAAGGCTATTTACTCGGTAACGTTACCTGATAAGAAAATGCCGGAAACTCCTGCTTATTTAATAACAAAAAAGGAACTGGAGAAAAATTTTGGAAGCAAAATTGAAATTGACCCTGCTGCCATTGCTATACATCCGTTAACAAAAAATATCTTTATTATTGGCACAAGGGGAGAAAAAGTTTTGGTGGAACTATTGCCAAATGGTATTATATTGCAAGTAACAAAACTAACCAATGAATTATTTATCCAACCGGAGGGTATTACATTTGATGATAACGGAGATATGTATATCTCAAATGAAGGCAAAAATACAGTCGAGAATATGTTATTATTAAAAAATAAAAAACGTACACCGGCAAATATTTTATTATTTAAATATTTAAAATAACCTTATGTCTAAATTTCTGAATCTGAGAATAACCTTAATTTCTTTTTTTGTTTTTATGGCTGTAAATACTTTTGCTCAGAATAGTAATCCTAAAAAGAAAGTGAAAAAAGTATATTGTAAATGCGCCATTCAGGGAATACCAAGGGCTAAAGGATTTTCAATGAGTTACGAATATAGGCCGTCTTATAGCATCAAGACTACAGACAACACATTTATTACTAAACCAATTACCAATAATACAATAAAAAATAACGGACGGATAGAGTTCAAACTAAAAATTCCAATAATAAATAAACCATACCTGAGTATAATTGGAGGATTTAAATATAATAAAGAAGAGTATAAGTTTAAAGATTTTAACACGGGAAACCCTTTATACAAAAGCCTGGAAGATCGTAATCTTAGAAGTATTGGTGGTAGTATTACTGTATTGAAACCCACGCGTAGTAATAAATTCTGGATATTAAGATTAAATGCAAACCTGAATGGCGATTATAATAATTCAACAATTAGTAAAACAAATTATCTAAAATTTTCCATATCTCCGGCTTTAGCCTGGAGAAAAAGCGATGATCTGTCGTATGCTATTGGGTTAAGTTATGCATATAATTTCGGGCGGCCTGTTTTATTTCCAACTTTTGCTATCAATTATAATTTAAATGATCATTGGAGCCTGGAGAGTATTTTGCCGATCTTTATTAAAATGCGGTATGGAATAAACGAAAACTTTTATTGGTATAATAGCCTGGAGGTTGATGGGGCTTCTTACAGGTTAAATAATACAGAACCTTCGTTGGCTAAATATCAAAATTTACATCTGCATCGATCAGAAATAAAATTGACATCCAGTATTGAAAAGCAAATCACCGGTTGGCTTTGGGGTGGCCTTGAAATAGGTGGTGCACACAATCTTTCATACAATCTCACTAATTCTGCTACTCAGCGATCTGATATTATTTATAAAAATACAATCGGCGATGGCTTTATTTGCCGTGTGAGTATCTTCCTGATTCCCCCTAAAAGGTTTTATCAACGTATTATTGAATAAAATGAACTTTAAATTTATAGTTGCCACTTTCCTTTTTTTATTTTACACCGAATGCCTAAATGCACAGGTTCCGCGAAAAAAAAACAATTACAATTTATTTTTTATAGGCGATGCAGGTGATGCATATACGTCAGGAAAAACAACGCGATTACTAAAAAGCTATCTGGAAAATTTTAAAGACAATAGTGCAGTTGTTTTTTTAGGTGATAATATTTATCCGCACGGTATGCCCGACAGTAATTCTTCTGAAAGGAAAAATGCTGAAAAAGCTATTAAGTCGCAAATGGATATATTAAAGGATTACCAGGGCAAAATAATATTTATACCGGGTAATCATGATTGGAAACAGGGGAAAACCGGTGGACTTGCATATATCAATAACCAGGAGCGGTTTGTTGAAAATTATTTGAATAAAGGAAATGTTTTTCTGCCTGACAACGGATGCCCGGGACCTGTAGAGATCTCTATTTCAGATTCGGTTGTTATGTTGATCATTGACACTGAATGGTGGTTGTATAAAAATGAAAAACCGGGTAAAACTGAATGTGATATTTCAGGTGATGCGGATTTTATTCTAAAGATCCGGAAAGCACTTGAAAGAAATATGGGCAAACAGATCATCGTTGTAGCACACCATCCTTTATATAGCTATGGGATACATGGGGGCTATCACTCTTTAAGAGAACATTTTTTTCCACTTGTTCAGTTGAACAAAGCACTCTGGATACCTCTACCGGTTTTGGGTACTGCTTATGTACTTTTCAGGAAGAACATTCAGGATATTAATAATAAAAGATACCAGCAATTAAAGGATGGTTTGACTGATATATTTAAGCCATGCAGGAATTTGATCTATGTGAGTGGTCATGAACATAACCTACAAATGATCAAAGAAGACGATCATTATTTCATTATCAGCGGGTCAGGGTCAAAAGCTACTTATGTAAAGAAAAAGACCAAAGCATTATTTGGTGGATCAAAAAATGGTTTTGTGCAAATAGCCATACAGGAAGGGAAGCGTACAAAAGTAACTTTCATTGAATCGCAGAATAAAAATCCTTCAGGTAAAATTGTGTTTGAAAAGGAATTGCAATTTAATTGAGGAAAACATATTTCAGAAGAATTTTATTTTTTACTGAATAAGAACATTAAATAATACTTTAAATCTTTTTATGAAAGTTTTAGTTGTAGATGATGAACTGGATATGAAGACCCTTTTTGAACAGAAATTCAGAAAAGAAATCAAGGATCATTCCATTGAATTTGCATTTGCAATATCAGGGGAGGAAGCACTTAAATATCTGGATAAACATGAACATGAAGCGGTTTTGATATTTTCAGATATTAATATGCCCGGCATGACAGGTCTGGAATTATTGGATATCATTAAACACAAAACAGAATTACCACCTCCGGTTGTAATGATGATCACAGCATATGGTGATGATGAAAATTATAATATGGCAATGAAACTTGGTGCAGATGGATTTCTGACAAAACCTATTGACTTTATATTATTAAAAGAAAAACTAAACAAGATCGGTTCATGATAAAGATATTGGCAGTGGATGATGAAATGGATATGGAACTGTTGATCAAACAAAAGTTCAGAACATTTATCCGTGAGGAAAAGTATGAATTTATTTTTGCACTGAACGGCAATGATGCATTAAATAAATTAAAAGAAAATCCTGATATAGATATCATTCTTTGTGATATCAATATGCCTGAAATGGATGGGCTTACTTTATTGACTAAGTTACCCGAATTCGGGCCTATGGTAAAATCGATAATGGTATCTGCATATGGCGATATGGAGAATATACGCATTGCTATGAACAGGGGGGCATTTGATTTTATATGCAAACCTGTTGATTTTACAGACCTCCAATTGACAATTGAAAAGACCATCCTATATGTAGCACAAATAAAAGAAATGCTGAAGGCGGTTAAAGAAAATGATATACTAAAAATGTATGTTGATGGTAATGTGTTGAAATTTATGGGTAACAGGGAATTTGAATCTGCTTTGCTTAAAAATGAAACGATTGAAGCTACCGTTGCATTTATTGATATTTGCGGGTTTACAGCGATCAGTGAAAATGAAACACCTGATTTTGTAGTTAATTTACTGAATAGTTATTTCGATATCATGGTTAAGGAAATAATTGAACAGGGTGGTTATGTTGATAAATTTATAGGCGATGCAGTCCTTGCCGTATTTAAAGGAAACCATCATTTAGACAGAACAATTGAAGCTTGTCTTGCCATACGCAGGCAAATTGAAAAAATACCGGGCCAATCAGATAAAACTAATTTTTCTCCTCATGTTTCTGCAGGAATCAACAGCGGGGAATTGGTTTGTGGTAATATTGGATCTGCAAAACTACGACGGCTTGATTATACTGTAATAGGAGATGTGGTAAATACTGCACAACGATTACAATCCATTGCTACAAAAGGCCAGATTTTAATAAGTGAAAAATCTTTTGAAAAAGTAAATCAATCTTTTACTTGTAAAAATGTTGGACTTTTTCATATAAAACACAAGATAAATGAAGTGAATGTTTATGAGGTGATAGAGTGAATAATTGTAAAGAATAAGTTGCTGTCATTGATGAATTATTTCTTTTTTTCATCAAATGTTTTAAGTTTTAAAAATATTCCAAAACCTAATATGGAAGGTACCCAAAGACCTATAAAAATAGCAGTCAGATCCTTTGCATTAATGAACCACATTACTATTGAAAAAATCATTGATAAAAGGGCAAAAGCAATAATAATTATTTCAAATTGGGTAAATTTCATAAAAGATAATTATAAGGTGAAAAAAAGAGATCCTGTGTTTTATTTTAGCCTATCCGGACCTATTTTCAATTACGAGTAAAAGATTATATATTCAATACTAGTACACTTAAAGATAATGATAATATAACAGAAAACAATGTTATTCATGCTTTGAAACCTCGTAAGTATTTGAACAATATTAATGTTTATAATAAATTTATCACCGAATTAGAATTTCAAAAATATATTTATGGATACTATTATTTTCAGAGTGTATTTATTAGATTAATTATGGTAAAATCAAAATTGCATGACCATTACAACTTAATAAGATATCTCATACGAAAGCAAGAATTGTTCTGCACGTTCTGATTTTGGTACAAATCATTACATTCATATATCCAAGAAATCAAAATTGCTCTAAGAGTGTCAATGAAATTTGTAACTCATAAGTTAAGTTATTATGTAATCAACGGTATCACCATGTACCGTGTTATTGCAGCCCCTTTCATACTGCTCCTGCTGTTTACTAGGCAATATGCCATATTCAAATGGCTTGTATTGCTTAGCTTTTTTACTGATTTTATAGATGGATACCTGGCAAGGAAATTTAAGGTGGCCAGTGTATTTGGAACAAGGTTGGATTCTATTGGTGACGACCTGACTGTACTAACTGCTATGGTTGGGTTGGTTGTGATAAAACCGGAATTCATAAAAGAACAGAAAATTATTTTTATAGTTATCGGAGTTTTGTTTTTAATACAAACGGTATACGCTTTGATTCGATATGGTAAAATTTCAAGTTTTCACACATACCTCGCAAAAATTGCAGCTATTTTACAAGGCGTTTTTTTGATCCTGGTATTCTTTACTGATGAGCCAATCCTCTTCTTGTTTTATGCTGCATCAATTGTTACCATATTGGAATTGGCAGAAGAAACTATAATGGTTTACTTCTTGCCTAAATGGGAAACCAATATAAAAGGATTGTACTGGATCTTAAAAAAGTAATAACTGATTAAATTAAGATTTCAGCTTACCCCTACAATTTTTCCATCTACCACATCTATAAAATTTGCCTGAGGTATCTTTGGCAAACCCGGCATTCGCATGATTTCTCCACATACTGCAACAATAAAACCAGCTCCCTTGTTGATAACGATGTCTTCAACATCTATCTTAAAGTTGCCGTCTAAACCACTTACTGTTGGATCATCTGTAAAAGAATATTGTGTTTTTGCCATACATACGGGCAAATGCTCCAACCCTAGTTTTTTTATTTTCTTGATCATATCCTGGGCTTTTTTATAGAATACAACATCCTTTCCACCATAAATTGTGGTTACAATTTTCCGCATCTTTGTTTCAATATCATCCGACAGGTCATATGTGAAATGCAGCGGGGGTGAAGGGTCTTTGCAAATATCCACCACAGCCTGTGCCATTTCAACTGCCCCATCTCCGCCTTTGCTAAAACCATCATTGACAGCAAATGCTACAAGTTTTTCTTTACACCAGTTTCTCATAAATGCTATCTCTTCTTCTGAATCAAAATGATGCCTGTTTAATACAACCAGCACTTTTTGATCAAAGGACTTAAGAATGCTGATGTGCTTTTCCATGTTTTTTAATCCCTTTGAAAGGGCACTCATGTCCGGTAATTTCATTTTATCTTCAGCTATTCCACCACTTAATTTCAGCGCTTGTGAAGTAGCTACCAGCACACTCATAGCAGGGTTTAAACCCGCTTTCCTGCATTTGATATTGAAGAATTTTTCAGCACCAAGGTCACTGGCAAATCCGGCTTCTGTAACTACATAATCGCCATATTGCATGGCTGTTTTAGTAGCCATCAATGAATTACAACCATGTGCAATATTGGCAAAAGGGCCACCGTGTATCATGGCAGGGCAACCTTCCAGTGTTTGTACCAGGTTGGGTAAAAGGGCATCTTTTAATAATGCTGTTATCGCACCGGTTACACCAAGTTCTTTTGTGGTGAATGGTTCGCCGGCAAAAGTAAAACCTAACAACATGTCATCTATACGTTTACGTAATTCTTCAAGGTTTTCGGAAAGGCACAGTACTGCCATCAGTTCGCTGGCAGGGGTTATCACAAATCCTGTTTCTGAAGGAATACCATTATTTGGCCCATCCAATGCAGTTACTATTTTACGCAATACCCGGTCATTAACATCCAGGCATCGTTTCATCAAAACGGTTTTAATTCCTTCGGGCTTGCCCCGGTTATAGAATCGAAAATTATCCACTAATGAAGCGAGTGTATTATTTGCAGAAGTGATGGCATGAAAATCGCCGGTGAAATGCAGGTTGATCTCTTCCATAGGAACAACCTGAGAGTACCCGCCGCCTGCTGCGCCTCCTTTCATTCCAAAGCAAGGGCCCAAGGATGGTTCCCGGAGTGCGAGGACTGTTTTCTTTCCTAATTTTTTTAAACCGTCGGCCAAACCTACAGAAGTAGTTGTCTTGCCAATACCCGCTTTTGTAGGTGTTATGGCTGTAACCAATATTAGTTTGGAAGCAGCGATCTTTTCTTCATCAAACCTGTTGATATTTATTTTAGCCTTATAATGGCCATATGGTACCAATAGATCGGAAGGAAGTCCCAAGTCAGCAGCAATGCTTGTAATAAACTGCATGTTATTTTCCTGGGCTATTTCATAATCTGATTTCATGTAAAACTATTTTTGAATTTTAATAAGAAGAAATATAATGAAAGTTCAAATTGCATTTTATTTAAAAGATATGCACTGATCATTTTCAGTTCTAAAAATGAGTGATATCATATGATCATTAATCAAGGGATAAAAAATATTTTTCAGTTTTGGAGTGAAATTCACCTTTATCTTATTAATTTCAAGTTGCTGAATATTAAAAAAAGTGATTTGGTCATTAAAAGTATCAGCTGTAATTTATCGTATTTTTATGCCTTAACAAAAATCGGTTTTCAAATTTGAAAATTAAGAACTTATGCCAGATAAAATGATCACTTATATTGTAAAAGTAAATGGATTTGAATTCAGTTTTAATAAAGACACGGTAGATAAAACTGACCTGTTCAAAAGATCTTTAACTGAATATCATGTTATAAAAGATCATCGTTCCGTTAAAGCAAAGTTGATAAGTACTGATATACATGCAAAGAAAGCAACCATAGAGATTGAAGGAGTGTTATTTGAAGTTGAGATCAAAGACGAATTGGACCAAATGCTTGAAAAAATGGGATTTGGAACCGTTTCAAACAAGCAAATTAAAGAAGTAAAAGCACCAATGCCGGGTTTGGTGCTTGAAATTGCAGTAACAGAAGGACAGGAAGTACAGGAAGGTGAAAAGATATTAATATTGGTTGCTATGAAAATGGAAAATAGCATCATGATCCATACAAAGGCAAAAATTAAACGGATCGCAGTTAAAGCAGGACAGGCAGTTGAAAAAGGGCAACTTTTAGTTGAACTGGAATGACCAGAAAGAAATATAGAAATAGCAGCATTTTTAAAAAGATCAAATCAAAAAGAATGAAGAAAATATTAGTAGCCAATCGGGGGGAGATCGCATTACGGATATTGAGGACTATACGTACAATGGGCATTCAGTCAGTTGCGGTTTATTCAGAGGCTGATAGAAACTCCCCTCATGTGGTTTTTGCTGATGAAGCTGTTTGCCTCGGTGCAGCTTCTTCCACTGAATCATATCTGAATGGAGATAAGATCATTTCTTTTTGTAAACAACTGGGCGTTGATGGGATTCATCCGGGATATGGTTTTTTGAGTGAAAATGCGGATTTTGCTCAAAAAGTTGAAGATGCAGGCATTACTTTTATTGGCCCCGGACCTGACGCCATGCGTGTGATGGGGTCTAAACTCGCGGCAAAAGATTGTGTAAAGAAATATAATATCCCTATGGTACCTGGAATTGATAAAGCTATTGAAGATATTACGATCGCAAAAGCGACCGCAAAACAGGTAGGTTACCCCATTCTGATCAAGGCTTCTGCAGGTGGTGGTGGAAAAGGAATGAGAATTGTTGAAAAGGAATCTGATTTTGAAGAGCAAATGGAAAGAGCTGTCAGTGAAGCCCAGGCATCATTTGGAGATGGATCTGTTTTTATTGAAAAGTATGTAAAGTCACCCCGTCATATTGAGATACAGGTACTGGCAGATAAACATGACAATGTGGTGCATCTTTTTGAAAGAGAATGTAGTATTCAAAGACGCCACCAGAAAGTCGTTGAAGAATCCCCTTCTACGATCTTAACGCCTGAAATCCGAAAAAAAATGGGTGAAGCTGCAGTGATGGTAGCTAAGTCATGTAACTATATCAGCACGGGTACCGTTGAATTTTTAATGGATGACAAATTGAATTTTTATTTTCTTGAAATGAATACACGGCTGCAGGTAGA
This sequence comes from Ferruginibacter sp., assembly GCA_031373525.1. Classification (GTDB taxonomy): domain Bacteria; phylum Bacteroidota; class Bacteroidia; order Chitinophagales; family Chitinophagaceae; genus Ferruginibacter. The sequence continues at coordinate 15,622 of JANMMS010000077.1, forward strand.
GCATCCCGTTACCGAGATGATAACAGGTATCGACCTGGTGGAAGAACAAATTAAAATAGCCAGGGGAGAAAAATTAAGTTTCACGCAGGATGATCTTACCATCAATGGCCATTCAGTGGAATTGAGGGTATATGCAGAAGATCCGCTAAATAATTTTCTTCCGTCTATTGGTACGCTGACTACTTATATAAAACCACATGGTGATGGTGTAAGGGTTGATGATGGGTATGAAGAAGGGATGGCCATACCCATTTATTATGATCCTATGATCTCTAAATTGGTCACCCATGGTAAGGATAGGACAGAGGCCATTCAAAAAATGAAACAGGCCATTAAAGAATATAAGATCGAAGGCTTGGCAACTACTTTGCCATTTGGAACTTTTGTTTTTGAACATGAGGCTTTTCTGAGTGGTCATTTTGATACTCATTTTGTAAAAGACTTTTACACCCCGGAATTGATCAGGGAGAAACAAAAATCCAACGCCGAAATTGCAGCGTTGGTTGCATTAAAACACTGGATGGAGATTCAGCTTATTGCAAATCCTGTTGAACATAAAACCACCAGTTGGAAAAGAAGGCTGGCTTAATGAATCAAAATTTTATTATGACAATAAGCCAAATATCCGGTTGAATTTAAAAAAAATATCAAAAATTTCAGGATGAAATCAAAAGTAGAAATACTAAGAGAGAAAATTAAAGAAGGTAAGTTAGGTGGCGGTAAAGTAAGAAATGACACGCAACATAAAAAAGGAAAGCTAACTGCAAGGGAACGTGTTACTTTATTAATGGATCCGGGATCTTTTGAAGAGATCGGTTCATTGGTTTTGCATCGTACCAAAGATTTTGGAATGGAAGACCAGCAGTTTTATGGTGATGGTGTGATCACCGGTTATGGAACGGTCAATGGCAGACTTGTTTATGTATTTGCACAGGATTTTACTGTTTTTGGCGGGGCCTTATCAGAAACACATGCCGAAAAGATCTGTAAGATCATGGACCTTGCTATGAAAGGAGGTGCACCCATTATCGGTTTAAATGATTCCGGCGGAGCAAGGATACAGGAAGGAGTAAGATCATTGGGTGGATATGCCGATATTTTTTATCGCAATGTTTTGTCTTCCGGAGTTATTCCGCAGATATCCGCCATAATGGGCCCTTGTGCAGGTGGTGCAGTTTATTCTCCGGCAATAACCGATTTTACACTGATGGTGGAAAATACAAGTTATATGTTTGTTACCGGCCCCAATGTAGTTAAAACTGTAACCAATGAAGAAGTAAGTGCTGAAGAATTGGGAGGAGCATCTACTCATTCAACAAAATCGGGGGTTACTCATTTTACTTCAGCGAATGATATGGATTGTATAACTCAGGTAAAAAAATTATTGAGTTACATGCCTCAGAACTGCGAAGATGTTGCGCCAAAACTGTCGTATACTTTGGGTGATGAAACAAGAGATGTTCTGGAAACTATTATACCCTCAAGTCCAAATCAACCCTATGATATCAGGTCTGTCATAGATGGTATCTGTGATGTTGATTCCTTCTTTGAAGTTCATACGAACTATGCCGAAAACATAGTTGTTGGTTTTGCAAGATTAGCCGGAAGGAGTATTGGTATTGTTGCCAATCAGCCTCTGAGTATGGCCGGAGTATTGGATATCGATAGTTCTAAAAAGGGTGCAAGGTTTACAAGATTTTGCGATTGCTTTAATATTCCTTTACTGGTATTGGTTGATGTACCGGGTTTTTTGCCCGGCACAGACCAGGAATGGAATGGGATCATAACTAACGGTGCTAAATTATTGTATGCATTAAGTGAAGCTACGGTACCGCGTGTTACTGTTATTACCCGTAAGGCATACGGCGGGGCTTATGATGTAATGAATTCAAAACATATTGGTGCTGATATGAATTATGCCTGGCCTACAGCTGAGATCGCAGTAATGGGAGCAAAAGGTGCCAGCGAGATCATATTTAAAAAGGAAATATCAGAATCGGCAGACCCTGCTAAAAAACTATTAGAGAAAGAACAGGAATATGCAGAAAAATTTGCTACTCCATATTTAGCTGCTGAAAGAGGTTTTATTGATGAAGTGATAGAACCAAAATATACCCGGACAAAACTGATAAAAGCTTTTGCCATGCTGGAAAACAAAGTAGCTAAAAGACCGCGAAAGAAACATGGCAACATACCATTGTAAGAAACAAAATAATTGTCTCATAAATCCATAATCCACAATTCATTTAAATGAATTGTTTGATTATTTAAAGCAGTAGCATTATTTTATCAACCTGATGCTGAAAGGGTATCTGTATAATTTTCCTTCATTAGCTTTTATAGTTGCTACGATGACAAGCACCAATGCCAGTAAACCAACCAGCCATAATAACAGGATACCAATTATTGTAACAAATAATACGATGCTGATGATGAAAACTGTTATCTGGAAATTCAATGATTCCTTTGCATGATGACTTACAAATGCTGACTCATCTTTTTTAATAAGATAAATAATGAGGGGGGCAAGAAAACTTGATACGAATGTAAGCACATGCGAAAGTAAAGCCAATGTCTTTTCATCGCTTGTAGGCGGCGTTACCGGTTCAGTATCTGTACCGAGGTATGATTTATCTTCCATGATTCTTAATTTTTAGTAATTTACTTATTTCTTTTTACAATTCGTAGCGTTACACCTTCCGGCGTTGAATTTCGCCTCCAAAATCTACCCAGGGATTTAAAAACTACCTTTACAGCTTATTATTACAATTATGACCTTTGATGATCTGAATTTAAACCGTCCTTTGCTTACTGCACTTGATGAACTTGGATATACAAATCCAACTACGATTCAGCATAAGGTTTTTCCTGTAGTGATGTCGGGAAGGGATCTTTGCGGTATTGCACAAACAGGTACCGGAAAAACATTAGCTTACTTACTTCCGTGCCTGAGGCAATGGAAATTTAGTAAGGATAGATCACCGCAGATACTTATAGTTGTTCCAACAAGAGAACTGGTTGCACAGGTTGTAGAAACAGTGAAATTGTTAACTGCATACATGAGTGTGATAACTGTGGGAGTTTATGGTGGTGTAAATATTAATACGCAGAAAGCTGAAGTTGAAAAAGGAGTAGATATATTAGTAGCAACGCCCGGAAGATTATTTGACCTTGCTGTGAATGGTGCCTTTAAAACAAAGATGATAAAAAAGCTGGTGATAGATGAGGTAGATGAAATGCTTAACCTGGGATTTCGAACCCAGTTAAAAAACATCCTGGATCTTTTGCCGGCAAAAAGACAGAACCTGATGTTTTCAGCAACGATAACAGAAGAGGTAGAATCGCTTATGAATATGTACTTTAATGATCCGGTAAGAGTTGAAGCTGCACCTGCCGGAACGCCGCTTGAAAATATTGATCAGTTGGCATATGAAGTTCCTAATTTTTATACAAAAGTAAATTTGCTGGAATTATTGTTAACCGAAGATGAGACCATGACCAAAGTAATGGTTTTTGCATCCAGTAAAAAAATGGCAGATCAGTTTTATGAACAACTGGAACCGAAATTTCCCGGTAAAGCCGGGGTGATACATTCCAATAAAGAGCAGAACAACCGGTTTAATACCGTGAAGCAATTTAAAGAAGGGAATTACCGGTTTATCATTGCTACAGATATTGTAGCAAGAGGCATTGATGTGGCTGAAGTAACCCATGTGATCAATTTTGATGTGCCCGAAGAACCTGAAAATTATATTCATCGGATAGGCAGAACCGGTAGAGCAGATAAAAAAGGGATCGCCATTACATTCGTTACTGAAAAAGAAAAACCATTACAGGTTGCCATTGAAAGCCTGATGAAGTATAGCATACCAATTGCAGCTTTACCGGTTAATCTGATTATTTCAGATATCTTAACTGAAGATGAGAAGCCTAAAGTATATATGAAGACCATTGAACTAAAAATACCCAAAAAGGAAGATGCAGGGCCGGCGTTTCATGAAAAATCAGCTAAGAACAGTAAAGTGAATTTTGTTGTAAGAAAAAAAGACCGGATGATGAAGAAGTACGGTAAGCCGATTACCAGGGGGCAAAAGAAATAATTTTTATATTGTAATTGTTTAAATCATATTCATTAATTGTTGCTTATTTTTTTATTATTGATCTCTACTTTTTTTCTTGACAAAAAAAGTAGCAAAAAAGTCAAGGCAGGAAAGATTACACCCCTTTCCTGCCTTATAGCTTTAATCAACTTTTGCACTACTGTAACCTCAGCATTTGTTCTTTATTCTTAAATTCAGAATGCTTTATTAAATAGAAATCAATTTTTACTTTATAACTAATCCCAAATCACGTTTATAGTGTAAAGATGAAAGCTTTAAAGTATGTGATTATTTTTCTTTTGTGAATATAAATGTACCGCCACCTTGCTGTAAGGTCATTTCATTTTTTATTGTATCAAAAATCATTACTACCCCTGCCGTTTCATAAGTGAAAGTATCTTTTACAGTATTGGAAAGCATGATCTTATCCTGCCCGGTTGGCTCTGCCATCAGATTGTTTCCTTCCCTGGTAATTTCCAGTTTTACAGGAATTTGTTTTGACGCATAAACCCCGGTATACTTATCCAATTCAGCAATGCTCATGGTTTTTTCTGTTTTTGTGCCCCAGGTATTATTTTTATCATCGGCATCCATGAATATTCCTCCATCTATTTTTAACCAGGTGATCTTTTTCTTTGTATTAATATTTATGCTGGTGGTTTGCTGGTCCTTTTCCCAGATACCTGCCGTTTGATGAACAGTATCTTTTGTGCCATCACTATATTCTAGCATAATATCAGTTGGAATCACAAAACCTCCGTTATTTTTTATATTGATCGTATAACCGGATGCATTTGGCTCAACTTTATCAACAGCAATATCCATATATGAATTACTCATGAACCAGTTGTCAAAATACCAACTCAGATCTTTTCCTGAAAGATTGGAAAAGCTATTGAACATATCCCATGGTATGGGATGTTTTCCATGCCAGCGATCCATAAAGCCATGCAGGCATTTTTTAAAAAGTTCATCACCCAACATATCTTTTAAACCCAGGTATGCTAATGCAGGTTTACCATATTCATTATGACCCATTGCTTGTCCGCTTAAAATATTTGTTGGAGTGATGATGGGAATCTGTGTTTCATCCGAAGGATTTAATGCCCAGCCTGCAACCCTGAATTGTTTAAAGAAAGTATTCGCTTTTTCTTTACCAAGGTCAGCTTGCCCGATCAGGTTTTCAAAAGCAGTTGTCCATCCTTCATCCATAAATCCATAACGATGTTCGTTTATGCCCATGTAAAATGGAAAATAACTATGACCTATTTCATGTTCAGCAATGAAACGTTGAATAACATCATCATCCTGGTGGCTATCATTGGCCATCATGGGATATTCCATATCAGCAAAACCCTGTACGATCGTACTCTTTTGAAATGGATAAGGTACACCCGGCCAGTTATTACTATACCAGTCAAGTGAATGTTGAATGTGTTTTACCTGGTTATGAAAATTGGTTGATTTGTCCAGAAATGCGGACTGGCAGCTTGACCTGCGCCCTGTTTTTTTATCAACCACTACACTTGCAGCATCCCAAACGTATTGATCGCTTACACAAAAAGCCATATCGCTAACATTTATTGCTTTCCACTTCCAGGTATTAGAAGCATTTTGCGCAGTTATATTTTTTGCTTCAATATCTTTTTGTGTTGCAATATTAATAACCTCATCACTGGTAAAACTGGCATTGAATTTTTTCAGAAAGGAAGGTTGTAAAACTTCAGAAGCATTTAGCAGATCTCCTGTACCATAAACCAAAAAGTTTTTGGGAACAGTTAGAGCTACATTGTAATCATTAAAATCGTTATAAAATTCCTGTGCATCAGTAAAGTCCATTCTATCCCAACCATGTACATCATCTAAAACTGCAACACGCGGATAAAAATATGCCAGGAAAAAACTGGTACTGTCCAGTTTGCCTTCTCTGCCACTTTTTTCACTCAGATCATAGTGCCAGCTAAAACTTAACTGAACACTATCCCCGGAAGGAACCGGTTTATTTAATTTAATACGTTGCCAGGTATCACCTTGCGGGTCATCAAATGTTGATTCTTTTCCGTTTTCTGTATATTGATCAATATGAATTCCGGTAGTTAAATAATCGGCAGCAGCAGTGCTTTGCCTGGCAGTTCCGGGGTTATGTATATTCATGATCAGCTTTATTACAATGTTGCTGATTTGCTTCGGGCTGTTATTGATGTAGGTTATAGTTTCATTTCCCTGCACTGTTTTACCTGGAGGAGCAACTGAAATTTTAATATTATACCGGGCAAAGTTCTGCCAATAGTTTTTACCGGGTTTGCCGTCCATGCTCCGTGTTTCATTGGTATATGCCTTTTTAATATTCTGGGGCATAAATAACGGATGTTGTGCAATGATATTTGTTGTTGCAAAAAAGCAGATCAAAATAATGATTTTCTTCATTTTTTCGGTTTATTTAAAACTGAAAATAATAAAGAAGAAATGTTCAGGCCTTAATTATTATACAAACGGCAATAATAGATGTAGACAGGAAAACTTATCCTGATTAAAAAAATCACATGCAAATAAACAGTGGGATCAATACCCGATAATTGCTTTTAGTTTACCCCACAACTCATTATCAAAACTTGATAAAGCCAGTTGTGAATTACCTGCTGAATTACCCATACGAATGACAACCAACTTCTGTGAAGGAATTACATAGATCTTCTGATCATTTTTGCCCAATGCCGCATACATATCAACGGGTGCATTGGGTACCATCATTCCTGAAAAAATATTTTGCACCGTAGGTAACATATGGCTTGCTTTTCCGTTCAGCCAGGTTAAATAACCATATGACAAATTCATGTTTTGAGAGGTATTTACCTGTGCATTAAAGTAATTACTGTCACTCACTATTACATCCTGATCCCATTTGCCTTTGTTCAACAATAATAATCCAAACCTGGCCATGCTGCGGGCATTGCTGTAATATACATTATTGTATCCTGAAGGCGCCCAGAGGCCATTCATGCCGATCCTGTTACGTATTTTTTGTTGAAAATAAGTATTATAAGATGTGCCGGTAGCATTTTCTACTACTTTATCCAGTAAGGTATAAGGTGCATTATGATAAGCCCAGCGGTTTCCTGCATCTGATTTGTATACCAGGCATGAAGGTAAAGTGCAATCATCATCAGGAACGCCATCATCGAGCCCTGTTGTCATGGTTAACTGGTTGCGGATAGTGATTAGGTTCTCTTTCGAAAGTGGTAAGGAGGTCCACCCTGTTCCAAGATATTGAGCAGTTTTGTTGTTTATATTCAATAATCCTTCCATCTGGGCAATACCAACCAGCATGGCTGTGGCAGTTTTGCCCGCTGAAGCCCAATACCAGATACTATCGGCTGTAAATGTTCCAAAGTAACGTTCCGAGACGACCTTTCCATTTTTTAAAATGATAAATGCTTTTGTATTTTTTTGCTGGAGGAAAGTATACAGATCATTCAACAGTGTTTCATTCCAGCCAAGAGAAGCTACAGAAGTGGTTTGCCATTCTGTGCCGCCAACCGGAGGGAAGTACATCGTAACTAAAGGCTGAAGTGGAATAACAGGCTCCTCACTTTTTTTGCACGATAAAAGGAATGAGAGGGAAATGAATAATAGAATGTTACTATTTCTCATAATCATGTTTTAAGTTAATTCAGACGAAAAAATATATAATGGGTTTAATATTCTCAAGATAAAAATAAAAAAGCAGTATGCCTTCTACTTTCGGGTGCATTAAAACGCATTTGTAAAATTTATTTTAAATAAAACAAGCATATAAATCAAAATTAATGCTGATATTGGTCATGTTTCATTAATTTTTCATGATGAAATTTTGTAGCAACATTTTTACCTTAATTTTTTATTTAAATAATTGATGATTTATGAATCACAAAACTAAGTTTCCTTTTTATGAATCCTCACCTGCACAGGCAGAATTGGAGAACTGGGTGAATGCTGTAGCCAATCAATGTAATGCAAAGAATATTCATTGGTGTAATGGTAGCAAAGAGGAGTATGACAATCTCTGTGAATTACTGGTATCGAAGGGTACTTTTATTAAACTGAACCAGGATAAACGTCCAAATAGTTTTGCCTGCTTTTCTGATCCCAGTGATGTTGCCAGAGTTGAAGACAAAACTTTTATTTGCAGCAGGATCAAGGATGATGCCGGCCCTACAAATAACTGGATGGAACCGAATGCAATGAAACGTATATTGAATGGATTGATGGAATCCTCCATGTCTGAAAGAACTTTATATGTTATACCTTTTTGTATGGGTCCGGTTGGTTCTCCTTATGCCCGTTATGGAGTCCAGCTAACAGATTCGGAATATGTGGTGGTTAACATGTATATTATGACACGAATGGGTGAAGCTATTTATCCTTATTTGAAAAAGAATGAATTTGTAAAATGTATTCATACGGTAGGGGCACCTTTGAATCATGACCAGGCAGACAGCAAATGGCCCAATAATCCGGGTACAAAGTATATTTCTCATTTTCCGGAAGAAAGACTGGTAATCTCTTACGGCAGCGGTTATGGTGGAAATGCATTGATGGGTAAAAAATGTTTTGCGCTTCGTATTGCTTCTGTATTGGGAAGAGAAGAAGGTTGGCTGGCTGAACATATGTTAATACTGGGTGTTGAATCTCCTGCGAAAGAAAAAACATATATCGCAGCAGCTTTTCCAAGTGCCTGTGGCAAGACAAATTTTTCCATGATGATACCTGCCAAAGGGGTAGATGATTGGAAAGTTACAACTGTGGGAGATGATATAGCCTGGATCCATAAAGGCGAGAACGGAAGCTTGTTTGCCATCAATCCTGAATCGGGTTATTTTGGTGTAGCTCCGGGTACGAACTACAAGACCAATCCGAATGCTATGGAAAGCATAAAGGCAAACACAATATTTACAAACGTTGCGCTTACGCCTGATGGTGATGTTTGGTGGGAAGGAATGACAAAGGAAATCCCCGACGGATTAATTGACTGGCATGGGAATCCTTACGATCCAAAAAGCGGCAGCCCTGCTGCTCATCCCAATAGCAGGTTTACAGCACCGGCTTACCAGAATCCTGCTATTGATTGTGAATGGAATAATCCAAAAGGAGTGCCTGTTGCAGCCTTTATCTTTGGCGGAAGAAGAAGTACTGCTGTGCCACTGGTAAGCCAGGCATTTAACTGGAGCTTTGGTGTATATGCTGCCGCAACGATGGGTAGTGAAACAACAGCCGCGGCTTTTGGCGAAATTGGTAAAGTAAGGCGTGATCCTTTTGCCATGTTACCATTCATGGGTTATCATATGGGTGATTATGTAAACCATTGGCTGCAATTCGGACGTGATCTTCCAAATCCTCCACGTATATTTAGTGTTAACTGGTTTAGAAAAGATCAACAGGGTAAATTCCTGTGGCCCGGTTTTGGAGATAATATGCGTGTGCTGAAATGGATCGTTCAAAGAGTTCATGGAAATGCCAGTGCTGTTGAATCTCCGATAGGCTGGATGCCGAGGTATGAAGATATGGATTGGGCCGGTATTGAAAACTTTAGTAAAGAAGATTTTACCAGAATAATGACGATAGACCGTGAACCATGGAAACAGGAATTGATCTCTCATGAAGAATTGTTTGTAAAATTATATGATAAACTTCCTAAAGAATTTTATTTTATAAAGGAATTATTATTAAGTGCTTTATGGCGCTCTCCGGAGCATTGGGCATTAGAGCCGGAATTTGTATGATCATTTTATCAGTAAGAGCTATATTGAAATCCACTCTAATTTGGGTCTTCAGTCATTTTTTTAAACGGGATGATAGTAAATTAAATTAATTCATGAATTGGTTTATTCAGTTATTTACCGAACCATCCGTAGCACAGGCTGTAATAGTTTATTCCCTGGTCATTGCCTCAGGTATTGCTCTTGGTAAAGTAAAGATCATGGGTATTTCTTTTGGAGTTACCTGGGTACTTTTTATCGGGCTGCTTTTTTCATGGTTAGGGGTTAATATCAATAAAGAAACAGAACAATTTGTAAAAGAATTCGGGTTGATCATTTTTGTGTATGCTATTGGATTGCAGGTTGGCCCCGGCTTTTTTGCTTCTTTGAAAAAGGGAGCATTGGGTAATAACGCTTTGGCCGCTTCCGTTGTTTTATTGGGTGTTATTATCACAATTATATATTTCTATGTATCCGGAAATAATATTGCCGTTATGGCCGGTGTGATGAGTGGTGCTGTTACCAATACGCCCGGACTGGCTGCTGCACAAGCTGCAGTAAAAGATCTGCATATTGATGGAGCATATAATACGAATATAACATTAGCTTATGCAGTTGCATATCCATTTGCTGTTATTGGCATTATTCTTTCCTTGTTATTACTGAAAAAAATATTGCGGATCAATATTGCGGATGAAAAAGAATTACACCGTAAACTTGGTTTTATTCAATCTAACCGGCCTCTTTCGATTCACATCAGGTTAGATAATATACAACTCATCGGGCAACCGGTAAGAAAGGTTTTGGATTTACTGAATGATCCGGTGATCATTTCCAGGATGTGGCATCAGGGAGCGGTTATTACACCTACTCCCGATACCGTTATGGCAGCGGGTGATGTATTTCAGTTTGTTGCGCCAAAAAAGGTGATGGAAAAAGTAAAAATTTTAGTAGGTTCCGAAAGCGAAATGAATCTGAGAACTGAACCTTCCAGTAATTTAATTTCCAGGCAGATAGTTGTAACAAGAAAGGAAATAACCCATAAAAGATTGGGAGAGGTTCCTGAAATACAACTTGAACCGCTAACACTTACCCGTATTAAAAGGGCCGGCATCGAAATGGTAGCCCATGGTAATATTTTTTTACAATTAGGGGATACCGTTACCGTAGTTGGTACAGAAGAAAGTGTAAAACAATTCACTGAAGTGGTGGGTAATTCCCTCAGGCGGTTAGAGGTGCCTGATCTTGGCCCCATTTTTTTTGGGATCGTTTTTGGGGTCATTTTAGGCAGCATACCATTTTATTTACCACATATTCCCGTTCCGGTAAAAATAGGAATGGCAGCCGGGCCACTGATCGTTGCGCTTTTCCTGAGCCGTTTTGGTAATTCTTTATACATGAATAATTATACTACCAATAGCGCCAATCTTATGATCAGGGAATTGGGTATTGCACTTTTCCTGGCAAGCGTTGGCTTAAGCAGCGGGCATAATTTATCAGTTGCTTTTCTTGATGGTAGCGGGTATCGCTGGATCATTATGGGAATTACCATAACAATGCTGCCTTTATTGATCATTGGATTTATTGCAAAGAAATTTTTCAGGAAAACGTATTTCGAGATATGCGGACTGTTGGCAGGAGCATGCACTGACCCACCCGCATTGGCTTTTGCTTTAAAAATGGCTGGAAATGATATTCCGTCTTCAACATATGCAACGGTTTATCCTTTAACCATGATTTTGAGAATACTGGCTGCTCAATTATTAATTTTATTTTTTGCCTGAATATTTTACCCTGTGTAATATGAACATATTTGATCCACAAGGCTTAGAATTAAAGATCAGGCAGTCTGGCTGGTGGATAAATGCAGCCAAAACTGCAGATAACCATTATAGCTATGATAGTGGTATTATGCTTACCGATCATTTGTTAGCAGTGTATAATAATATTGAAGTTATTTTCAATAAGCCTGCTACGGGATTTTATGGTAATTTATTTGCAATGCTGCCAAAATTGCAACTTAATATTTCAGAAGTAAGAGCAGAATTAAAAATTGCTGCATTGCTTCATGATATTGGCAAACCTCTGGAAGATAAATCGCTTGTTATTCCGCATCCGTTAACTGGTAAACCGGCACACAAGCGTCATGGGATTGTTGGTTTAATGGCAGCGATAGAAATTTTCGGAAAAGACCTGGCTGAACTTCCAGAAATCCGAAACCGTATCTACCGCACTGTTGAATTGCATGATATGTCTTATGGTTTATTCCGGGAATATATGGCAACAGGCGACATTCCGCCAAATGAGCGATGGAATTATATAAACAACAAGATCCATACACTTACAGGTGGGGGATTATTATATCTGCTCATTTTTAAATTGGCCGATATTCACGGTCATGCCAACATCGGAGATGTGACCTGGTTTTACAAAACAGTGAAAGAAAATTACTTTGACCAAATACAATTGGATCTTCCAATTCCCGATGAAGCAGATATTCGTTGATAAATAACCAGTTACAAGATCTAAGTAAGTATTCAGTACCTGGGAATTCATTCAATGAAGCTGTTTTTCAACTAATCCTGCTTTTTAAAAAATCCTTTAAACTGACTTTGCAGCAATATAAAAAACCCTTACCTTTGCGCCGCTAAAGGGTGAACAGCATTTGGATGGAGCGGCACTTATTTAGCATAATATGAGAGCATAACAACCATAATAAGCCCCAAAACCTTGCAGAAATGAGGTTTTACCTACAGGGCAGGTTATGCACAATACAGAACTGAAGTAAAAGAGTGCGACGCCAATGAAGTTTAATTGAAATTCAAAAGCCAGGCACAATAATCAACAATTCAAATTCAACATTTAAAATAAAATAAAAAAAGATGGGAGATTTACGTTATCAACGAAACTTTGGAATTGCGGCTCACATTGATGCCGGTAAGACCACTACCACCGAGCGTATATTATATTATACCGGTGTAAATCACAAGATTGGTGAAGTGCATGATGGTGCAGCTACTATGGACTGGATGGCTCAGGAACAGGAAAGAGGTATCACTATTACCAGTGCTGCTACAACCTGCTTCTGGAATTTCCCTATGGTACAGAACAAAAAAACACCGGATACCAAACAATACAAATTTAATATCATTGATACTCCGGGCCACGTGGATTTTACCGTTGAGGTTGAGCGTTCACTTCGTGTTCTGGATGGTTTGTTGGCTTTATTTTGTGCTGTATCAGGTGTTGAACCACAGTCTGAGACTGTTTGGCGCCAGGCAAATAAGTATAAAGTTCCCCGTGT
>JANMMS010000093.1:0-1893 GCA_031373525.1 Ferruginibacter sp.
GCCCTGGATTTGCTTTTAGCCTTAATGATTTCTCTACCTTTTCTTACTAATTGTTGTATTGTTGGCATTTATAAACCGTTTATTTTTCGGACGGCAAAGGTAAGGGGAAAAATTATATTTAAAAATTAAAAAATAAAAAGATTTTTCACCAAATAGCTGCTCTAAATCTAAATCTCCTGCCCGCCATTTCCTCAACCTCAACTTTAGCCTTAAACTTAACCTCCAAACCTATATTTTGTACATCCACCCATGATTATCAACCGCTTTCCCATACCGGATATCGTTTAACCGGTTCTTGATCTCAGGGGCAGTTCTCCATTTTTCAACATCAAATTTCATTACATAATCCTTGTATTTCAACTCTTTAATAAGTGAAATGGTTGCGGCAGTGCCTGTACCGAATACTTCAAATAAAACTCCGGCCTTGTGTGCATCTATAACATCATCAATACTCAATTGGCGTTCCTCTACATTAAATCCCATTTCTTTTAACACTATTATAGTACTGTCCCTTGTAACGCCTGCCAATATGGTTCCTGCCCCAAGATCAGGCGTTATTGCAGTATTTCCGATGATAAAAAATACATTCATGGTGCCACATTCCTGTACATATTTATGCTCAAATGCATCTGTCCATAAAACCTGGTCATACCCTTTGTGCTTAGCTTCCGCAGTAGCAAACATGGCCGCCCCATAATTACCGGCAGCTTTCGCATACCCTACTCCGCCTGGTACTGCCCGTACATACTGTTCTTCTACGTAAATACGCATAGGAGTGTTATAATAGGGCCCTGTAGGGCTTAAAATGATCATAAACTTGTACTTATCACTTGGCTTTACACCAATCAGTTCGTCGCTTGCAAACATAAAAGGTCTGATATACAGTGAATGGTCTTCCTTTGCAGGTATCCACTTTTCATCAAGTTTTATCAGGGTCCTCAATCCTTCCATAAAGATCTCTTCGGGTATATGTGGCATTTGCATCCTTTCAGCAGAAATATTAAATCTCCTGAAATTATCCATTGGCCTGAACATAGCAGGTTCACCATTGGGGCGTTTGTAAGCTTTAATACCTTCAAATATTGATTGTCCATAATGTATTGCAGCTAAAGAAGGTGCCAATAATAATGGTTGATAGGGCTTTATTTCAACGGTTTTCCATTCTCCGTCTTCATAATCAACTTCAAGCATGTGATCTGTAAAATATTTTCCGAAGGGGATATTTTCAAGGCTGATATCGTTAAGTTTACTTCGCTCAACCTTCGTAATTTTAAAATCGGCAGCTGCAATCATAATCGTTAATTTTACAACAAAGAAACGAAAAAAATAGCCAGTAAACGAACGTTTAGATGAGTTTAAACAATATTCAACTTCCCAAATACCTGATAGGAGAATTATACAAAAATTCTTTGTCAGACATTGATAATCAAGATATAGAGTCAAGCCCATTAAAAACTGACGGGCTAAATTACTTAGGTAAAAATCAAAAAAATATTTTATTGATCGTAGATGAAAAATCCGCTGTGTTTTTACTGGATGATTCCTTGACTTTTCTTATCGATATCCTTAGCGCCTGTAAATTATCTCTTTCTGATACTGCGCTCATCAATGTTTTTGAAAAAAAGGAAATAAATTATAAACTACTCAATGAAGAATTCAAACCGAATATTATACTTTTTTTTGGAATTGAACCTGCGGCATTGGAGTTCCCTTTACAATTTCCCCTGTATCAATTACAAAACTATAATAACCAAATATACCTGAGTGTCCCGTCGTTGAATGAACTGAAATCAGATATCGAAAAGAAAAAGCAATTTTGGGCAAGCTTAAAAAAATTATTTTCAATTTAACTTACTAACCGAAAATATGCAATCAATCATTTTTGCTACAAAT
>JANMMS010000025.1:0-88720 GCA_031373525.1 Ferruginibacter sp.
CATTGGTTTGTGTAAAGGTTTGGCTGAATGCCGTGCCCGCTGTGCCTGTTGCGGTAACCGGATTTGTAACAGTGATCGTTTGACAACTGATCACCAATGTATAAGTTGTACCAATGCCCGTACAACCATTACCGTCAGTTACTTTTACTGTGATCGGAAAACTGCCCGTTTGTGTGGGTGTTCCGCTCAATACCCCGGCTGTTGATAAACTTAAACCTGTTGGTAATGTCCCTGTATTTATGGTAAAGGTTGAACCTCCAATGGCATTGGTTTGTGTAAAGGTCTGGCTGAATGCCGTTCCCGCTGTACCTGTTGCGGTAACCGGATTTGTTACATTGATCGTTTGACAACTGATCACCAAAGTATATGTTGATCCAATGCCCGTACAGCCATTGCCGTCAGTCACTTTTACAGTGATCGGGAAGCTGCCCGTTTGAGTAGCTGTTCCACTCAATACGCCGATTGTTGATAAACTTAACCCCGTTGGTAATGTTCCTGTATTTAATGTAAACGTTGCGCCTCCCACTGCCCCGGTTTGTGTAAAAGTCTGGCTGAATGCCGTGCCCGCTGTACCCGTTGTGGTAACCGGATTTGTAACATTTATTGCTGCGCAACCGCTGCTGATAACCAAAGTATAGGTTGCACCAATTCCGATACAACCATTACCACTGGTAACTTTTACTGTTATTGGAAAACTACCGGTTTGAGTAGGTGTTCCACTTAATACTCCTGTTGCAGATAAAGATAAGCCAGTGGGTAAAGTACCGGAATTTATTGTGAATGTAGCACCGCCAACTGCACCTGTTTGTGTAAAGGTTTGACTGAAGGGTGTTCCTGTAGTTCCTGTAGTTGTTCCCGGATTTGTAACTGTAATTAGCGGGTCAACAGTTACCGGAACATTGCTGGTTGAAATACAACCGTTAAACGATGTTACTGTCAGATTATAGGTAGTAGTAGTGGTAACTGATGAAGCGGTGGTTGGATTGGTAGTTGTTCCGGAAAGAAAAGTTGCAGGTGACCATAAATAAGTAAGTTGTGCAACGGCGCCTGTTATGGTAATAATATAATCTTCTGTCTCTCCAAAGGCACTGTTTGTAGTTGAACAGTAATCACCAATACCAGGCCCTGATATATTGTCAGATGAGCGTAAACGTAACCTTGTAGCTCCGTTAATGGCAGATAACGGTACTGTAAATACGATCGTTCCATTGGTAGATGCTCCGACATTTGGAGATAATCCGATGGTCTCTGATGCAGTAAATACACCATCCTGGTTATAATCGATCCATGCCCTGACATAACATGTTGCAAATATCCCTCCTTTCACATTCATGGTATAAGCTGTATTGGCAACAAGGCTACCCGTTGTAGAACCCGAAGCAGGATACAAAGTATAATATGGTGAAGCTGCGCCAACCGTTATGTTATTTAAGGTAGTAGTAACAATCTGAACCAATGAAATATAGTCTCCTGATCCGGTTCCGGTTATATAAGTTGGAGTACAATAGGAAAATGCCGGCATAGTTGCATTAGCATTTAGTGTAGCGTTACTACCGGAACAAATTGTTGCCGGAGTTGCAGTTGGTGCCAATGTTGGTTTATTTGCCACAGTAACTGTGGTAGTTGCAATTGCAGTACAACCAACCCCATCTGTACCGGTAACAGTATAAGTTGTTGTAGATGAAGGATTGGCCGTAACACTGGCTCCTGTTGTTGCAGATAAACCTGTAGATGGAGACCAGGTATATGTTAATGCTCCGAAAGCTGTTAATAAAATTCCGGTTCCGCCCGGGTTACATATAAGTGAAGTTGTAGGGTTAACAGATACAGGCGGAGGTGTGCAAAGGGGGATTGAAGTTGTTTGCTGTCCATTAACAAAAACAACGTTCAAAAAAATAATTAATCCCAGTATAGAAATAATTTTACCAACCTCAATTTTTCTTATTCCTGGTATTTTAACGGATCTCATTAATAAGTTTGTTTACATATTTGCTTAAAGTTACAACTGAAGGATAACAATTGCAACAGATTAATTTATTTTCTTATATTAGAAAAAGCCATTTTGAATATGTAAACACAGTATTTTGAATATTATTTTATAAGTATATAAATAAATCTATTAAAAAAGAAGGGGAGTTATAAGCTCCCCTTCTTTTATTCTTAAGGATGTACAGATGACACCCCGTTAAAACTATTTACATCAAACACCGGGAAGTCATTGCCGTCTACAAATCCATCACCGTTCATATCTGTTGCCACATAAACACTGTTAACTCCGTTAAAACTATCGGTATCAAAAGCAGGGAAATCATTTCCATCAACGAAATCATCCTGGTTAAGATCGCCGGTAAAAAATGCCCAAACATTAAGTTCAACTTCAACTTGGTTATCACCCATAGCTTGATTTGCAGCTGATGAGAAATCGTATAATGGCGTGGAAAATGAACAAGCAACCGGATTGGTACTCCATGTCTGGATTGTATTTCTGTGTTTAATCGCTAAATAATATGATCCTGCAGCCTCTGTAAAGGTTGCAGAAGCCAAACCTGTTGTAGACAGTACAGTCTGTTGCGGAGAACCGATCAAAGCAAATGTTGTAGCATCATGCAATTCAACAAGAAGCGTATCTGTTTCTGTTGACAAAGCTGCCACACCCTGGTTGTTCAATACTGATTGCATAGTGCCGGCACCCGCATAATAACCCTGTAAGAACAATTTCAGGTTAACCGTGATTGTTGTTGGTGTACAGATCGTTACCGTTACTTGTTGTGTTGAATTATTGCTGCAACCCGTTCCCGGATCAGTATAATTGTAGGTGATCGTATATGGTCCACCTGCACCTGCAACTGCCGGGTCAAATGTATTTCCAACAATTCCAGTTCCGCTGAATGTACCACCAGATGGGTTACCCGTTAGGGTTACCGCTGCATCTGATGTACAATAGGTTGCTGCCAGGCCAGTAAAAAATACAAACGGCGTTACATTCACCATAACCGTTTGTAATGAACTGTTTGAACAACCTGTAATACCATCTGTATAAGTATAAGTAATTGTATAAGGGCCGCCTACACCAGCTGTTGCAGGATCAAATGAATTACCGCTGATGCCTGTTCCACTGAAGGAACCACCTGCTGGTGATCCGGTCAACGTTACTGAAGATGCATTTACACAATATGCTGCTGCTAATCCGCTGAAGCTTACCACAGGTAATGGATTAATAGTAACATTTGCATTGATCGATGACGATACACAACCACCTGCTGTAACCGTTGCAATAACTGTGTGTGCACCTCCGGAAAGGCCGGTAATTGTAAATGGATTTGTTGAATAGGCTGTTGCAGGTCCGCCATCGAGGCTATAATTTCCTGGTGCTCCTGAACCAGAACCGGTTAAAGTAACCGTTGCAGTACCATCCGTATTACCAGTACAAACTGCTGTAGTGGTTGCAGTACCGGTTACAGCACATGGTACATTAATTATGCTTCCACCAAATGCAAGCCCGTTATCGCCTACAGCTGATGAAAAGAATCCCCATCCGCCTGTTAATGTTTGACCGCTTGCATAATAACGAATAGTAACGGTAGTGCCTGATGGCACATTTTGAAGGGCTGATATACCGGTAAGATCTACGGGTAGCATGATCAGTGATGATGAAGTTACCGGTGAACCGATCAGTGTAAATGTTGTCCCGTCGAGGCTATAAGCAAACTGTGAAGTAACACCGGGTGCCGCAAAGAAAGATGATGTACCGTTATATCTTCCGGTTATATCCGATAAGGAAAGTAGTTTTCCGGTTGCAGCAGATAAGGTTGTCTGGAAATAATCAGTATTGGCAACAGATATCCCTTCATTTTTAAAACCGGTTGTTCTGAAAGAATTAGCCCCTGCACTTGCACCCGCAGTTGATCCACGTGTTATTAAATTTGAAGAAGTTAAGTCAGCATTAAATGTAGTTGCCGCAAAAGTGGCTGTATTACCCGGGCCGGTAAGATCCCATGCTGCAATAAGCGGTGCCGTTACAATGAGAGTACGGAGAATATTGTTAGCCGGAAGGTAATTGGCATCCCCGGCCTGTGAAGCAGTAATCGTTGTAACTCCGGCACCATATATCGTTACCAGGTTACCTACCACATCGGCCACAGCCGGGTTGGAACTTGTGTAACTTACTGGTAGTAATGAACTGGCTGTTCCAGTCAAACTAAATGGAACATCAGCAGTTGTTTTATTTGCCAATGCTGCAAAAGTAATAGTTTGCGTTGCCTGGTTTACTGTTAGCGTTTGAAATACATCAGCAGCAGCGTTATAATTTGAATTACCGGCCTGTGATGCAGTAATGGTAGTAACACCGCCGCCAATGATCGTTACCTGGTTTCCAATAAAAGTTACCACCCCTGCAGGCGAAGCAGCGTAAGTGACCGGGTTACCCGATGCACCACCCGTTGCAGTTAAATTATAAGGTGCCGCACCAAAAGTTTTTGTATCAGTAGCCGCTAAACCAGTAATGGTTTGAGGAGCAGGATTAATGGTCGCATTCGCAAGTGTTGGTTGAGTAAAAAAGTATTTTGTCTGGTCTGTACCACCTAAAATAAGTGCGGCAGTTACAGCCCAGGTACCTGCATTTACATCAGCAAATGTTCCTCCGCCGGTTACCGCTATATTATCGGTTCCAACAATCCCGTTTATAGTATAGCCCGAAATTGTTGCTGCATTGGTTCCATCATAAGGTTTATCCCCGGCAACAGCTCCACTAACAGTTATCTCTTTTTGATTTACCGTTAAAAGCTGGTCCACATCCGGAGCAGGATTGTAACTGCCATTTCCTGCCTGTGAAGCACGGATAGTAGCCGTTCCATTGCTGTTGATCTTTACATAAGTGCCATTGGGATCGAGGTTTCCCAGGTTATCTACAATCGTAGCAACCGCCAAATTCAGGCTCTGATAAGTTACCGGGTTCCCTGAACCACCGCCCGTTGCCGTAAGTTGGTAAATGGCATCGCCATAAGTTCTTGTATCGGTAAGTGCCAAACCGGTAATGGTTTGCGGTGTAAGACTTGTACTGGTTACAACCTGTACTTGTGATACTGAAGTGGCAGCTAAATAATTTGTATTCCCTGCCTGTGATGCAAAAATATTTGTAGAACCCTGAGCCAGTATATCTACCCAATCTCCATTGGGATCCGGATTACCAAGATTGTTAACAATAATAGCAACTGCTGTATTTGAACTGGTATAAACGATCGGGTTACCGGAAGCGCCACCTGTTGCTGCTAACTGGAAATTAGGGTCATTATCAGGTTTAGGTGCAAGTGCAGCAAAAGTGATGGTTTGCGTTGCCTGGTTAACATTCAACGTTTGAATTACATTCGGAGCTGCATTGTAATTTGCATTACCCGCCTGTGATGCGGTAATCATTGTTGTGCCGGCACCGTAAATTGTTACCAAATTTCCAACAACATCTGCAACAGCCGGGTTAGAACTTAAAAAAGTAACCGAATTTCCCGAACCTCCGCCAATAGCATTTAAATTATAAGGGGTTGCACCAAATGTTCTTGTGTCTGTTAGTAGTAACCCGGTAATGGTTTGGTTGCCTGGGTTAATGGTAAAACTCAATGTTGCCGGGGAACTTGGTCCTGCTCCATTGGTTGCTGTTACATCTACAGATGAACTTCCAGCAGTAGTTGCTGTTCCTGTAATTGCACCTGTTCCTGTATTCAATGACAAACCTGCCGGTAATGTTCCACTGGAAACGGCATATGAAATTGGGCTATTTGAAGCCACTATATTATAAGTAAAAGAGGTTCCAACGGTTCCAGTTGGACTGGCCGGTGTAACAACCGGGGGTGATGATGAAGCTGTAGTACCATTCAATTGCACATCTACTACACTGCTGGCGTTATCAAAACCGCCTGTTCCGGAAGTTGCTGTAGCTCCATAACCATATAAGCGAAAAGTTGTAGCTGCGGTAATATTGCTTAAGGTTGTAATAGTAATGGTTCTGGGAGTTGTTGTGCTGGCTCCGCCGCTACTCATCCCTGCTACCGTTCCAAGATTCGCTGTGAATCCATCTGCAGATGATCTGAGCGTTACACTTGAGGGGCCTGTGCCTGACCTGTCCCAGGTAAAGACCAATGAAGTTGGTGTAAAAGAAAACCCTGCATTAGGCGTTACAATAAACTGGATATAATCATTCCCGGCAACAGCTTCTGCTAGTGTATTTCCTGCTAATGTGTTTCCCGTATTAAACCATCCACTGCCACCAAAGCGGTTGCCATTAGCTGCAGGTGTAATTGTGCCCTGTGTAAGATTTGCTGATGTAATATTAGCATTATTAAAAACACTTGGCTCGGTCGTTTCTGTTCCGAGATTACCAAATGTATTCCACTGCAGTAATTGTGCAGAACCCGTAAAAGATCCAAACATCAGCATTATCAGTAAAGTAATCGGTAACAAACGAATGAATGCATTTGTATTTTGGTTTTGGTAAAATGCTGAAACGGCTGTAGAGCTGCTTTCAGTAGTAGTTGTTGGAGAAATTCCCGTAAAAATGCTCATAAATTGTTTAGTTTAATAATATTATTTTAATACTCATCTCTCTCATTTATAAAATTATAAATGAGGTTATTTATTTTTTCAACGAATGATAAGAGGTAGTTGAACAGTTTTCTTTGTGTATAGCGGATTTTGAAAGCAACAAAAGTAACGGCTTTTTCTCCTAATTCAAGAAAATTATATTACCATAATAATACCATTTTGTCAGACTGAAAACGCAGGATAATGGAGACAGGGTACTTATTTTCATTAAAGCCTTTTGCTGAGGACATAACAATTATTCGTTGAATGGAAACGCAACTTACCATATTGAGCATGATTAAAAAAAAGCCGCCTTCTAAAAGACAGCCTTTTTTTAGTATTATATATACTCAACTATTCCTTAATGATCTTTACACTTTGTTTCAGATTGCCCTGGATCACCTGTACATGGTACATCCCGGCATTAAACTTATTTCCAAATCTATACTGTTGTCTACCGCTTCCTGTGCACTGAAAAACTTTTCTACCCATAATATCGGTAACCAAAATAGCCACTTTTTCATTGGAAAAACCTTCCAACTTTAATAAAAATTCATTTGAAGAAGGGTTAGGATATGCCTGCACTTTAATGGCATTTTTTTCCTCACCGAACGATGCGCTGCCAGACCTGTTAAATGTACCTGTTACAGTTGGGGGAACAGGGCAACCATCAGGATTTACAAGAATATCTATTAACTGACCGATACAGGCTTTTGAATCTTTTACATAACCCTCGTAGTATCCAGGTAAAAGACCTGTAAAGGTTGTTCCGGGCTGATAGGTATTTCCATCGAGGCTATAAGTATATGGCCCGGTGCCGCCGGTTCTGAATAACTGGATCGATCCGTTTGCTACTCCACAACCACTTGCAGTAACAGCATATGCCGTTACGGTGATCGAATTTGTATTGATGGTGATATTCAAAGGGCCGCCGGTACAGCCTTTAGCATCTTTTACATAACATGCATAAGTATTGGCAGATAAACCGCTAAATGAATTACTTGACTGGTAAAACGAACCATCAATGCTATAGGTGTATGGGGCAACGCCACCACTTGCGTTTAATTGTATGGAACCATCATTGATACAACTTGCATTTGTTTTGTTTGCAGTTAACGTAAGTCCCACACCTTGTGCAACTGTAACCATTGCACTGCTTATGCAACCTTTTGAGTCCTTTACATAAGCTGTGTATGGGCCTGCAGCCAGGTTCAGGTATTTATTGGTTATTGACTGATAGGTAATATTATCTAAACTATAGGAAAAAGGAGGAATACCACCAGAACGGTAAATTTCTATAGAACCATCGTTTGCACAACTGCTTGCGCCTCTACTAAAAGGTGACACAACAATTGGAGCAGCTGCAATTACTGTAATGGCTTTAGAATTTACGCAACCGGCACCATCTTTCACATAAGCAATATAAGGACCGGCTGCCAATCCTGTGAATGTATTACCTGCCTGCCATGGTCCCGCTGAAGATGTTAAACTATAGGTATAAGGCAAAACACCTGCGTTTCCATATAAAATGATGCTACCCGTATTACCACAGGCGCTGGAAATACTTCCATTGTTTGTTATAAAAACTGAGAATGCATTTTGAATATGAATTCCTGTTATAGTAACCGTATTCAGGTTGCCATCAGTAACAGTTACATTGTAATATCCAATTGGCAAACCGGTCAAAGATGCAACATTACCGGGGTTAGGAAATACACCTGTAGCAGGATTACCTGAACCTGTAACTCCTGTCCAGCTATAAGAGAACGGCCCAGTTCCTGAAGGGGTAACAGTGATGGTACCGTCACTAACACCACCACAAACACTTACATTGGTTTTTGTGAATGTTGCAGTTGGAAGTGCTACAAAAACATTTCCGTTAAAAGTAAAATCGTTTATGCTGAAAGTGCTGGTTGCACTTGTACCTCCCCAACCATAAACCCTGAAGGTAATAGCAGTGGTTAAGCCCTGGTATGATGCTGCAGAAAGCGGAATAGTGGAAGTGGTGGCCGCCGTACCGGAAACAGGTGAACCAATATTAGCAGTAAAGCCATCCAAACTAGATCTTACCGCAAATAAAGTAGGTGATGTTGTAATGTTTGAAACCTGACTTGCATAAACAAAACTTGAAAAGTCTATCCGGTAACCTGAATTAGGTGTAAGCGTAAACTCGAAGTATTTTGTAGCATCAAAAACAGCTGTATTCCATGTATTTGCATTGTATCGGTTTGAAGCAGATGTTCCAACAATTCCCGGACCTCTACCAATACCACTAACAGTTATATTGGGATTGACAACCTGGCCAGCCGTAAATGGATTGGCTAAACTAGGATTGCCATCAGTGATCGGATTTGTAAAAATAGATGCCGGTAAAGCGGCTACTACATTTTGAGTCTGTAAAACAGGGGTCGCTGCAAAATAATTTCCATTACCTGCCTGTGAAGCTGTAATGGTAGATGCACCAATTACACCGATATGAACCAGGCTTCCGCTGATGATCGTTGCAACAGAAGGTACGGAACTTGAATAGCTTACCGGGAGACCTGAGGATGCGGTTGCAGTATAATTAAAGTTGGCATCCCCTGGAGATTTATTAGCTAATAAAGCAAAATTGATCGTCTGGTTTGCTTTGGTAATATTTGCCGACAACCCTATGGGTTGTGTTAAAGAATATTTTACTGCATCTGCACCACCCAGTGTAAGCGATGCCGTTACTGCAATGGGCGGGCCAACATTCACGTTCGCATCAGCAAAAGTACCCGGGGTTGTTGCAATGTTTACAATATCCGGACTTTCAATACCAACCAGGCTTGCACCCGAAATGTTTGCAACCAAACTTCCATTATATACTTTATTATCTGCTACTGCGCCTGTAACTGTTAATGGTTTTACATCAACCGTTAAATTCCGGGGTACACTTACTGCAGGATTGTATGTTCCGTTACCTGCCTGAGATGCAGTGATAGCAGTATTACCAGGGCCTACAACATCCACATAAGTTCCATTGGGATCAAGATTTCCAAGATTATCAACAATTACTGCAACAGCAGGATTTGAACTGGTATAAGTAACCGGTAAACCTGAAGGTGTAGCTGTTGCTGTAAGCTGGAAATTCAGATCTCCGTATGTTTTATTTGTAAGCGGATTAAAAGTGATGGTTTGGTTTAACAGGCTGGTATTTATAATGGTTTGAAGTTGTTGCACAGAAGTAGCTGCAAAATAATTTGAATTGCCTGCCTGAGATGCTGTTATGTTTGTTGTCCCCGGGCCAATGATATCAACATAAGATCCATTGGGATCAAGGTTACCAATGTTATCAACAATAATAGCAACTGCTGTATTTGAACTGGTATAAGTTACCTGGTTTCCGGAGCCACCACCGGTTGCCGTTAGTTGGAAATTTGCATCTACATCATTCCGGTTTATCAATGCACCAAATGTAATGGTTTGCGATGCTTTGCCTACCGTAAGCACCTGAACTACATTCGGAGCCGGATTATAACTTCCGTTACCTGCCTGGGATGCTGTAATGTTAACCGTTCCGGCACCTGTTATGGTAACAAGGGTACCAACAACTGTGGCTACCAAATTATTATCACCAATAAAAGTTACCGGGTTGCCGGAACCACCTCCTGTAACACCTGTAATATTATAAGGGGCAATGCCAAAAGTTTTTGTATTTGTTAAAGGGAATCCTGAAATGGTCTGGTTTTGAATAGCTGAACCGGTAGTGCCATTTAATTGTACATCTACTACACTCGACGCATTATCAAAACCACCTGTTCCACCGGTTGCAGTGGCAGCATAACCATACAATCGAAATGTTGTAGCAACGGTGATGTTGCTTAGGGTTGAAATGGTTAATGTTCTGGGTGTGGTAGTACTGACTCCACCTGAAGTCATCCCGGTTACTGTTCCAAGATCGGCAGTAAATCCGTCTGCAGAAGATCTCAGTGTTACACTTGAAGGCCCGGTACCCGACCTGTCCCAGGTAAAAACCAATGAAGTAGGTGTAAAAGAAAATCCCGCATTAGGTGTTACAATAAATTGTATATAATCATTACCGGCAACAGCTTCTGCAAGTGTATTTCCTGCTAATGTGTTTCCGGTATTAAACCATCCACTACCACCAAAGCGGTTGCCATTAGCTGCAGGAGTAATTGTGCCCTGTGTAAGGTTTGCTGATGTAATATTAACATCATTAAAAACACTTGGCTCAGTCGTTTCTGTTCCGAGATTACCAAATGTATTCCATTGCAGTAATTGAGCATTAACTGTATATGAACCTAAAGTCATTATCAATAAAATACAAACAGGTATCCATCGGGTAAAAGTTGCTTGTTTTTGATTTAATGAAGGAAGATGTATTCCTAAGTTTTTAATGTGAAGCAAAGAAAAAAGATTTGTAAAGACTTTCATGAGTAGTTTGTTTTAATTATTATGCTATTTTGATACGAATTATTTCATCATTATTCAGCGTGATGAATTGTTAGAAAAAATTAATGGCCAGAGGAATAATACTTGTTTTTTCATAGTGTATTGAGGATTGAACAGGTGCAAATGTAAAGGCTTTTTAATTACTACCCTTCGGGGCTATTATTATCTTTACATTTCCTTTTTCAAGGTAAGAAATAAGACTGTGTTTTAGTGAGAATTTTGAAGAAAGTTGTTAACAAGGGAAAGTTCATAGTTCTTAGTTTATAGTTAAGGCGAGCCATTTTGAATGGAATACGAATATTGTAAACCAACTATGAACTAAAAACTAAGGACTTCTTTAAATCCTGACATGAAAAAAAGCTGCCTTTTTAAGACAGCTTCTGTAATGATATTAAGAAACGAATA
The DNA here is from genome assembly GCA_031373525.1 of Ferruginibacter sp. Taxonomy (GTDB): domain Bacteria; phylum Bacteroidota; class Bacteroidia; order Chitinophagales; family Chitinophagaceae; genus Ferruginibacter. The sequence goes on from JANMMS010000025.1 coordinate 11,413, forward strand.
TTATTCTTTGATGATCTTGATACTTTTCTTTTGGCTACCCTGAATTACTTCAACGGTATATATTCCGGATCTGAAATTCTTACCAAAAGAAATTTGATTCTTTATTACTGATCCTGACCTGTAAACTTTTCTTCCCAGGTTGTCAGTTACAATAATGCTAACTTTTTCATTATTACTGCTTGTCAAAACCAAATTAAATTCTGCAGCTGTAGGATTAGGGTAAACATTAACAAAGAACATTTCATTGCCGATGTTTGGCACATCATTGACTTTATTATCAGTTAGTGCAAAAGGTTGCGGGCAGGAAGGCCCTACTGAAATATTTGCCATTGATCCGATACAGCCTTTTGAGTCTTTAATATACCCGGTATACATTCCGGGTATCAGACCTGTAAATGTATTTCCAGCCTGGTAAGTAACATTGTCTAAGCTATAAGTAAAAGGACTTGTACCACCTGTTCTGAATAATTGGATAGACCCGTCGGTAGCGGCACAACTAGTGGCATTAACTGCATAAGATGTTACTACAATTGCAGCATTCGTTCCAAGAGTAACCGGTACTGAAGCTGTACATCCTTTTGAATCTTTTGTCCAGCCGGTATAATTACCAGCAGCCAATCCTGTATATGAATTACCTGCCTGGTAAGTAATATTATCCAAACTATAGGTATAACCCGGAACTCCGCCACCCGGTGTTAATTGTATGGTAGCATCATTTACACAGGTACTGGTATTTGTATGTTTTTCCGTAACTGTAACAGCAGGTGATTGTGTTACAATGATACCGGCCGAAGAACCGGTACAACCGTTCACATCTTTTACCCAACCGGTAAATGTTCCTGCGGCAAGGCCTGTAAATGTGTTGCCGGCCTGGTAAGTAATATTATTAAGGCTGTATGTAAATGGACCTGAACCCCCGGTTCTGAATAATTCAACAGAACCGTTATTGGCACAGCTGCTGGCGCTGCGTGGGTTTGCTGTAACAGTGATTGCAGGTGCTGTGTTGGTTCCAATAACATTTGTAAATTTCGATTGTTTACAACCCTTAGAATCCTTTACCCAAACGTCATATGTACCTGCAGCCAATCCTGTAAACGCATTACTTGCCTGGTAGGTACCGTTAGCTCCTGTAATACTATAAGTATAACCCGGCACTCCACCGCCGGCCAGTATTATTAAACTGCCTGAATTTGAGCAGGGACTGGTATTGAGTTTGGTAACCGATACAGTTATTAAAGGTGCTTTTCCAACCACGATACCTGCCAGTGATGTTTTACATCCTGCTGCATCTTTTACCCAGCCTATATAAGTTGTTGCACCTGCAAGGTTATTAAATGTATTGCCACCCTGGTAAGTAATATCATTTAAGCTATACGTATACGGGGGCATTCCACCTGTTCTGAATAATTCTATGGTACCATTATTGGCACAACTGGTTGCAGGCCTGGTATTTGCTGTAACTACAATAGTTGCAGCACCTGTAACAACAATACCCGGTTTTGTGCTTACGCATCCTCCAAAATCTTTTACATAACCGGTATACGTACCCGCAGCAAGGCCGGTAAATGAATTGCTGACAAAATAATTCGTCCCATCTACACTGTACGTGAATGGCTGTACCCCTCCACTGCCATATAAAATGATATAACCTGTATTACTACAACTGCCTGATCCGCCTCCGTTGTTGGTAACAACGGCTGACAAAGCCTTCCAGATCGTAATATCCGGGATAGTTACCGAACATAAATTTGCATCTGTTACCACTACTGTATAATCTCTTGAAGTTAACCCGGTAACAGCGGCTGTATTGGCACTAAATCCTCCGGGAGTACTTGACCAGTTATAAGTAAATGGACTATTTCCGGTAGGCGTTACTGTTATTGTTCCATCATTTCCGCTGCCACAGGAACTGGCCATCGTTTTTGTAAATGTTGCTGTTGGCGGATTATTAACATTGATCGTTCCGTTTGCAGTTGATTGTGCACAAAGGCCCCCTGAAGTAGTGATCGTGTAACTGAACGATCCGCTAACCGTAGGAGTTCCACTGATTGTGAATAAACCTGCATTATAAATACCTGTAACTCCCGCAGGCAAAGCCCCGGATGTTATAGAAGCACCGGTTCCTCCATTGCCAATAGTAAAAATAACGCTGGTCATGGGTGCATTTTTACAGGCTGACTGGCTGGCAGATCCACTTGTTAAACTGATCGATGTATTTGGATTGATCACAAAATTAGTTGCGGTACGGCAAGCCGGGTTAGCAATACAGGCTGCATAGAAAACAGTTGTTCCCGGGGTATTGGTATTAGCCAATCCAGAGCCTGCTACCCCAACCGGGTTGAATGGACTACCTGAACCAAAAGCTGTGCCTCCTGAAGATGTAGTGTACCATTGTACAGCAGTTGAAACAGGTAACATGATTTGCTCACCTGCCGGAGGTGTAACGGTCCATACGAATGAACCACTGTAAGTTCCAGCTGAAGCATTATAAGTTGTTGATATAAGTGTATACGTAATTCCTGCTGTTAATGTTGCTGTCATAGAAGGTTCATCCCCACCGCCACTATCATCATCTCCTCTCACAAAAGTACCTGTACCCGGGCATGTTCCTGGCACAAAAGCACCCGTAACAATGTAGCCCATGGCATCATAACTACCATTGCTGTTCATCTCAATGATATAACTACCGGTTGCGCTTACCTGGAAATTCTGTGCAACATAATTTCTTGAAACTGCCGGTGATTCAAAAGCACAGGTTGCCGTATTGTTAATACCACCATTCAACCTGTTGGCCGTTGGGTCAGTTGCTGCTGTCCAAGAACCGGAAATGGTTGTACCCGAATTTACAAAGCCGGGACAGGATGTTGAAGAAGTTAAAGAACCGCTTCCGCCCTGGCAAATAGTTACTCCTGTTGTAAATGGTGTAGAAAGTACTGTTACAGCAATTGCCACAGGTGTACCGGAACATCCGGTTGTACTATTACGAACAGATAATGTTGCATTATAAGTACCGGCAGCAGTTCCTCCTGGAATTGCCATTGGAATGGGAGTTGCAGGTAGTATTGCATTTACCACATCCACAAAACCTGCTGTATTTGCAGCTGCATCGTAATCTATACTATATTGATTGGGCGTACCTGTTGTAGCCGAATAAGAAAGTCCTGCTGATGTAAACGGGCATCCTGAAGGATTTGCTCCTTTTGTAATGGTAGGTAATGCTACGATTGTTTGATTGGGTGAAGTAAATACTGAATTACCAGGACCACAAGTTCCAACATTTGTACCAAACCAGCAATCACCTTCTTTAAAGATATCAAAAGTAAGGTTATTCGTTCCTGCGTTTAATCCTGTTCCATAAACCGGGCCCGCCGTTGCATTGGAAGCCGTAATGGTAAAATTATAAGTTTGGGTAACTCCGGGTGCCAGGTTCCCGGCGTCTGTACGTACATGATAGTCTGTCCAGTTTGCGCCGTTTGTATTCCATTTTACACCAATATTTACATCGGGGCCAGCATTTGTCCAGGTAGCTGATCCGACATTTTTAACTGTAACTGAAATATTTCTTGTCTCACCGGCACACCAGCTAGTTGAACCGGTACTCATTGAAATAAACTGGCTTGCATAAGCTAATTGTGCAACCGTTCCGTCAACATCAACTCCCCTAAAATTTCCTGCGGCTGTTCCCAGGCAGTTTAAAAGATATGTTGTTGTTGTTGCACTACTGGCATCTGATCCATAGATCCTGAAAGTAACAGGTGTTGTGCGATTTTGTAAATTCGTATTGCCACTAAGTGTGATCGTTCTGTTAGTAAGAGAAGTAGAAGCTGCCCAGTTGGATAAATTGCTTGCATATGCATCCTGGCTATAACGCAAATAGGCATCAAAAGATGATGCTGTAGTTGAAACCTGGTCTCGTATTTTCAAGGATGTAATTGACATCTTATAACCCGTGGCCGGAGTAATTGTAAATTCATAATAGTCATTTTGAGTAATGTCTAAACCACCAGCAGTTGACCAGCCTGTGGAACTAAATCCATCTGTTGAACTAGCACCTGTTAAACCTGCACCTCTCGTTAAAGCAGAAAAGGTAACATTAGCAAGTGTTCCCGTTGCGGTAACAGATGCAGTAGTTCCGGTAAGCCCGCACATTTCCCATCTGCCCATTGTTCCTTGCCCGTAACTAAACTGGGTAATCAGTATTGCAAAGAAGAACATAATAGAAGTGTACATAATTCTATTAGCCCGTAAATAAGTTTTAATAGATTGGCATGTTCTTCCTACAGTAGGACAAACCTGCATTGAGAGTGTAGACGTTTTCATAATTTTTTGTTTTTGTATCGGATGTTTCGACTTATTTCAAAATGCCTTCATTAAAACATCAGGCCTTATAACTTTTATTCATAAAACCTCAATTAATTTTAAACTGCTTGCACAAAAAAGAAACCTTTAGTTATTTAATAATGTGCGGGCATTATAATACAAAACGTAAAAACACTATAAATATTGTTTTTTTAAAATAAGTGTTTGGGTTATGTAGCTATTGAATATCAAATTATTTGAATATTCTAGTCAATCCTGCCATAAAAAAAAGAAGCCGCCCATAAAAGGCAGCTTCTTTGAATATATTGTAAAACAGCATTTACTCTTTAATGACTTTAATACTTTGCTTCCGGTTCCCCTGAATTACTTCAACGGTATATATTCCCGGTTTAAAATTCTTTCCAAAAGTTAGTTGATTCTTAAAGTCAGCATTTGAGTTGAAAATCTTTCTACCCAAATAATCAGATACATTCATTAGAATTTTTCCATTACCGCTGCTGGTTATCAGCAGAGAAAATTCAGTTGCTGAAGGATTCGGAAAAGCCCTTATGCTGAATAAACTATTTTCAAGAATTTTATCTTTATTATTATTTATTTCAATAGGTTTTGTGTTAACCGTTTTTGCAAAAGGCGGCGGGCAACCACCAGGGCCAACGGAAACGCTTAACAGCGATCCCACACATGCCTTTGAATCTTTTACATAACAGCTATAATCACCCGGAATAAGATTTGTAAATACATTGCTGCTTTGGTAGGTATTACCATCCAGGCTATAAGTATAGGGACCTGTGCCACCGGTTCTGAATATTTGTATAGATCCGTTCGAAGCAGCACAACTACCTGCCGGTGATGCATAAGCAGTAACTGCTATCGGGTTAATTCCTATTGTAGTATTTACAGATACTTTACAACCGTTTATATCTTTTACCCAACTGATGTAATTACCCGCAGCCAATCCTGAAAAGTTATTTGCAGCCTGGTAAGTAATATCATCTAAGCTATACGTATAAGGCGGAGTTCCCCCTGCGGGACGCATTTGAATACTACCATCATTGGTGCAGGTGCTACTGTTTGTATAACTGGTTGTTGAAGTTACAGCTGATGCCTGTGTTATTACGATACCAACCTTTGACCCTGTACATCCTTTTGAATCTTTTATCCAACCGGTGTAATTTCCGGGAGCCCGGCCAGTAAATGTATTGCCTGCCTGGTAAGTAATATTGTCAAGGCTATAAGTAAATGGCGCAACGCCTCCGGATCTGAACAGTTGAATAGTGCCGGTATTACTACATCCGCTGCTGATAGTAGCATTTGAAGTAACAGTAATAACTGATGCAGGATCGGTAGCGATAGTTATACCAAAAACAACAGTCTTACATCCTTTTGAATCTTGTACCCAGCCATTATAACTACCTGCTGCCAAACCAAGAAATACATTGCTGGACTGGTAGGTAATATTATTTAAGCTATATGTATATCCGGGCACTCCGCCACCAGGTTGAAGTACTATATTACCTGTATTTGAGCAAATGCTCGTATTCGTTTTTGTTGCAGTTACAGTTACAGGAGGTGCTTTAGAGACAATGATTCCCGGAAGGAATGATTTACAGCCTTTAGAATCTTTGACCCAGCCTGTATAGGTACCGTTTGAAAGATTTGAAAATACATTTCCCGACTGGTAAGTTATATCGTTCAAACTATATGAATAAGGAGGAATTCCTCCGGTTCTATATAACTCGATTGAGCCATTGTTAGCACAACTGGTTGCAGCTCTTGCATAAGAAGTAACTACAATTGATGCCGCTTGTGTAACTATAATGTTTGGTTTTGTACTTACACACCCACCACGGTCCTTAACATAACCTGTATATGTACCTGCAGGAAGATTAATAAATGAATTGCCTGCAGAATAATTGGTTCCGTCAATGCTATATGTATATGGCTGAACACCATAACTTCCATATAAAATAATATAACCGGTATTGCCACAACTGGATGATTCACCTCCATTGTTTGTAACCACAGGTGCCAGGGCCTGCCAGATGGTAATATCAGGAATCGTGAAGGAACAACCGGTAACTTCAGCAATTACAACGGTATAATCACCTGATCCAAGGCCGGTGATCGCGGGTGTACTTGCAGTAAATCCTCCGACACCAGTCCAACTATAAGTATATGGCGCTGTTCCTCCAACAGGCGTTACTGTTATAGTTCCATCAGCTCCTCCGCCACAGGCACTTGCCATTGATTTGATAAAGGTTGGCGCAAAGCCTGCTTTACATTCCCCTGCTCCAAATTCAGTTAATCCTGCAGTATTGCTGAAAGATGTAAGATTATAATAACTAAAAGTATTTCCCAATATATCATAGTCATCTGAAACAGTATAGGTATTAACCGGTCCGGGATCTATACGATAAGCTTTCAAGTCTGGTGCTGTTGCTCCACCTGCAAGGTCGCCCGGAAGAAAAGTAAAATTTGCAGTTGCAGTAAATCCGGAAACCCCAGTGTTTGAAATTGCCCAATCGCGGTTCAGTTTTTTTGTTGCGTTTAATGGTACAGGATAATTACCTCCGATACCATCTGTAGTTCTCACAGTTATACTACCTGCTCCGGTTACACTACTAAAATCAATACTTGCAGGAGCATACCCTGTTGCAGTTCCTACAGGATAATCGTACACATTGGCACCTGTTGCAATAGCCCGCTTCAGGTAACCGATCACGTGGCCACTTGTACGAATGATCGCTGTAATATCAGTGTTGCTTACAGATAAAGTATTGGTAACGCAATCAACATTCCCGGATGTTAATCTAAGTGTATCACTTACAACTGCATTTACACTCAAGGAAACTCCTGATGCATTATTTATTTCCAGGTTGGCTGCTGCGGTTAAACCGGTTCCTGAAACCTGGGCAGACAAACCATTGTATGTATAATTAGCCGTTGCACTGAAAATCCTGGTGGTACCGGTTTGTATATTACCCGTTGCACCGGTTGCACTGATACCGCCGGTAGAACCGATCAATATGTTAGCTCCACTGTTGAGCGAAAAATTGCCCTGGGTATTTGCAACGGTAGCCTGGATGATATTGGTTCCGCAATCAAGCGTTGCACCGTTTAATATATTCAATGTAGCCCCATTACCCATTACAAAATCACTTTGAAGTTTCAGCGTATTTGTTGATGTGGCCGTTCCTGCAATAAATGTAATGGAACTTGAATTGATACCTGTTGCAGTTGAAGAAAATGTCTGTATACTAGTCGGGCTATTAAAATTGACAGTTCTGCTTCCGTTCCCTACAGAGTTCTTTAAAACTCCTGTTCCGTTCACAGAAAAATTACCTGCAATATTTAATGCAATTGACCCACTACTCGTATTGGCAGTGTTCATATCAATTGTTCCGGCAATACTCACATTTCCTGCAACATTTATATCGCAATCTTTTGGCCCATTCCCTCCGCCCCCAACCATGGAAAGCACACCAGAGGTAACGGTAAGGTCACCGCCAATTGCGAGCACTAAAGCAGTACCGTTAGATGCAGGTGTTAATCTTAATTCATTGGATACACTTCCTAAAGATGTAATGGTAAAATTGCCTGCTGTAAGATTTATAGCACCTGTTAATGACTGTGACCAGTTTCCACCGGTGTTCCAGTTAATCTCCAGATTACCATATGGCAGTGTAACACCGGTAGTAAATGCTGTTGTATTATTGACCCAGTTATTTATGATAAAATTTGAATTTGATCCAAAACTTTCTGTACCTGTAAATATTGTTGAAGAAGGAGTGCCGTTATTGTTGTGAATATACGTGGCATTATTTTCAATCTGAAAAGTACTGGCTGCTGCCAAAGTAATTGCGTTATTAGCAACTAATGACCCGCCACTTTCAATCCAAATCTTTGAATTGGTTCCGGAAACAGACCAGGTTGCACTGGTAGTCATGGTATGCGTATTTTGTATGACGAAGAATGCACCAGAAGTGAAATTAGCCGGGCTTGTACCTGTACCGTCACGTGCAGTTTTCCAGTTCGTCAGTACATTTGGTGCTACACTTCCTATAGAATAATACGCAGTTAATGATGGTATCAGTTCACCGGAAGCTGTAATAACAGCACCGGAATTATAACCCGTAAAAGTAATTTTAGCAAGTTGTGCTGCTGACAAACCGCCAAGGCCCGCCATGACTTTACCCTGGGTTGCTGTATTTGGAATTCCGCCGGTTCCTGTCCAACCATTAATGGTAAGCGTTGTTGCAGACCAGGTATTGGCAGAACTATTTGCTATGGTAAATGTATGAACTCCCGTACCAAGATTAATTGATGAATTTGTACTTACAGTAAGGTCTCCGATGGTTTCAGAAAAACCTGCGCCCGAACCTGTACTTAAAATTCCCCCGCCCAGCGTAACAGCGTTATTAGGTAAAACATTTGATGCCCCTAAAAGGATGGTTCCTGCAGTAATGGTTGTTCTGCCTGAATAGGAATTGTTGCCCGATAAGGTTAATATACCCGTTCCAATCTTTGTCAATGCCAAAGATGTTGCACTTCCATTCTGAATAACACCTGAATAAGTAGTGCTTGTTGCATTTCCCAAGTTAAGAATCATATTTCCACTTGCACTACTCGTTACCGTTCCGGCACCTGAAAGAGATGCAACTGTTTCATTGAATCCGCCCATATCAAAAGTTCCGTTAACCACTAATGCACTTGAATTACTGATTCTATCAGCTGCGCCTAGCCTAAGTGTTCCTGCAGTTATTGTTGTAGCACCCGTGTGCAAATTATTGCCTGATAATATCAATATACCTAAACCGATCTTGGTCAATGCACCTGTCGTGTTAGTACTGGCTCCCGAAATGGTTAGATTATTTGTTGTAACATCTATTGCTGATGATGTTGTATTATTTAATGTATAACTCCTGTTTGATGACGCCGTTGCTCCTGTATATTGCAAAGTGCCTCCACCGAAGACGAGGTTTGCTGCGGCATTTGATGCGGCTCCCAGGTTTCCGGCAACGCCTCCATCGCCAATGGTTGATACACTTAATATACCTGCAGTTATAGTTGTACGTCCTGTATATGTATTTACACCTGACATGGTAACTGTTCCACCGGTTGTTTTTGTTAAGGTACCTGAACCGGCAAGTATTGCGCTGACAGCTCCATTTTGCATGGCATAAGATGTACCTGTTAACACACCGGTTGTTCCTGAAATATTTCCGTTAGTTAGCGTTACAGTTCCTACTGCATCTGTAAAAGTGGCAATATCCAATGTCCCGCTATTTATTGTTATACCGCCTGTAGATAAAACATTATTGCTTGCATATTTTAGGATACCTGATGAAATAGTTGTAAGTCCGGTATAAGTATTTGCTGCACCCAGCTGCCAGGTACCAGTACCCGTTTTAGTAAGTGTACCGGTTCCGATAGCAATAACGCCGTTCTGAACAGCATTACCTGTACCCGTTAATGTTATCCTCCTGTTTCCGGAAGTAATACCTCCGCTTAAAGTAAGTGTACCGGTTCCTGATGCATCAATGGTTGCCCCATTGGCAGTAACATTTATCACCCGACTGGAAGAATGTCCTGATCCTGTATAAAGTAATATTGCTGTTGCCCCCATGGAAATAGTAGGCGTTACAGAACCTGTTCCAAGTGATGAAGCTGTTCCGAAATTAGCCATTGAATTAATACTCAAAGTACCTGCACTGATAATTGTTGCACCGGTATAGGTATTAGCTGCAGATAGTGTTACTATTCCCGCTGTTGTCTTTGTCAAATTGCCCGTTCCGGTGATAATCGCACTGATGGTTCCACTGGCTACATTAAATAATAAACCATTCAAAACGCCAGTTGTGCCCGTTATGGTTCCATTGGTCAATGTAACGTTACCAACTACATCACTATATGATTTGATATCTAAAGTACCTCCATTCAAAGTAATATTGCCGGTTGCAATGGCATTACTTAAACCATACTGAAGAATACCGGCATTTATATTTGTTGAACTTGAATAGGTGTTATTGGCTGCCAGTTCCATTGTCCCTGTACCGGTTTTAGTGATTGAATTTGGCCCGCTAATAATTCCACTAACGGTAAGGTCTGTAGCTACGGAACCATCGTCTGATACTGTAAAGGTTCTATTCCCGCCCAGGACAACCGGTGTGGAAATAATTGCCCCACTTGTACCCGCACCTGCCGCATCATTCACAGACAGATTTCCTGCAAGCAATAATGAACCGCTACCGGTGACTGAAGATCCGGTTGCAGCACCACACTCCAAAACCGTTATTGCAGGTGTAATATTAAAAGTGGATAAAGCAAGTATTGTACCTGCCGTTACTCTTAAAGTGCCATTAACAATTGTTGTACCCAGTAATGTTTTTGTACCGCTTCCGGATGTAGTAAGATTAAAATAAGTATAATTACCAATATTGGCCTGGTTACCTGAAGTATTATAATTTACCACACTGGAAACTGATCCTCTGGTAAACGTTGCTCCGGATGCACCACTGATACCAACACCACCCACATTTAAAATACTGGAAGTACCGGTCATATTGATTGCTTTTGTTGCGGCTGTAGTACCGTTTACCTGTATACCGCCATTTGCATTGAAAGTACCGGTTGTTATAACAAGATTTGATCTCCTGGTTGTTGTTGTGTTGACTCCATCGAGTGTAAAAATTCCGTTTACTGTTGCAGTACCGGCATTTACATTCCATGCATTTGTTATATTATTTACAGCTGGCTGTAGAACAGTAGCTGTTCCGTTGACCGTTACCGTTGCTGAAGCTCCCTGTGTGATATTACAGGCTGCATTGCTTCCAATGGTAAGATTACCGGTACAGGTAATGGCCCCTCCTGCAGTCATGGTTATCACACCGGCTTTTGTAGTACCAACAGTTCCAACGGTAATATTTGCAGAAACAGCCAGTGAAGAACCACTATTAAAAGTAAGTGTTCCATTACCGGCGTTGACTGATGTAATGTTAATAGTTGCGCAGGCAGCATTTGTACTGGCAGGAATGTTTACATTAAAACCTCCTTCAATATTAACTATATCGCCGGCAACAGGAAAAATACCTGCCCCAACGGCTAAGCCACCTGATGTAAGCGACCAGGTGGTATTAGTGGTCCAGCCACCTGTTGCTCTTGAATAATAGGTTGTTTGTCCAACTACTGCATTTATCAGGAATAAATGCGTGATCAACATTATTACTATAATAAATGAGGATCTGTGTAATGCTTTTTTCATAGGATTGTTTTAACTTAATCTGTGTATTGGATTGGATATAAATAAGGAACGCTTCCTTTATAAAACAAAGAAAGCCCTGCTAAAATAAGTTTAGGAAAAAATTCAACTGGCTGAAAATGCCGGCGTTTTATATGTGATAATGAACTCTTCATAAAGAGTTAGCTTAGTTTTCAAGATGATGGATACTGGAAAAACGAAAAGGGCTGTGGATTATTGTTATTTTTATAAAAAACCGGAAGATATAGCTTAAGTGTTTAATTATTCATTCATTTTAATTTATAAAGGTTCAACCTTTAACTAATGTGTGTACATCCTCTCAAACTAAAAAAGCTGCCTTTTCAGACAGCTTTTTGATATTTTTAAAATGTAAGCCTTAATTTTTAGTGAGTTTGATGCTTTCTTTTTTACCACTCTGCTCTACCATCACAAAGTACAATCCTGGTTTAAAATTATTTCCAAAACTGAATTTTTGCTTGTTAACAGTAGATGACTGATAAACTTTTGTTCCAAAAATATCGGTAACTGTTATAATAACTCTTTCTTTACTATAACCGTTCAATAATAGAGTAAATTCGGCTGTACTGGGATTTGGATATGCTACCAGTTCTATAAAACCATTTTCAGTGCGTGTGGATGCAGATACTTTTGCATTTCCAGCAACTGCAATAGGTCCCGGGCAATTTGGGCCAACATTTATATTAAGTTGCGAACCAACACAGCCTTTAGAATCCTTTACAAAACCTCTGTATAATCCGGGTAAAAGCGCAGTAAATAATGGGCTGGCCTGGTAATTTGTACCATCAAGGCTATAAGTATAAGGCCCGATACCACCGGTACGGAATAATTGGATCTTCCCATTAGCAGACCCGCAGCTACCTGCTGTCCATGCATAAGATGTAACACTAATAGGTGCCGCTGCAGCAACCACTATTGTTTTGGTTGCTATACATCCTTTCAGATCTTTTATATAACCCGTATAAGTAGCGGGACTCAAGTTATTGAAAGTATTTCCAGATTGATAATTAGATCCATCAATACTATAGGTAAAAGGTGCAACACCATATGATCCATATAAAATTATACTTCCGGTAGCTGAACAACTTGCTGAAATAAAACCATTGTTTGTAACAACAGGATCCTGTGCCTGCCAGATTGTTATTGCGGGAATGGTTTTAGAACATGCAGATGCAGCATCAGATACTATTACATCATAATCACCTGTTGCCAGGTCAGTTACTGCAGCAGCACTTGCCGCAAAACCACCGGGGCCTGTCCAGCTATATGTATACGGTGATGAACCACCAGTAGTTGATACTGTTATTGAACCATCAGTACCGCCTCCACACGAACTGGCCATCGTTTTGGTAAATGACGTGGTAAATGCTGAATTAACCAATATGGTTCCACTTGCCGTTACCTGTGTACAGGTGCCCGTAGTAGTTATGGTATAATTAAATGACCCGGTAACCGTTGGTGTACCACTGATCGTGAATACCCCTGCGTTATAAGAACCGGTAACTCCGGCAGGTAATGCACCTGCTGTAATAGATGCACCTGTTCCGCCACCGCCAATGGCATAAGTTATATCTGTCATCACAGTATTTTTACAAGTTGCCAGTGCACTTGTTCCGGCACCTGAAGTTAAACTGATCGTTGAACTCTGTGGTCCCAGGTTGATAACCAGCGTTCCTATACATCCGCTATTGTCTTTTACATAAGCTGTAAAAGTAGATGGTGTAAGGCCATTAAATCTATTGCTGCTTTGAAAGGTTGTTCCATTGATACTATATGTAAATGGTCCCATACCTCCAGTTCTGAATAATTGGATAGATCCGTTGGAAACGCCGCAACTACTTGCATTTTGGATAAATGCATTTACAACGATCGGGTTTAAACCAATCGTTAGATTTACGGAAGCTTTACAACCATTTACATCTTTTACCCAACCTGTATAATTGCCAGCTCCTAATCCCGAAAAAGAACGACCTGCCTGGTAGGTGATATCATCTATACTATAACTATAAGGAGCAACACCGCTTGTTGCAGTTAAAGAAATAGATCCGTTGTTTGCACAGGTACTTGTGTTTGTATGTCTTTCTGTAACAGAAACTGCAGCTGATTGGGTTATAACTATCCCTCCAAGCGAACCTTTACAACCATTTCCGTCTTTAACCCACGCTGTATAAGTACCAGCAGCAAGGCCTGTTATTGTATTGCTAACCTGGTATGTAATATCGTCTATACTATAACTAAATGGACCTGTTCCACCTGTTTTGAATATTTGTATAGAACCGTTATTAATACAACTGCTTGTACTTCGTGGGAATGCTGTAACAGTGATTGTTATAGCCGGATTGGTTCCAACAGATATAGTAACAGTTGCTGTACAGCCTCTTACATCTTTCGCCCAACAGGTATAAGTTCCGGCAGCTAATCCTGTAAACAGACTACTGGCCTGGTAAGTAATATTATCAAGGCTATATTTATAATCCGGTACCCCACCACCTGGAAAAAGTTGTATAACGCCTGTATTTGCGCATGCACTGGTATTTGTTTTAGTTGCTGTAACGGTAACGGCTGCTGATTTTCCAACTATGATTCCTGTCAATGACCCTTTACATCCATAGGAATCTTTAACCCAACCGGTATATGTTCCATCAACCAGGCCGTTAAAAGTATTGCTTGCCTGGTATGTAACATCATCAAGACTAAAAGTAAACGGTCCCACACCACCTGTTCTGTATAATTCTATTGATCCGTCATCAGCACAACTACTTGCATTACGCGGTGTAGCAGTAACATTTAATGCTGCTGCTGCAGTAATCGTAATACCTGGTTTTGTACCAATGCAACCAATAGCATCTTTTGCATACCCGGTATATGTACCAGCTGCAAGATTGTTAAATGAATTACCTGCAAAATAATTGGTTCCGTCAATACTGTAAGTATATGGCGATACACCAGCATTGCCATATAAAATGATTGAACCCGTATTTACGCAATTTGCAGAATTGGTTCCGTTGTTTGTAACCACCGGTAAAAATTTTACAATTAATGAAACAGTATCACTGTTTCCATTGCATCCACTACTATTACTAACAACCCTACGGAAGAAGTAAGTTCCCGCAGTATTGTAATAGGTAGAACTTACTGTCCAGTTTTGTACATCTCCCGGATTAGGTGAAACAATAGTATATGGCCCTGAAATTGAATTTACTGATACCTGCCATTGATAATTTGCAGAGGCTGGATTACCACCATCAATTGTTGTTCCGGTAGTTCCCGAACATATTGTTAATGTGTTGGTTGCAGAATTGTTATTAAAGCCAATATCGTTATTACCACAGGATTGTGCAATAATAATGTTATTAAAAAACAGACTTTGGATCAGGAACACAAGGACTAAACATACTGGCCTGTGTAATAAAGTTTTCATAAGATTTTGTTTGGTTTCAGGTTATTTGGATAAGGGTATAACGTGAAATGAGAATGGATATTGCTTTGGAGTTTTGAATATTGATGGGTGGTGGATGCTGGATACTGGATAAAAAAAGAGGCCATCCTTTCATGGACAGCCTCTTTTAAAAGAAATTTAAATCAGTTATTCTTTGATCAACTTAATTGTTTGTTTTTGATCACCCTGAATTACCTGTATGGTATATATACCAGGTTTGAAATTATTACCAAAACGAATTTGTTGTTTACTGTTTTCAATTACGTTGTAAATATTTCTACCCATGATATCTGTTACATTCATTATTACTTTTTCATTACTGTTACCGCTTAAAACCAATGTGAATTCTGATGCACTTGGATTGGGAAATACGTTTGCTTTTAAGACTGTATTACCAGTTATCTTCACAGCACTGTTTTTTGTAAAAACACCTGGTGTTGGAGGTGCACAATTAGGTCCAACCACTATATTTGCCAATGACCCAATACAACCTTTAGAGTCTTTAATATAACCTGTATAAGAACCAGCAAAAAGGCCGCTGAATAAATTACCAGCCTGGTAAGTAACATTAGTAAGACTAAATGTAAAAGGACTTGTACCCCCAGTTCTGAATAATTGTATGGATCCGTTACCGGTTTCACAGTTGGTCGCAGCTGTTACATAAGCCGTTACAACAATTGCAGCGTTTGTTCCAATAGTAACCGGTACTGAAGCTGTACATCCTTTTGAATCTTTTGTCCAACCGGTATAATTACCTGCAGCCAATCCTATAAATGAATTACCTGCCTGGTAAGTAATATTATCCAAACTATAGGTATAACCCGGAACACCGCCACCTGGTGTTAATTGAATGGTAGCATCATTTACACAGGTACTGGTATTTGTATGGCTTTCTGTAATAGTAACAGCAGGTGACTGTGTTACAATGATACCGGCCAAAGAACCGGTACAACCATTTACATCTTTTACCCATCCGGTAAAAGTTCCGCCGGCAAGGCCTGTAAATGTGTTGCTGGCCTGGTATGTAATATTATCAAGACTGTATGTAAAAGGACCCGTACCTCCTGTACGGTACAATTCAATAGAACCATTGTTGGCACAACTGCTGGCACTGCGTGGATATGCTGTAACTGTGATCACAGGAGCGGCATTTGTTCCAATAATATTCGCAAAATTCGATTGTTTACAACCCTTAGAATCCCTTACCCATACATCATATGTACCCGCAGCCAATCCTGTAAATGCATTGCTTGCCTGGTAAGTACCGTTTGGTCCTGTAATACTATAATTATATCCCGGTACTCCACCGCCGGCCAGTATTATTAAACTGCCTGAATTTGAGCAGGGACTGGTATTGAGTTTGGTAACTGATACAGTTATTGAAGGCGCTTTCCCAACTACGATACCTGCCAGTGATGTTTTACATCCTGCTGCATCTTTTACCCAGCCTGTATATGTTGTTGCTCCCGCAAGATTATTAAATGTATTGCCACCCTGGTAGGTAATATCATCCAGGCTATAAGTAAATGAAGGCATCCCCCCTGTTCTGTATAATTCTATAGTACCATTATTGGCACAACTGGTTGCCGGCCTTGTAAATGCAGTAACCACAATTGGAGCGGCACCTGTAACCACTATACCCGGCTTGGTACTCACACATCCGCCAAGATCTTTTACATAACCGGTATACGTACCCGCAGCAAGTGCAGTAAATGAATTGCTTGCAAAATAATTGGTGCCGTCAATACTGTATGTATATGGCTGTACACCACCACTGCCATATAACAGGATATAACCTGTATTGGCACAACTGCCCGAACCTCCTCCGTTGTTGGTAACAACGGTTGCAAAAACCTGGAAGATGGTGATATCGGGAATGCTTTTTGTACATCCGATCGCATCTGTGGTCACCACTGTATAATCCCTGGCAGTTAAACCGGTTACAGCGGCTGTATTTCCGCTAAAACCACCTGGTGTACTCGTCCAGTTATAAGTATATGGAGCAACCCCTCCTACAGGCGTAACAGTTATCGTTCCATCCGCACCGCCGCCACAAGCACTTACCATTGTTTTAGTAAATGTTGGAGCCAGAGAAGTTCCGCACTCGCCTGCACCAAATTCACCAACAGTTGTCAGACCGTTG
The DNA here is from genome assembly GCA_031373525.1 of Ferruginibacter sp. GTDB lineage: Bacteria > Bacteroidota > Bacteroidia > Chitinophagales > Chitinophagaceae > Ferruginibacter. The sequence goes on from JANMMS010000025.1 coordinate 28,591, forward strand.
TAAGTAAAACTATTGGATGTATTTGTATTGCTGGTAGTATATGAAGTGCTGCCATTAAATACATATGCTTTCATGCTACCGGAAACTGCACCACCAACCAGGTCGGCAGGAAGATAAGTAAAGGTTGCGCTGCCTGTAATACCTGTAACACCGCTATTCAAAGATGACCAGCTACGTGCCAGCCTTTTTGTTGCATTCAATATTGCAGGATAATTAGCACCCACTGCATCTGCAGATGACATGGTAATATTACCTGCTGCGCCAACTGCTGTAAAAGCAAGGCTTGCAGGTGTATAACCAAGTGAAGTTCCCACTGCAAAATTATACGTGTTTACACCTGTGTTGATGGCACGTTGTAAGAAACCATTTACGTACCCATTGGTTCTGGCCAATGCACTTGTGGCGTTACTTGCCAGAATAACTTTATTGGCTGCCGTGTTAACGGTACCGTTAGTAAGTGTAATGACCTGGTTAACTGTAATATCATTAGCCAAAACAACTGAACCCGCAGCTTTATCAACTGATAAATTATCGAATGTTTCTCCTCCAGATCTGGTAATGGTTTGATTGCCGCTTGCTGCGTTAAATAGTACTATACGGCCACCCGGAGTAAATGTTCCACCGGTATTTGACCAGTTACCTTTAATATTCAAATCTCCTCCGCCGAATCCATTACCGGAAAGTTTAAACGTACCCGAGGATAATGCCAGGTTTCCGTTAACAGTTAAAGGGCTGGTGGTTTGATCCATATCCAAAGTCCCTCCTCTTATATCTAAGTTACCCGTAACCGTTGTAGAACCATAAGAGCCGTTTGTTCCACCGCTGCCAAAATAAACGATACCATTTCCAACAACCATATTCCCGGCAATGGTCCAGTTTTGATTAGTGGCGCCGCTTCTTGAAATAAACCTACCCGAAGTATTCATGGTAAAATCATATACTGAAATGGCACCAAATGAATTCTCATCTGCCGTATTGTTAAATACAAAACTATTGCGGCTGAATGGAGGTGTTGAGCTACCAGTAGTGGTAACATTTACTGTATAATAACGCTCATAGCGTGCTGATGCACCAATATTGCCGCCGGCATTTTCATTCGGTGTCTGGTTGTAAACAAATCCACCTGCACTTGTGTTATATCCAAACCAGTTAAATGATGTTGGTTTTCCACCAATTGCTGACCATGGGATAGAGAATTCACGCACAGTACCTGTTGCTGCATAATTTCCAAAAGATGTATTTGCTGCAGACCATGTATTGCTTCCTGTTGATGTCCTGTATTCACGGTAACCCGTTTTTACATACATAACGAGATCGGCCCTGAAAGGCAATGCTGCAAAATTGGTTCCGTCATAAATTTGTCCAATATTAGTTCCATTTGAATTACTGCCACCATCAACAGGAACCTGTGGATCTTTATCAAAATATAAAACATATCCTTCAGCTAAGTTTGCGCCACTTACGCCTACAAACAGGTTGTTATCATCCCATTTCATATAAGTAACATTTCCGCTGTTTGTTTGTTGATTTTGACCATCTGTATGTGTACCATATTCAGGGCCGACAATAAAACCATCTACATTTTGTAGAGTAACCTGTGCCCAGGTTGTACCAACCCTTATTTCATCAATATCTGCTTTAGGTGTTGCACTTGCATTCCTGATACAAATACCTGTATTAGAAGAATTATAAGAAGCAACATTTGCAGAGCCTGAACCGTTAACACCACCAACCGGTTCTGTTGTTCCTAACGATGAAGGATTTACCCACATTGTTGCCAGGTCATTTCCTGCAGTATTATTGTAAACATACTTTACAACCACCAGGTAAGTTGTTCCAAAAGCAAGGTCGCCCGTAACCTCTACCGGTGTATTACCTGTTTCAGAAACACCTAACCTGAAATTCGCAGCAGCATTTGATGACCTGATATGAACTTTGGCTGTGAAGTTTGAAGCGCCTGAACCATTTGTTGTACTTAAGTGAAAGAAATATCCATTTCCCCCGGTTCCAAATGAAGTTGCCAATTGAGTTGCATCAATAACGTTTAGTAAGAAAGAATAGTAAGTTGTATTTTGGCTTGCAGCAAGGCCACATGCTCTGTTTATATCTCTTGGTGTTGTAGTGTTACTACCAGGAATATTTACCCGGTTATTTGCTGGATTTATTCCTGTATAACTTAAACTACCGGTTACGGTACTTACGGTACCTGTCTGGGAATTACTATGAGTAGTCCAGTTATTATTGGTAGTACCTGAAGCTGCCGTATTTCCACCTATATTACCAGCAACTGTATAATTAAAGGTTTCAACCAAAGATTGTCCCGTGCTTGTTTGTCCGGTTATCAGTAAAATAAATACAAATAACAATGATGTACAGGTGTAGATCAACCTGTTTATTTTTTTTGAACCAGTGGAGTTAACACACAACGTAGAAATATTCATAATGCAATTTTTATTTTTAAAAAAAATTATACTTCATTAAATAAGAAAATAATTCATCTTCAATCATTTTATCAATGAATGATATGAACCATACAATTATCAGTTGGTAAAATTGGTTTTGGAAGGTCTCGGATACAAGCTTAGCAAGCGAATATAGGCCAGTTTTTGAACATGGCAATCGTTGACAGGAGTTTTTTTAAAAACCAGATATTGGATGATGGATGCACGATACTGGATACTGGATGCTGGATAACGAAAAAGGATTTATAGGGTTATATTTAAGAAGTGCCAGCTTTTAGGTTCATTTGTATATGAACCGTAGTTTCCAGTGCTTTGAATTATGCTTAATACTACCATTGATTATGGTCAGGAATACGGGTTTTGAATTACTATTCTCTAACATAAGCTCCCCCAATACGTGAAGGACAATTTGGCCCTACAACAATATCATCATTTACGCCTATACACACTTTTGAATCTTTTACATAAACAGAATAAGTACCATGAGGAAGACCGGTGAATGTATTACTTACCTGGTAATCATTTCCATCAAGGCTATAGGTAAATGGGCCTATACCGCCTGTTTGAAAAACTTGAATGGTTCCGTTATTTGCAGCACAACTGGTTGCATTAGTTACTGTTGCATTTACAATGATCGGATTTAGTCCAATAGTGGTAGCTGCTGAACCCCTGCAACCCCTTGAATCTTTTACATAACCAAAATAATGGCCGGCTGCCAACCCTGAAAAAGAATTACCCGACTGGAAGCTGACATTATTCAAACTGTAGGTGTATGGTGGAATCCCACCTGATACATTAAATTGTATGGTGCCGTCTATTGCACATGTACTGGAATTTGACCGCAGCATTGATACAACAAGACCTGTTCCCTGAGGAATAGTAATTCCGGGAAGCGATCCAATACAACCTTTTGAATCTTTTACCCATCCGGTAACTACTGTTCCCCCTGCCAGGCCTGTAAAACTATTGTTGCTTGTATAAGTAATATTATTTAAGCTATATGTATAAGGTGGTATTCCACCGGTTCTGTATAATTCTACTGCACCATCATTTGCACAGCTGCTTGCAGATATTATAAAGGGATCTACAACAATTGGAGCTGCTGCAGCAACGGTGATTGATTTAGTACTAACACAACCTGCAGCATCTTTCATATAAGCGGTATAATTTCCGGCAGCAAGATTGATGAAAGTATTGTTAACATAATATGTCACACCATCCAGACTATGCGTATATGGTCTGATTCCTGAATTACCATATAAAATTATGGAACCGGTATTGCCACAGCCACTAGAAATTCCCCCGTTATTGCTAATAAAGATTGCAAAAGCATAAGCAACATGAATACCCGTAATAGTAAAAGTATTCAGATTAGCATCAGTAATGTCTACATCGTAATACCCAATCAGCAAGTTATTTATTGCAGACACATTGCCGGCAGAAAAAGGAATGATCCCACCTATACCGGTTGTACCAGTCCAGCTAAAAGTATATGGAGCTGTCCCGCCTGTTGGAGTAACCGATATAAAACCATCTGCACCATTTCCACAAACACTAACATTGGTTTTGATATAGGTTGCGGTCAAAGGCAGTACATTGGAAGTTGTTCTGCCGAATGAAATGAATGAAAAAGCAGTTAAAACAAGGATTAGTAAAATTGAATGAATGATTTTATTTTTTTTCTCTGTTTCGTGATGACACGAACCAAGGCTGAGGGGAAAGGCTTTTATTTGTTTCGTGGAGACACGAACCAAGGCTTTGAATTTTATTTGTTTCATAAATACACGAACAAGGGCAAATGGTGTTAAAGAGAAGGGTGTCATAATCAGCATATTATTTCTGCCATGAACGATTTACTGATTCCGTTAGAAATAAATACAGGAATAATAATTCCATGTAGAAATAACGGATCGAAATTCAGGTCAAAGACAGGATGTGTATATACAGGATGTGGATTATTAATTAATCTTTGGGAGCAGGTGGTAAAATTCAATACTAAAGTAAAGCATGATTTTCACTTTACAAAATTTATTAATTGATTTTAGTGTTACAAAGCCATTGTTGCAAATAGTAAAAGGAATAATAAAAAAAGAGGCTGCCCAATCAGGACAACCTCTTAATATTACTTCACTCTTTTCAACTTCGTTTAAAAAGCTGAACTAAAAAATTTATTCTTTGATAATCTTGATCGTCTGTTTCTCATTTCCCTGAACAACCTGTAGAATATACATACCCACTTTAAAGTCATTACCAAACTTATATTGTTGTGCAATATTACCTGCAGTTTGGTATATTTTTCTTCCCATCAAGTCTGATACAATGATAGATACCTTTTCCTTGCTGTTACCTTCCAGCAATAAAGTAAATGCTGCTGCTGAAGGATTAGGATAAGCGTTTATCTTCAAAACACTGTTAGCTGAAACTTTAACTGAGTTGGTCTTTGTAGCATTGTTGTTTGATACATTGATACCACGTGTAAAAGGTGGTGGGGCACATGAAGGGCCAACTTCAATACTAAACATTGCACCAACACAAGCCTTGGAATCTTTTACAAAACCGTCGTAAGTACCCGGAGCAAGGCCTGTAAATATTGTACTTGCCTGGTAAGTATTTCCATCCATGCTGTAAGTATAAGGACCAACACCACCTGTTCTGAATAACTGTATTGAACCATTGGTAGCAGCACAGTTACTTGCATTTACTACAAATGATGTAACATTGATCGGATTAAGATTAATGGTCACATTTATTGAACCCAAACAACCTTTAGAATCTTTCACCGAAATGGCATAAGTACTTGCAGCCAATCCACTGAATGAATTGCCTGATTGGTACAATCCGCCGTTGATACTATAGGTATAAGGAGCAACTCCACCACTTGGGTTAACCGAAATTGATCCATCGTTTGTACAGGTACTTGTATTTGTTTTGCTTACACTTACTGTAAGTGCAACACCCTGTGTTACTGTAATCGTTTGTGAACCAATACAACCTTTAGAGTCTTTTACATAAGTAGTATATAAACCGGCAGCAAGATTTAGGAACTTATTGCTTACCTGGTAATTGATACCGTCAATACTATAAGTGAAAGGAGAGATACCACCTGCACGGTAAATTTCTATTGATCCGTCGTTAGCACAACTGCTGGTACCCCTTGCAAACGGATTAACAACTACCGGAGCCGCAGCATTTACCTGAATTGTTTTAGTAATCACACATCCTGCACCGTCTTTTACATAAGCCGTATATTGACCTGCTGCCAGGTTTAAAAATGTATTGTTTGATGAAAAACTATTACCATCCAGGCTGAAGGTATAAGGAAGCACACCTGCATTTGCATACAATATGATCGAACCTGTATTTCCGCAAGCAGAAGAAATACTACCGTTACTGGTAACAAAAGCAGCAAATGCATATTGTACGTGGATATTTGATATTGTTACTGAACATCCGATGGCATCTGTAACGATTACATTATAAAACCCGATATTCAAGGCAGAAACTGCAGATACATTACCCGGAGAAGGATAAGGAGTTGTTGCCGGATTACCTGATCCAACAACACCTGACCAGCTGTAAGTATAAGGTGCAGTTCCAGTTGTAGGCGTTATGGTGATAGCACCATCATTAACCCCACCACAAGCGCTGATATTAGTTTTAGCAATGGTTGCTGCCATAATTGCACTGATGGTAATAGAACCATTAGCAACTGTTTGAACACAGGTACCAGTAGTAGTAACAACATAATTATATGTTCCTGCAACAGCAGTTGTTGTACCAACAATGGTAAATACGCCTGCATTATACGAACTAGTTAAACCTGCAGGTAACCCCGTTACACTTGCTCCGGTACCACCACCGGCAACTATATAACTGATAGGTGTAATTGCAGAATTGTTACAAATGGTTTGTGCATTTGTACCCGCTGCAGATGATAAACTGATCGTTGCATTCGGGTTAATATCGATCGTTCCACCCAATGAATTGTTTAAACATGGGCCTGTTGTTGTAACGGTATAATTAAAGCTGCCGGATTGTGTGGCAACACCACTGATCGTAAACACACCTGCATTGTAATTACCGGTTACACCTGTTGGTAAACCTGCAACTGTTGCACCTGTTCCGCTTGCACCGATGGCGTATGTGATATTTGTTATTGCTGTATTGATACATTTTGTCTGAGCAGCAGTAGCCGGAGCAGAGGTTAAAGCAATGGTTGCATCAGCAGATACTGATATAGTACCAGTTACAGAAACCGGGCATGGAGCTACAGATGTAACTGTATAATTGAATGATCCAGCAACTGTTGGTGTACCGCTGATTGTAAGTGTTCCTGCATTATAAGAACCGGTTACACCATTTGGTAATCCTGTTACATTAGCATTCGTTCCACCGTTACCGATAGCGTATGTAATATCTGATATGGCATTATTCACGCAAACTGTCTGTACATCTGAGCCAATACCTGATGTAAGGCCAATAGTTGAACTGGCTGAAACAACAAAATCTGTTGGCGTACGGCAACCTGCTTGTGTAGAACATTCTGCATAAAATGTAGTAGTACCAGGAGTATTTGTATTTGCCAATGTTGAATTAGGAACACCCACCGGGTTAAATGGTGAACCAGAACCTATGGAAGGACCACCTGAAGATGCGGTGTACCAGTTCAAAGTTCCAGGTAATGTATAAGTTACTGTGATCTGCATGTAATCAACATGACCTGTATAAGTTAAACCCGAACCTGTTGCATTTAACCCAGATAATACTGCACCAAAGTTTGCATTATTGATATCTGCTGCAGTCCAGGTAGTTCCCCAAAGATCTGTAGTAGTGCCATAAGTAAAAGCAGCTTCAGCACTAGGCCAGTCAACACCAGCATTTGCTTTATTTGAACCAACAATAGTACCTGCTTTTACCAATTTAACTTCATTGTCACGGAAACGAACAGTACCCGACTGGTTGGTAGACCAACGGCCTATTGTAAGCCTAATACCGCCTATAGTTGCTGTTGGAGGAATTGCAAATGAATAACCGGTAGCCCGGAGATAATTACTAACCGAAGTTGCATTTACAAGTGCTACTGTTGCATCGCTATTATTGTCTGAAACTACATTAGCAAAAGTTAACCAGGCCGTATTTCCAATACCTGTTACGTTTGCACCAACTGTTGCATTAGTCGCAGCAGTATTAACTGCAGCACCTGTAGCACATGCAAATGACGAAGTCAATGAACCGCTGCCACCCTGGCAAACAGTAACACCTGTTGTTGCAGGTATGGCATTAATGGTAAGTGTTCCTGTAGCAGTAGCACTTACACATGGCCCTGAAGTAGTTACGGTATAATTAAACACACCTGAAACGGCTGCCAATGCAGCACCTGAAATGGTGAATACCCCTGCGCTATATGAACCTGTAACACCTGCCGGAAGACCGGTAACAAATGCACCTGTTCCTGTACCGCCAATTGAATAAGTTATATTATTAATGTCTGAGCTTGCACATTTAGTTTGAATATTTGAACCAACCCCAGATGTTAAACTTATCGTTGCATTTGCAATAACATCAATGGTTCCTCCCAATGAAGTATTGGTACACAGGCCTGTTGTATTAACAGTATAACTGAAAGATCCTGCTGCTGTTGGTGAACCACTGATCGTAAATACTTTTGTTCCGCTATTGTAGTTACCTGTTACACCAGCCGGTAAACCCGATACAGTTGCACCTGTACCACCACCACCAACGAGATAAGTAATATTTGTTATTGCACTATTGATACATTTTGTTTGTGCATCTGTACCAACAATTGAAGTAAATGATAAAGTAGAGTTTGTAGATATTGTTACTACTGCACTTCCCTGAGCACCCCAGCAACCACCAGCCGACCTTGCCCTAAAGTAATATGTGCCAGAAGTACTAATTGGTTGAGATGAAGAAGGGGTTGCTGTGGATGTACCATTATTAGTAGTACCCTGATAATATATAGTTCCACTTCCGCCATTGGATGCATTTAAAGTTGTACTACCGACAGCACAAAAAGTACCACCTCCGGTAACTGTTACAACAGTAGGTAATGCTTCTACAGTTAATGTCACCACGTCACTGTTACCATCACAAGCACCATTGCCGCTAATTACCCTTCTGAAGTAATAAGTACCGGCTATATTATAGTATGTTGAACTGATAGTCCAATCTTCTGCATCCCCCGGATTAGGAGTAACAGTGACAAATGGGCCTGTGATTAGTGTTGAAGATACCTGCCATGTATAGGTTTGTGATCCAGATGGATTAGCCCCATCTATCGTTGTACCTGTTGTACCAATACAAATAGTTAGCGTGTTTGTAGCTGTATTGTTGTTAAAGCCAATATTATTACTGGCACATGATTGTGCTTTAGCAGCACTGCCAAAAAATAAAAAAGCAAATAACAACATAATTGCATAAAATGCAGATTGATGTAATGATCTTTTCATGATTAAATATTTATGGTTTAGTAAAAGATAAGTCGGGGCAATAGCATTAGATGCAGGTACAATATGCACATCTTTATTATCGCGGACAAAATTTTCGGGTAGTACAGATGCAGTTTTCATTTTCTTACTTTTTTTGATAAATATCTTTATAACGGTCTACAATTGATTCTTCATTATTATCATAATTAATATTATCCGAAAAAGAATATTCAAAACGCTTATTAAGCACTATGAATAGCTTTAGCTTTTCAAAAACAAATGAATTTTTTTAAAAAAATATGGAATTTCAATAAAGATGAAGAATAGCTAGGCTACTACAATAACTGCAGAATGCAGTATCATCTAGTGGATAGAACGGATTAATATTTACTAAAATTAATTTCTACTATATAAGATAGTTGGAAATAAAGGGTTTTAGTAAGGATGAAGTATCGGTAGAGGTAATATAAGTTGTAACAAAAGTAGAAAACGATTATTTAAAATCAAAGCTTTTTTTAATAAATATTTTTATTTGGCAGATTTACTGTTGAGAAACAATGAATTGGTTGGGGATGCTGGATGAAGGATGCTTATTACTTATTTAGTGGAAATAAGGAACTTAAAATATTTTCGGTTATTGAAGTTTTTATTTTTGGTTGGCTTGACAGCTCAAGTGTTCGGAAGATGATCCATCTGAACATTTTTTTTGGTTGTAGTATTTTAAATAATAGTTTAGTGTTCTGTTGCAACGCATAGTGCTATAATTACACGAGCCGTTCCTGCCGAACGTAAGTTAATTTGCATAAAAAGTTAACCATAGTTTGTTCCGCCGGAACAATTTTATAATCTTCCGAATACTCATGATGGGGACAGCAAACGGGAAATAAAGAAAGTAAAATGATTTAAATAAAAAATCCGGGAAAAACCCGGAATAGCAAAAAGATAGAAAAAGAAATAAAGGTTAATCTTCAGTACTTACTTTTACTTTATTCAGATATAAATAGGGATTGAATTCAGGTAGCATTTTGCGTAAAATGAAAGGTATCACCTCGTTGTTGTGTGAAAATGCCTCCGTTTCGAGGTCTTCCAGTAAGGAAGAAAAATCAGTATTTAAATTGTTGCCTTTTTTGGCTTTTAATATCCGTGGGTGATCTGTTTTAATAAATTCCTCTGAGTCTTTGAAAAGTTCTTCAAACATTTTTTCGCCTGGCCTCAATTGAGTCTGCACAATGGCAATATCTTCAATTGGCCTTAATCCGGCTAATTGGATCATCTTTGTAGCAAGGTCGATGATCTTAACCGGTTTTCCCATATCAAACAGCAAAATATCACCCGACTTACCTATTTTTCCGGCTTCCAGAACAAGTTTTGATGCTTCCGGTATCGTCATAAAATACCTGGTAATATCAGGATGTGTTATAGTAATTGGTCCCCCTTCTCTTATTTGCTTTTTAAAAGTTGCCACCACTGATCCGGCAGAGCCCAGTACATTTCCAAACCTGGTAGTAATAAAATGTGTGTTTGAATTTTTTTGGTCGCTCAGGTCCTGAATGTACATTTCAGATATCCTTTTAGTAGCCCCCATGATATTGGTAGGGTTAACCGCTTTATCTGTTGAGATCAATACAAATTTCTTTACATTGTAAGCCAGGGAAAGATCTGCAATCAGTTTTGTTCCAAATATATTGGTAAGGATTGCTTCGCATGGGAATAACTCCATTAATGGAACATGCTTATAAGCTGCTGCATGAAATACAATATCAGGCTTATAAGCCGAAAAAATTTTTTTCATTCTTGCTTTATCCCGAACTGATCCTATTTCTATATGAAGTTCAATATTTCGCTTGTCTTTATGTTTTAGTTCGTATTCCAGGTCAAACAAACCTGATTCTGACTGGTCTAATAAAATCAATTTTTTGAAATGAACTTTTGCGAGCTGCCTGCAGATCTCACTACCTATAGACCCTGCCGCTCCCGTTACGAGTACGGTAGAATGCTGGTAAGTTTCCTGTAAAATATCACTGGGTAAAACGATCTCATTTCTTTCCAGCAATTCTTCAATATTGAGTTCTTTTACCTGGTTATTTTGAAAGAGACCTCCTGCCCATTGACTGGCATGAGGTATTACATTCATCTTAATATTTAATGGCAGGCAAATATCCGTAATAGCAATTTTACGTTCTACAGACAACTTATCTATACCTATAAACAACTGGTTTATTTCTTTATCCTTTAAAATTTCAACCAGTTTTTCACCGGATGCATTATAAATAGGTAACCCTTCCAGGTTCTTACCGATCTTTGCAGGACTATCGTCTATAAAACCAACAACTACAGTATTGTTTTTGATATCCTGTTCCAGAACTTTTTTAGCAACCTGCCCCATAGAACCTGCCCCATAGATAATTGCCTTATTTGTTACAGACCGTTTTGACATCGCTTTGAAATAAACTTCTTTAACCAATAAGCGGAATGAAACGAGTGCGAATATTACTCCAAAAAGATTTATGATGAGCAGGCTAAGCGGAACTGTTTTAACAATGAGACCATTATCTGAAGCCAAATACAATGTCATCCATAAAGCATACTGCAGACAAGCGAATTTTACGATCCTGACAATGTCATTGATCTCAGATAATCGTATGATCCCTTTATAGATCGGGAAAACAAATATGCAAATAATGAAAATGATAGCATTGAAAAATAAATCGGGTATAAAATCAATAAAATGTGGCAGATCCAATAAAAACCTGCGCACTAAAAAGTAAGAGAATAAAAATGTACCGGATATTATTACAAAGTCGCAACAAAAAATAATCCAACGTGGAGCAAATTTATTTAATAACCTTTTAGGCATGCTTCAATTTATTAGGTTTTGTAAAAGTATTTAATTTAACGCTTTTACAAAACAAGAAATTATTATTATGTAAAGTTAACGATCAGGTTCGGAATAAAAATTGAGATTTCAGTGGAATATATTCTTCATTAGAGTAACATTTGGGAAGATACAAAGTTATTTGAAACTTTCTTTTTAAATATTTATAATGTTATACAGTTTCTATAGCCATTAATGATAATGCACTGATTATAAACCATATTGATAGCTAATACAAATCGTTTTAGTCCTAAAAGAGACAAAAGCTTATTTCAACATATAATTATTACATTAAAAGTAAATATCTGATAAAATTTACTTCTGAAGCTCAGGAAATAAAGGATTAAACCTATGCCAGTGCTTATAAACCTAAAACAAAAGCTAAAAATGCCGGCCATCGGTAAATCGAATTTCTTACATTATTACACAAGATCAAAGGAAATAATTGTCCAGCATAAAAGGGAGAAAATTGAGGGACAAACATGGGTTTATAAGAGGAGAAGATAAAACCCTGAATTAATATCTTATGAAGAAGCTGTTTTAATCAGCGGCACTTTCAATATCCAGTAAAAAACACTCAGAGAGATCAATAATAAAAGAAGCCCTGAAAAATTCAAATAACCATATACAATTACCAAGCTGATAATAAGTTGAAGAAGTGCATATAAGCTGCCTACCCAAACATGTGGTAATTTTTTTTCATTACAATAATATTGATACAAGTGTTTCCTGTGGGGCTTAAAGATGTTTTCCCGTTGATATAAGCGTTGTGAAATGGTAAATACGGTATCAATTCCATAAACAAGCAACAACCCGATATAAACAAAGCTGCCTGTCAGTTGAATTCGTTTAATCAATAAAAAAACGATCAGTATTGCCAGGCTGATACTGCCAACATCTCCTGCAAAACAGCGGGCTTTTTTACGGGTATTAAAGTAATTAAAAACGAGTAAACCGATCATGCTGTATAATTCCAATGATCTTATCTTTTCGTTATCCTCGGTTAAAAACAATGGAATGATCACTGCAAGCGAATACAAACCGGTGATGCCATTAATGCCATCCATAAAATTATATGCATTGATAACACCAATAAAAAATATACCTATAGCAATTAAATAGAATGGAGATAAAGTATTTATCAGTCCACATTCAATAAAGATCAGGCAAACCGAAAGGATATGAACACTAAACTTCAGCCGGTTATTAACCGTACGCATATCATCTATAAAACTGATAACTCCCGAAACAAGCATTGCTACGAGCAGATAAGGATAGCTTTGATCATTCCGGAAAAAGAAAAGAAGAACTGCCAATAAGAAAAGGACGCCTCCGCCCCTGATGGTTGGCAAAACATGTGAACTTCTTTCATTGGGCTTATCAACAATGTTATAATGATCAGCAATTTTAAAATAGATGATTGCTGCAATCATCATAAATAAAATAACCAATGCGTATTCAAATAACGGGTTCATAACCAATTGCAAAAATATTTCTGACTTATTAAGTTACAATAAAAACATATTAATTCAAGATACCCGATCTGTTTTTGACAGAAAGTAATTCCCTGTAAAAATCTGCCGTTAAAACTTCATAGGACAATTTGTTTACCAGATAATTCTTTCCCCGCTGCCCCATCATTACCAATTCTGCATTTGGCATTTCAGAAAATTGAATGATGCCTTTTACAAGTGCCTCCGTATTTTCTGCCGGGACAACTAAACCACAGCCCACTTCTTCAATGATACTTTTTTTTCCGCTAAAAGCTACTAAAATTGGCTTTGATGCATACATATAGTCTATCCATTTATTTGGGTTTATCCCAAAACGATAGATCGGTATATCCAACCAGGTATTTATAACAATATCTACTTTTTTAAAAACCTGCTGCAGATCAATTTTAGAAACCGCCGGAACAAAATAAATATGCTCCAGGTTCTTATATTTATCCCTGAAATTATCTTTTAAAGGGCCGTCTCCTACAAATAAAAATTTAATATTCGGATGTGTGTGTTGAATAACCCGCGCTGCTTCAAAAATAACATCCAACGCATTTGCCTTACCTAATGTACCTGCATAACCAATGATGAAATCACCCGGTTTTCTTTCAATCATTTCGAACGGAAACATTTTTTTAGGTTGTTCATAATAGTTCAAGTCAACCCCTTGTGGCAACCAAAAAAACCGAAAGTCTTTTTTAATAACTGTCCGGATATGTTCAGCGGCATTGGGCAGCGGGCTTACGATAAGATCGGCATTTTTGTAACCGAGCCTTTCTACAAATTTTAAGAATAGTATTGCAGGGTTATAAGGAGATTTCTTTCCAACTTCAATGATTGTCAACGGATGAATATCCCTTACTTCTATCACCAACGGAATGCGAAGCCATTTTTTCAGAAAAATACCGGTTAAAAATGTGAGGATAGAGAGAGAGGAAACGATCACTATATCCGGCTTAAATGCACGAATCCTTTTTCTAAATCTGAAAATATTAAATTCAAAAACAAACCAGCTACGCAATCTTTTAAAATTAAAGCCGGGATCAACAACCGGTCCGTTTAATGTTACCATTTCCAATTGGCCGTCTGAAACAGAGTAATACAAACCTTTAAAATCAGGGACAGGAGCCAATGTTGATTTTGAACCAATCAATAAAACATCGGCATCCGGTTGTTGTGATAGATACTTTGAAATAAAATATTGCCTGTTGGGCGCCCCGAATTGGGGAAGAATTGTGTATTTACTAATTAAAACGATCCGCATTAACAGTTTGCTTATTTAGAATTTGTAATGCCTGCAAAAAATCAATGAACTCATAATTTTGTTCCAGGAAATAAGATATCAGCCATTCATACCATTGTTTATAAACAGGGTATGCATCTGAAAAGTAGAGGTCATGAAAATTGACCACAAAAAAGGGTTGATTATTATTTTCTGCTTTTTGAATTTTTGCCAATGTTTTTATTTTAATATCAATCAGCTCTTTCTTATTGTTGGAAACAAAACCGGCATCCATGATATTGATAGGGATTTCCCAAATACTACCTTGCAAAAAAACCGAATCTGCAGCATGATATTTTGTATTGTCAGTTGTGTAGTATGTAGAATCAAAAAGGAAGCCGATCTTTTCCATGATCCCCAATGTAATTTCATCCATTCGCAGGTAATGATTTCTGATTCCGAGCGGATAATGTTTTGGCAACATCGTTTTAAACCGGTTTGTTTCTTCCTGTAACAAATCGAATGAATTATAGCCCATGCCATGCATACCTATTAACACTTTTTCCTTTAAGAGGTAATCTATGAAAGGTTGGGTATCCTTCCATTCATATGATAAATTCAATCCCTTACGCATACCAAAAAAGAAAGTTTCCCTAATACCTGCCTTTTTATTGAACTCATGCAATTCCTTTACCCTGTTCAATTGTGCCGGAAATCTTTTTAAAAGAGTATTTAATGAAATATTTCCTTCAGCTAACTGTTTAAGACTCCTGTATAAGTTTCCCAACAGGAAACTGTCTTTAAAATGTTCCTTTAAAAACAAATGATCTACATCGTGTGAAATGATAATTTTCATTTACCCAAATGCTTTAGTATCTCAATTATTTTTATCGAAGTGGTACCATCGCCATACGGATTTGTTGCTTTCGCCATCCGATCATATATGCCGTCCTCATTTTCAAGTAAAGCATGAAGATGAGTTGAAATAACATATTTATTGGTGCCGACAAGCTTAGCTGTACCGGCTTCGATCCCTTCTACTCTTTCCGTTACGTCACGCATGACCAGCACAGGTTTACCAAGCGCAGGTGCTTCTTCCTGGATGCCTCCGGAATCTGTAAGAATAATTGTTGACTTCTCCATTAACCATATCAGTCTGGGATAATCCAGCGGCTCTATCAAAAAGATTCCTTCCAGATTGGCTAATTTCCTGTTCACCACTTCACGCACATTGGGATTGAAATGAACCGGATAAATGAACTGTATCTCTTTATGTCGTTGTTTGATGTCAAGGATCGCATCACAAATATCTTCAAAAGGCTTTCCAAAACTTTCTCTCCTGTGAGCAGTGATCATAATCACCGGCCTGGTAAAATCAATATATTCAAATTCGCTATTGAAATCCATTTTACGGTTTCTGAGGTTGTTAAGCCCCAGCAGTAATGCATCTACTACTGTATTACCAACCATCCATACATGCTTGCTGATATTTTCTTTTTCCAATGCAGATTTGGCAAGGTTTGTTGGAGCGAAATGATAATCGGCAATAGCAGCAACCAATTTGCGGTTGGCTTCTTCGGGGAAGGGGGAAAATTTATCACCGCTGCGCAAACCTGCTTCCAGGTGTGCTATCGGGCATTTTTCATAAAAGGCAGCCAACGCACCAATAAAAGCAGTTGTAGTATCGCCCTGAACAAAAACGAGATCTGGTTTAAAATCATCCAATACCGGTTTCATGCCGGTTAATGCCGCTGAAGAAACATCAAATAAGGTCTGGTTGTGCTTCATCAGGTTCAAATCGTAGTTGGGGATGATCTCAAAAAAATCCAAAACCTGCTGTAACATTTCCTTGTGCTGACCGGTAATGCATACCCGCAGATCAAAATAAGGATCTGTTTCAAGCAATTTTATCAGTGGAGCGAACTTAATGGCTTCGGGGCGTGTGCCCATTATGATTAAAATCTTCATGATTATTTCACTTTCCGGTCGGTGAAGACAGCAGCCGGGGATTCACTGCTATTAAGATGTCATTTCTTTATAAAATTCAAAATATTTTTTCCCGAAATCTTTGCTGCTAAAATTCATTTGTATGTTTTCTGTAGCCTGTTTTCCAATAACACCGACTTGATCGGAATGTTCTATGGCCCATTTCATTTTTGTATATAATCCATCTGCATCATTGGTTTCACAAATAATACCATTTACAGCATTGCGAATAATTTCGGGAATTCCGCCAACTGCATTCGCTATAACCAGGTTACCTGTTGCTGCAGCTTCCATGGCCACATTGGGCAAACCTTCTTCCAGGCTTGGTATCAGCGCTACATTACCACTGCGGTGAAAACCAGGAATACCTTCGGGATCAATTTTTCCGAAAAGCTTTACCCTTGCAGGTTCCTTTAAAACTGATTGCCATTCCTTTACCATTGAAATATCTGAATCAGGCCCGGCAAATAACAACTGAATGTTTCCGCCTTTCATTTCAGCATCCAGTTTACTCCATGCCTTCATCAGGTTCATTCCCCCTTTTGTATTACGTCCATGGGTAAATGTCGAATAATCAGGTAAGCCGCCAAGGAAATAAAAAACAACTGGCCGTATCTTTTCTTTTGCAGGAGTGAAAACAGATGTATCAACACCTCTGTACAGCACTTTGGCTTTTGGAGGTTTGCCAAACATTTCCGTAAAACGGTTCATTAAAGCATTGCTGTTAAAAGAAACGGCATCAAGCTTAGATAACCAGTTCTGCATCCATTTCTTTTTGTACACCTTTAACAGATCCTGGTTAAGATCGCCGCCAATAAATTGTACAAGCAGTTTAAAAGAATATTTTTTTTTCAGCCATGATGCAAAAATACCCAGGTTGCCATCACTGGCATGAACAATATCTGCATTTTTAAATACTGAACTGGCAAAGAGTAAAGTAAAATAATAAAATAACCGGTTATTGATATAATATAATTTGCTTTGCCATACAGGTAAAAAGGGAACACAAAGAATAACCCTGGTAAAACCTTTTTCTTTTACATGCTCACAAAACTTTCTTCCGGGTTTAAACACCCGGTATTGTATCACTGTTAAGGATACATGATCTTTTATAGCATTTGCAGCACGTTGATTAAAAATTCCATGAGAAGGATTGTCGGGTGTTGGATATCCACTTGCCAGGAATACAACATTTAAGGCTGAATGGTTCAACGTAATTTTTTCCTGATTTTAGCGATGAGCATATAACCGCCGGATAATAATCTTTTCAATGGAGACCTGGCGTATGAAGCAAATTTTTCTGAGTAGGCTGCTAACTTTTCATCACCCGACATATTTGCCAATGCCTTCAACTGGCATATATGCAGGTTGTGATACATTGCACTGGCAATATATAATGGTTTATCCAGCCAATACCAACTCCAAAACCCGTTATCAAAATATTGAATGGAATCTATTACAGATCGCATGCCTTTATCCAAATGATCTTTTACCCATCCTTCATTAGAAATACTAACCAGATCTGCCAGGCCAAACAATGTATAATTGTGTCCGTTCAGTATCATTTTACCTCCTTCAAGAAACCAGGGCGAATTGTTTTTTTTCAAGTAACCCCTTACTCCTTCATGGCCATATTCATATCCAAAAGGTATCGCCATTTTTAATGCATTATCAAGGTAAACGCTTTTTTGTGTGAGACAATATGCTCTGCACAAAACACTGATACTTTCACCCTGGTTCATACTGCAGGGAGCACCGTTATCTTTTTCATCCGTATCATAATCAAGCAACATCAATGCACCATTAGGCCTTTCTTCACCCATACCAATCAAATAGTCAGCAACTTTTAAAACATGATCCGCGTGTTCCTGTTTGCCGGTATTTAAAAATTCTTCCCAATGTGCAAAAGCAAAGGAACACATACCGGTACAAAAATGAACAAGATTACCCGCTTTTGAAGGAAACATAGGTAATCCCTGGTCATCAAAGTCGAGATAATGCCCCTGGTAAAGCCTGTCGCGAAATGAAAGCGGATAATATGAAATGGCATATTTACTGCGTTTATTCGGATCAGTTAATTTCCAGTAATCAGGGTTACCCACCCAGTACATTTTAAGTTTATGTAAAAAGTCGCTCATGTAAGTTTTTCGTAAGACCTCAGCCCCGTTCCCTATCCAAAGGAGTGGGAGGCCAGACAATTTATTTTTTATTGAACTTTTGTGCTAACAAATCTGAAGTTAAATTTCAATCATTTAAAAAAAAATATCTCATACATTAATAGTGAATGAGTTACTTTCTATTTAACATCCAGCCGGTCATGCTTTGATAAGTAATGTAAAAAATAAGCCAGGCTCAGATAAACCGGCATGATATCAGGCCTGGATGTAATTACTTTTTCATCCACAGGCAACCCGATCTGATGAATAAAAGCAACGGATTCCTGGAATACGGGGTACTTGTCAAGATATTGCTGAAAATCCCTATTACCAGCCGCTTCATATTTTTTATTCAGCTTTTTTTGATACAAGCGGGTTGGTGTAAATTCTTTTAACAGGTATTTCAGTTTTTTAGAAAGAGGCTCACCCTCAGCGAAACTATATCCATAACCACTTTGAACTGCTGCCAGTTCCGGGTCCATTTTCCGGATCATTGCCTGTTGGAAATTAAAAGATATACCATGATGCGGTAATGACCTGTATGCCATTCTTGTCAATTGCCTGTCAATGAATGGCGTTATAAAATGCCCCAGCGCATTCTCAGCATTGGTACGAACGCCCATAAGACTGGCTACATAAACTTCGTTGTAATATTTCTGAACATATTTTTTAGATATTCTATTTGCATTGATATCCAATCCTAATTTTTTTAACAACCGGTTTTTCAGGTATTCAAAATAATCATTCTCGAAATCTTTATCAGTAAAACATTCTCCCGACAACTGATATGCCAATGCATACCTGATAAAATAATCCATACTCCAGGAAGGAAGTTCCATATGCCATTCGTTCCGGTATTGTTCTCCTCCAATACCATTTATACCCAGTTTTTTATCGCCGAGTATTTCTGTCCGGTGTTCAAGGGTATGATAGTCTTCCATCAGGAAGCAATGCATACGGATATGTCCGTCATAAAAGAATAATGATTTTTTCAGGGTATCTTCCAGTTGCTCATTGGTCTTGTCAAAATGGTGCTTTCCTTCCACAACCCTTAAAGGCACGTTTGCCTTTTCAGCCACTTTTTCAGCGATGGTTAATTCCAGGTCTTTTGATTTACGCCAGAATGAATGCATCTGAAAATATTTGAAATATTTTTTTACCTGGATCAGCATCATGCGGCTATCATGCCCCGCTGTTAGTCCCGAATCCACCCCATAATTATCTCCGAATTTTTTTATATCACTGAAATAATGATCAATTTCAGCGATCTGTTCCTTCACAGATTGATCGAATGACCTGACGGTTCCCGGTTCGGGGAAATCCATCAGAACCTGATCCCTGATCAGTTCCAGTTCCCCGATCGTTTCCATTAAGCTGATCTCCAGCCTGGATATTTCATTGAAAAGTGTGTCAGGGCCTATCAGCCTGCCGCTGGTAATAACTTCCGTTGCAGCAAATTTGTTTAAGCTGACCTTATTTTTAAGTCCGAAAATAACAGCCATGAATGAACTTGATATTATCTGAGCCTTTTTATCAAAATAAATATTCCAGATGCCAGCCTGGTCTGTAAGTATTTGTATTTTATTTCCATCCGGAGAATAGATCAATCCATAACTTCCCCTGATATTATTGTACTGAAAGGAACTTTGCTGCAAGTCATTCAAAATCAGTTCAAGACTTTCTTTCAGATTGTTTGACCCTTTATAAATAGGTGTGCCCGAACAAACCAGCAAGGAATTATCCCTGATAACAAAATGATCTTCGTCAGATCTTATTTTTTTCCAACTCCACAATTTCCAGTTACCAATGCTAAATTCCTTTGGCAACGATAACCCCATCGTTTCAAATACTTTAAAA
Organism: Ferruginibacter sp.; assembly: GCA_031373525.1. GTDB lineage: Bacteria > Bacteroidota > Bacteroidia > Chitinophagales > Chitinophagaceae > Ferruginibacter. The sequence continues at coordinate 49,097 of JANMMS010000025.1, forward strand.
GCCTTTGATGATTCTGTTTCAGTGTTGTCTTTCTTTATCAGCAAAAAAGCACCCATTATATCACTTTATGAAATTTCATAAATTTTTTAATCTGTGAATTCTTTTTAAATCCTCCGTGTAACTGGTGTACTTTGAAACAAGGGCCATTATTCCCTTCCAGTAAAACAAATCCTTTTTCATTGTTAACAATGATCAGGTCCCATCCGATGATCTTCAGAAAAGAAACTGAATTTGCAACGTCCAGCATGCTTTCCTTAATTTTTTCCCAATTGGGTATAACGGTACCGGTGATAGGTTCGTTTGTTTCCGGATGATGTGTGTACCAAACTTTACTGCTTTCTGTTGGAATGATATAAGACCCTTTTTCAAGTACTCCTTTATCAATATCAATGTTGACAGTTATACCACCAACAGCAAAATTGTCAACAGGGAATGAATGCTTCGTGCCTATCCGTTGAACAGCATGTGCAATAAATGCTTTATTTGTTTCCGGATCTATCATGGTTAAAAGCCGGATCGTATTGGTGGTAGCCGGGTAAAACCTTTTCGAATAATCTGCCTGATAAACCATGGGGCAGATGATATTAAAATCAAGTTCAGCAGCATACTTTTTAAATGTTTCCTTATCTTTTAAATTACCATTGATGTATACCAGATCAGACTCCGTTGAATTTTTAAAAACATTTACTTTACCACCTCTTGAGCCACCAATTGGTTTAATAATGATATCGGCTTTTGTTTTTATAAAATCCCATACATCATCAAATGTTTTGAAAACAACTTCTGTTGATTGCGGTACTATTTTTTTATCATTGATGAATGCAAAATTTTCAACTACCGGGCAAAAATTCTTAAAGAACAACGGGAAGATCACTTTATCATCTACATAAATTGAAACGATCTTTTTATTGATCTTAGATGCGATCAGATTTTCCTGGTAATCGGAAACATAATCTGCCGGTTCATTTATCTTAAGGTAAAATTCATACCGGTACCAGGCCGCACTGAAAAATCCCCTTGACCACATTTCCAATCTTGCCATGAAAGGCATCTTTGTGAGCGTTTTGAATTCCCTGATCCAAAATTTTGTATATGTTACCAGCCAACCGTAATGCTTAACTATTTTTTCTGTGATTATCATTATTTAATACATTTCTTTTTAGACCTCACCCCCAACCCCTCTCCCCCGAAATACTCCGGGGTCTTCGACAAAGGAGAGGGGAGCTTAATCCCTTTTATCTATTGGCCTTTTATAAAATATCAAAGATTTTTGTCAGGAATTATTATTTAATATTATTAACCATCAACCTGTGTTTACCCGATCCTGATTTCAGGAACTCAGGAGTTTTAACCAAATTTATCTGAAATTCCTCTCCCAGTCTTTTTTGAAATACTTTGATGAGCTGTGTTTGTTCAGATTCATTCAGATCATTTGAAAATGGTTCATACCTGAATTCAATTTCTGCGGATTGTTGCTGAATCAACTGATACCTTTTTATTTTTTCAGTAAGTCCGGTGATCTGCATGGTTTGCGTTGCCAGTATGGAAGAAACAAAACTACCATCTTTTTTTATAAACATATCAGCAGAACGGCCGCTCAGCTCTTCGATCTCAGTATATTTTTTTCCCTGCTTCAGTATCCCGGTATCTCCATTCAGGTAACGGATCAAAGGTGTACGGTAATTGTATAAAGATGTGATCAGGAAACTATTTTCCATACCGCTTTGGGGATGCTTGGTATTTTCAAGATGAACGATCTCATCAGGAACAATATATGAACCACCCATTTCAGTTTGAAAACCAAGGCAATTCACTTCTGCACAACCAAAGAAACCTTTCACATCGCATTTGAAAACATCACTGATGAAAGCAGCCTGGTCTAATGGCAATTGCTCTGCTGTTGTAAAGGCGCCTTTTATTTGCAGGCCTTTATAATTTAATTCCTTTGCATAAGTTGCAAGGGTATAAATACTTGAAACATACCCCTGAATATGTGTCTTCCCTTTCGATTTGATGGTATCCAGGTATTGTAGTGCATTGTCTTTTTGCAAACTAAATGCAGCCATGAACAATTCATTGGAGACCCATTTTTTTATTTTATTTTTCAAAGTAGGCGAATTGTTCCCACCAAGGCTTCCTCCAAAGAACTTTACCATTGGCTGGCCCGGCGAATACCCCATCCAGTTCATACCCCTGTAATAAAAATACAGGTCATTAATTCTTGCCTGTTTGTTAATATCAATTTTGATCGGCTCGCCGGTTGTTCCACCTGAATTTCTTGTGATACAATCAGATTCAGGTATGTTGACTGATAATAACTTTTCCCTGAAAGTTTTTATTTCGTCTTTAGTAAGTAAGGGAAATTTCTTTATGTCTGAAATATCTTTAAAATCATTTGTAGTGTATCCGTGTTCCAATAAAATATCCCTGTAATAATGGCTGTTTTCGAACACCTGCTTCACCAGGTTAATAAAAGCTTCATTCTTCATGGTTTCAATTCCGTTCCTGTCTGCATTGTCTGCTTTTTCCAATAAACTGTGAGCATGGCGTACTTCGCCCTTCATTAATTTTTCAAAGAAAAGAGCCGTATCAAATAATAATTTCATTTAAGATTATTGTAATAAAATGCTTCCAGTTTTACCAATGTTTTTTCAAAATTATGAAACTCAAGGATAGCTTTTCTTGCATTGTTGGTATAAACTGACAATTGCTCCGGATCTTTTAATAAGCGAATCGCTTTTTCAGCAATATCCTTCGGATCCTGTGAGTTAACAACTTCACCGCAATTATTTTTTTTGAGCACATTGCTGACTTCCGGGAAATTTTCGCCTAATACTGCCAGTCCAACATACATATATTCATACAACCTGTTTGGCAAAGTTACCCGGTTATTCAGGTTGTCATTATAAAATACACAGCCTATATGCGCAGAAGAAATACGTTTGAAATTTTCAAGCCAGGGTTTCATGCCTTCCGTTTCAAAATTTTCCGAAACACCGAGTTCTTTTGCTTTTTGATTCAATTCCTTTTCAAATTCTGCCGGTTGAAATCGGCCAACGAATTTCATTTTTACATCAGGTATCGCCTGTACGATAAAGGGTAAAGCTTCCACTGCTTTCATGCAATTTCTTGCAGCCGAATGAGACCCCGAAGTGATGATCGTAGGGTGTTCATCTTTTTTCTCAGCCAGCTGAACCTGTTCAAGCCTTTTTAAATATGGTACATTATCTACTACCAATACAGATGTACCGCTGGAGGATAGTTTTTTTGCCATTGTTTCTGTAACAACGGTAACTCCATTGTAAGAACGGCAAAACCAGTTTTCCAGTTTCCGGTAAGTTGCAACCGCTCTTTTTCTTAACCAGGAAGGCAATGGAAAAGCGTCTACACGTGCTTCATAATTCTCATGTATGTCAATAAAAACAGCATGGCCTTTTTTTGCCCAGCCCCGCATCTTCCACATCATGTTGGGATTGTAAAAATGATAGACATCTGCCTCTATGTTTTTCATTCGCATAAACGCATCACCGGGGCCAAACAAATGCTTTTTTAACCTTGTTCTTTTGGGAATTGCCTTTATAAAAACACCTTCAGATTGCATATCTTTTTCAGCAGGGGCCACATATATAACCTGGTGTCCCAATGATGCAAGTCCAACAGCTGCCCGTTCAAATATCCGGTCATCATTCCAGTCGTGCATACTGGTTACAAAACATATCTTAAGCTTTCTTTCTGTCATTTTTTACCTGGTAAGCTGCCCTGATCAAAGAATAACGCAGGGAGGATGATTTTTGAACCCTGTATACCGGTACTTGCCTGCCACCCATTAAGCGGCAAAAAGTTTCTACACCAGGTAACATGCTTCCTTCAAAATCGAATGTTCGGTTGCTGTTTAAAGCGAATTCGATTGCCTGGTAAAGTAACAACAGGTTTACAGTTTTTAAAACAGGATCTGTTACCCTAACAGAAGCATTAATAAGATTATAAACTGCCTTGTTATCATAGGGGAAAAATCCAAATGCCAGTAATCCATGTTCACGCGACCTGATTATAATTTTTTTTGCCATTGCTGGACCGGCTTTCATAACCAGTTTAACAGCAATCGCTGATTTTGCATCAAACCCTTTTCTTTCAACTGTCTGTTGTAACAAATGAGTTAATTCAAATTCTGTTATGTTTTCTTCAATTGTGATCTCTCCTGAACTTACCTGAAGTTGCAATTTTTTTAATTCCCTGACTTTATTTTTATTCAAATCTTTTAAATAATCTGCAAGTGTTCCTGAAATGATATGCGTAATGCTAACAGATGATTCAAAACCTTTCCAATAATAAGGCAAAATAGATTGATGACCTTTAGGTAGCTTAAAATCAAAATGACCTGCATCTTTTAAATTTTCGAGTATTGCTTTTAAGCAAATATGTTCTTCGGTCAAAGAATTTTTTGAGACATCCTTTTTTCCATATAATGGAGAAAAATATTGAGTATAAGGAGGGATATGAAATCCGGTGATGCTGTTTTTTTTGGTTTTGATCAATGCAACACCTGCTATGATATCATTTTCTTCAAATACAACATAGATCTCAATTTCAGGATTTATCAATTCAAGCCAGGTTGTTTTTTGGAAGATAGTCCCTTCGGGATGTTCATCAATGAAACGATTCCAGGCCGGGAATTCTTCTTTTGTCAATAGCCGGGAAATAGGATTCATTTTTTAATGTTTCTAAAATTACCTGTTGTTTGTAGTCTATTAATTGTTTGTAAAGACAAACAACTCATATTTTTATAAAACTTGTATTCCTGATCTTGGTTGCATAAACGATCAATAAACTTAATACGACCATTTGTAACTGGGTAAACCAGTTTGGATTGCCAAGGCCAAAAAGTATTTCAGAAACCAGGCAAAGTAAGCATAACCTGAAAATACTGACATCTTTAGGGTTTGAAAAAAAAATTTTGAGCTTCATTATCCTGATATAAAGCTTAGTATAGATCGATATATAAACGATTCCGGCAAAAACACCCAGTTGCACAAGAATATCTAAGATATCTGTATGTGTTATTTTACCACCTGAATAAAACTGAAATTGGTTCAACCCAACACCTAACAAAGGATTATCGAGAAAATACTTCCAGGCAACTGCATACAATTTAAGTCTTGACTCATCATCGAATGCATCTGTAACACTTTCATTTCTTGTTAAACGGTCAAATAAATAAAAACCACTTAAAAATTCTTCACCCAGGTATAAAATAATGTTTCCAAATAAAAATATGATCACTAATAATACAACAAGGCGCCAGCCATGAAAATTTTTGAACGCAATATAACCTCCGAGAATAAAAACCAGGTTTGCGAAACTTCCCCTGGAAGCTGTTAACAGTATCGTATATGAAAGAAAAATAATCGCTCCCCAAATCAGGATCTTCATGAACTTCTTTTCGCTTAATTCTATTAAAAATAAAGCAGCGACTATTGCAACCCTGGCATAATTGGCTGTCCCGTTGGCATTGCCAGTTAATCCCTCGAGCCTGTAATATTCATCTGTTTGTGAAGTAGGAGCTTCAATAAAAAAGCTTAATAAAGAAATAATCAGGCCAACAATAGCTATGACTTTCCAGGTTAGTTCCCATTCCTTTACATTATTAATAGCAAAGAAAATAATGATCATTAAGATAAAATTAGCAATGAATACCTGCAGGTACCGATAAAAAGAAGGTTCATCTACTACATTCAGGTAACCTATTAAAGCAAACAAAACCATACTCAGGTATAAATAATATTCTCTTGGAACTATTTGTAGTTTAGTAAAATTGGGTTCTAAAATATAAAAAGCCAGCAGTGGCCCAAATCCCCATAATATTATCTGGTTCATAGTTTGAAAACCCTGGCTGCCATATAGAGCCAGAAAAAGGAATGCAAACAGGTACACAGAAAGAAAGCCAGCTTGTTTTGAAATGGTATATGTCTTGTTATTATACTTCAAGTGTCTTGATCAGTTTTTGAGCAACAAGCTCCGCATTAAAAATGGATAAACACTTTGTTGCATTTTTTATTTTGGGAAGGTAGCTGTCGTAATTTTCGATAATGTTTTTTAATTCTGCCATTAATTCATTTTCATTTCTGGTATCAATTACGATTCCACAATCATTGTTAATAAAAAATTTTGCCAGGAAATAATGTTTAGGGCCATGGTAAACGATCAAGCTATCACTACCCAGGTACTCTGGCGTTTTTGTGCTGAATATGGAAGCAAGTTCATCTTCATGAACGGTACATTCGTCAGCATAATTTAAGCCAAGTAATAAAATTTTTGAAGCACTCAACTGCATTAAATAATCAGCCCGTTTCGGATAAAACACTTTTTGCAGGTGTTCACCTGTAATACCAAATGATTTAAGTTGCTCTCTTGATTTTCCATTAGAGATGGAAAATTGCATTTCCATTTTTTCCAAAACATTATTCAGACGAATAACTGCTTTATAATTTATTTCATAAACGTCTCCGGACCAATGAGCCCTGTTTTCTTTTTGACCGGAGAATGATACCGGCAATTCAGGATAAATATGTTCCCAAGCAACTGAAGAAAGCTGATACTTTTTTTGATACAGTTCTCTCATGCCTTCACTCATTACTGCAATATTGTATGCTTTGCTGAATATTCTTTGCTGAACTTCTTTTGCCAACTCTTTTGAACGGCCGTAAGTTGCTTCAACAACTGTATCATGCAGGTATGGTATGAAAGGGATCTTTCTCTTTATTGCAACAGCTGAACAAAGGTCCAGCCAATAAAGATCAGGATATGTAATAATGATCCTGGAAGGCTTTATGAGGCTTATATAAAAATGTAAAAAAACGGGTATGGTGATTTTTTGTATTCGTGCAATCAGCCTGTGAATTCTTGAAGTTAAAAACTCTAAACTCAGATAAATAAAATGTTGGCTTACATCAGCAGGAACTTCTGCTCTTTTTGCACCCGGAAAAAAGCCGGTAATAATAGTAAAACTTTGGGGATCAAACTGGTCAACCAAATGACGGTTGACTACTGCTGATGCAGTTGGATTAGGAGGATAGGCAATGGTTAAAAAGAGTGTTTTACCCTTTTTAAACATTGCCGGCCTTGTATCTTTATTATTCATTTATACCGCAGAAAACATCAGGCAGTTTTAAGTTCCATTTTTTTCTGAGCATTAACAACTTGCTGATGAATCCATTTATACGTTTTTTCCATGCCTTCCCTTAAAGGCAGTGAAGGTGCCCAAGCAAGTTTTTCTTTAATTAATTTATTGTCAGAATTTCTGCCCCTTACACCTGTTGGTCCTTCAATATTTTTAATTGTCAGGTTTTTACCTGAAATCTCAATAGCCATTTTTGCAAAATCGTTGATAGAAACCATTTCTTCTGATCCGATATTTACGGGGCCGGAAAAATCAGACTCCATTAACCTTCTGATACCTTCGAGACATTCATCAACAATAAGAAAAGAACGGGTTTGTTTACCATCGCCCCATACTTCAATAAAAGAACCCTCTGAAGCTTCTGCAACCTTACGACATAAAGCCGCAGGTGCTTTTTCCTTTCCATCCTTCCAGGTACCACATGGCCCAAAAATATTATGAAATCTTGCAACTTTGGCCTGGAATCCGTAATTCCTGTTATAAGCAAAGTATAGCCTTTCGCTAAATAATTTCTCCCATCCATATTCACTATCCGGTGCTGCAGGATATGCAGAATCTTCTGAACATTTTGGATTATCAGGATCTAATTGATTGTGTTCCGGATACATGCATGCAGAACTGGAATAGAAGACCTTTTTAATATTATTCTGTCGCATAGCTTCCAATACATTCAGATTGCACATGGCAGAATTATGCATTACGTCTGCATCATGATCACCAGTAAATATATAACCGGCTCCTCCCATATCTGCAGCAAGTTGGTAAACTTCATCCACTCCGTTGACTACTTTATTTGTAAAAACCGGATCACGCAGATCTCCAATGATAAATTCATCGGCTGAGTTATTATTATATTCATTTTCTTTCAGATCCACTCCTCTAACCCAATAACCTTCGGATTTCAATCTGTTTACAAGGTGTCCCCCAATAAATCCACCTGCTCCACATACTAAAGCTTTCTTTTTCATTTCAGTTTAATGTTTGATTATAAATTTTGAAAACCAGAACTCAAAAATAAAGATTTACGCAATATTAGTTTAATTAATATCAAGTATTTACTGGTAAACGCCACATCGGTACTGAATATTGTGAAACATTCACAGATAACCCTGCTTTATACAAAAGTATTTTGGCAGTCAGGAATTTTGAATTGTTTTAAAAAACCTTTTAAAAAGCAACACAAACCCGTTTATAATCAGTTTAAAATCTTTAAAAAAATACAGTGCCAGGCAATAAGAAGCAATATAAGATAATGAACTTGAAATTGCCGCGCCAACAATACCATAATCTTTGATCAATAAAAATGCAGTAACCAACCCTATTATCGCCGAGAATAGTTGAATATAAGAATTGATGATAACCTGTTTTGCACCTGCAAAATATTTTGTAAGTACCATCGTGCCAATATAAACGCCGGTTCCAACAAGGTAAATTTGTAATGGAACTACTGCCGATAAAAATGCATTTCCATATAAAAGTTTTACAATAAAATCTGACAGAACAACAAACAGAATTGTTATAAACAATCCGGTGATCATAAAGAATGCGTGGTATTTGGCAGTAAGGGTTCTTCGGTCTGCATCTTTTTCCATTGCAGCATTTTTATTAAACAAAATTTGCCTGATTGATCCCGGTAATATCCAAAGCATCTGACCAATGGTTCCACAGATCGAATATATACCCAGCGATGCAGGTGTTAGAAAATAACTTAAGATCAACTGGTCAACGCGGTTATTGGTCGTTACGGCTATATCACCGATCCAGCCTTTGATACCGTAACTGAAAACCTCTTTTACAAAAAGCTTGTTGTAAGGTTTTTGCAGGTTAGTTACCGCGTAAAGTTTATTAACGGAAATAATGGTAAGGATGAAGTTGATGATATTGGAAATTACAATCGCAATAACAACTCCAATGAAATTCATTTTAAAAACAACCACTAAAAGGAATACCAACAAAGGGGAAACAACTGAGTAAACAATATTCAGTGTATTTGCTTTTGTATATTGTGAATCTGCCAATAATAGACGATGAAACGATTCTTTCATCATATTTAAAGGAAATGTCAGAATTACAGGTAACAAATACCAAACAGATAATTTATTTCCGGTTTCACCAAGTAAATTAAAATATTTCAGCAGTAATACTGCTATGATGATAATCAGACTCCTCAAAAAAGCGATTACAATAACTGATTTGGTAATATCCCTTGGAAGATACTTTTTAGAAGAAATGTAATATCCCATACCGGAAAGAAAACCAAATGAAAAGATGGGTACCAAAAAAAATCCAATGATCCCTAAAAAGGCATAATATCCGCGTAATTCAGGCCCCAATTGGCGAATTACAAAAATACTTGAAAGGAAAATAAAAGCCTGGGATGCAATACCTGTACTAAGAAAACCAAGGCCATCTCTGATGCTTTTTGATCTTCTTATTTTGTATAAACTCAAAGATTAGTTTTATTTAATAAACCGAAGAGCATAATATATGATCCTTATGCCCTGGAGAAAAGATTTAATTTTCACTCTGATACATTACTTTAATATAAACCGGCCACTTCTGCATTTTGTAACTGAATTTATTTTGGAAAAAAATAAAGGTTTAAAGTTGGGTATGCTGTTTTAATTATTTCATGTTTAATATATGAACTGCCATTGTATTCAAATACATCATATGATAAATCTGAGAGAAACTTTACGATCTTTAAAGAGCTACCGGTATCTATATGTTCAAAATCACCTACTTCTATCATGAATTTAGGTTTGAATTTATTAATAGTTTCCACAGCGCCTTGTAAAACATGCAGTTCAACAGACTCAGCATCAATTTTAATAAAAGATGGCTTAACATTGTTCAGCCTGCAATAAATATCTAAAGTGGTTGTCTGAACATTAATATGATTTGGCACCAGGTCAATATCATTCAGTCTGGCTTTCTTGAATGAATTAAAAACCATGTACTTTAAACCATAATCATTGAATTCCATATTTGTCTGAACAGAATAAACTGCCAGGTTTTCTGCTTTCACATTATTTTTATGCTGCAGGTTTTTCAGAAGCAATCCATAAGTGGAAGGTGTAGGTTCAAAACATATCACTTTTCCCTTATCCCCAACAAAACCTCTGGCAAGCATACTGTAATATCCTATATGAGCGCCGATATCTATAAAAGTATCCCCTTCGTTCAACGATTCGATCAGTGCTTTTGTATCATCTGCTTCAAAACAACCGTTCAGATAAAGTGCTGTTGAAACATTATCAGGGACAACAATATTCATGATATCACCTGTAAACAAACGTGCTTCAGTAAATTTTACTTTAGTTTCCCTGATCAGTTTAAATACTTCTTTCTTTTTTGTAAAGTTCTTAAACCCGCGTAAAATTCTGGCCATTAGCGTTAAACTCACAGCTTCGTTCACTTTTTTTACAAGATTTTTTTTATCTGACTGTTGCATTGGTATTGATTTATTAAATGGATGAGTATCCTTTGATACCTCATTTCCTATATTTTGGAGAAATGGACTTTGTATTAATAATAATGTTTAGCAATTGTAATACCTGTTTTATATTTGACCAATAATTCATTTGATGTGTTGCGTTTTAATTTTGCGAAGTTGGGGGAGAAGAATTCCATGCAACCGGGCATTTAATTCAAATATCATAAAACAGGTTTCATATTGAGTTCCTGAAAATTCGTTTTTATCCAAATCGGATTTTGATCAACAATGGTACAAGCACCACAGTAGGAAGAGTATCTGAAATTTTCTTTTGCAATATAAATATTTGTAAAATGATACCAAAAATCAGATTCATATTCATTGGGATACCTTGAAGCTCTCATTTGAAAACCAATAGAAATATCTTCCCAGGGCAAATAATTTGATACAACACACATAAGAATTTCGGCCCGGATCTTAAGACTCATTACCCGATAATTCTCTTTTTTTTCCAATATTTCAGCCTGATCAATGGTTTTAAAAATTCCTTTATCAAAATCTGCGAAAATGACTTCGCCTATGCACCTGGTAAAAGTGTCATCCGTTGGAATAATCTGCAATATTTGTTTTCCATGATATTGGGCATTTTTAAGATAGTCTAATACAGATTGAGGATCATAAGGAAAATCATTCTTAAAATTGGTTATATAAAATGAACTTGCTTCCTTGCTCAGATATTCAATATCCATCATTCGGTCAATCTGAATTTTTCCATCTTCAAAAGAGATCACTTTATCAGATTCCGGACGTATAGCTTCAACTTGAAATTGAGAGGCGATCTGTTCGTATTCTTCAATAGGATTCTTGTAATTCCTTTCTTTGATATAATTATCTCTTTCAGCATTTTCGGAAAACATACCTGCATAAGGCATATAATATTTGGGTTGTACCTGTTTTATATATTTAATCACATTAGCCTTTATGGAATTTCGATTGCGTTTTATGATCTTTATCTTTTCATCCTCCGTATAGTTCTCATAACACAATGGAAATCCGGTTGCACCTCCGGCAAATGAGGTCATCAGGAGATCAATTTTTTCTGGAAGCACATTGCTGTTCAGAAAATTTGAATCTACAGTCAATAAAAATTCATGCCCGTTTGCACACAGGTAAATTCCGGAATCATCTCTAAAATCTCCGGATTTTAAAATGCTGAATTGAAAATTTTTCCCGAGTTCTATGATATCTAAAAAATCACATGCAATAACATTTTCGAATCCCAATTTTTGTAAAAATATTTTGGAAGAAGCAGAAATGAAATTAGGGGTGAGTATAGGTTTTTTCTTATCTAATAATGATAAGGTTTCTGCATGTAAATGATCGGGGTGATTGTGAGAAATGTAAACATAATCCACTTCTTTCAGGAGTTGAATTGAATCAACAGGGGAGGTAGAAGCTAACCACCAACCTGTGAGAAATGCAGGCCCGAATAACCAGGGATCGGTCATAAGTTTCAACCCGTTACATTCTATAATTACAGTTGCATGATTTATCCATCGAATGATTGCTTTTCCTTTTTTATCTGGTTTGAATGAATTTTTCAGGCTTCGATTTTGTCCTCCAACTATCAAATTTCCATTTCCTGAAATAGTATATTCCAACTTAGATTTTTGAATATGAGAGTCGTTATATTTAAGAGATGCCAAATTTAGTTTCCAATTATGCATGGGACAAACTGCCAGATCATCTTTTACAATCAATCTTCCACCTGCATGATCGCAAACTTTATTAATTACATATTTTATTCCTTTATCCTTATCTACACTGATAATGAAATCTTTGAAATCATTGATACCTACTACCAAAGAATTCATATCTATTGTTAATTCTTCCGAAGTAGTTTCTATCTTAAATTTCCCAAGTTTTTTCATTTATTATTTCTTTTTTAAAACAATATTGAACCGGGCACCCACTTGCTGGGTTAATAAATTCTTAATGGTATTTTTGTTCAATTGTATAACTTCAAAATCAGTATCTTTTATCAATTCCTGAATACGATCGATATTATAATAGCTTTGGATAGTACCTTTTTCATGTTCGCTGTACACAAGAATATCTTCCGCCTTACCTTCTTTCTCGGAATCTGATGAAATTAAGTTGAGATACAACAGGTTTTTAACAGTTCTATTCAGTTCGGTCATGTATTGTTTGGCAAAGCGAAATTCCATGCTGTCTAAAACGGAGTCACTAATAGCGAAATCAAAGAAATGATTTTCAAAAGGCAGCTTAATGTCATCAAGCAGGATAAAGTTATTATCAAGGTCATAACCAAAAGATTTTGAAAGTTCCTTTGCCTGCTGAATTGCTATCTCTGAAATATCAACCCCATAAGGTTCAAAGTCAAATTCCTTAAAAAGGATCGTCTGTCTGCCTATACCACAACCTAAATCGAGCGCCTTAATTTTATTTTGTGAATCTGAATCAGCATCTAACAGGCGAACATCAATTTTCTTTCTTACAAAACGATTTAGAAATTTAACTACTTCCTCTTTTGGATAAAAGATAAAGTTTTCATTTCGACCATAACTTTGATTCCATTCTCCCCTCTTAAGATCGTTCATGTTTTTTTAGTTTATTAAATAATGGATTTCAAAAGTACATACAGTCTTATCGCTTTTTAACCGTTTAGGAGAATGAACCCCTGATCAAATCTTTAAGAAACGGTAGCTTTAATATCAGTTCCCATATAACGATTTCTAAAAAACCATTTCAATTACACGACCTGTTTATCATTAATTATTTGCTCAATTGCCTCTACAACTCTTTCGGTTGCCTTTCCGTCATTGATACCCACTTCCTGAAATCTTGCATGTTGCCTTTTTCCCAATTGCCAGGCAGGATCCTTTAAATATCTTTTTAATTCAAATTCAAATTCTTCATAGTTATTTGTCACTGTTACTCCACCCAGGTCAACTAATTTTTTACAGTGTTTATAATCTTTAACCCTTGTAATAGATTGCCACCAAGGTAAAATCTCATCAGCATCAAACACCGGCTGAATGATCGGTTTGTCATGCAGCAGGGAATCAATTGAAACGGTAGAGCCTGAATTAACAGATACCCTGCAACCTTCAACCATGTGTGCAAAGTCAAGCATGTCAATTGTATTCATGCTCCAGCTAAGTTCACTTTCAAGCATTTTGGGCCAATCAACTACCACACGTCCTGACTCGATGGCTTTCAGTTTTTTTATTAAAACTATATCTGACGCATTACTGCTCATGTTTTGGGGATGTGGCCTGATGACCATTTGCAATTCACCAAATTCCATTTTCTCAATTTTCCTTGCCAGCCATTCTACTATATCAATTTCTTTGGGACAAAAATAAGAAGAACTTAAAGTAAAAAAGATATATGGAATTTCAGGATCAAGCCCCTTTTCTTTTAATAATTCTTTATAAACAAATGTACCGGCCAAATTTTTATGTAAATCGAAATGAGGAACACCGGTATTGAATATTTTATTTTCGGGAACTTTATAATACTCGATAAATTCCTCTTTCATAATATTGCCCCATGAAATATAATAATCTGCCAGCTGTGCAAAAAAGCCTTTACAGGTAATATTATCCCAACTGAGTAAATGGATGATCGTACGGGTATCGCGTGCATTATTTCCTGCATATAAAAGCCTGCTTTCGGTTAAGTTTACAGGATAGGTAGCAATCAGCAATTGCGGGTTTAAATCCTGAATAATATCATCAGCCAAAGGATCCTTTAAAGACCTTCTTTCAAATCCAATAAATAATTTTCTGATAAACGGAAGCATATTTATTATTAAATGCATGCCATAATACATTCTGATTTTTAATACTGCGAATATGGAAGCTCGTTGTTTTGCGGTATTAAGATCACGTAAATGCTTATCTTTTAACGCCGGATTTTTTCTGATGTCTTCGAAAATATATTTTCTCAGGCGCATGTATTCGCCGTTCCATAAAGAAGATTGCGGATTATACTCAATTATCTCAATATGCTGTTCACGGGCATAGTTTAATAAATTTTGATCATTTTTATATGTTGTAATTACAGCAATCTTAAACCCCTTTTGTATCAATTTCCCTATTAAATTAGTCTGTAAAAGCATCCTTGCTGCAAAGCCATGAGAGATTATATATGCTATATCAACTTTTCTATTCATAACTGATCAACGTAAAAACCATATTGAGAATCAGGGAAAGTAATTTCTATATGAGTGTTGAAAATTATATTGATTTTTTTTGATGTTACTTAAATCAATGGCAAAACTGCCGGTAATTTATTTTCTGCTTTTATCCAATCATTCTCATTATCTATATTGACATAAAAAAGCGGTTCAGATTCTATGTATACCATATGTTTTCCATAAAAAGACTGTTGTTCTTTTATAACTGAAGTCTTTGTGATATAAATACTGCCGTCTCTAAAAAATGCCGGTGGTAAATCCTGTCTTCTTTTAATGATCTCTTTTTCACCTGTTGCTATATGTAGTTCTCCTTTCATATCAGGTTCAAAGATCCAGTGCGGATTAAATTCATGTGGAACAGGCAGAACACTGACCAGGCAATCAGCATCTTTTTGAATAAACTGGTCAATGGCTCTGTCAATAAACCCTTTGGCCCGAAAAGGACAGGTGGGTTGTAATAAACATATGGCATCATAAAATTTCCCCTGTCCTTCCAAAAAATTAATAGCATGGAGAACTACATCAATGGAAGAAGCGGTGTCAGTTGCCAATATTTCAGGCCTCATAAATGGAACATCTATGCCACATTTTTTAGCAATAAAGGCTATTTTCTCACTATCAGTGGAAAGGATCGTATTATCCAACATTTCTGCTTTAAGAGCAGCTTCAGCAGTGTACTGTAGTAAGGGTTTTGATCCCAACAATCTTATATTTTTTCCGGGAACTCCTTTTGACCCACTCCTGGCCGGTATGATGGCAATAACTTTCACTAATAAGAAATTGTTTTATGAAACTTTAAAGGTAATGTTGCCAAAAGGTTTCCAATCTGTTCGCCGGCATTGCCACCTCCATAAACATTGGATTGTATTGCTTTTCCTGTTGAAAGACAGTTTTCTATAGCTTTTTCTATTTCGGTACGTTTGTAATTTACATCTATAATGTTTGTGCCACGGTCACGCATATTCTGACGACTTCCGATATTCACTACCGGAACACCCATGAATGCACACTCACGGATGCCAACACTCGAATTTCCAACCAGGCACCGTGCATTTACCAACAATCTTAGAAAATCTTCACCTTCCATATTTTTAAAGAAGTGCATATGGCTTGAGCGGTATTTTTCCCTGAAAGACCTGATGCCGGAAGATGTGCCATCGGCTCCTGCATCTACATTTGGCCAAAACCAAAGTACCGAGATTTCGAGGTCTTTTACGGCATACAGGGTTTCATCAATATGTTTACGACTGTCTGCATATTCCGTTGTAACAGGATGCTGCATCACAACGATATACCCCCCGGAAAGATCGGGATTATTACCTACGCCACCGTATTTTTTATAAGGATCAAAATCCAATCCGGGATTCTTAAGTATACCCGCAGCCATATCAATAGACGGGCACCCGGTATTAAAAACAAATTCCGGATCTTCTCCCAGCTTAATAACCCGGTCCCTGGCTGATTGAGAAGATACAAAATGATAATCTGCCAGTTTAGTGATACTATGTCTTACTTTTTCATCAATATTCCCGGTAACCTCACCACCTTGTATATGCGCTAATGGAATATTCATGAAAGTTGCGGATATAGCTGTAGCCATTGTTTCAAATCGATCTGCAATCGTTACAATAATATCGGGTTTAATATTATCAAAAACGGTTGACAATTCGAGAATCCCGATACCGGTTGTTTTTGCAGCTGCGGTCAGGTTCTCACCTTCCAGTACATTGAACACTTTGGCTGTTATTTCAAAGCCGTCTTTTTCAATAAAATTAACCGCACTTCCGTATCTGTCCAATAATGCAGAAGCTGCTATTACTAATTGAAGTTCCAGTAAAGGATGTTCTTTGATCGCCTGCAATGCAGTTTTTACACGGCTATAGCTTGGCCTTGCGGTGATCACTACACATATTTTTCTTTTACTCATCTTTTAATTTTACCGCCAAGACACAAAGGCACAAAGAAAATTAATGAAATGTAATCTTAAATCCTGGCGTTTCAGCGCCTTTGCAGTTATTATTCTTTACCGCCAATACACAAAGTCGCAAAGAAAATCATCAACTTGTTGTCTTAAATTTTAGCGTCTTAGCGCCTTTGCGGTTATTGTCATTCAAAATCGTTTTCCTGCAAAAAATCCTGTGCAGTTTTATTTTGCTTTAGTATTTTTCCGATGACCATTTTAAAATGCCTGGCATCAATTCCATAACCTGCAGGTTTTTTTGCTTCCAGATCATTGAAACCGATCACATGGCCAGCTTCAATATTTTTATTGACAGCAAGTGATTTTTGAAATATTTTTTTCAGATCTGAAAAAGACTCACTTGAATCCTTGTTGTAACTTGTTGAAAGATCTTTCGATATCTCCTTTACTCCCTGAACCAATTTTTTGATCTGATCAATCGTTAATGAAGCTTTCGCATCCGGGCCAAACATTCTATTGTCAAATACTGCATGAAATTCCAGCAGTTGTGCCCCCAAAGCAGTTGCAGCAAGACAGGCATAAATATCGCCGCTATGATCTGAAAAACCAACAGGCAGATCATAGCGTTCTTTTAATACCTTAATAATATCCAATCCCCATTGGCCGGCAACGGTAGGATAAGCAGTTGTACATTGTAAGACTGATATTGAATTTCCAAATGGTTTTAAAAAACTGATCGTCGAATCCAGTTCATTTAGCGAACTCATACCTGAAGAAAGTATGATGTCTTTACCGGTAAGTGCTATCTTTTCAAGCATCAGCAGGTTACTGACTTCACCGCTGCCGATCTTATATTTTTGTACACCCAGTTGCTGCAACAGGTCAACTGCAGCACAACTAAAAGGTGATGAAATAAATTCAAGGCCCTTTTCTTCGCAATGTAATTTGATCCCGGCCCACTGTTCAGGTGTAAATTCCATTCTTTTCCAATAATCGTAACGAGTAGCATCTTCATAGCTGAATTTAACACGAAATGGTTCATGCACACTGCTTTCAGCATAAGCTATATGCGTTTGAAATTTAATCGCATGCACGCCTGTTCCGGCAAGAGCATCAATGAAAGAATGGGCAATTCCCAAACTTCCTTCATGTGCCTGAGCTATTTCTGCAATGATATACATTGATTGTAAAGGAGAAATATTTATTTAAAAACTGATTTGTAAATGATATAACAAAATGTATTTAACTTATAAAAAGCATATTAAGAAGACTTTTTCTTGGGGTCCTCGGTATATCCATAGCCGTACCCATAACCATAACCATAACCATAACCATAACCATAACCATAACCCTTTCCGTAACCGTAACCATATCCGATTATTTTTTTATTCCCAATTCCATTAAACACGATATTCAGTTTAGGGAAAATATTTTTTTGATAGTTATCATTGATCAGTTGCAGAAAACCAATATCAGTATAATTATGTCTTACTATATAAAGCGTAAGATCTGCTACTGCAGCAAGTATCTTTGAATCTGTAACAGAAGCTACCGGTGGAGAATCAATAACAATATAATCGTAATGTTGTCTTAAATAATCCATTAATTCCTTCAGCCTGTCTGTACTCATCAACTCTGCAGGATTTGGAGGAACCGGTCCGGAAGGAATAACACTAAAATTTGCAATGGTAGCATGTTGCTGAATGATCTCAGATGCTGTTGCTTTACCGATCAAATAATTACTTAATCCCGGGTCTCGTTTCATACCCATTGCAGTGCTGATCTTAGGCTTACGTAAATCGAATTCCAATAGAACCACTTTACTACCTGTAAGGCACAGACTAATAGAGGTATTGATAGCAACAAAACTTTTACCTTCACTGGGAATTGAAGAAGTAATCAGGATCACATTGCTGGTTTGAGCCGAATTTGCAGTAATGTAGCTAAGGTTTGTTCTTAATTCTCTGAACTGCTCAGCAATCAGTGTACGCTTTCCTGCACCAACAACTATTGGCGATTCTGTTTCATTTTGTTGAAAAATGAGTTCGGCAACAATTGGTACCGAAATCCTGTTCTCAATTTGATTTCTGAAAAGTATCCGGCTGTTAGAAAACTCTTTTAAATAAATATAAATAAAAATAAAGATGAGTGCAATGATAAAACTTAACGTATAAATTCTTTTCTTAACCGGTTGTACAATACCTGCAGATTCAGGTACTTCTATTACCCGGAAATTTTCAACAATGGATTCTGCAGTTATCGCTGCCTCTTCTCTTTTTTGCAATAAAAAAGTATAGATCGCATTCTTTATCCCCTGTTGCCTGCTTATATCGAGCAAAAGCCTTTCTTTTTGAGGTATTTTTCCAAGTCCGGAAGTTAACCTGTCATTATCTGATTGTAATCGTGTACGGCTGGCAGTCATGCCTAATTTCAGGTTATTTAAACTGGAACCAATGCTTGGTTTTAAACGAGCTATCTGTTGTTCATATATTTCGATCTGGGGGTTTTTACCTCCGGATGTTTGTTTTAATTTTTCCAGGTCATACTCAGCTTTAAATAATTGATCAAGCAGGCTGGTAAGAACGGGATCAGTGATTCCCAATGTCGCAGGTACATCACTGTTGCTTTTATTTCGCTTAGTAACATATTGTTCAATCTCCTTGATCACTTCCAACTGAACATCCAATTCACTGATCTTTGAATCAGTTTGCTTTAGCTGTTCAAGTAAGAGGTTACCTTCAACACCCAGATCTGTGATACCTTGAGTTGATTTAAAACTCTGGAGGTTTTTTTCTACCCCGCTTAATTCTTCAGAAATTAAACGCAAACGATCATCTAAAAAACTAAGCGTCTTTTTTGATATCTTCCTTTTATACTCCACTGTGGTAGATCCATATATACTGATCAGACTCTCAAGAATTACAACACCGCGGTTGGGAATTGCATCATTAAAAGTCAATTCCAGGATAGATGATTGTTTGGTGATCGGTTTTACAGACAAAGCATTCTTTATTTCTCCAACGGCAATGGAAACAGGTAGTATAGTCAGAAACACTTTTTCTTTATTCGCCGTATTATATTCATTATTAATATGCCAGCTGATCCTACCAAACTTACTATTAACCAGGCTATCAATCGGGAAAATTTCATTCCCGAAACTGATCTTATTATTCGCAACTTTTACTTCTCCAAAATGTATGGATCTTATAGAATCGGGATCTTCAATCTTTAATGTAACAGGTATGTTATCGTAAAACTTTCCACTTCTCACATACCCTTTCTGGCTATATTGAACATTTAATTGTAATTTTATGACGAGTTTTCTTATAAGATCTTTAGATTTTAATACTTCCAGTTCTCTTTCAGTTTCATTTGAAATATTTCGGGTATCAATTTTAAATGCTTCCAGCAAATTTGCACTTTTCTGTTGCGAATCGTCATTGACAATAACTCTTGCATTTGCTTCATACACCGGAATGGTATATCGTAAATAAATATATGCCCCAAAAAAACAAATAACAATTACAAAAACGATCATTGGCCAAAAAGGAAGAATTCGAAAAAAAACACGCCTGAGCTGTTGGTTCTGATCAAGTACTTCAGTCTTTGAATTAAAATCTGTATTAACTGCTGTCATAATAACTGTAATGGAATTAAACTACTTTTTACTGACATTAATAATAGTAATCAGTAAAGATATACCAACGGCTGCAATACCTACATACTGAGGTACTCCTGTTCTTGCTATAAATCTTGTTTTTACAGGTTCAACATAAATAACATCGTTGGTTTTTAAATAATAATATGGAGATGTGAATAAATCTTTTGATAAAAGGTTTAATCGTGCAAAATCTCTATGACCATTTACTTCACGAATAACTAAAACGTTTTCACGTTTACCCATTTCATTTAAATCCCCTGCCATACTAAGTGCTTCCAATATGGTGGTACGTTCAGTTGGCATGCTGAATCTGCCGGGTTTAATTACTTCACCAAGAACAGAAAAATTATAATTTAAAAAACGAACATTTACAACAGGTTCTTTTGTATATTCCTTGAATTTTTCAGTTAAAAAAGCTTCCAGTTGCAGCCTGGTAAGCCCTTCGGCCTGAACCAACCCCAAATAAGGCAATTTAACCTTGCCATTTGACTCTACCAGGTAACCCGTAGAAGTAGTACCCTGAATCAGGTTACCTCCTCCTGTACCTGCAGGCAATCCACTTGCAGAGTTTACAACCAGCAGGTCGTTGAGATTGGTACCCCCAACTGTAATCCAAAGCTGGTCATTTTTTTGAATAAGATTCTCAAAAACAGATTGGGCATTTCCCAAATTACCTGAAGTGCTGTCTTTTAGATTATATAAATAAACTACTTTTTTAGGCGCAGTGCATGATGTAAAAAAGACAATACCCAACAAAAAGCCAGTAAAGAGTAAACCGCATTTTTTAAAATATAACATAAGCAAAAGTATATTTATTTTTTTTGGAACAAATTACTTGGAAATATAATGAGTAATTTAAGAGAAGGATTTATTTAACCAAAATAAAATTTGAATGATGAAAAATCATGGCTTCGCCTTCCTTAGTCACATTTTAGAAGTTTGTAAAAACGAATAAGCTACTATCCAAAAGGTCAATTAATTCAATTAAATAAAGAAATCAATATTAACATATTTTCTTTTATTTAAAATGAAACTTAAGATGAATAATAAACATTCAACACATTAATAAACAATGAGTTATTTAAAATTAAATTGACATTTTATCAATATCCCAACAAGCTGTACAGTTTTGCGCAAAAATAATAGTTTCATTGTAAAGAAAACAATATAATATCATTTAGAAAGAACCTCCCTTATTTGGTTTTGATAAATTTAAAAGATTCAATTTAATGCAACAAAGGAAATGCTATTGTAATTTATTTTTTCTTAAATTCATTATTTACTGAATTTTGCTATATTTACTCCATTATTCATGATCTATAACCTGAATTTTATGTTTCAAATTTTTAGAAAGCAAGTGATCTTTCTTTGTGTTTTTGTGTCACTTTCCTTGTCAGTATTTGCTCAAAAAACCGACAGAAATATAAAAAACACAGACAGAAATATAAAACCTTTTTCGGGTGGTAAACCATTTAGAAAGTTTTCAGTAGGGTTAAGTGCAGGAGCGTTAAAATCCTCTGTACTTGCCGGAGGATCGAATGATTTTTCGCAGAATGACCATCATTTTGGTTACGGCTTGAATGTTAAATACCAGATTACACATTACCTGGCATTGCAGGCAGATTTTGTAAGAGGTAAGCTGAGTGGTGATAATAGTAAGAAAAGAGGAAATGACACTTTGAATTTAGCCAGGGCTGTCACCTCTTTCAACACAGAACTTAATGCAGCAGTTTCAGGCAGCGTTTTATATACTTTTTCCAATATCAATTGGCTTCATATGAAGAACTGGTTTGTTCCATACATAGGAATCGGAGGCGGATTAGCGAATTATGATGTTAAGTTCACGCCAAGAGGTTCAAACATTGAAAGGCCTTACCCGGATGGATTAAAGAATAATATTACAGAATTATATGTACCAGTAACCGTTGGAGTAAGGTTTAAACTAACCAAATTGCTCAACCTGAATGTTGGGTATACAATGAATTATGTAGATGGAGATAACCTGGATGGTAACTCTTACTGGACTGTACCTTTGGGAGAAAGCAGTACCACACATAAAGATAAATTTTCTTATGCCCACGCAGGACTTGAGGTCGCACTTGGGAAAAAATCCAAACCCCAGTTATTATTTGATAATCCGGCAGCACGTATAAATAGTGCCATTCAGGATAAGGTTAATATGCTTTCTTTAAAGGTTGATAGTTTAGAAGCTAAGCAAAAAGTATTGGATGATACAGACGGCGATTCAGTTGCAGATCTTTTTGATAAAGAACCAAATACACCTAAAGGTTGCCCTGTAGATGCAACAGGTACCATGAGAGATACGGATGGCGATGGTATCGTTGATTGTAAAGACAAACAATTGATCACTCCAACAGAATGTTTACCAGTTGATATCGATGGTGTAGGAAAATGCCCGGATCCTTCTTGTTGCAAAGGCAGGACCGGTGATGCAGATGCAGACCTGAATTCAAATTGTCCATCTGATTATCCTGCATTAATTTTTAAAGGTAATAGTATCAAATTGTCAGGCGAAAATGCTGCAATAATAGCAACAATTGCAACTAAGATGAAAACCAGGCCTGATTGTAAGATCATGATCAAAGGAAATTCTGAGACATCTAAATCTTCTCAGGCTATTTGTCAAAAAAGAGTTGATGCAATTAAAATGCAGCTAAAGGAAAGAGAAGGTATCAGTGCAGACAGGATAACAACTAATTGTGAAGTTGGTGGAGGAGATAAGAACACAGTTGAGATAACATCAAACTAACGTCATTGTTGTACCTCGTTAAATAATAAATCCTCCTTTCGGAGGATTTATTATTTAACGAGGTATTTTAAGAAATGATATTCACAACCTGTTTCGAGAATTTACAATCAAGAAGTTTTTAATCTCAACAATCTTAATCAATCTATTCAGAAATTGATACTCCCACCCTTAAGATAAACATATATCGATCAATTGCTTTTATTGCATCAACAAGTGGATAAAGTTTACAATAATCATACAGGCTTGTTTAAATGCTGTGTAGTGAGTTCGCTTTTGTAACTATGTTTTTTTTGCACTGGCAAGACCAATAATAATAATCTTTAGAATAAAGCCAAATAAAACTAAAGTTTAAATATTAATACTAATCAATATTTAGTTTTCGTTTAACTTACTTGAACTTA
The DNA here is from genome assembly GCA_031373525.1 of Ferruginibacter sp. Taxonomy (GTDB): domain Bacteria; phylum Bacteroidota; class Bacteroidia; order Chitinophagales; family Chitinophagaceae; genus Ferruginibacter. The sequence continues at coordinate 72,688 of JANMMS010000025.1, forward strand.
AACCAACCAGCAAAAATGACAACCGATAATAAGCCTGCTTTCCTTGGATACCTGCACAGTTTCCGTGGATTCGCCATTATTAATATAGTAGCTATTCATGCATTCGCTTTTGCAAGTTTTATATCTTTTAATAAGCCCGTTTCAATTTCTAATGAATTGCTGTTTCACAACAGCACTATTTACTTTGCAGTAATATCGGGAATGCTTTTTACTGCTATTTTAAAAAAGAAAGGATACAAAGCATTTTTCATAAGCAAATTCAAGTATGTTTTTCTGCCTTATGTATTTTTTACATTGGCTTATTCTGTTTTTGATAACAAATCAAATGATTGGCTTGCCCTTCAACCAAATCTAGAGGCTTATCTAAGAGAAATACCACGAAATTTTATTTACGGCAAAGCCAGCTTTGTTTTATGGTATATTCCGGTACTTTTCTTTTTATACCTGGTTACACCGTTACTGGATTACATTATGAGTATAAAAAAATGGGGGACATGGATAATAACCCTCATCATTGCTACACCCTTATTGGTGCGGCGGGTGGAATTGGAAGAATTATGGACGGGTGATTTTTTAAGCCTGCAAACCATGATCTATTTTACCGGTGCATATGCAGCCGGTATGTTCATTGCTGATGGTATGGAAAAACGGTTGGAATGGATACGCCAAAAAAAATTACTGTTTATTGGAATTGCCATCATTTCAACAGCGGGGCTTTTATATGTTGTGCTTAATTCTATTGACAGATTTGGTTTCTTTTCCGTTAAATCAACATTGTATTATATTCAAAAAATAGCTTTATCTGGTCTGGTGCTGTTGCTCTTTAAAAATTTAGGGGAACTGCAACCAAAATGGCTAAACCCCATTGCAAAAATTGCCTTTACCATTTATTTTGCACACGCGTTTTTTTTGAGTATTGCCATCATACAATTGACGCCATTAATTCAAAAACAAAAAATATCCCCGTTTAATATTATAGGAGGAGGCTTTTTATTACTGCTCATCTCAATTTTTCTGAGTATCGTCTTTGCGTGGCTTTTCCGTAAAATATTTGGTAAATATTCCAGAATGATTGTAGGTTCATAAAGATATATTATTGAAAACAACTCAATCAAAATTAATTTTAAAGTCACGCACAATATGATCAGTGTTATTCCTGTTACCTGCAAAACAAGGAAATATTAAAAAGAAGTTATACTAATTTAAAACTTAATGATGATCATTGCCATTAAAAAACAATGTGCAACAACTCTTTTATTTTAGAACATTAGCGGAAGTAAGTACTTAAAATTGGAAATAAATAAACGAACTGCTGCTTTCCTGGCTCCAAACAAGTAATAATAACAAGAACGACCAGATAATACCTAACAACCACCAGGGCATTTTTTCTGCAACCGTTATAACTTTTGTATCACGCATCAGCCAGTGAAAAACAACCAGGAAAAATATGATCACAGAAACTTTTATAATACTCAGGGTTGTAAGCAAGGTTACTGCTTTTGAAGCATTGGTAAACATGGAAATTAAGAGTTGCCATGCCGATGTAAAATCGGGTGCCCTGAAGAAAACCCAGGTAACATTAATAAAAAAAAATGTTACCATCGCCAGCATAAAATTGCTCACTGTTTTTGATTTGAATTCTTTGGGAATAACGCCCAATACCCCAAGTTCACCGGAAGGTATTGAATCTAATTGTACAGCTGCTGGTTTATGAAAATCCTGAATGATCTTTTCGCCCCATAAATATGCTCCATGTAAAGCACCCCAGACAACAAAAGTCCAGTTAGCTCCATGCCACAGGCCTCCCAGTAACATAGTGATCATTACATTGATGTAAGTTCGAAATTTCCCGTTCCTGTTACCTCCCAAAGGAATGTATAAATAATCTCTTAACCAGGCTGATAAAGTAATATGCCATCTGCGCCAAAAATCGGAAAATCCAATGGCAGCATACGGATATAAAAAATTTTGTGGCAATACAAATCCCAGGCATAAAGCTACCCCAACTGCACAGGTTGAATAACCGGCAAAGTCAAAAAATATCTGGCCTGAAAAAGCCAACACGCCCATCCATGCATCCAGTGTTTTTAAAACAGCATGTGAATTAAAAACATCATTGGCAGGCTGTGCAAGCATACTATCTGCCAATACCACTTTCATAAAAAGTCCCAGGGAAATCAATAATAATCCCTGCATCAATTGCTGTTGAGAAGCTTTACGGGGAGTTTCAAACTGAGGAACTAACTGTGGCGGACGAACGATTGGTCCGGCAACCAGGTGAGGGAAAAATGTTACAAATAAAGAAAAATCGAGCATGGATTTCACTGGTTCGCTTTTCCGTTTATACATATCGATCGTATAGCACAAAGTGGTAAATGTATAGAAGGATATACCGGCAGGTAAAATGATATTTGGTTTTGCAGGATGATAATTCATTCCAATGGCATTTACCAGGTGAGTGAAATTATCCAGTAAAAAACTGCCATACTTGAAAAAACAAAGCATTCCCAGGTTACCGATAAGGCTTACAACAAGCAATAATTTTCTTTTAAATTTATTATCCTGGTGATATAAAGCCCTTCCGACAAAAAAGTCAACTACTGTTGAAAGCCATAATAATAAAATGAACGGAGGGTTCCAGGCAGCATAAAAAACATAACTGGCTAATAACAGGGTGATCTTTTTTACTTTCCATGAAAAAGGAAGGTTATGCAAAATTAGCATAACAATAAAAAAAGCGATGAAAGTATAAGAGTTAAATACCATGGAGCAGAATGGTTAATAGTGGAAGAATGATTTTACAGTTGAATTGCTTTGGGAAATTTCCAGCCTTTCTCTTCATTCAAAATTTTAATGAAATTTTTTGTAAAGACAATGGCATCCTGCTGACTTAAATGTGAAAACTCCGGACAATCGAAATTTGCTATGGCAGGATAATCAGCATAATGAATACCGGGGCAATTTGTTATTGCCAGTAATTTGTCCCAATATTTTTCCCTGGGATAGCCCATTTTTTCCCCGGCAAGAAATCCTCCGCTCGAAGGCGTCCGGACAAAAATCACCTGCCCACCCCTCGACTTAATTATGTCGACAGCTGTTTTTACCAAAGTAAGTATTGAATCCAGTTTTGCACCTGAAGCAGGAGGATCTTTTGTCATCTTTGCGAAAAAAGCCCAGATTCCTTTTACCTCGTTTCGCATATTGCTGTCGGCAACAAACCTATCTGTCATGTATTCCTGCCTGTTATATTTAACCCTTCCGAAATCAGGAGGAAAGATGGGTTCCCGAAAAACTCCTTTTCGATCTGGTATATGAAGATTATTAAGTTGGGCATTCAAAGAAAGCCGTTCTTTATCCAGAAACACGAATTTTGATTCTGCAAGGTGATTCAGTTGAAAACTTGCCCGTTGGGCTGGTGTAAGGTCTTTGTAATATTTTATATTTCTTTCCGGCCTACGCCAATTCGGGGGTGCCATGGAAAAGAATAAAACCTCCGTAACATCTACAACCAACCTTCCTTTAAAATTCTTATCATCTGCCAGGTTTTGCAATACCGGAATAGGATTACTTCCTACACAGGCTAATTGTATGGCATGATCACCGGTAATGGTTTGCCATAGATCAATATCCAGATCAAATTTAATACGGGAAGAACCTATAAAAACGGTTGCTTTATTGGCAGGCTCATATACCTGCATTCGTTTATCAGACCAAAGGGCAGGGTCATCATCAAATGAAGTTTCAAATCCTTTACTACGCAAATAAAACTCCCAACTGATCAAAGAGGTTGTAACAAGGATCAAAGTAAGTATCCCGGCTTTTAATAAAGATGGAGCAGTCATTTTGAAAAAGATTAAAGATAAAATGGTAGTATTATTTAAAGATAGTTTTTAGCATTAAGAATACAAAAGAGAATAAAATAATTTATTGGAATTATACAAACGTATAACCGTTTCGTGAAGGCACGAATCGTGGCTGAGGCTTACCTGGGATTAAATCCAATTACTCAAATAATATTTTTTCATTTACAACTGTTCCGCCATAAGAGATATGTAGCATATAGACCGTTTTTACACTAAACATATTAGATACTTTAAAAGTTACCACCCTCCTACCCCTGGGGTTGATTTGATTGTAATATAATTTTTCGCCTAGTGCACCAATCAGGGTTATCGTAACATTTTCATCAACGCTTTGGAAAAACTCTATATTAATTGTAAAGTTGGTTACCGGATTTGGATAAACCCTTATTTCCTGCTTATTACTGTTTTTAAGTTTTACAATTTTTGAATACTTGGGCAAACCTTGTTTGGTAATACCTTGAATACGGTAGAAAATCTCCGGTGCATTGATACGGGGATCATTAAACACATATTTTTGCCGGTTGGCATTCGTTACATTTATTACCGTATCACTCAGTTGAAAATCGATCGCATTAACAGACCGTTCAATTATAAAACGATCGTAGGTATCATTTTCAAACACTTCAAAATCCAGTTTAGCAAATTCATTGTTCCATGAAGCAAATAATTCTATACCATCCTGTGCCAAAACTGTGCCGTTAAAAATGGGAACGATGGTATAAGTACCATTTAAAATAGTTTGTGACTGGTTAGAGTCCATACACAACCATTTTTGCATAACAGTACTGTATAGTTGCCTGAAATCGTATTGAAGCGGCACCTGGGTTGATGAAGTAGGATTGGTGGGTAATACCGGGGAAGTGCCTGTAACACCTCCCAAGATTCCTGCACCAAAGAAAATTACCGGTGCACCGGATCCATGATCAGTACCAAAGCTTGTATTGTTGATCACCCGCCGGCCAAATTCACTAAAAGTCATACCGGTCACTTTGTTTGCCTTTCCCATTAACGTAATATCATTTTGAAACGCAGTAATAGCAACAGACAATTTTGATAAAATATTTGCATGACTACCGGTTGTTGTATTTCCAGAAACGACCTGGTCTATATGAGTATCAAAACTATCCGGGTGATTAACAATATATACCGGTGTAGATAGTCCGCCTCCGATCAATCTTGCAACGATCTTAAGTTGATCAGATAATGTATTTCCAGAAGCCGCATACATGGTTGAAAGTGTAGCCTGAGCAGCATAAGCAGCAGTGATCCTGGATGCATATGCATTACTTTGGTCTTTCATGAGGCGTAGAAAAGTCAGTTCAGTTCCATAATCGCTAACCGGTGCTGTTGCAGGGGTCGCTGTGGCTACATTGATCAATGCGGCCGGGTTAGGAGCATTATATCCCATGTTAATATTGGACCCTTGCAAAGCTAACGGCAAGGCACCACCTATTTGTATGGCTAATGGATCTGTATCTGTAGCATTGGGATATCCTACCGGAAATCCGGGATAAGCAACATCCAGTTGCCTGCCAAGCCAGCCTGTATCAGGTGTTGGTAAGGTATTGGAAGCTGTGAACCAGATATCCTGCGCCTGGAAATGACTGAAATTTGGATTTGGATAAGAAACGCCCTGCACCAGGTTAACTTTACCGTCATTGAACAGGTCACGTAAGCCTGTCATGGACGGATGAAGGCCTGTATTACTGGTTCCGTTAAGAGCCAGTACGGAACCGGAAGGAATTAATATATTCGGGCGGGCATTATTCAATTCTGTGTACCTGTCTAAAGGTATCACCATATTTAATCCATCATTTCCGCCATTCATCTGTATTACTACCAATATTTTTCCACAGCTATTTGTGGGAATCGTCAGTGCTTGTAAAAATGGATGCAAAGCACCGTCACCTGCAAAAACAGGAATGCCTTTTATCATCATTGGCACAGAAAACAATGCTGTGTTTCCTAAAAATTTTCTACGGTTCATAAAATATGAATTTTAATAATGCTACATTAATTGATATTCTGCCAATTGCAGTAAAGTGGTCAATAAAGAATTGATCCTTGTCTTAACAATATTTGTATAAGATGTATTTGTTGGCGTACCTGTATAATTATTCCATGCGGTGGTCCAGTAGTTGTTAGTAACCTGTCCACCCAGCAATGTTTGTACTTTAGTATCAGTTTTAAAAGTTGCCGGAAGATCAAGTGGAAGTAAATACTTTATAATGATATTTATTAAAAGATCAGGATCCTGAATTGTTGCATTGGGGTATTGTTGTACAAAAGCAATTGGATCAAATTTAATACTTGTACTTCCTTTTGTAAATCCATTTATAAAATTGGTGAGTAAGGCTGACCTTTGTTGAATCGTATTGGAGTTGATCCAGTTTTGATAATATGTCGGTTCCTGGTAGTATGCTTTCCAGCCCGATACATTAGGTACAAGCCCTAATCCCTGTTCCAGGTTATTAAGCGCATATGATTGAAAATAATTCCAAATGGTATATTGATTTTCGACCTGGGTAGCACCTGCAACAGGCGTGGTATTTATTTTTAAAGTATTTAAGGTTCCGGAGATAAAATCTACCGGGCTTTTGATCATCACTCCCCTGTTGGCCATATCAAAAAAATGTTCGCTTTTCAATAAAGTATTCATAACCGGTGCCATCTGCCAGTTATTACTCACTAGCAAGGCAGCAAGTGGACCAATTACATTGGTTTCAATATTTGCATCAATATCATAATAAACAAAAAAACGGTAAAGCCTTCGGCAAAGATATTTAGCAATCGTATCCTGCTGTTGTGTAAAAAGCAGGTCAAAGAAAATATCAAATTCATTGGCCCCATTAGCCAACAACTGGTTATTGATCGTTGTATTGTTAAAATAACCTGAAAATAATTTATCAGATTGATTATGATAACTTGCATTGAAAGCTACTGCCAGCGGATAGCTGGCACTAAAATTAGATACACGCCAGCCTGATAAAACTTTTGAAGCAGATTTTACATCTTCCTCTGTATAATTTTGAGTGGGTACTTTTCCAAGAGTAAATAATTCCATCAGTTCTCTTGCAAAGTTTTCATTTGGCACTGTTGCAGTACTGTATTGATTGCCCAGGTAAACCAGCATGGCCGGTGATTTTGCTATATTTTTAATAAGTGTTTTAAAATTTCCCAATGCATTCGATCTTAATAAACTCATGTAATCATTACACATGGTTGCTGAATTTCTTTCCTGACTTCTCACATCATCGAAATTAACCGGTATCAGGTGATACCAAAATTGCAGCATTTTTTCCCGGATGGAAGTAGTATCATTCAAACACAATCCCCAACTCCAGCTGTTAAGGCTTGTTTGCCTGTAATTATTATTGCTACCATCATTTGAATTCACATAAGTGAGGTTATTATTTGTCCAGCTTGCACCATATGCAATACCTCCGCTATCAGGTAAAGTATTTTGATAATTATTCAGTGCGGTTGCGGAAGGAAAGTTTGGGGCACTGATATTTAATAGTGTATCAACTGCATTTGATACAGTCGTTGCAAGTAGATTATCGAGATCTGTTTTCTTTATACCAAAGCCCGTCCTTCTTAACAGGTGTGTAACTTCCCATTCTGTCCAAACACCTGAATAAGGGGCAAGTCCACTTGTAACATTGCCTACACGATTGAATTGCGGGCCATTGGGATCAGGAACTTCAATACGCTCACTATATTGCCTGCTTCCCAGATTTTTTCTGGCATATTTTTCAAACAATACATCTTTATCACCTGAATCGCCATCTAATAACACTTCATTATTATTTTTTTTGATGCCGGCAATACTTTTAAAAAAATCTTTTCTTTTTAATTGTTCGTTTGACATACCTGGTAAATATTTAGATAAATATATTTATGATCATTACTGTTTTTAGGGCTATTAAGGTAACAAAAATATACTATGCTGACAATTAAAATAATGCACAAATTTTGCAGTGGATTTCACTATTTTGAGAATATATTAATCTTGATAGAATGGTTAGAAAATGATAATTAAATCTTCCTTGCTTGAAAAAAAAGTTAGCATTAAAAATGGAGGCTATTTAAATAGCAAATTATAGAAACCTTGATATCTCAAGGCTTATTATAGGGGGGAAACCATATCTCCCCAAATTTTGGTTTATTTAATCAATTATGTTAGAGCAATTTAGTATGTTCCAAAAAATCAACAGCAAATCAGCTGACATATTCAATTAATAATATTTCTCTACCATAAGTTCCCTTAAAGGAGAAGTTGTTCACTTTATGAGGTGCATAAATAACCCTGCAATGTGAAAAAAAAGTAAGGATTGTGGAATAATATTGATATATTAGCCTAACCCATTCTACTGAACTTCATTTGGTCATCACCTTAACGCATTGTTTATGAAAAAGTCTTTTCTACCCCTCTACATTTTTTTGGTTCTTTTTTCCTTTGCGGGACCTAATCAAATAAAAGCCCAATCATGCTGTCCTGAGTTTGAATTGCAGTTCGCAAGGTTTAATTGCCAAACGCCTGATTGCAAAGGTGGAACTGCTGGACAACCAGTGCCGGTTGCCACCATGTGTCAGTATAGTACCAACAAGATCCAGGTGGTGCCGGGCATAAGCCCGGGTTTTACTTATGTATGGAATGTTACCGGCGGAACCATCAATGGTAATGTACTTACAAACCTGAGTACACCTATATCCTATATAGATGTTACCTGGGGTAACGGAACATTAGGCACAGTAACAGTTACGATCTTTAACAGCGACAGCAGTTGTTTTAAAGTGCTAACGCAAAGTTTTTGTTTAACCAAATCGCCCAAAGCTTTGTTTACTAAAAATACCAGCGATACCGTTTGCAAAAACCAGGCAATAACGTTTACGAATACATCATTAGGGGTTTACAGCAACTGGTACTGGAATTTTGGGGATGGAAATACGCAAAACGGCGGCATGAGTGTTACGCATGCATACACAAATACCGGTACTTATATTGTTTCTTTAACGGTAAGCAATGCCACGAGTTCGGATAATTGCGGTTGCTCAAACACCTTCTACGATACAATCACTGTTAGCAATAGTACCGGGTTAAGAATTTTAACACCCGATTGCAGAAAAATGTTTTGCGCAGGCGATACGGTTACTTATTGTTCCTCTATTACCGGTTGCTCATCTTATACCTGGACAGCTGTTGGGGGAACAGTCATAGGCACCGGTAGTTGTATAAAAGTGGTTTGGAATCTCCTGACCCCATCCATAATCAATCCAACTGTAATACTTACAATCCCTTCTGCCTGTGCAGGAACATGTGGAAATACAACCAGCCTGGTAGAAAAGATCCTTTATAAAATGCCTATCCAGGGAAATAATATTGTCTGTGAAAATGCAGCTTCAACCTATACGTTACCTGCGTTACCAGGTGTTTTTTATACCTGGAGTGTTTTACCTGCTTCCGGTTTTACAATAATCAATGGCACTTACCTGAACACGCCGTCATTTGGATTAATTTTTACTGCAGCCGGTAGTTATACTATACGATGTATTTATATTGATAGTTTAAGAGGCTGCACGGACACTTCTTATAAAACAGTTGATGTGCGTCCTGCATTTGGAATAGTAGGACCAAGTACCAGTTGTGTTTCTTGTAATTCATCTTTTACAACTTTCCCTTCTGGAAATTTTAACTGGTATATCAATACAGTAGGGCCTTTAAATTTACCCAATACTCCTAGCATTACCAATACCTGGTTACCTACTCAAGTTGGAACCTTCACCGTTACTGCTACCCAGATAGGTTCAGCATTTTGTAACAGTCCTCAACAGGCCATCATTGTGGTAGCCCCTTTGCCGGTGCTTTCCATTGCCCAAAGTGCCAATATTGCCTGTCCGGGTAATGTTGTAAAATTTTGGGTAACCAGTACTGTCAGTGATATGCCAGTTACATGGACCTATCCCGGCGGCACAAATGTTCTAAGTAATACCGGGCCAATACAGGATACGATCACTTTATCTTTTACCGGAACCGGACCGTATACAGTTACTGCAACACAACAGTGTAAATACACCTGTGCTCAAACCATGATCAGCGCTACTGTTACTAATCCGCCGCCGCCTGTTTTATTATCTCCCAAAACCACCGTTTGTATTGATGAGGTTGTTACCTATTCAGTGGTACCTATACCGGGAATTGTATATACCTGGAACATTAATAACCCGAATTTAGGCACCATTCAATCGGGTCAGGGAACGCCAAGTATAACTGTACTCTGGCATGGCAATGCTACAAATAACGGCTCGTTGAGTGTGAGTAATTGTGGTGGAACGACTTCTGTAGGCATAACGGTTACCCTTCCCATTGCAGTGAGTATTACAAAAACAGGAAGTTGTTTAAGTAACGGAACAGGGTATGTGTTAACAGCAAATCCCAGCGGGCAACTATATGCATGGACCTTCCCGGGTGGCAGTACTTCCAGTTCACAAATTATTACTGCTTTAACGGCGGGTGTTTATACCGTTACCGTTACCCCCATTGGAGGCGGTTGCCCTGTTACAAAATCAATTACTATTTTACTTGATCCTTACCGGTATTCTATTTCACCACCATGTATGGTTACCAATTGTAACCTGAGCAGTTTCAGCATAACGCTTTCACAAAAAGAGCTTGTTATAGGATGTACACCTACTATACAATGGATGTTTAGCCTTACACCAGGAGGTGTTTTCACTCCCATTCTGGGAGCTAACAGCGCCAATTACAATGCAACCCAGTTGGGCTGTTATAAAAGCGTAGCAACCTGTTCTAACGGCTGTAACGTAACATCCAATACGATCTGCATTCCCGATGATATTTATTTTTGTTGTTCCACAACAGCATGCAGTAGTTTAACCTTTGGTATCAACTTTGGCACTACTGGCTGCAGCCCAACGGTATTTACCGGAGGATATACAGGTACGGGTTCTCCAACAGGAGGTTTCCCCATTTACTATTGTTATGGCGATGGAACTTCTGAACTTCTGCCTACCCTGAATGCGGTTCATCAATACCCGGAGGCAGGTCAATATACTGCGTGTATCGCAACAAAAACAAGGGTATTTAATACGTCTTCAGGAACTTTTGATACCTGTTGTATATCGAGGTGCAAGCCAGTGGATGTCCCGGTTGTTGCCCACCTCACTGCAAGTTATAATTGCTTCACAGGTATTTTATCCATGAGTGATGCCTCAACGTATTACCCTACCAGCGCAGGAGCAACATATACCTGGTCCATCAGCGGCGGAACCTATACAGGAACGTTAGGTAATACCACCAGTGAGAGTGTGATACCAACCAGCAACGGATCATTCGTGATAACCTTAAGCGTTACCAAGGGCACCTGCACTTCCACAGCTACATTCTCTGTGCCTGTAGCTATACCCAATGCTGCATTTACAGTAAATCCTAATCCCACCTGTAGTGAAGGTATTACATACTTTATTGCAGCACCGGGCTATGCAAGTTATCACTGGAAGTTTGGAGACGGGGCATATTCTTTTTTAACACCTGCCGGTACACCGCAGCACCAGTATACCAATAACACCAATGCACCTATAAACTTTATCGCAAAATTAATCGTTACCACACCGGATGGCTGTATTGATTCCACCACTCAAATTGTAACGGTTCATCCTAAGCCGATAGTAACGGTAACACCTAACCCAAGCAGCATTTGCAGGGGAGGCTCGGTTGTTTTAACTGCCAACATTAATCCCAACGGCAATACGATGTGCAGCAGTTATAATTACCAGTGGAAGAAAAATGGAACTAATATTTCCGGTGCAACCAGTGTTACATATACCGCAACAGATTACGGATTGTATAGTGTTTTTGTATCCGGAGCAACACCAGGTTGTAATTGTACCATGCTTTCAGATACTGCTGTTGTAAAATTATACCCGGATCCTGTAGCCAATATTGAAACCAGCTCAACCGTTTGTTTTGATCCGGCTGCAAATCCATGGAGCTTCAATTTAAACGCCGCTAATTATGCCGGATATACTTACAACTGGAGTGCCAGTATAGGTGGAATTAGTTTTTCACCTAACGGATCTACCTCAGGGTTTACAACAGCAACCGGAACATTGGTGAACAATACCAACTTTGTTATTTACTTACAGGTGGTTGATGCCAATGGCTGTATTGCTTATGACAGTTTATGTATTTATACCTATAAAAACCCCAATGTAGCTATTGGCGCCGTGGGTACTTTATGTGCTAATTCGATTAACACAATTTCGGTAATAGCACCAAACATTAATAATAATTACAGCTGGAATACGGGTGCTGTTGGAACAGTGATCAATACAACCCTTGCCGGCACCTATTATGCCACTGCCACAAACCTGCTCACAGGCTGCAGCGCTTTTAGTAATATCATAAGCATCAATCCCGCACCAAGCCTGCAACTATTCCCTATAGGCTGCGATACCATTTGCATCGACCAAAGCATTACCATTCCTTTAGCACAATTACCAAACCTGAATAATTATTTTGTTCAGTGGTTTGACGGAATTAAACCGGCCGGTACCTTAATATTTTCCGGCAATGGTGCCATAACGATACCGGGTAACTTCCTGACTCTTGGTTTACATCATTTATGGACTACAGTTAGTTTCCCGAATGGCTGTTTCGACAGCAGTGGTGTTTTTGATGTATTTGTAAAAAATTGTTGTAATTGTGCCGGTAGCAGCTGGGCATTTAAACAGTATAGTGTTGATACCGGTGCCACTTATCAAAACCTGATTTGCGGAAACCAGGGGGAAATTGTCATTGGATGTAATACCCTAATTGTTAATGCAGCTTATAATTGTTCTCCTCTTGGTTGCGCAAGTACGGTGACAGGCGTGGTGCTGGATAACCTGGGTAATGTCATTCAAACCATAACCTCATTCCCCTGGACTTATACGCCAACGCCAGGTACCAGTGGGAATTTTGTTTTAAAGCTATTCGGTTGGTGCGACGGTGTTAAATGTGACAGTTGTATTACATCGGTGTTCTGGAATTGTCCATTGCCGGAACCACCGTGCGGATGCGATACTGCTTTTCATTTTACCGGTCTGCCAACGATCGTACTTCCACATATCGATAATGGGTTTTCAAACGTCGGAACTCCAGTGACCATGAATTGCGGAACTACTTATCCCAATAATTTGGTCTGTCAAACAAATTACCAGTTCTATATCAATTACCAGCATCCATGGCCAAGCGGCAATTGTCCAACCATGGTCGTGGGTGAAGTGCTTGACAGCCTCGGAAATGTGATATATACCCAAACCAATGTTACGCAAGCTAACCCGATGAACTATATATTCCCGGCTGCCGGATTCTATTGCGTAAAATTCAAGTTGATGGTTGGTACAACGGTCTGCGATAGCTGTACCATTTGTTTTAACGTGGTCTGCAATGTGCCTTGTAACTGCAACCCGGATTTCCGCTTCACGGGCAGCCCGGTGATCAATGCAAACATAGCAGGTGGAACTGTCAGTATTCCTTCATCGGAATGCCAAACCAGCCTGGCAACACCCTTCGCATGTAATACTGCTTATAGTTTCTATATCCCTTACCTGAACCCATGGCCAAATGGAAATTGCCAGTTCATGGTGGTAGGTGAAGTGTTGATAGGAAATGTTGTTATCTATACCCAAAACAATATTTCCCAGGCCAATCCTTTGACTTACACATTTACGAGTGGGGGCATTTATTGTGTAAGATTCAAGTTAGTGGTTAACGGAATTGTCTGCGACACCTGTACCATTTGCTTTATCGTAAACTGCGATCCGCCTTGTATCTGCAATCCATCATTTCATTTTACGGGGAACCCGGTGATCATTACAAACCATCCAAATGCAACCATCGATTTCCCGCCACCACCTGTAAACTGCAATACAACCCTGGAAGAGCCTTTACTTTGTAATGTTAATTATGGCTTCTATTATAATTTCACCAACCCGTGGCCAAATGGTAATTGCCAGGTGATGGTTTTGGGTGAAGTGCTGTTGAATGGAAATGTTGTCTATAGCCAGACCAATGTCACCCAGGCCACACCGTTGACCTATACATTCCCGGGTGCAGGTAACTATTGTGTAAGATTCAAGTTGATGGTTAATGGTATTGTCTGCGATGTTTGTACCGTTTGCTTTACTGTGAACTGCAATATTCCGTGTAACTGTAACGAGAATTTCAATTTTACGGACAACCCGGTGATCGTCGGTTTCCCGCAACAAATAAATTGCAACACCAGCATTGCAACACCGTTAAGCTGTAATACGCCGTATAGTTTTTATATTCCATACCAAAGCCCATGGCCGGCTGGAACCTGCCAGGCAATGGTTGTGGGCGAAGTGCTGTTAAATGGAAATACAGTTGTCTATACCCAGAACAATGTTTCACAGGCCAACCCCCTCAATTATACATTTACGGGTGGAGGTGTCTATTGTGTAAGATTCAAGTTAGTAGTTAACGGGGCTGTCTGCGACGTCTGTATGTTCTGCTTCAGCGTGAACTGTGACCTGCCATGTACCTGCAACCAAGGTTTCCATTTCGAGGGCAACCCGGTGATCAAATCAAACGTCCCCCACGGGATCATCGATTATCCGCCACCGCCGATATATTGCAGTACTACCCTGGAATCGCCATTGACCTGTAACATCAGCTATAGCTTCTGGTACAATTTCACGAATCCATGGCCGGTCGGTAATTGCGAAGTGATGGTAGTGGCTGAAGTCTTGTTGAATGGAAATGTTGTCTATACCCAGAATAACGTTACACAGGCAACCCCATTGACCTATACATTCCCGAGTGCAGGAAACTATTGTGTAAGATTCAAATTGATGGTGAACGGTATTGTTTGTGATATCTGTACCGTTTGCTTTGTCGTGCGATGCGAAACACCTTGTGTCTGCAACCCGCAGGTCCATTTCGAGGGCAGTCCGGTGATCAAGGCAAACCTGCGAGACGGTCACTTTTTCAACTATCCGCCGCCGATCAATTGCAATACCAGCCTGGCAACGCCATTAATGTGTAATACCAACTATAGCTTCTGGTACAATTTCACAAACCCTTACCCGCCGGGAGCTGGATGTGTTGTAAAGGACAGTGCAGTTATCATGCGGGTGGGCAATCCTTTTCCATTGGCAATAAACCCGAATACAAGTTCGGGCAACCCACTCACATATAAATTTACCCAGTCGGGCACTTATTGTGTAAAATACTATTTGGTCGTCAACGGCCAGATATGTGATGTGTGCACCGTTTGCTTTACTGTTAACTGCCCGGTTGCCTGCTGCATTACAATAAATACGAAGTTGTTCCTCCAGGGTTATTATGTAGCAGGAACAGGCCATGCCATGCAACCGGTATTGAACAATGAGGCCGTGCCTAATTCATTGCCTACAGAAGTAGATATTATCCTTGTTGAACTCCATGACCCGCAGACCTATGCATTGGTTGATGCGCAGTGGGCAATATTGAATACAGATGGAACTGCTACTGTTCCATTCACACAGTCTGCAGGAGACTATTATATTGCGATCAAACACAGGAATACGGTACAGACATGGAGTGCCGCTCCTGTTGCCCTTTCAGACACCGCTCCTTTATATGATTTCACGATTGCATCTGATAAGGCATATGGGGATAACCAGGTACAGGTTGAACAAGGTGTTTGGGCATTCTTTACCGGAGATCTGAACCAGGATGAATTCATAGACGGTAATGATTTCCCTGAATTTGATGCAGACAGTTTTAATGGTGTGGCACAACAGTATGTTGCAACTGATATGAATGGAGATGGATTTGTGGATGGGAATGACTTCCCTGTTTTTGATAACAATAGTTTTAACGGGGTTACATCGGTACATCCATAATATTAGAACTTATTATTTTTTAAAGAAAGGGAGTCGTTATGGCTCCCTTTCTTAATACAATAATCTTTTTTTTAAAACTTGATAATATAGTTTATAAAGTACGCTTTATTGAAAACGGTACGCTATTTTTTAAACCAATGATTTTTTTTGGAAATAAAAAATGTTTTAGAATAGGATTTGAGTGAGAAAATAGAAAGGCACAAGAAATTATCTAGTGCCTTTCTATAAAGTATTGAATAAAACATTCAAATCTAACC